>JACPWS010000094.1 GCA_016196925.1 Burkholderiales bacterium | reverse complement strand
TTCGTGATCGATTACCTGATCGACCTGGCGCGCCGCAGCGGCACCAAGTTCATGGTGCGCCTGGTAAAAGGCGCCTACTGGGATGCCGAAATCAAGCGCGCCCAGGTGGACGGCATGAGCGAATTCCCGGTCTACACGCGCAAGGTGTACACCGATCTGTCTTACCTGAGCTGCGCCCAGAAATTGCTGGCGGCGACCGAGGTGATTTACCCGCAATTCGCCACCCACAATGCGCTGACCCTGTCCACGATTTACACCTGGGCCAAGCAAGCCGGCGTCAGCGATTACGAATTCCAATGCCTGCACGGCATGGGCGAAACCCTGTACGACCAGGTGGTCGGAGCAGACAAGCTGGACAAGCCTTGCCGCATTTACGCCCCGGTCGGCTCGCACCAGACTTTGCTGGCCTACCTGGTGCGGCGTTTGCTGGAAAACGGCGCGAATTCTTCTTTCGTGAATCAGATCGTGGATGAAAGCGTGACGATAGAATCGCTGATCGCCGATCCAATTGCAGTGTCGCGCGAACTCGGCGGCAGCCCGCATCCCGGCATCGCCCTGCCGCGCGACTTGTTCGGCAGCGAGCGTAAGAACTCGGCCGGCCTGGATTTTTCAAATGAACTGGAATTGCAAAGAATCGCCGCGCACTTCGAGCAATGCAGCAAAGCGGCGCTGCATGCCGCGCCTTTACTGCACGGCACAGTCAGCGCCGGCGCCGCACGCGCCGTGCTGAATCCGGCCATGCATCAGGACGTGGTGGGCCAGGTCATCGAAGCCGATGCGCAGGATGTACAGACGGCGCTGGCCGCCGCTGAAAATTTTGCGATCGACTGGCAAACCACGGCCCCGGCGGAACGCGCCGCCATCCTGAAGCACGCCGGCGATTTACTGGAAGCCCAGACCCTGGATTTCATGGCGCTGGCTATACGCGAAGCCGGCAAATCCTTGCCGAATGCGCTGGCCGAAGTGCGCGAAGCGGTCGATTTCCTGCGCTATTACGCGGCCCAGGTCGAGCATTTGCCGAACACGCTGGCGCTCGGTCCGGTAGTCTGCATCAGCCCCTGGAATTTCCCGCTGGCGATCTTTATCGGCGAAGTCGGCGCCGCACTGGCAGCCGGCAACGTGGTCTTGGCCAAGCCGGCCGAACAGACCCCGCTGATCGCGTTCCGCGCGATCCAGCTCTTGCATGAAGCCGGCGTGCCGCGCGGCGCGCTGCAATTCCTGCCCGGCACAGGCGAAACGGTAGGCGCGCAGCTGGTGGCCGATAGCCGCGTGAAAGGCGTAATCTTTACCGGCTCGACCGAAGTCGCGCAAATTATCAACCGCACCCTGGCCAGACGCTCGGTCGCGGAAAATATCGAGATCCCGCTGATCGCCGAGACCGGCGGCCAGAATGCCATGATCGTCGACAGCAGCGCCTTGCCCGAGCAAGTCGTGAACGATGTGCTGTCCTCGGCCTTCGACAGCGCCGGCCAGCGTTGCTCGGCCTTGCGCATCCTCTGCCTGCAGGAAGATATCGCCGACAAGACCCTGGAAATGTTGCACGGCGCGATGCAGGAACTGCGCATAGGCCAGCCGGACCGGCTGGCGACCGATATCGGCCCGGTGATCGACGCCGAAGCGCAAGCGAATCTGCAAAACCATATCAACGCCCTGCGCGCCAAGGCCAAGTCTTTCCATACGCTCGATCTGGCGCCGGCTTGCAGCGACGGCACGTTTATCGCGCCTACCGTGCTGGAAATCGCGAATCTGGACGAGCTGAAAAAAGAAGTATTCGGCCCGGTTCTCCACGTGTTGCGCTACCGGCGCGAACAATTGCCGCAACTGCTGGACCAGATCAACGCCACCGGCTTCGGCCTGACGCTCGGTATACATTCGCGCATCGACGAAACCAGGCATACATTCGCGCATAGACGAACGCATAGATTTCATCGTGGCGCGCGCCCATGTCGGGAATATCTATGTGAACCGGAATATCGTCGGCGCGGGGGTCGGGGTGCAGCCGTTCGGCGGCGAAGGCAAGTCCGGCACCGGCCCGAAAGCCGGCGGCCCGCTGTATCTGAAACGCCTGCAACGCAATCCTTCCGGCAACCTGGGCGGGCATACCGTGTTTGAAAAGCAGTCGCCGCCGGCGCTGGAAGCCTTGCTGGTCTGGGCCAAGACCCACGGCCACCAAAAGATGGCTGAATTGGCCGAACATTACGCGCATCACAACCCGTACAAGCTGACCCTGGTCTTGCCCGGCCCTACCGGCGAACGCAATACCTTGTCGTTTGCGCCGCGCGGCCGCATCTTCTGCGCCGCCAATAGTGTCAACTGCCTGTTAAACCAGCTGGGAGCGACGCTGGCCACCGGCAATACCCCGGTACTCCCGGCGCAAACTATGGCCTTGTTGCCGCCTGGATTGCCGGCAGAAGTGCGTAACAAGATAGTCCAGGCCGAAGCCGGCGCGTGCGCTGCGCAAATCGCCTTGGTAGAAGGCGCTTTGCTGGCCAGCTATAAACCGGTATTCGCGCTGCAGGATGGCGCCATCGTGTCCGTCATAGAAACGCAGGAACATAACGAAGTGCCGTTATGGCGCCTGCTGGCGGAGCGCGCCTTGTGCGTGAATACCACCGCGGCCGGCGGCAATGCGAGCCTGATGACTTTGCAAAGTTAAAATGCTGGTCGTAATTAATGCTAATTAGCGGTTAGTTATCGAAAATTAGCTGAAATTAAAATAAAAAGCCCTGATTTTTATCAGGGCTTTTTATTTGCGCCGTAGCGGCGTTTTATTTCTGGAAATTATTTCTTTTTGTCCAGCTTGTCCAATTTATCCATTTCTTCCCCGAATTCCTTGGCGGCTTGCATGATTTTTTCTTGCATAGGCGTCATCATTTTCTGCATCATACCCATGGAATGTTGCATGATGACCGGCATTTTGCTGATAAAAGACTGACCGGCCGGCGACTTGTAAAAAACGATAATGCCATCGACGTCTTCCTGCGTCAGCGTAGTACTGTAAATTTCTACGAACATCGGTTCCAGTTTATCCCAGCTCATCGTTTCCTTGAATATTGCCATCATCCTGGCTTGAAACTTGTCGAGCGCCTTTTGCTGTTGCGGCGTGGCCGGCTGGTCTTTCAAGGCTTGCTGCATCGCGTTTTTAGTCATGCCGTCGACTTGCCCCTCTACGCTTGTTATCAGCGCTTGCGTGTTGGCTAATGCAAATACTTCTTTAATCGACGCTTCGGTCGGCTTGGCGGCTTGTGCCTGACCTGCCATCAAAGCCGTCGCCAACATAAAACTTAACAAAATACGCATGTTTTCCTTGGATTTTTTATGAAAATTGAATTGTAAGTGATTTTGATTTTCAAAATGACAGCTTCTTTTGCTGCCGGTATAAATTAAGAATAATAAGTATATATATACATAGTAGTGATAGTTAACACCGCCGTTTTTCTGTGGATAAGTCGGTAAACATCCACAAGATCAATTGTTTACGGATTTTATAAGCAGGTGAAAAATGCCTGTATAGAGCAAGAACAGAATCTGGACAAAATTGGCTGGCCAATAAAAAACCCGGTTTGCTCACAATTTATGCAGTGGATATAGCCGCAGTTATCCACAAGAAAAATTGAAAATACGCCGCATTTCACGTCCAAGATGGGTAAAAACCCGGCTTGTAAAAAAAATCGGCTTTTCGCCAGGCCTCGACAATTATTACGGCGGACCATTTTTTCCGGGCAGCAAATAAAACTAAATTTTTTTTTCCTTATTTTTGCAGACAATGAAATGTCTAAGCCGGAATTCGTTTGCGACTGGCAAGGTCGCTTGGTAAGCGATAAAACGAGGTCTTAGTTTTTAAGACGGGTTTCAATTTACGAGAAAAGGCAAAACCGGGTTCAATTAAATATCTTGGTTTACATATATATAGTAGTAATAGTTAACGCCGCTGTTTTTTGTGGATAACTGGGTATTTATCCACAGAATCAACAAGTTATTGCGAGTATAAGCGGTCGGATAAGCCTTGTACCCGGAGCTGACAGTTTTGGGATAAATATTCGTCCGGGGACAAGATGGTGAGTTTTGCACAGTCGCCGCTGTGGATATGCAAACACTTATCCACAGCGGCTGGGGAAATAGCGGCGGTTTGCCGCCAGCGCGTCGTCGGTGCAGGCTCTTCGTCCGGCTAACCGCGGAGCACTGAGGACTTTCATCTCCGGCTGGTTACAAAAAAAATTTTTCTTTTGCCGCTGCTCCGGTTTTGCACTTACTGGTTTTCCCTGAGCGTTGCGCATAAAACGCCTGTTGGCCCCGCTGGCAGCCGCGCATGCGCAATTCTCGCGATGCCGTGCGGATGCCTGGCGCATCTGGGGTATCTGAGGCGCTCTGCGGCCGGATTAGACCGTATGCCGGCGGCATCCTGGCGTGCGCAGCCGTTGCGGCCTGTAAGGATGCATGCGGCGGCTCAGCGCCGCGTCAGAATGGCGCCAGGCTGGCGTAAGGGGAGGGGAGGGGAGGGGAGGATGGCCCGCAACGGGCCGGGAGCCTGTCGGACTTATTTTTGCGAATGCGTGTGCGACAGACGGCGACGGCGCGCCTGGATGAACAGCAGTAATTGATAGGCAAAATAGGCGATCGCAATCACAGGCATGGACGCCAGCAAGATCCATAAAGGCAGCGGCAGCGGTACCGGGCCTGACCATACCTGGGCGGCGCTGACCGGCTTGCCGGCGCGCGCTTGTGGTTCTGTTAACTTGGGGGTGTCGATAGGCACGCCCTGGGCTTGTGCCGGCAAGTCGGCCGGCGCGACGACAAATACTTCTTGCGCGGCCGCTTGCGGGGCGCTGCCGGAGGCGGGCGGCGCTGCGGCATACGGCGCGCTAGCCGGTAATTGCAAAGCCAGCATCAGGGCAAACTTGAATTTCATACAGCTTATTTCTTTATGGGGGAAATACCGGGGCAATCTGCGCTCGCCGATATTGCCAGCGTAGACCGGGAATCAGTGTTGTTCGGCCAGTTTTTTTAAGTGGATCAAGCCGGCTTCGAAATCTGCACCCATCATTTTATCCATAAACGGGGCGAACAGCTTCAGCAATCCGGCCAGATTAAAAATCTCTGTCCACGAAAACCACGAAAATGAAATGCGCGTAGTACCTTCACGCATACGACGAGCAGTATGCGTTGAGCGACGATTTTTTCGTGGCTTTCGTGGACAACACTAACGCACCTTGCCGACCGCGTTTTCCCATTGCGCCATCAGACCTGCGGCCTGGTCGCGGCTCATGGTGGGCAGGAATTGCCGTTCCACCTGCCAGTGCGAAGCGCATTCTTCCATGCTGCGGTAGACGCCGGCGCCGAGTCCGGCCAGATAGGCCGCGCCTAGCGCCGTGGTTTCCGTGACTTTCGGGCGTACCACCGGTATGCCTAGCAGATTGGCCTGGAATTGCAGCAAGAGATTGTTCGCCGCCGCGCCGCCGTCGACCCGCAATTCGGTGATAGGCGAAACGGCATCCCTGACCATCGCTTGCAGCAGGGCGGTGCTTTGGAAGGCGATCGATTCCAGCGCGGCGCGCGCGATATGGGCCACCGTGGTGCCGCGGCTGAGGCCGAGGATGGCGCCCTTGGCGGACGGCACCCAGTACGGCGCGCCGAGGCCGGTGAACGATGGCACGAACACCACGCCGCCCGAATCGGGCACGCTGGCCGCCAGTTTCTCGACATCGGGCGAATGCTGGATCGCCTTCAAGCCGTCGCGCAGCCATTGCACTACGGCGCCGCCGATGAATACGCTGCCTTCCAGCGCATATTGCGGCTCGGCTCCGGTCTGGCAGGCGGCGGTGCTGATCAAGCCGTTATGCGATTGCGCGCAGGTGCTGCCGGTATGCATCAGCATGAAGCAACCGGTGCCGTAAGTGTTTTTCGCCATGCCGGGGCTGAAGCAAGCCTGGCCGAACAAGGCTGCCTGCTGGTCGCCGGCGATGCCGGCGATCGCGATCGCGTCGCCGAACAAGCCGGTGTCGCCGTAACGGTGGCTGGACGGGTGGACTTGCGGCAGCACGGCGGCCGGTATCTCGAACCAGTCGAGCAGATCCTGATCCCATTGCCCGCTATGGATATTGAACAACATGGTGCGCGCGGCATTGCTGACGTCGGTCACATGCAGGCGGCCGCCGCTCAGTTGCCAGGCCAGCCAGGTGTCGACGGTGCCGAACGCCAGTTCGCCGCGCTCGGCCCGTGCGCGCGCGCCGGGGATATGGTCGAGCAGCCATTTGAGTTTGGTCGCGGAAAAATACGGATCGAGGATCAGCCCGGTCTTTTCCTGTATCCGGCCGGCATAGCCTTGCGCGCGCAGCTGGTCGCAGTACGCTTCGGTGCGCCGGTCTTGCCAGACGATGGCATTGAACAGCGGCTGGCCGGTGCTGCGCTCCCACAGCACGGTGGTTTCGCGCTGGTTGGTAATGCCCAGCGCCGCAATCTCGGCGGCCTTGATCCCGCTCTGCGCCAGCACTTGCTGGCAAGTCGCCAGCTGGCTTTGCCAGATTTCCATAGGATCGTGCTCGACCCAGCCCGGTTGCGGAAAAATCTGGCGGAATTCTTGCTGGGCGGAAGCGACCGGCTGGCCCTGGTCATTGAAAATAATACTACGGGAGCTGGACGTGCCTTGATCCAGCGCAAGCAGATAAGCCATAAGAGATCCTGTGGCAAAAAAGATAAATTAATGAAAATTATTTAATATGCTGGTAAAAAAGCATGTTTTTGTTATAGTCTAGCATTGGTTTTTTATTATTAAACTATGACGCTTTCCTAGGAGTTGCCCGTGTCTGGAATATTCAGTTTTACAGCTTCTTTGCTGGTCTTGATGCTGATTGCACTGGGAACCATACGCAAGAGCCGGCGCCTGTTTACGTTTGCCTACGTCAGCATGGTGATCTGCAGTTTATTCGGCTGGTATCAGTATATTTTCCCGGCCGGACTCAGCCCCTTGTTTTTCGGTGGAACGATAGCGACGGTATTTGTGCTATCGATCTTTTTTTACGCGATTTATTCCACCGAAACCGTGCTGGTCGCCGAGAGTTAAACCGGTTTGCCGCCTTATTTGACGTCCAGCAATTCCACGTCGAAAATCAGGGTGGCGTTCGGCGGGATCACGCCGCCGGCGCCGCGTGCGCCATAGCCGAGTTCGGGCGGTATGATCAGCGTGCGCTTGCCGCCCACCTTCATGCCGGGCACACCCTGATCCCAGCCCTTGATGACCCGGCCGGCACCGAGCGGGAAGCTGAACGGTTGGCGCCCGACCGAACTGTCGAAAGCCTTGCCATGTTGTTTCGGCGCCTGGGGATCGTGCAGCCAGCCGCTGTAATGCACGGTGGCCGTGCTGCCGGCCAGCGCTTCCTTGCCGTCGCCGATTTTTTCATCGATTTTTTGCACGACGATTTTTGGGGCCGTGGTTTCGGCCGCCGTTTCGGCGCTGCTTTGGGCGGCCGCCAGGCCGGCCGATAATGCCGCGGACAAGCCAAGTGCGGTCAGGCATAAACGTAATTTCATCGTATTTCCTTTTTTCGGTTGAGTATTTTTAGCGGTCAGCTTAGTCGCGCGTACTGTCGCGCAATTTTTTTTCGAATGCCAGATCGAGTTTGCTGGCTTTCTTGGCCGGCTGTTTATGCAGGCTGTTGACGAAGGCGACGAATTCGTCGAGTTCCAGCGGCGCATTGATGATTTCCGGGGTCTCGCTGTCGTTCGCCAGGATCAGGTAAAGGCGGCCGTCCGCCATGCTGACCATGGAATATGGCGCGTTATTGCTGCGCTCGCGCAGACGGTGCACGGCGGCGCTGGCCTTGGTGGCGCGCGCCATTACCGGACTCCGTATTTATTGAATAGTTTTTCCATGCTGCCGTCGCTGTCGATTTCTTTGTTGAATTTGTTAAACACGATAATTTTTTGTTTATCCATGTTGAGATTGCATATCATATACAGCTCTATGTCCTTGTACCTGAGGGCGCGGCTGATGTCGTTGGCGTGGCCTTGTTGCTGCGCGACCGCCAGGCCGTGCAATTCCGAGGAATTCCAGTAATCGATGCGGCCGTTGACCAACAGGCGCAGGTTATCCTCATCGTTGTTGGCAAATTCCAGTTTATAGCCTAGTTCGGCGAGTTTGATGCCGGAGGCGGCGCTTTTGAAGGAGCCGATCACATACGGTTTGGCATCTTCCAGGCTTTTCAACGTGCGCGGCGTGTTTTTTCTGCCGTACAGCACCCAGGCGTCGGTCGCCAGCGGGCCTATCCATCTATACAGGTTTTCGCGTTCCGGCGTGCGGTGCACCCCGAAGCTGCATGTGTTTTCGTTCAGCGCAGCGGCTTGCAACGCGCGCGCCAGCGAAGTGCTGGAAATGTTCGGGACAATGCCTATGCTGTAGCTGTCGCCGGCGCGTTTCAGGATTTCCTGGACTTTTTCCACCAACATCCCCTGGATTTCCCCGCTCTTCAGGTCGGTGTAGCTAAATGGCGGGAATTCGTGCACCACCAGTTTGATGTTTTCGGCAAGGCCAGTCAGGCTGCAGCAGCTCAGGCAAAGCGCAAGACCGGTATTTCGCATTCCCGACATAAGCCAACCTCAAAGTTCACTTGATTCCAGAAATATAACGCCGTTATTGACGTTGCGACAGCCTTTTTGCATGCGTCTTCAGAATAAGCCCCAGCTTTGCGCGAGCAGCTTGAAGCTGGCGGCGATCATCGCTTCGTCCTTGCGCTTTTCCTGGGCGATGAAACTGAGTTCGGTGGAAACGCTGACCGCGTCGGCGATGACCAGGCCGTGCGCATGCGCTTCGCGGATCGCGATGGAATCGCGGATCAGGCTCAGGCCCACGCCCGATTTAACCAGGTCCAGCATCGACGGTTCCTGGTCGACCAGCGCCACCTTGTTCGGCGCGAGGCCGCAGCCGGCAAACACCTTGCTCAGCAAGCGATGGTGGACCGAGGCTGGCGGGGTCCAGATCCACGGCAGTTGCGCCAGCGCGGGCCAGCCCTGGCCGCTGACGCGGTTTTTCCAGCCGGCCGGCGCCACCACGCGATAGGTGAAGCTGGTCAGCGTCAGCGCGTGCAAGGGCGTCTTGCCGTCGTCGGGCGGCTGCCCGAGGTAAAAGCCGACATCGAGCGTGCCGGCCCGTATCTGTTGCAAGACCCAGCCCGACATGCCGTGTTGCAGCCGGGTAGAGAGTTGCGGGTAGGTTTCCACCAGGCGTTTCAGGAAGTCGCCGAGGCGCGTGAATTCGGGATCGAGGATGGTGCCTATCGCCAGCTGGCCGGACACGGTGGAATGCAGGGCGTCGGCCGCCTGGCGGAATTCGCTCAGGCCGGCCAGCACGCGTTCGGCATACGGCAACAGCTTGGCGCCGTCGTCGCTCAGGCGCATGCCGCCGCTGCTGCGGCTGAATAGCTGCAGTTGCAGCGCCTGTTGCAGGGTTTTGATTTGCAGGCTGACCGCCGGTTGCGTCACATGCAGGCGCTCGGCGGCGCGGGTCAGGTTGCCTTCGCGCGCCACGGTGACGAAGGCGCGCAACTGGGTGAAGTCCATTATCAGCTATCCTTATATTGATATTGATAATATCTGATTGGAGTCGCCGCGTGCTCTCGATTAATCTTGAGGATATTCTTCTTTCTAGTTTTTAAGGTTTGCTTATGACTACTCCCGCTTTGATACCGCATTACGTTGCCGGCCGCTTGCTGAGCGGCAGTAGCGAGCGCCGCCTGGATGTATTTAATCCGGCCACCGGCCAGGTCTGTGCGCAAGTCGCACTGGCGGGCGCCGCCGAGGTGCTGGCGGCGGTGGCGGCCGCCAAGGCGGCGGCACCGGCCTGGGCCGAGACCGCGCCGCTGAAGCGCGCGCGCATCCTGTTCAAGTTCCGCGAACTGCTGGAACAACATAGCCGCGACATCGCCAGCCTGATCACGCGCGAACACGGCAAGGTGTGGTCGGACGCCATGGGCGAAGTCACGCGCGGCATAGAAATCGTGGAATTCGCCTGCGGCATGCCGCAACTGCTGAAGACGCAGTTTTCCGACAATATCGGCGGCGGCATCGACAATTACAACCTGCGCCAGCCGCTCGGCGTGACGGCCGGCATTACGCCGTTCAACTTCCCTTTCATGGTGGCGATGTGGATGGCGCCGCTGGCGATCGCGACCGGCAATACTTTTATCCTGAAACCGTCGGAACGCGATCCGTCCTGCGCGCTGCTGATCGCCGATCTGTTCCGGCAAGCCGGTTTGCCGGACGGGGTGTTCAACGTCTTGCAGGGCGATAAGGAAGCGGTCGACGGCTTGCTGCAGCATCCCGACGTGGCGGCGCTGTCCTTCGTCGGCTCAACCCCGATCGCCGAATACATCTACCGCGAAGGCAGCCGCCGCGGCAAGCGCGTGCAGGCGCTCGGCGGCGCCAAGAACCACATGGTGGTGATGCCGGACGCGAACCTGGAGCAGGCGGTGGATGCCCTGATGGGCGCCGCCTACGGCTCGGCCGGCGAGCGCTGCATGGCGATTTCAGTGGCGGTCGCGGTCGGCGCTAGCGCCGACCGGCTGGTGGCAGCCTTAGTGCCGCGCGTCCGGGCGCTGCGCATCGCCAACGGCATGGACCCGGCGGCCGAGATGGGCCCGCTGGTCAGCGCCGCGCACAAGGCCAGGGTGGAAGCGTATATCGCAGCCGGCGTGGCGGAAGGCGCGCGCTTGCTGGTCGACGGGCGCGGCCTGCAAGTGGCAGGGCACGAGGGCGGCTTCTTCCTCGGCGGTTGCCTGTTTGATCATGTTGAGGAGGGCATGAAAATCCAGCGCGAAGAGATTTTCGGGCCGGTGCTGTGCATCGTGCGCGTGCCCGATTTCGCCGCGGCGGTGGACTTGATCAACCGCCACGAATTCGGCAACGGCGTGGCGCTGTTCACCTCGGACGGCCATACCGCGCGCGAATTCACGCGCCGCATCGAGGTCGGCATGGTCGGCATCAATGTGCCGATTCCGGTGCCTATGGCCTGGCATTCGTTCGGCGGCTGGAAGCGCTCGCTGTTCGGCGACGTGCATGCCTATGGCGAAGAGGGCCTACGCTTTTACACACGTTATAAATCGGTGATGCAGCGCTGGCCGGAGAGCATAGACGAGGGGGCGGAATTTACGATGCCGGTGGCGAAGTGAGGCGCACGTGTGACGGTTGATAAAACAGTTGCCGGAAAAACCCAAAAATGGCAGTGGATAAAGTTGTTGATAAGCGTGTTGGTAAGCTGTTTATAGGATGTTGATAAATGCGCCCGCCGCCGCCAGAACCGCCGCCGGGCTTGCATTTTTCGGTAAAAATACTAGGGGGGAGTATATTTAAACCTCCCTTTATATACGTAGACGATAGCGCTATTTTTACATATACCCCCATTATTTCACCTTAAATCGAGAACAAGGAAGCATGATGCGCGACATCACCGAGCTTTGCCCTTACCCCATCGTCCAGGCCCCGATGGCCGGCGGTGCCACCACGCCCGAGCTGGTGGCGGCGCTGGTGGCCGAAGCGCGGCAAGCCGGCGCGGCGGCCTGAGATGGAGAGCGCCGGCCAATACGACTACATCATCATAGGTGGCGGCACGGCCGGTTGCGTGCTGGCGAATCGCCTGTCGCAAGACCAGGGCAAGCAAGTGCTGTTGCTGGAAGCGGGCGGCAAGGACGATTACGTCTGGATCCACATCCCGGTCGGCTACCTGTATTGCATCAATAATCCGCGCACCGACTGGATGTTCCGCACCGAGGCCGAAGCCGGCCTGAACGGGCGCAGCCTGATTTACCCGCGCGGCAAGGTGCTGGGCGGCTGTTCCTCGATCAACGGCATGATCTACATGCGCGGCCAGGCCCAGGATTACGATGCCTGGGCCGCGCTGATTGGCGACCCCAGCTGGCGCTGGCAGCAGGTGCTGCCGCTGTTTAAAAAGAGCGAAAACCATTACCGCGGCGCGAACGAATTCCACGGCGGCGGCGGTGAATGGCGCGTGGCCCGACAGCGCCTGTCCTGGGAAATTCTGGACGCGTTTCGCGCCGCCGCGGCCGAGAGCGGCATCCCGCCCAGCGCAGATTTCAACCGCGGCGATAACGAAGGCTGCGGCTATTTCGACGTGAATCAAAGGCGCGGACTGCGCTGGAACGCCGCTCAGGCTTTCCTGAAACCGGCCGCCAAGCGCCCTAACCTGACTATCATGAGCGGCTGCCAGGTGCAGCGCCTGCGCCTCAGCCAAGGCCAGCAAGGCTGGCGCTGCGCAGGCGTGGAATTCATAGGCGGCGGGCGCAGCTGGTGTGCCGAGGCGGCTAGCGAAACGATACTGGCGGCCGGCGCCATCGGCAGCCCGGCGATTTTGCAACAGTCCGGCATAGGCGAGGGCGCGCATTTACAGCAAGCCGGGGTGGCGCTGCTGCATGCCTTGCCCGGCGTCGGTGCGAATCTGCAAGACCATCTGCAAATCCGCAGCGTGTATAAAATCCGCGGCGCCCGGACGCTGAACCAGATGGCGCATAGCTGGCTCGGCAAGGCGCGCATCGGTCTGGAATATGCGCTGTTGCGGCGCGGGCCGATGTCCATGGCGCCTTCACAACTGGGTGCATTCACCCGCTCCGACCCGGGCCAGGACAGGCCGAATCTGGAGTTCCACGTGCAACCCTTGTCGCTGGAAAAATTCGGCGATCCTTTGCACGCTTTCCCGGCCTTCACCGCCAGCGTCTGCAACCTGCGCCCGACTTCGCGCGGCAGCGTGCGCATCGCCAGCCCCGACCCGCTGGCGGCGCCGAAGATCGCGCCGAATTATCTGAGCACGGCGGAAGACCGCAGTATCGCCGCCGCCTCGCTGCGCCTGACGCGCCGCATCGCAGCTGCGCCGGCGCTGCAGAAATACGCACCGCAAGAGCTGAAACCGGGTGTGATGTTTCAGAGCGAAGCAGAACTGGCGCAGGCCGCCGGCGCTATCGCCAGCACGATTTTCCACCCGGTAGGCACTTGCAAGATGGGGCGCGCCGACGACGCCATGGCCGTGGTCGACAGCCAGCTCAGGGTGCGCGGCATCGCCGGCCTGCGGGTGGCGGACGCCTCCATCATGCCGGCCATCACTTCCGGCAACACCAATGCGCCGACCATCATGATTGCGGAAAAAGCGGCCTTGAGTATCTTGACCGGCAAATAATTCGAAGCGGATTGCCGCTGTAGCGCTGTGGGCTGCAGAGCGCGTATTCATGCGGCTTGCGACAGGGCAGGCTGGAAACCCGCGGCGCTACTACGGTGCAAGGCTGGCTCTGGAAAACTTGGGAATAGCTTAGCCATAAGCGGCTAAGACTTGCTATGCTCACAGGCTTCCCTTTGCATGGCGTCTGCAGCCTTAATAAAAAAATCATGATGGATATACTCGTTTTAGCGCTGGCCGCTTTCTGTGCCGGCTTCGTCGACGCCGTGGTCGGCGGCGGTGGTTTGATACAGGTGCCGGCCTTGTTCTCGGTGCTGCCCGGAGCTGTGCCGGCCACCTTGCTGGGAACCAATAAACTGGCCAGTATCTGGGGCACGGCTGTGGCGGCGCGCAATTACCTGAAGGCGGTGCGCCTGCGCTGGAGTATGGTCCTGCCGGCGGCGGCCATGGCTTTCCTGTTTGCCTTTGCCGGCGCATTTACCGTGACGCATATTCCGCCGACTTATCTGCGCAAGGCCCTGCCTTTCATCCTGGTGGCGGTGGCGCTCTACACCTTCAAGAAAAAGGATTTCGGCGCGCAGCATAAGCCGCTGTTCAGCGCCGCGCATGAAAATTTGTGGGCGATGGCGGCGGGGGCGGGCATAGGTTTTTACGATGGCTTCTTCGGCCCCGGCACCGGCAGTTTTTTGATGTTCCTGTTCATACGCTGGTTCGGCTACGATTTCCTGCGCGCTTCGGCGGTTGCCAAATTGCTTAATGTGGCCTGCAATGGTGCCGCCTTGTTGTGGTTCGGTGTCAGTGGCCATGTAATCTGGCAACTTGGGCTAGCGATGGCGGCCTGCGGGGTCGCCGGCTCCATGGCCGGCAGCCATCTGGCGATCAAGCATGGTAGTAGCTTTGTGCGCAAGATGTTCTTGCTGGTGGTGCTGGCGCTGATCTGCAAGACCAGTTACGACGCGTTTTTGCGTTGAATGTTTCACGTGAAACAGTGGCACGCATACTGATTTTGGAAATGTAAGCATGGTTTCACGTGAAACAATCGCGCCGAAATTTGCGCCGATTTTCATGCGCACAGGGATTCTTTCGCAAAACAAACTATAATCGTGCCTCCTGTCCGTTGTTCACTTAAAGTTTCCCATGTTTTATCCTAAAGAATTCGATGTGATTGTCGTCGGTGGCGGTCATGCCGGCACCGAAGCTGCGCTGGCTGCCGCGCGCATGGGGCAAGCTACGCTCTTGCTGACCCATAATATCGAGACCCTGGGCCAGATGTCTTGCAATCCGTCCATAGGCGGCATAGGCAAGGGCCATCTGGTGAAAGAAGTCGACGCCATGGGCGGCGCAATGGCGATCGCCACCGATGAAGCCGGCATCCAGTTCCGCATCCTGAATTCGTCCAAGGGTCCGGCGGTACGCGCCACGCGCGCCCAGGCCGACCGCATCCTGTACAAGCAGGCGATCCGCAGCCGCCTGGAAAATCAGCCGAATCTGTGGCTGTTCCAACAGGCGGTGGATGATTTGCTGGTGGAAGGCAACCGGGTAGTCGGCGCCGTGACCCAAGTCGGTATCCGCTTCCGCGCCCGTGCCGTAGTCTTGACCGCAGGTACTTTTTTGGATGGTAAGATCCACGTAGGCTTGAACAATTATGCCGCCGGCCGCGCCGGCGATCCGCCGGCAGTGTCGCTGTCGGCGCGCCTGAAGGAATTGGCCTTGCCGCAAGGCCGCCTGAAAACCGGCACGCCGCCGCGCATCGATGGCCGCAGCATCGATTTTTCCGTGATGCAGGAACAGCCTGGCGACCTCGATCCGGTGCCGGTGTTTTCGGTGATGGGCCATACTTCCATGCATCCGCGCCAGTTGCCGTGCTGGATTACGCATACCAATGAGCAGACGCACGACATCATCCGCGCCGGTCTGGACCGCAGCCCGATGTACACCGGCGTGATCGAAGGAGTAGGGCCGCGCTATTGCCCATCGATAGAGGACAAGATCCATCGCTTCGCCAGCAAGGAATCGCACCAGATTTTCCTGGAACCGGAAGGCCTGAGCACCAACGAGTTTTATCCTAACGGTATCTCGACCAGCCTGCCTTTCGATGTGCAGCTGCAACTGGTGCGCTCCATGCGCGGCATGGAAAACGCCTACATCCTGCGTCCCGGTTATGCGATCGAATACGATTACTTCGACCCGCGCGGACTCAGGGCTTCGCTGGAAACCCGCCAGATCAGCGGCTTGTTCTTTGCCGGCCAGATCAACGGCACTACCGGTTACGAAGAAGCCGCCGCGCAAGGCATGCTGGCCGGCCTGAACGCTGCCTTGCAAACGCAGGGGCGCGAGGCCTGGGTGCCGCGCCGCGACGAGGCTTATCTGGGCGTGCTGGTGGATGACCTGATTACCAAGGGCGTGCAGGAACCGTATCGCATGTTCACCAGCCGCGCCGAATTTCGCCTGAGCTTACGCGAAGACAATGCCGATATGCGCCTGACTGAGATCGGTCGCCGGCTCGGCTGCGTCGGCGATGCACAGTGGGCCATGTTCGAGCAAAAGCGCGAAGCCGTTTCACGTGAAATGGAAAGGCTGCGTTCTAGCTGGGTCAACCCGCGTCTGTTGCCGGATGCCGAAGCCGAGCGCGTGCTCGGCAAGGCGCTGGAGCGCGAATACTCGCTGGCCGATCTGTTGCGCCGCCCGCAAGTAACTTACGACAGCCTGATGGGTCTGCTCGGGACGGAAGGTCAGCAGCTGGCCGGCCCCGGCGTGGCCGAGGCAGCGGTGCGTGAGCAAGTCGAAATCCAGGTCAAGTACGCCGGCTATATCGAGCGCCAGGCCAGGGAAGTCGAGCGCCATGCCCACTACGAAAACCTGAAAATGCCGGCCAACTTCGATTACATGGAAGTGAATGGCCTCTCGATTGAGGTCAGGCAAAAACTCAACCAGCACCAGCCGGAAACTCTGGGGCAGTGCGGCCGCATCTCGGGCGTGACCCCGGCCGCGATTTCGCTACTGCTAGTGCACCTGAAAAAACGTGGTTTCAAAGACTTTGCCGCCGCCAGCGTGGCAGAAAGCAGTGAGGAAAAATGAGCCTGCAAGAAAGCGCAGTATTGAAAGCGATGTTACAAGAGGGCATACAGCAACTGAACTTGCCACTCAGCAATGAACAAGTCGATAAAATGCTTGCTTATTTGTCATTATTATCAAAATGGAATTCCGTCTACAACCTGACCGCGATCCGCGATCCGAAAGAGATGGTCAGGCAGCATGTGCTGGATTCGCTGTCGGCCGCGCCGGCTTTCCGAGAAGCAAAGAACGTGCTGGACGTGGGCGCCGGCGGCGGCTTGCCCGGCATGATTTTGGCGATCGCCTATCCCGACATCAAGATCGCTATGATAGACACGGTCAGCAAAAAAACGGCTTTCCTGACCCAGGCCAAGACCGAACTCGGTCTGGGCAATGTCACGGTGCATACCGGCCGGGTCGAGGCACTGCAAGTGTCAGACAAATTCGACGTGATCACCTCGCGCGCCTTTTCCGAATTGTGCAACTTCATCAACTGGTCCGGCCATTTGCTGGCCGACGGTGGGCAATTCATCGCCATGAAAGGTGTCGCACCCGCGCAGGAAATCGAACGCTTGCCGTCCGGCTGGCAAGTTACGGCAGTACAGCCCTTAACGGTGCCCGGCCTGCAAGCCGAGCGCCATCTGGTTTTCATCAACAAAACCCCGCTTTGAATCAACAAGGATCTCTATGGCAAAAATCTTTTGTGTTGCGAATCAAAAAGGCGGGGTAGGCAAGACTACCACCACCGTCAATCTGGCGGCGGGTCTGGCCAAGCTCGATCAACGCGTATTGCTGGTCGATCTCGATCCGCAAGGCAACGCCACCATGGGCGCGGGCATCAACAAGGCCAAGCTGACCGCTTCCGTCTACGAAGTGCTGCTGGGCATGGCGGAGGTCGCTAGTGCGCGGCAGCGTTCCGAATCGGGCCGCTTCGATGTCTTGCCGGCCAACCGCGAGCTGGCCGGCGCCGAAGTTGAAATGGTGGCGCTGGAAAACCGTGACAAGCGCCTGAAGGATGCCCTGGCGCTAGTCAGCGCCGAGTACGACTTCATCCTGATCGATTGTCCGCCGGCGCTCTCTATGCTGACCCTGAATGGCTTGTGCGCCGCGCATGGCGTGATCATCCCCATGCAATGCGAATACTATGCGCTGGAAGGCTTGTCCGATCTGGCGAACACCATCAAGAAGGTCTCGGTCAGCCTGAATCCCGACTTGAAGATCGTCGGCTTGCTGCGCGTGATGTTCGATCCGCGCATGACGCTGTCGCAGCAGGTGTCCGATCAGCTGGAGCAGCATTTCGGCGACAAGGTGTTCAAGACCGTGATCCCGCGCAATGTGCGGCTGGCGGAAGCGCCTTCCTACGGCATGCCGGGCGTGGTGTTCGATCCCGCGTCCAAGGGCGCACAGGCGTACATCGCCTTCGGTGCGGAAATGGTAGACAGAATTAAACTCTTGGGTAAATAACATGGCAATCAAGAAACAAAAAGGACTGGGGCGCGGCTTGGACGCCTTGCTGGGCGGGGCCGGCGATTTTGCCGAAGCCGTGCCTACCGTCAACGGTGCCCCGACCAGCTTGCTGGTCACGCAAATGCAGGCCGGCAAATACCAGCCGCGCACCCGCATGGACGAGGGCGCGCTCAGCGAGCTGGCCGCCTCGATCAAGGCCCAGGGCCTGATGCAGCCTATCCTGGTGCGGCCTATCGGCCATAACAACGGCGCCACCCGCTACGAAATCATCGCCGGCGAACGGCGTTATCGCGCTTCGCAAATGGCCGGGCTGGAAGAAGTGCCGGTACTGGTCAAGGATGTAGACGACCAGGCCGCCGCCGCCATGGCCCTGATCGAAAATATCCAGCGCGAAGACCTGAACCCGTTGGAAGAAGCGCAGGGCATACACAGGCTGATCACCGATTTCGCGTTCACCCACGAGCAAGCCGCGAATGCGGTAGGGCGCTCGCGCAGCGCGGTCTCGAATCTGCTGCGCTTGCTGAACCTGGCCAAGCCGGTGCAGACCATGCTGATGGCCGGCGACATCGACATGGGCCATGCGCGCGCCTTGCTGGCGACCGACGCCGCGACCCAGATCCAGCTGGCGAATCAGGTGGTCGCCAAGCGCATGTCGGTGCGCGAAGCGGAAAAGCTGGTGGCGCGCAGCACGGCCGAAGCGAGTGCGCCGGCCAGGACCCGCGCCGAAAAATCGCGCGACATCACGCGTCTGGAAGAAGAGCTGTCGGATTTGCTGACCACCCAGGTCGCCCTGAAGATGGGCGGCAAGGGTAGGGGGCAACTGATCATAGACTTTGCCGACCTCGATTCCTTGGACGGCATTATCCTCAAGCTACGCGGCCAGTAAGGGTTTAACTCCCCGCTCGCGGGAGAGGGGCCGGGGGGGCGTAGCAGGGAATTCGAGCAGCCTGCTGCTCGCCTGCGTAGCAATACTCGCTTGCAAGCGAGTATGCGCACTGCAAGTGAGGGCGGCTGCAAATATTGCTAGAAATTTGCACCTGCGATGAAAAAACTTTCTGGTTTTTGCAATCTAGGGAAGCACGGATTTATTCTGATGTCGTCATCCCCGCGAAAGCGGGGGTCCACCTAAGTGTTTGATGTACATGGATTCCCGCTTTCGCGGGAATGACGCCTTTTGATTTAATCTGCGTTTTACTAGGGCAATTCGCCTACCCTCACCCCAACCCTCTCCCGCGGGCGGGAGAGGGGGCTTAATAGTAACGCTCAATATATAAGCGCATGAAAATCCTGATACTGCCCGGCATAGACAACTCCGGCCCCGCCCACTGGCAAAGCCTGTGGGAAGCCTCCCTGCCGAACGCCGAGCGCGTGCAGCAGCGCGACTGGGCGCAGCCGCAACGCGAGGACTGGGTGGCCGCCCTGTCGGCCGCCGTCAACGCCAGCCAGCAAGAGGTAGTGCTGGTGGCGCACAGCCTGGGCTGCGCGCTGGTGGCCTGGTGGGTGGCCTTGGATATGCCCGGGGTGCACGACAAACAGCGCGTCAAGGCTGCCTTGCTGGTGGCGCCGCCCGATGTCGAGCGCCGTGAATTCCCGGCTGCCAGCTTTGCGCCCATGCCTTTAACGCGCTTGCCATTTGCCAGCAAGATTGTTGCTTCGGAGAATGATATCTGGTGCGAAATGCCGCGCGCGCAGGCATGGGCGCAAGCCTGGGGCGGCGAATTTCACCATCTCGGTGCGCGTGGCCACATCAATGGCGAGTCCGGCCTCGGCGCCTGGCAGCAAGGCCGGCATTGGCTCAACGAGCTGACAGAGTCCTGACGCTAAGCCCGAAAAAATCGCGGCTGTCTCATTTTGATGCGTCCATTAACGTTTGACGATGTTACGCACTACCACGTATAATTCCGTGGTTTTGATTGGCGAGAATTTGCGCTGCCTCAATATCGTGGCAAGAGCGGCAATATCAAGCCTCATCTGCAGAGCGAGGAAAAAAGCATGGCCCGTATCGTACTGCTGCAACTGGCGGCAGCTTTGGTCGTGGCGGTGCTGGCCGGCGTGCTAGGCGGCCTTTCCTCGGCACTTTCCGCCCTGTTCGGCGGCTTGTGTTGCGCCCTTCCCAATGCTTTTTTCGCGTTGCGCCTGACTATGAGCGCCCGGAAGCCGGGAGGAGCGAACCCGATGAGTTTTTTCATCGGTGAGTTTATCAAGATTGCATTGACAATTGCGCTGATGGCTGCGGTTGTCCACTGGTACCGCGATGTCAACTGGCCGGCCTTTCTGATCGCCTTCATCGTAGTACTGAAAAGTTATTTCATTTTACTCTTTAGACAACGACCATGAGCGCAACCGAGCACGCACCAACGGCGTCAGAATATATCGTCCATCACCTGGGACATTTCTCGACCAAACACCAAGACAAGATCGTCGATTTCTCCCTGTACAACCTCGATACCATATTCTGGTCCATCTTCGCCGGCGTGCTCGGCAGCCTGATCCTGTTCCTGGCGGCGCGTAAGGCGACTTCCGGCGTACCGGGCCGTTTCCAGGCCGCGGTAGAAATCCTGGTCGAGATGGTGGAAGAGCAATCCAAGGGCATCGTGCACGGCAACCGCGCTTTCATCGCGCCGCTGGCGCTGACCGTATTCGTCTGGGTGGCCCTGATGAACTCGCTGGATTTCTTACCGGTAGACTTGTTTTCGCAAGCGATTTTCCCTTTGCTCGGCATTCCGCATGAAGCCCATCACCGCGTGGTCCCGACTGCCGACTTGAACGGCACCCTCGGTATTTCCATCGGCGTTTTTGCCTTGATGTTGTTTTACAGTGTCAAGATCAAGGGCCTGGGCGGCTTCCTGCATGAGCTGATCTCGGCGCCTTTCGGCATCAAGATGGCGCCGTTCAACTTGCTGCTGCAATTGATAGAATTCGCGGCAAAAACCGTTTCGCTCGGTATGCGTCTGTTCGGCAACATGTTTGCCGGCGAATTGCTGTTCTTGCTGATCGCCTTGCTGGGTGCGATGGCCACGCCTTTCGGTGTGTTCGGCCATCTGATCGCCGGTTCGGCCTGGGCGGTCTTCCACATCCTGATCGTGTTCTTGCAAGCGTTTATTTTCATGATGCTGACCCTGGTGTATATCGGTCAGGCCCATGAAGCGCACTAAGTTTTAGTATTAGTTTTTTTGTTGGTTCCAGTTTTAGTTTTGGTTTTTTGATTTTAGCTTTTTATTATTTTTTAACTTTTAAGGAAATGTCATGACTGATTTATCTTTTGTTGCTTTGGCTTGCGGTTTGATCATCGGCTTGGGCGCGATCGGCGCTTGTATCGGTATCGCTATCATGGGTGGTAAGTATCTGGAAGCGTCTGCACGTCAACCAGAATTGATGAACACTCTGCAAACTAAGATGTTCTTGCTGGCTGGTCTGATCGACGCTGCGTTCCTGATCGGTGTTGGTATCGCCATGTTGTTCGCGTTCGCTAACCCATTCAAGGGCTAATCAGTCTTTCCTTCTCCTGCCGGAAGCCTAAGGCTTCCGGCTAGATCCATTTAGATAAGGAATTACCGTGAACTTAAACGCAACATTGTTCGTTCAGTTTGGGGTTTTCTTCATCCTGGCGCTGTTCACCATGAAGTTCGTGTGGCCGCCTATGATGAACGCGCTCGATGAGCGCGCCAAGAAAATCGCAGACGGACTGGCAGCCGCCGACCGTGGTCGCGCCGAGATGCAAGCTGCCGAAAAGCGTGTGCAAGTCGAACTGGCTGGCGCCCGTGACGAAGGCCAGAAGCGCATCGTGGACGCAGAAAAACGCGCCCAGCTGATCGTCGAAGAAGCCAAAAACACAGCCGCCGCCGAAGCCGCACGCATCATCGCTGCCGCCCAAGCCGACGCTGTCAATCAAGTTACTAAAGCACGCGAAGAATTGCGCGACCAGGTTGCCACTTTGGCAGTCAAAGGCGCCGAGCAAATTCTGAAACGTGAGGTCAATGCATCCGCTCACGCCGATCTGTTGAACCAACTGAAAACCGAGCTGTAATCATGGCCGAACTCGCAACGATCGCTCGTCCTTACGCAGAAGCGCTGTTCCGTGTTGCCCTGTCCGGTAACCTGTCCGCCTGGTCGGACCTGGTTGCCGAGATGGCGCAAGCCGGCGCGCATCCCGATGTACAAGCTCTTGCACACAACCCAAAAGTCTCGGCTGCTCAAAAAGCTGAGATTTTCCTGTCTGCGCTCAAATCTCCGGTGACCGCTGAAGCCACAAACTTCATCAACACACTCGCTGACTATGGCCGCCTGACTATGTTGCCTGAAATCGCTATTCAATTTCATGCTCTGAAAAACGCCCACGAAGGCGCAGCAGATGCAGAAGTGACCAGTGCTTTCGAATTGACGGCAGCGCAGTTGAGCGAGCTGGCGAGCACCCTGGAAACGAAATTTGGCCGCAAACTGCACCCCAGCGTCACAGTCGACCCGGCTTTGATCGGCGGCGTGCGCATCGTGGTTGGTGATCAGGTGCTGGATACGTCGGTACGTGCCAAGCTGCAGAAAATGCACGCCGCCCTGACCGCGTAAGAACGACATAAATATTAGGAGTTAGTATGCAACTCAACCCATCTGAAATCAGCGAGCTGATCAAGAGCCGGATTCAAGGCCTTGGCGACACGGCTGAGATCCGCAATCAAGGTACGGTTATTTCCGTTACCGACGGCATCTGCCGCATCCACGGTCTGTCCGACGCGATGCAAGGCGAAATGCTGGAATTCCCAGGCAATACTTTCGGCCTGGCCCTGAACCTGGAACGTGATTCCGTCGGCGCCGTTATTCTGGGCGACTACGAGCACATCTCCGAAGGCGACACCGTTAAATGTACCGGCCGTATTCTGGAAGTGCCTATCGGCCCAGAACTGCGCGGTCGCGTAGTTAACGCGCTCGGTCAGCCTATCGACGGCAAGGGTCCTATCGATGCGAAATTGAGCGCCCCGATCGAAAAAATCGCGCCTGGCGTTATTGCCCGTCAATCCGTTTCCCAGCCTTTGCAAACCGGCCTGAAGTCTATCGACTCCATGGTACCGGTCGGTCGCGGTCAGCGCGAATTGATCATCGGCGATCGTCAGACCGGTAAGACAGCGGTAGCGATCGACGCCATCATCAACCAAAAAGGCCAGGGCGTGACATGTATCTATGTCGCTATCGGTCAGAAGGCGTCTTCCGTCAAGAACGTGGTGCGCGCTCTGGAAGCGCAGGGCGCGATGGAATACACGATCGTGGTCGCTGCGACTGCCGCTGAATCGGCCGCGATGCAATATGTGTCCGCTTACTCCGGTTGCGCCATGGGCGAATACTTCCGCGACCGCGGCGAAGACGCATTGATCGTGTACGACGATCTGTCCAAGCAAGCCGTGGCTTACCGTCAGGTTTCCCTGTTGCTGCGCCGCCCACCGGGCCGCGAAGCGTATCCAGGCGACGTGTTCTACCTGCACTCGCGTTTGCTCGAGCGTGCCGCGCGCGTCAACCCAGACTACGTCGAGAAATTCACTAACGGTGAAGTCAAAGGCAAGACCGGTTCCCTGACAGCCCTGCCTATCATCGAAACTCAGGCTGGCGACGTTTCCGCTTTCGTTCCTACCAACGTAATTTCGATTACCGACGGTCAGATCTTCCTGGAAACTTCCTTGTTCAACGCCGGTATCCGTCCTGCGATCAATGCCGGTATCTCGGTGTCGCGCGTTGGTGGTGCAGCCCAGACCAAGGTTATCAAAAACCTGTCCGGCGGTATCCGTACCGATCTGGCCCAGTATCGTGAACTGGCTGCGTTCGCGCAGTTCGCTTCCGACCTCGACGAAGCGACCCGCAAGCAGCTCGATCGCGGCGCGCGCGTGACTGAATTGCTGAAGCAAGCTCAGTACGCTCCTTTGCCGATTTCCCTGATGGCAGTCACTTTGTTCGCGGTGAACAAGGGCTTCCTGGATGACGTCCCTGTGAAGAGCGTATTGGCGTTCGAAGCCGGTGTGCACAACTTCATGAAGACCAGCCACGCTGCCTTGTTGCAGAAGATAGAAGAAACCAAGCAACTCGACAAAGATGGCGAAGCCGCCCTCACTGTCGCGATTGCTGATTTCAAAAAATCCGGCGCCTATTAATTTACTGTAGCTAGAAGGAGTCCATAATCATGGCTGCAGGTAAAGAGATACGTGGCAAGATCAAGAGCGTAGAAAATACGAAGAAGATCACGAAGGCGATGGAAATGGTCGCCGCATCCAAAATGCGCAAGGCGCAAGACCGGATGCGTGCGGCTCGTCCCTACAGTG
>JACPWS010000084.1 GCA_016196925.1 Burkholderiales bacterium | reverse complement strand
GCAGGGCGATCAGGTGGTTTCTTCTTCTTTTTTATTCGGCAATACCAATAGCCTGTGGCAGACCGTGGCGGGGCAGGGCGTGGACGTGGCGTTTGTCGATGCGACCGACGTCGCGAATGTAGAAGCCGCGCTGACGCCGGCCACGCGCATGGTGTTTGTCGAGACCGTTGCCAATCCGCGCACCCAGATCGCCGATCTGCGGCGCATCGGCGAGCTGTGCCGTGCGCGCGGGATTTTGTACGTAGTGGATAACACCATGACTTCGCCTTATCTGTTCCAGCCAAAAGCGGTGGGCGCCGGTCTGGTGATGAATTCGCTGACCAAATACATCGCCGGCCACGGCAATGTGTTGGGCGGCGCGCTGACCGATACCGGGCTGTTCGACTGGAGCGCGTTTCCGAATATCGCCGTCAATTTCCGTAAGCAGCCGGCCCGCCAGCAGGGCATGGCGCAAATCCGCGCCAAGGCTTTGCGCGATTTCGGCGCGACGCTGGCGCCGGAAGCCGCGCACCAGATCGCGGTCGGGGCCGAAACCCTGGCCTTGCGCATGGAGCGCGAATGTGCGAACGCGCTGGCGCTGGCCACCATGCTGGCAGCCGATCCGCGCGTGGCGGTGGTGCATTACCCCGGTTTGCCCTCGCACCCGCAGCACGCGCTGGCGAGCGAGCTGTTCCGCGCTTACGGCGCCTTGTTCAGCTTCGAGCTGCGCGCCGACATCGATTGTTTCGACTACCTGAACCGCCTGCAGTTGGCGATCAACGCCACCCACCTGGGCGACACCCGCACCCTGGTGATCCCGGTCGCGCATACGATCTTCTTCGAGATGGGCGCAGAACGCCGCGCCGCCATGGGCATAGCCGATGCGCTGATCCGGGTGTCGGTCGGGATAGAGGATACCCAGGATTTGTTGGCGGATTTCAGTGCGGCGCTAGAATGCGAACCCGCCTAGGATGCGCCATGCGCACGACGTAGAGTCTGATCCGCTGTTAGCTGCGCATGGCGCACCCTATACCTTCTTTTAATGGACTACGCATGCTCCGTTTATCCCTACGCATGACCCTGCGCGACTGGCGCGCCGGCGAATTGCGTTTCCTGCTGATCGCGCTGATGGTCGCGGTGGCGTCCCTGTCTTCGGTCGGCTTCTTTGTCGATCGCGTGCGCAACGGACTGAACCGCGATGCGCATCAATTGCTGGGCGCCGATCTGCTGGTCAGCGCCGATCAGCCGGTCAATCCGGCCTGGAAGGACGAGGCGCGCCGGCGCGGCCTGGCGATGGCCGAAACCGTGGTGTTTCCCAGCATGGCGATCGCGGGGACAGACCTGCAGTTGCGTTCGCGCCTGGTATCGCTGAAAGCGGTCAGCAGCGCCTATCCCTTGCGCGGCAAGCTCAGGCTGCGCCAGGGCGGGACGGAAGTCGCCGTCAGCGCAATCCCGGTTGCCGGCACCGCCTGGGTGGAGCCGGCGCTGCTGTATAACCTGAACCTGAAAGCCGGCGAGCAATTGAGGCTGGGCGAGCTGGCGCTGACCGTGGCCGGCGAAATCGCGGCCGAACCCGACCGCGGCGCCGGCTTCATGAATTTCGCGCCGCGCGTGATGATCAATCTGGCAGACCTGGCCGCCACCCGCCTGGTGCAAGACGGTTCGCGCGTCACTTATCGCTTGCTGATGGCGGGCCAACCGGACGCGATCGCCGCGTTTCAACAGGTCTTGCAAGACGCGATCAAGGGCGGCAACCTGAAGGGGGTGAGGCTGGAATCGCTGGAATCGGGCCGCCAGGAAATGCGCGCCACGCTCGACCGGGCCGAGCAATTCTTGTCGCTGGTCGGCTTATTGTCGGCCATGCTGGCCGCGGTGGCGGTGGCGATGGCGGCGCGCCGCTTCATGCTGCGCCACCTCGACGCCTGCGCTATGCTGCGCTGCCTCGGGCTGACGCAGGGCCAGGTTACGGCCATGTATCTGTTCGAATTCCTGCTGGTCGGGCTGGCCGGCAGCGCGGCCGGCGTCGCGCTCGGTTTCGCCGCGCATTACGCCTTGCTCGAATGGCTGGGAAAGCTGCTCAGCAACGACTTGCCGGGCGCCGGCTGGCTGCCGGCCGTGCAGGGCGGCGCCACCGGCTTGTTGCTGCTGATCGGCTTCGCCTTGCCACCGATACTGCAATTGCGCAATGTCCCGCATAACCGCGTGATCCGGCGCGAACCGGATGCGCCGCAGCCCTTGACGCTGGCGACCTACGCGCTCGGCCTGGGGATGTTCGTCGGCATGCTGTTGTGGCAGACCGGCGACGTCAAGCTCGGCTTGCTGATCGCCGCCGGCTTCTTGTCCGGCTTGCTGTTGTTTGCGCTGGTAGCATGGCTGGGGATGGCGTCGCTGAAGCGCTTGCGCGGCATCAGCGTGCATGCCGCCTGGCGCTTTGCGATTACCGGCTTGCAGCGGCGTCCCGGCGCCAGCGTGGTGCAGATCGTGGCGCTGGCGCTGGGCCTGATGGCCTTGCTGTTGCTGACCGTGGTGCGCGGCGAGCTGATCGCGGCCTGGAAGAAATCGACGCCGGCCGATGCGCCGAATCATTTTGTGATCAATATCCAGCCCGACCAGAAACCGGAAATCGCCGCCCGCCTGCAGCCGTTCGGCCGGCCGGCGCTGTACCCGATGATACGCGGCCGCCTGATCCAGGTGAACGGCCAGCCTGTCGTCACCGCCAGCTATGCCGACGACCGCGCGCGCGGCCTGGTGGACCGCGAATTCAATTTGTCCGCCATGCGCGCTGTGCCGCCCGCCAACACCATCAGCGCCGGCCGCTGGTTTAGTGAAACTGGCGACGCCGGCGCAGCTGCCGCTGCGGCCGAAGCCTCGGTGGAAGAGGGTATCGCCAAGACGCTCAATCTGAAGCTGGGCGACAGCCTGACTTTCGATGTCGCCGGCCAGCAAGTCAGCGCCGCCATCACCAGCCTGCGCAAGCTCGATTGGGGGACGATGCGGGTGAACTTCTTCGTCATCATCAACCCGAAGGCGATGGCCGATCTGCCGCAGACCTGGATCACCGCCTTCCATCTGCCGCCGTCCGAGATGGCGTTTGTGAACCGGCTGACGCAGGATTACCCTAACCTGACCGTGGTCGACGTCGGCGCCATGCTGCGCCAGTTGCAAGACGTGCTCGATCAAGTGATACGCGCGGTGGAATTTTTATTCGTATTCACCCTGGCCTCGGGCGTGCTGGTGCTGTACGCGGCGCTGGCCGGCTCGCAAGATATACGCGTGCGCGAAGCCGCCTTGCTGCGCGCGCTGGGCGCTACCCGCAAGCAATTGTCGCAAGCGCAATGGGTAGAATTTTTGCTGATAGGCAGCCTGGCCGGCGTGCTGGCCGCCGGCGGCGCTTCGGCCACAGGCTGGGCGCTGGCGCGCTTCAGCTTTCATTTCGACTGGAACTTTTCGGCGCTGGTGTGGCTGGCAGGCTTGCTGGCAGGCATCGCCTGCGCGCTGATCGGCGCCTGGGCCGGGCTGCGCAATGTCTTGCGGCAGCCGCCTTTGCTGAGCTTGCGCGAGGGCTGAAGGCGTCCCCGGCAGGGTTTTGCGCTATGGAATATACTAGGGGGTAGTATTTTTTTAAAGCGTTTAAAGACGCTGACAATAAGGTGATTTTTAAACATACTCCCATATAAATGCCAGAAACAGGCAGCTGCGGCGGGTTTTTCGCGCGCCGCAAAATTTTTTAATCGTTGAAGAAGTGCAGCAATGAACACCGAAACAAACCATGCAGCGGCAGCAGGTGCCGTCTCCAATCTCTACACCCTGATCGGCGGCGCCGACAAGCTGCGCGAGATGGTGGATAGATTCTACGATTTGATGGAGCTGGAGCCGGAATTCGCCGGCATACTCGCCATGCATCCCAGCCCCACCGATAGTTCGCGCGACAAGCTGTTCTGGTTCTTGTCGGGCTGGATGGGCGGACCCGATCTGTACATCTCGCTGTTCGGTCACCCGCGCCTGCGCGCGCGCCACCTGCCTTTCGCCATCGCCAGCGATGAACGCGACCAGTGGCTGCGTTGCATGGCCTGGGCCATGCAGGACGTGGGGATAGCGGAAGAATTGCAGCAGCATCTGATGCAGTCGTTTTATCAGACGGCGGATTGGATGCGGAATAAGGCGGAGTAATTACGGCTAGGGAATCATGGATTTATTCGGATTTCGTCATCCCCGCGAAAGCGGGGATCCACGTATGTGCTTGATTAACATGGATTCCCGCTTTCGCGGGAACGACGCCTTTTGATTTAATCTGCGTTTCCCTAGGTAGCAGGCGGTGCGCATGGCGCATCCTACATAAACAGACATAAATGAAGCTATGAATTTAATTGAAATCCTGACCCTGGCCATACTGGCCGTACTGGTGCTGTTGAACCTGATCTTGCTGGCGAGTAGCCGCAAGGCTGACGGCGGCGCAGAATTGCAAGCTCTGCAGGCGTTTCTCCAGCAGGCGCAACAACAGCAGCAACAGACGCAGGAGCGCTCGGAACGCTCCTTGCGCGAGCAAGTGCAATCCACCGCGCAAGCCACGCGGCAAGAACTCGGCGGCAATTTCAGCCAATTCCAGCAGACGCTGGCGGCGCAGCTGACCAGCGTCGCGACCTTGCAAAATAGCCAGATCGACGCGTTTTCCCAGCAGCTGGTCAAGCTGAATGAAACCAATGCGCAGCAACTCGAGCAAATGCGGCTGGCCTTGATCTCGCAAGCGCAACAGGCGCGCGAGGAACAAGCACTGAGCCTGAAGCGCTTCGCCGAAAGCCTGAACCAGACCCTCGCCAGCCTGACCGAATCGAACGCCTTGCGCATGGGCGAGATCCGCGCCACGCTGGAACAAAAAATCCAGCAGCTGCAGGCCGATAACGCCGGCAAACTGGAAGAGATGCGCAAGACTGTCGATGAAAAGCTGCATGCGACGCTGGAGCAGCGCCTCGGCGAATCGTTCAAGCTGGTCTCGGATCGCCTCGATAAAGTGCATCAGGGCCTGGGCGAAATGCAACAACTGGCGATCGGCGTCGGCGACCTGAAACGCGTGCTGACCAATGTCAAAACGCGCGGTACCTGGGGCGAGGTGCAGCTGGAAATGGTGCTGGAGCAGATGCTGACGTCCGATCAGTATGCCAAGAACGTCGAGACCATCCCCGGTACCGGCGAGCGGGTCGAGTTCGCCATCAAGCTGCCCGGCAAGGAAGACGACAAGGCGCCAGTCTGGATGCCGATCGACGCCAAGTTCCCGAAGGAGCAATACGAGCGCTTGCTGGACGCCGCCGAACGCGCCGACGCCGAAGGCGTGGCGCAAGCCGGCAAAGAGCTGGAGCGCGCAATCCGCCTTGAGGCCAAGACCATTTCCGAGAAATATCTGTCGCCGCCGCTGACTACCGATTTCGCCATCCTGTTCTTGCCGACCGAAGGCTTGTACGCCGAAGTCATGCGCCGCCCCGGCCTGGCCGACGAATTGCAACGCACTTGCCGCGTCTCTATCGCCGGGCCTTCCACCTTGTCGGCCTTGCTGAACAGCCTGCAGATGGGCTTCCGCACCCTGGTGCTGGAAAAGCGCTCGTCCGAAGTCTGGCAAGTGCTGGGCGCAGTCAAGACCGAGTTCGGCAAATTCGGCGACGTGCTGGCTGCCACCAAGGCCACGCTGGAACGCGCCGCCAAGAACATCGACCAGGCCGAAGTGCGCACGCGCCAGATGAGCCGCAAACTGAAGGCGGTAGAGGCTTTGCCGGCGGAAGCTGCGCAGACTTTGCTAGGGGTGGAAGGCGAGCTCGCGCTGGATGCCGAGGCTGAGCTCTGAGCTCTGAGCTTTATAGCTGCCGCGCGAAACGGGCTCGTCACTAAGGAAGCACGGAGTTAACCGGAATTTGTCATCCCCGCGAAAGCGGGGATCCACCTAAGTGCTTGATTTACATGGATTCCCGCTTTCGCGGGAATGACGCCTTTTGATTTAATCTGCGTTTCCCTAAGGAAATCGACATGGAAACTTCAGACAGCATCACAGAATTCTGGTTCGGCAAAGAGCCGGATGACGCCGTCACCGCCACCACGCAAGCCAGGCTTTGGTGGGCCAAAGACGCCGCCGCCGACCAGCAGATACGCACGCGCTTTGCCGCCACGCTCGCCGATGCCGCGCAAGGCAAGCTGGCAACCTGGGAGGCGACCCCTGATGGCCGGCTGGCGCTGATTTTGTTATGCGACCAGTTTCCGCGCAATATGTACCGCGCTACGCCACAGGCCTTCGGCTACGACGCGATCGCGCTCAGGCTATGCAAGGACGGCATAGAGCGCGGCGACGATCTGGCATTACGGCCGATAGAAAGAGTGTTTTTTTACCTGCCGCTCGAACATTCCGAAGCGCTGGCAGATCAGCAACTGGCCGTGGCGCAGTATGAAAAACTGGCAGCGGAGCGACATAAAAAAATCTTCGACGGCTTCCTCGATTTCGCCCGCCGGCACCAAGAGGTAATCGCTCGATTCGGTCGCTTTCCGCACAGAAATGCGATCCTCGGCCGGGCCTCTACTGAAGCGGAGCTGGCGTTCCTGGCGCAGCCAGGGTCGTCGTTTTAGACTGACTGAGCTTATGCAAGCGCTTGACATGGGAAGCGCGAATCGCCTGGCGCCTTATTTTGCCGGACGCGGCGTTGGCCGGACATGGATTTAATGTCAATGTGCCAAGTAAGTGGCCCTAAGTGTATAATCTGCCCACTCTTAATTTATGCGACTTCTTATGTCTTTTATCAAGAACCTAGCTTTAGTTTCGTGCCTCACCCCCGCCCTGCTCTTTGCCGAGGGAGGAGCGGATGTCCCGGTCGCCGATATCTTGAAGACCAGGACTAGCTATTTTCGGATAGGGATCGAATCGATAGATTTACCCGGCAAAGAGCCTATGAGCATGGTCGGCGGCAGCTATCTGTTGCAAGTCGCACCTGAAATTTATGCCGGTCCTGCCGCCTATGGCGCGCTGACAGGCAAACGCGGCGGATTTTTCACCGGCGGCGGCGAACTGGCCTGGAGAAAGCCGCTGCTTACTAATTTGGTGCTGGAGACCGGCATGTATGTCGGCGGCGGCGGCGGTGGCACCGCCCTGGTCGGCGGCGGATTGATGCTCAGGCCGCATGTAGACCTGAACTGGAAATTCGCTAACAAGCTGAGCGCCGGCGTCTCGGCCTCGCAGGTGCGTTTTCCCAACGGGCATATCAAAAGCAATCAACTCGGCCTGACGTTGGCGTTCGACGATGAATTCGTCTATGCGGCGCCGCAAGCGATAGGCCGGCTGGTCAACACAAACCGCCGCGGCGGCGTCGGCTTCGACCGCATCACCCTGGTCGCGGGCAGCTATCGTCCCGACAGCGGCGTGCGCGATCTGGCCGGCAATACCTATGCCAATACGATAGGCTATACCGGCTTTCGCATGGAGCAGCAGTTAGATCGGCACTGGTTCTGGGGCATAGAAAGCGGCGCCGCCACCAAGGGTGGGGCGGACGGTTATGCCGAGATACTGGGCGTGCTCGGCGCGGAGTATCCGGTAGCGAGCGAGCGTCTGAAGCTCGGCGCAAGGCTGGCGCTGGGCATGGGCGGCGGCGGCAAATTGTCGGTCGGCGGCGGCGCTTTAGCCAAGGCCGGCTTGTATGCCAAGGCGCAGCTAAGCGAGGATATCTATGTCGCGCTCGAAGGCGGACTGGTGCAGGCGCCGAATGGCGGTTTCAAGGCGCGCTACGGCACCGTGCAGCTGGGCATGGATCTCGACTACCCCTCGTTTCAAACTGCGCAACGCACGATACGCGGCACGGAATGGAGCGCCAGTGCCCAACATTATCTGGGCGCAGCGCGTTACAACGGATCGCGCCGCAGCCTCGACACCATGGGCTTGAAAATCGACCGCGCGATCAGCGGCCCCGCCTATTTTTCCGCCCAGGCCCACAGCGCCTACGCCGGCGAAGCAGGCGGGTTTTCGGTCGGGCTGATAGGCCTCGGCCTGCGCTCCGCCCGGACATCCTCAGGATTATCCGCAGGGCTGGAAGTGCTGGCCGGTGCGGCCGGCGGCGGCGGTGTCAGCACACAAGGTGGTGCTGTGGCGCAACTAATGCCTTACGCCAGCCTCGACTTGAATCAGGCTGCCAGCGTAAAATTGGGCCTGGGACGCGTCCGTTCCATCAAGGGGGCGCTTAATTCTACCGTGCTGGACATGTCCTTAAGCTTCCCCTTCGGTGTGCCTGGAAAATAAGTGAGATGAATAAAGTAAATAAGAGCAAGACAGGCAATCCAAATATTACCGATGCCAAGGGCAACGGCATGCCCAGGCACATCGCCATCATCATGGACGGCAACGGCCGGTGGGCGACCAAGCGCTTTTTGCCGCGCGTAGCAGGGCACGCAAAAGGCGTCAAAACCGTCAGAAAAATCGTCGAAGCCTGCGTCAGCCGCGGCATAGCTTACCTGACCCTGTTCGCCTTCAGTTCAGAAAACTGGCGCCGTCCGGCCGAGGAGGTATCGGTCCTGATGCAGCTGTTCAGGATCGTCCTGGAAGGCGAGGTCAAGAAAATGCATGCCAACAACATACGCTTGAAAGTCGTCGGCGATCTCAGCAAATTCGATGCCGACTTGCAAGCGATGGTGCAAGCCGCCGAAGCAAAAACCGCAGCCAACACCGGCCTCACCTTAACCGTTTGCGCCAACTACGGCGGTCAGTGGGACATCGTCCAGGCATGCAATCGAGTGTTGGCGAATGCTCAATATTCAGGTACGATTACCGAACAGTTGTTGGCTGAAGAATTGGCCTTAGCCTACGCGCCCGAACCCGACTTGCTGGTCAGGACCGGCGGGGAAGCGCGAATTTCCAATTTCCTGCTGTGGCAAATGGCTTACAGCGAGTTCTACTTTACCGACACCTTTTGGCCAGATTTCGGAAAAGAGGCGCTCGATGCGGCGATTGCCTCTTATCAGAACAGGGAGCGGCGGTTTGGGGGGATTTCGGCTCGTTAGAAATCAGATTTGGGAAAGCATTTTGTTTCGATCTGACTTGTCGTTGTTGTTTAATCCTGTTGCTAAAAATACGGTACGCCATAGCTGCACGGCGTGATGGCTATTGGTTTGATCGAGCACGTGTTTGGCTAGGGGAGCTGGGTTTTCGACTGAGGAAGAACGGATTTATTCCGGTTTCGTCATCCCCGCGAAAGCGGGGATCCACCTAAATGGCTGATTGACATGGATTCCCGCTTTCGCGGGAATGACGCCTTTTGATTTAATCTGCGTTTCTCTAAGAAAATACGAATTTTTTTGGATTTCCTTGGTGTAGTTAATACTGGAAGTAATGATTGGTGTGGGTGTGGATATTTCCACAATATTCTAGCTTGAGTGTGAATAAAATTTTAGAGGTTCGTTAATGCGTTACTCCCCGTTGCTTGCAATTTTGATTGGCTTGTTTATAGTCTCGAAACCTGTTCTGGCGCAAGAGGTATCCGGTAGCGTGGGGGGGGTACTTGCGACGCCGGTGTCACCTGCCGTATCTTTGTCAAGCAACCCGTCATCAAGAGTCGGTGCGACGACACAGCAGTCTGTGCAAAGCATGGCGCTTTCTAATATGGCGCCTGCGGCGATTGCCAATGCTCCTATGGCGGCAATCGGCGACGTCAAGGCGGGTGATCAAGCGATGGCTGTTGTGGCCGTGAATGATCAGCAAGAAAAAAACGAATTTCAGGACTTTGTAAGACTTTCTGCGGGACGCGATCTGCCGTTATTCGGTTATAACCTGTTTGGTGCTTCCCCTTCCACTTTTGCGCCGGTTGACCGGATTCCAGTCACTGCGGATTATGTTCTTGGTCCAGGCGATGAAGTGGTGGTGCGTGCATGGGGGCAGATTGATATAGATTACCGTGCGACTGTGGACCGCAATGGCGATTTTTACATTCCCAAAGTGGGTAACGTCAATGTTGCTGGAATTAAATATCAAGAGTTGCAAGCTTATCTTAAAACAGCCATAGGCCGCGTGTTTCGCAACTTTGATCTGAGCGTTAATCTGGGTCAGTTGCGTTCTATTCAAGTGTTCGTGGTTGGTCAGGCCAGACGCCCAGGCAGCTATACGGTCAGCTCCATGAGTACTCTGGTAAACACCTTGTTTGCATCCGGCGGGCCATCTACCAAGGGTTCCATGCGTCGGATTCAGCTCAAGCGTGACAATAAAGTCATTACCGAGTTCGATATGTATGATTTGCTCGTTAAAGGCGATAAGTCTAAAGATGCTCGCCTGTTACCTGGTGACGTAATCTACATTCCGGCTGCCGGTCCTTTGGTCGCCATTACTGGCAGCGTAAACGCAGCTGCGATATATGAAATTAAAGGCAAGCCCAGCCTGAAGGAAGCTATCGCTTTGGCTGGGGGGCTTACTACCACCGCTGCGGCAGAGAAGGTTACCCTGGAGCGCATCGTTAAACGTAAAACACGCGTCGTTGAAGAGTTTAAGTTCGATCATGCAGGGCTTGCGCGTACGCTTGAGGATGGTGACCTCATTACCGTTTTGTCGATATCGCCGCGTTTCGATAATGCGGTCACCTTGCGTGGTAACGTTGCGGCGACTGCGCGTTACCCATGGCAAAATGGAATGCGACTCAAAGACCTGATTCCTGAACGGGATGCACTGATTACGCCTGATTATTGGGTAAGGAAGAATGCCGCGACGCGTGTTGAGATCGATGCGGAATCGAAGTTGCGCAACGATGTTAAACACACTATCGCAGAAGTTAACTGGGACTATGCGGTGATTGAGCGGCTGAATGCAGCGGATCTGACGACCAGTCTTATTCCTTTTAGTTTGACTAAGCTCCTGATAAATAATGATCCAGACGCTAATCTGCTGTTGCTGGCGGGCGATGTCGTCACCATTTTTTCCAAGGACGATATAAAGGTGCCGATCGCCAGGCAGACCAAATACGTCAGGCTGGAAGGCGAAATTAATCAGGCCGGCCTGTATAAGGCCGAACCGGGTGAGACGTTGCGCCAGTTGGCTGCAAGGATAGGTAGCGTGACACCGGAAGCCTATCTGTTTGGCGCTGAATTTACGCGCGAGTCTGCGCGCGTGCAGCAGCAAAAGAAAATGGATGAAGCGCTGAATCGGATGGAAAGTGAGAGCGAGCGTAATGCGGCGAACCGTGCGCAAAATGTATTAAGTCAGGAAGATGCGCAGAGTTTGAAGGCTGAAGCGGAAGGCCGCAAGGCGCTGATAGCCAGACTGCGTCAGATCAAGGCGACCGGGCGCATTCCGCTGGAACTCACACCTGAATCCACGGTGCAAAATCTGCCCGATATCGTGCTTGAAGATGGGGATCATTTCTTTGTTCCATCGCGGCCATCCGTAGTGGGGGTTATAGGCGCCGTGTATACCGAGAATACTTTTCTCTACAAATCGGATAAGCAGGTGTCTGATTATCTGGCTCAGGCCGGTGGTATGACCAAAGATGCCGACGAGAAGCATGCGTACATACTCAAGGCTGACGGCTCGATTCTCAGCAGTCAGCAATCGGGTTGGTTTAGCGGTTTTGGTGGCCGGCGCTTGATGCCCGGCGACACTATCGTCATACCGGAACAAACCGATAAAACGACATGGGTTAAGGAACTCAAGGACTGGACGCAAATTCTTTATCAATTTGGCCTCGGCGCGGCAGCGATCAAGGTGTTGAAGTAATAAGCAGATCATGTGTCGGAAATGGATGAATGCACGATTCACGAAAAACACGAAAGGCACGAATAAGATGGTAGAAGCGGTAGACTTTTTGAAGGCAAACAATGTCTGAACAATCGGAAAACAAAGCAGTGCAACACACCGCCGTAGGCGAAGATGAGGACGAAATTCATCTACTGGATTTGCTGATCGTCTTGGTGCGCCACAAAAAGCTGGTGATCGGCATGCCCATCGCCACTGGTACACTGGCATTGGCTGTCAGCCTGCTGATGACGCCAATTTTCACCAGTACCGCCAAGATCATGCCGCCACAGCAGCAACAAAGCTCAGGTATTGCCGCCATGCTGGGATCGCTTGGCGGTCTCGCCGGCGCCGCAGGCGGTATAGCCGGCCTTAAAAATCCTAACGATCTTTATGTAGGGATGTTGGAGAGTCGCACTGTCGCCGATAACTTGATTAAGCGTTTCAAGCTCAAAGAGCGTTATCAGTCAAAAACAATGGATGATGCTCGCAAAGCTTTGGATGGGGTTAGCGAAATCAATAATGGCAAGAAGGATGGTTTGATCGCAATTAATGTCAGTGATAAAGATCCCCAGTTTGCTGCGGACCTGGCGAACGCCTATGTCGAAGAATTGACTAACCTGAACCAGGCAATGGCAATTACTGAAGCATCGCGACGCCGTCTTTTTTTTGAAAAACAGTTGAAAGAGACAAAAGATAAGTTGGCTAATGCCGAAGTCGCCCTGCGCAACACGCAGGAGAAAACCGGCATGATCCAGCCCGACGGCCAGGTGCAGGCTATCATTGCCAGTGTTGCTCAGCTTAAGGGTGCCATCGCCGCCAAAGAAGTGGAGCTGAATGCAATGCGCACCTTCGCTGCCGGTCAAAACCCGGATTTGCTGCGCTCCCAGGAAGAGCTGCGCGGTCTGCAGGCACAACTGGCCAAGCTGGAAAAGAACCAGTCCTCCAAAGAAGGCGACTTCATGGTCCCCACCGGAAAGATCCCGGAAGTCGGCGTCGAGTATGTGCGTAGCTTGCGCAACGTTAAATATTATGAAGTCATATTTGAATTGCTGTCAAAACAATTCGAGCTGGCCAAAATTGACGAAGCCAAAGATTCTTCCATGATTCAGTCGCTGGATAAAGCGGTTCCTGCAGAGCGTAAAACTAAACCGAAGCGCGCAATGATTGTGCTGGCAGGTTTGTTCGGGGGAGGCATACTCGGAATTTTATTGGCCTTTATGCGTGAAGCATATAGCAGTTCCCGCCAAAATCCGGAGAGCAGCAAACGCTGGCAGCAATTATCAATCGCTTGGAAGAGAACTCCAAGTAAATAGAAATTACGCAAGACGCATCAGATGTAGGGCGCGCCATGTGCGCCATTACGGCGAGCAACAAATTTGCATTACTTCTTATTTAAAAATATGAATGACAATAATCAAGAAAATTCTCTGACGCAGCTTATTTCTAAACTCGACAGACGTACGGCAATAATTGGTATCGTAGGTCTCGGCTATGTGGGCTTGCCACTGATGCTGCGTTATGCGGATGTGGGATTTAAAGTGCTTGGAATTGATATCGATGCGGATAAGGTCAGCAAGCTGAACCAAGGCCAAAGCTATATTGAACATATTTCTGCAGAATCCATCGCATCCGCCTGCGCAAAAGGTTTTGAAGCGACTACTGATTTCACTCGCGCATCCGAACCTGACGCATTGATCATTTGTGTCCCGACGCCGCTGAATGCCTACCGTGAGCCGGATTTGAGCTTTGTGCTTGACACTACCGACGCGCTGGTACCTTATATGCGCGCGGGCCAGGTCATGTCGCTGGAAAGCACCACCTATCCCGGCACGACCGACGAAGAACTTAAACCGCGACTTGAATCACGTGGTTTTAAGATCGGCAAGGATGTGTTTCTGGTGTTCTCCCCAGAGCGCGAAGATCCGGGTAATCCGAATTTTGAAACCCGCACCATCCCCAAAATTTGCGGCGGCACGACACCTGCATGTCAGCAAGCCGGCATCGCGCTATATAGCCCCGCTATCGACCAAGTAGTCCCTGTCAGTTCCACGCGCGCCGCGGAATTGACCAAGCTGTTGGAGAACATTCATAGGGCGGTCAATATCGGTCTGGTCAACGAGATGAAAATTATCGCCGACAAGATGGATATCGATATTCACGAAGTCATCCGTGCGGCGGCGACCAAGCCGTTTGGGTTTACAGCGTATTACCCTGGTCCCGGCCTCGGTGGACACTGTATCCCGATTGATCCGTTTTACCTGACATGGAAGGCGCGCCAATACGGTCTGCATACCCGCTTTATCGAACTGGCTGGTGAGATCAACAGCGATATGCCGCAGTGGGTTATCGGTAAATTGTCGGACGCATTGAACGATCGTGCCCGTTCCATCAAAGGCAGCAGGGTGCTGGTACTTGGCATTGCCTACAAGAAGGACGTGGATGACATGCGCGAGTCGCCGTCAGTAGAGTTGATGGAGATTCTGCGCGACAAGGGGGCTGACATCGCTTACTCCGATCCGCACGTGCCGGTATTCCCGAAAATGCGCGAGCATCATTTTGAGATCAAGAGCGTGCCACTGACCGCTGAATCTATCGCATCCTACGACGTGGTGTTGGTGGCGACAAACCATAAAGCGTTTGACTACGACTTGATCCAGAAGAATGCGAAGTTAATTATCGATACGCGCGGTGTCTATTTGAATCCGCAACCGAATATTGTCAAAGCTTAGGGAAACGCAGATTAATTCAAAAAGCGTCATTCCCGCGAAAGCGGGAATCCATGTAAATCAAACACTTAGGTGGATCCCCGCTTTCGCGGGGATGACGAAATCCAATTAAATCCGTG
>JACPWS010000087.1 GCA_016196925.1 Burkholderiales bacterium | reverse complement strand
CTCTCCATTAATTTCACCAAACCTGATTTTTCCATCGACTATCCCTCTCATAAAGAAGAACAGTAAACCTAAACTTTCAGGCGTTTACAACAACATTTTTAAGTCCTTGATCGTAAACGACTTTTGATGCGATAGCCCTGCGTCTACCGCTGGAATTCTGATTCTTGTCCACGAAAAACACGAAAGGCGCAAAAAAATCCCAAAAGCACCGATTAAGCACGGCGCACAAGGCAAAGGCAAAAGATTTCCTTTCGTGCTTTTCGTGCCTTTCGCGGACAAAAAGTTTTTGTTCTTGAATGAAAAAAGCCCATCCGGCTGGGATGGGCTTTTTGCTTACTGCTTAAGGATTAACGCTAAAACGGCTTACCAGTTCAGGTTCAAGGTGTATTTGCCGCTGGTGGCGCCGGTGCCGCCGCTGTAGTACTTGACCTTGACGTACAGGGTCATCGCGCTGGTGCCGGTATTGGTCTTGCTCACCTTATCGACTGCGCCGGTGCCGGCCGTACTGGAACTCAGTTGCGAGCCGGTGCTGGACAACAGGTACAGATCGTAATCCGAAGTGCTGTTCGGCGTCATCGTGGCCGTCAGGGTTTTACCTGCCGGCAAGCTGACCTTGAAGAAATCGAGGTCGGTGCTGGCCGACATGGTGCCGTTGACCGTGGTGTTGGCGGTGCCGATCATGTTCGCGCTAGCGGTTGAATTATTACTTTCCGTTTCGTTGATGCTGGTGCCTGGCAACGGTGTGCCGGCCAGAATATTCTGCGCCTCGAACTTGCTGCGGAAAGTATTTTCATACGTCGCGTCGGTAGGGAACAGGTTATGCGCAGCATTCACGATCGCCGTTGCCATCGCCGGCATCTTGATATTCGAACCGAGGCCGAAGTGCGCTTCCAGGATGATCTGGTCGATGTTCGCGCGTGGCTTGCCGGCGGCGATCAGGCTGGTCATGGCCTGGAACAGCGGGGTGGACCACAGCTCGTCGGACTGGAAAGTCGCCGTGCCTTCGGTCACCGACTGGTGCGCGCCGTAAGTCTTGCTGCTGTTGTACTTGGCATCGGTGCGGTTCAGCATGCGGCCGGACCAGCACGATCCGTGGCCGTCCCAGCTGAAGGCCCATTCCGGATGGTACACAGGACCGTTCGGGGTGCTGTAGGAATAAGAAGCGGCCCAGTAATCGCCGAAACCTTCGCCCATGCCGCCGGTGTCGCCGCCGCTCCAGCTCGAGTTGATGCTGGCCTGGATGCCGTGGCCGTATTCGTGCAAGATCACGTCGGCATCTTCCGAATCGTTCACGCAACCGTGACCGAAGGCGAGATAGCCGGTGGCGCCGGTGCCGCTGAAGTGGGAATTGTCATCGCCGTTCACGCCGTCGGTATCGACATTCATCGAACGGTTCAGTATCGCTTTCGTGCCGGTAAAGCCGAGCGACTGGATGTAGCGCTGATTCTGGTCGAGGTGGAAATACACATTAGAATCGTCGAACGCATTGTTGCCGCGCTTGGCAGTCCAGACGCCGTTAGTGGTGGTGCTAGGTGCGGTGTTCGGCGCTTCGATATTGGTGATGTTGACGAACGGGCCGGTCAGCGTGTACACGCCGGAAGTCACGGTCAGGTCGCGCATGGTCTTGGTGGAATACGCGGCATCGAAAGCGGAGGCAGCCGAAGTGTCAGTCAGGGCATCGGTATTCAGCACGGTGCGCGGATCAGGATCAAACACCAGGCCGCTGCCGTTGATGCCGGACGGGGTAAGCGCTGCGAGCGTTGCGGTGCTGCCCGTGGTTTTGGAGGCGGTGGCGTCGGCGATGGCTTTGGAGGCGCTATGGCGATCGAGGGTGGCGCCGGCGGCATTGGCGCGGGCCGCGATGCTGCGCTCGTTGCCCTTGCCCAGGCGCGGCATGGAGGTGGAGTAAGAATCAAGCAAGCTGCCGTTGTGGGCGTGGATGTATTGCACGAAACCGCCGGTAGGCATTTGCGCTGCGATCTGCACCTTATGCGCGAGTTGGAAGCCGTCTTTGGTCTTGACCCAGACCAGATCGCTCTTAGGCGTCGCGATCAGCGGGTGTTGCACCTTCATGTTGTTCCAGGCTTTGTCCATCGCCTGCTCGGAACTGATTTGCGCCTGCACTTGCATCTGGTTGACGGCATTCGTATCGGCCTGCGCCGTTACCTGTTGGGTTTCGTTGAAAATTTTCAGCAAGTCGCCGTTACGGGCGATGGAAACGACGATCTCAGCGCGGTCTACCGGCAAACCGCGCAGCATTTGCTGGTAATAGTAGTGTTTGCCGGCCAGCGATTCCTGCACGCGGGTCAACACCAGATTGTCGAGGTTGGCAGGCAAGCCGTACTGGGCGGCGTTGGCGCGCAATACGTCGTGGGCGGAAGCGGCCTTGATGCCGGAAAACACCGTCAGATTTTCTACGGTATGGCTGCCCGCCTGTGCTACGCCGGCATATGCCAGCAAGATCAGGGTAGCGAGGATGCTACGTGATTGATGCTTCATGCTTGGTATCTCCTTCATTTTTAGTTTATTGCGCCTTGTGACGCTATCTGTGTACCCCGCCGGGCTTGGTCAGCCAGACAAGGTCCGACGAGTATATGACTAAGTTTTGTCCGATAATAGGTGGAAATTTGACGTTAAAACGACACTGCAAAATACATTATGACGTCAGCATCGTTCAATTTGACGAGAAAAATTCGAGTGCGGGCTCTAGGCAATTTTGTGGTGCGCGACATATTGCTTTGCACAAAAAATATGCAGAAAACAGACGTAAATTCACCGCCATGGTGCGTGTTTCTGCCGGCCGGAAGGCCGGTCTCGCCCTGAAAATTGCGCGGCGTGGGGCGCGCCGCAGGCAGTCAGTGCGTCGACAAACCGTAATCGCGCATCATCTTTTCCAGTTCGCCGCTCTCTTGCATGCGCTGTATCGCGCGATTGACGGGCGCAAGTTTCCAGCGCGACCGGTAAGACAGGGCGCACTGGGTCTGCACGATGGAAAACGGTTTTTTTGAGGCTTGATACAGGTGGCGCTTATCCGGGAAATTTTTGAAATAGCCTTCGATCTCGCTTTCCGAACTGATCAGGGCGTCGGCGCCGCCCCTTTCCAGCAAACGGAACATGCCTGGCACATCGGTCATGTCCATGCGCCTGGCTTGCCCGCTGTCGAACAAGGCTTGGATCAGAGCATAGTGATAGCCGATCTGGACCGCGATCCGTTTGCCTTTCAAGTCTTGCTGAAACGCCTCGGGCAACGGGCTGCCGCGCAATACCACCACGCGCTCCACTTGCGGCATGGCGGGTATCGTCCAGGCGACAGCCTGCGGCGTTTCCATCCATTTCGGGCTGGTGTAACACAGCAAGTCGCTGTCGCCGCCGATGACCGCCGCGTCGACCCGGCGCCGGGAATACAGGCGGTACACCGGTTTGGCGCCGATGTGGCCGGCGATATTGTCTGTGAATTCCTTCAGCAAACCGCCTTTCAACTGGCGATCTTTATCGAAAATGTTGAGCGGATAATCGAGATTTTCAGTCACCGCCACCCGCAAGTCGGCCGCCGCCGACGGCCAGGCAGCGCCGAACGCCATGCAGATGCACGTCAGTTCGCGGATGCGGGGGGTGTTTAATATGAATTTCAACATGTCATCTACGCCGGGTGGCTAGCAGCTTAGAAATGCCGGCGCGGCTTGTCAAATGAAATCGGCGAAACCGCGCGCGCCCTGCAAGCCGCCGGTATGCACCGCCAGCACTTTTTCTTGCGCTGAGAAAACCCCGGCGCGCGCGAGTTGCTGCAAGGCGAACAGCATTTTTCCTGTGTAGACCGGTTCCAGCGCGATACCGGTTTCCCGGCTGAATTGCGCACAGAATTGCAGCAATGCCGGCGTCGTCTTACCGTAGCCGCCGCAATGGCAGTCGGTCAGCAACTCGTAATTGCGGTTATCTTCATAACCGGCCGCCTGCAACAGCGCGGCGATTTCTGTGCGCAGGTAGCCGGCATTTTTCAGCGCCGCGACGCCGAATAAGCGGCCGCGCCCGCGCATGCCGGCCACCAGCCCGGCCAGCGTGGCGCCGGTGCCGCTGGCCACCACGACGGCGTCGGGCACGAAAGGCAATTCGCCCACCAGCTCGGCCACCCCGCGCAAGGCTGACGGCGCGCTGCCGCCTTCCGGCAGCCAGACATGGCGTTCGGTAATCGCGGCCAGATGCAGGCGCCACTGCTCGCTGTCGTCGCGCAACTGACGGTAAGCGATGCGCGAAACGAATTGCACTTGCATGCCGAGCCGGCGGCAATCGTCGAGCGTGGCGCTGTGCATGCCGGCAGAGCCGCGCACCAGGGCTGTGGCCGGGTAGCCGTACAGCGCCGCCGCGTGCGCCAGCGCGTGCAAATGGTTGGACCAGGGGCCGCCCATCGTCACCAGGTGCGGCGCGCGTCCCTGCAAGGCGCGTAGCGGGTATTTCAGCTTGCGGAATTTATTGCCCGAGACTTGAGGATGCAGCATATCGTCGCGCTTGATCCACAATTGCACGCGCCCGAACAGGCTGCTTTCCACACGCTGGCAAGGGGAGACTCGATCGGTAAATAACATGCAGATGGCGGCGCTGCGCAATGGTAAAGTGCCATTATCCCGGATAATCCCCGATTATCCCGCCGGCCGCCCTTAAAATTTTACCGGAGACGACATGCCCGCAGACTTAAAGCAGCCTTTGTTGACGGCCAGACAGCAATTGACCAGCCTGATCCGCCAGATCAAGGAAGAAGGTCAGCAAGAAAACCTGTTGCCGACGCTGGAAACCGTATTGACCGAGCTCGACAACATGGCGCGCCACGACCACCTGACCGGCGCGCTCAACCGGCGCACCCTGATCAGCGTACTGGAAAGCGAACTGGCGCGCTCGCTGCGCACCGGCCATACGTTTTCCTTCGCCGTCATCAGCGTCGATGCGCTCGAACAAATCCTCGAGCAGCACGGCCAGGCTGCCGCGCGCCAGGTCTTGCGCCGGCTCGCCGACGAAGCCGGCCGCCGTCTGCGCACGCTCGATGCCTTCGGCCGGGTGGCGGCCAATGAATTTGCCATCGTGATGCCGGGCACCTGGCTGGTGGCGAGCCTGAAAGCGATCGCCCGCCTGCAAGCGGGATTGCGGCAAGCCGACTGGTCGCCCATCGCGCCCGCGCTCAGCATCACGTTTTGCAGCGGCGTCACCACCAACGCCCAGGGCGACAGCGCCGAAGGCATGTTGCAGCGCGCACTGGACGCCTTGCAGCAAGCGCGCGCCAGCGGCCCCGGCAGCGTCGCCAGCAGCGAGCCGCCGCTGCCCGGGTTCGATACTGCCGCGCCAGAATAAGAGGGAACTTGTGCGCCATCGCGCTGACTAAGGCTTTCTGTCTAATATTCCCGGGTACCTGAAATGATGATGCAACTCCGCTTGCGGTCTTTGCTGCTGGCTGCGCTGTTGAGCAGCGCCGCGGCTCCCGCGCTGCATGCCGCCGACCTGAACGCCGCGACTGAAGAACAGTCGGCGCAAGCCAGGCAACGCGCCGACTATATCCGCAGCCATTACGCCAAGTTCGAATACCGGATACCGGCGCGCGACGGCAAGCTGTTGTTTACCGCCGTGTATGTGCCGAACGACGCCGGCGCCGCCCAGCCTTACCCGATATTGATGATGCGCACGCCGTATGCGGTGGGGCCGTACGGCAGCGCCAACTACAAGACCCAGCTCGGGCCGACCGCCGACTATGAAAAAGACGGTTATATTTTCGTGTTCCAGGATGTGCGCGGCACCCATCTGTCGGAAGGCGAATTCGTCAACATGCGCCCGCATCTGGAGCAGAAAAAAAGCCGCGCCGACATCGATGAAAGCAGCGACACTTACGACAGCATAGACTGGCTGCTGAAACACGTGCCGCACAATAACGGCAAGGTCGGCCAGTGGGGCAATTCCTATCCCGGCTTTTACACCGCCGCCGGCGCCATCGACTCGCACCCGGCGCTGAAAGCGATCTCGCCGCAGGCGCCGATCGCCGACTGGTTCCGCGGCGACGACATGCACCGCAACGGCGCCCTGAATCTGCAGATGGCGTTCGGCTTTTTCTCTAATTTCGGCAAGCCGCGCCCGCTGCCCAGCGCCAGCGCCGAATGGAAAGACTACGATTTCGGCACGCCGGACGGCTACCAGTTTTTCCTCGACCTGGGACCACTGTCCAACGTGAACGGCAAGCATTTCAAGGACGGCATCCCGTTCTGGAACGAGATCGTGGCCCACCCCGATTACGACAGTTTCTGGCAAAGCCGGAATATCTTGCCGCACCTGAAAAACATCAAGGCCGCCGTGCTGACCGTGGGCGGCTGGTACGACACCGAAGACTTATACGGCCCGCTGCACATCTACCAGGCCATAGAAAAACAGAATCCCGGCATCCAGAACAGCCTGGTGATCGGCCCCTGGACGCATGGCGGCTGGTACCGCAGCGACGGCGAGAAAGTCGGCGACGCCCAGTTCGGCTACAAGACCGTGCAGACTTACCAGCCGGTGGAATTCGCGTTTTTCCGGCATTATCTGAAAGGCGGCGACCAAGCGCGGCTGGCCGAAGCCTGGATGTTCGAAACCGGCGCCAACCGCTGGCGCGGCTTCGAACAATGGCCGCCGCAAGCGAGTAAAGAGCAGACCCTGTATTTCCACGCCGACGGCAAGCTCGGTTTCACCCCACCGACCGGCGACGAAGCACCCTACGACGAATACCTGAGCGACCCGGCCAAACCGGTGCCCTATACGACCGAGATCGCCACCCGCTGGAGCAAGGATTACGTCGCCGCCGACCAGCGTTTCGCCAGCCGTCGCCCCGATGTGCTGAGCTGGCAAAGCGAAGTGCTGGAGCACGACGTCACGCTGGCCGGCCCGCTGAACGCCGAGCTGTTCGTCAGCACGACCGGCAGCGACGCCGATTTCGTGGTCAAGCTGATCGACGTCAATCCGGCCGACATGCCCGCCGAACCCGGCCAGACCAACCGCGGCAACCAGCACACCCTGGTGCGCGGCGAACCGTTCCGCGCCCGTTACCGCGACGGCTTCGAGACACCGAAAGCGATGCAGCCTGGCCAGGTCAGCGCAGTGAAATTCGCAATCAACGACGTGTTCCACACCTTCCAGCGCGGCCACCGCATCATGGTGCAGGTACAGTCGAGCTGGTTCCCCTTCATCGACCGCAACCCGCAGACTTTCGTGCCGAATATCTACCAGGCCAAGGACAGCGATTTCATCCAGGCCACCCAGCGCGTGTTTCACACCCCGCAACAGGCGAGCGCCTTGCGCGTGCGCTTGTTGCCGGCGGCCGACCAGTAAGCGCCCCCGGCGCCGTCAGAAAAAACGCGGCCTGAGCCGCGTTTTTTCGTTTTTAACAGGAGTATGTGACGAAATAAGCCTGTCGTCAGCGTGTTGATTGGGACATTTTAATATACTACCCCCCAGTATTTTTTGCCGCCTGGACCCTGAAATTAACGACTCACACGGTATTCATGCCACCGGTAATTCAATGCCCTTGGTTGGCTGCGCCAGCATAAAACTGCGCATCTTGCTTCATCTCCAGCATCAAATCTTTGCGCCCCAATTCGGCAAACAATTCCATCGCCTCCCTGTGGGCACTTTTGGCATCGACACTATTTTTTGCCAAGCGCGCCTGGCGGCGCAGGCATTGCGCAATTTCTAAACGATTTCCCATGGCGCGCGCCGAGAGCAGACTCTGATTCAAGAAAGCCTCCAGCCCCTCCAGCATCTTGATTTCTTGATGCAATAATGCAGGCCAACGCCCCGTGTGCATCCCAAATTCCAGCGCTACATCGACGATCAGCAAATTACTTAAAATCGAGTCCTCACCGACTCCAAACTTTCGGCAAATCAATAGATTGGCGGCCAACCACTGCAAAACGATGTCCGAGCATTTTTGCGAGAATAGCCCTGCCTGGACGCCTCGCAATATATTATTACCAAAATTATATGACAAGGCGTTTAACAGGCTGATGTCTCCCTGCAGCAAAAATACATAACCCAGGCTTTCCGACAGAGCGGCGAAGGTCTTCGCAAGCAGATCGCCATCAGTTTTTGATTTCAGAAATCTTCTACCGTGCAGTAAAGCATTGAAATTCAACCACATAGGATCGCGTGCCCCTTCCATGCTCCTGCAAGAGGCCAGTATCCGTTCGGCATCGTCAAGACGCCCCTGGTCGTAACGCATTTTCGCGCGGGACAAGCGCGCGCGTGTCAGTGCGCCGGGATGGGCCAGTCCGTCTCTGGCGGCAGTTTCTATACGGCGTAAGCAATGCGCCGCCTCACGGTAGCGCGATTCACGTTCATATTGATGCACCCGACGCGCATACACCACACTCAAGGTCCAAGCGGGCAGGCTGCTTGCCGCGCCTTCAGCGATATCCAGATAATCGCAAACTTTGCTGAAATCGCCGCACTGCGAACTTAAAATCGACTGCGCCAACGCGACCGTCCATTCCACCCACTCGGTTTTTTGATAAACAGCAAGTCCCTCATAGGACATCGGAGCGCTGCTTACGGAAGGCGTCAAAGCGCTGACCGCGTCCCCCATCTCCAGCGTGACCGGATCTACATTTAAAAAATAGGAGCCGCGTGTTTTAGTCTGATAGGCGACCAATGCTAAAGATTGCGCTTCCAGCAAATCGATAAAACGTGCGATTTGACGCGGCGCAGTACCAGGCATGCGCATCTGCAATGTTGCTAAATCCAGTTTTTCCGGATGCGCATCTTTCAATATCCGCAAAAACCGAAGCAAGCCGGCACTTCGAAAAGTATAAGTTTTACCGCAGTAAGTAAATCGCATGACATTCTTTCACACAGCCAGTAGATGTTAATAAATTATGTCATAAGTGTCATTTTGCGTAAATGACAATCACCGGTTAGGCTTTAATACAAAATCAAGAAACATCTCCTGACTTTGCGACTCGCAAAATAGCAAACCGCAGGCAAGCGCACTGCCTTCCCATCGGGCGGACGCTTAAAAAGCAGTAAGCAAGATCACCACCACCAACCCACTTTCCGGAGATAAAACCCATGAAACTGCATCGATTAGTCTTAAGCTGTGCAATCGCTGGCGCGCTGGTCGCGTGCGGTGGCGGCGGCAGCGACAGCGCTGGCAATGGAAATACACCGCCGGCGCCGCTTAGCCGAACCCTGGACGGGGTTGCCGCCAAAGGTTACATTAAGAACGGCATTGTTAAGGTCTACGCTTACGGCGCAGACGGCAGCAAGTCTGCCGCCCCGCTGATTACTACCCGCACCTCATCAAGCGACGGCAGCTACACAGTCAATTTGGGCGGCAATATCGGCTTGTTCACGATTGAAGTCAGCGCCGACAAAGACACCACGATGGCGGATGAAATCAGCGGCGATATTCCCATGCCTGTCGATATGACGCTGCGCAGTCTGGTGCAATTAGACAGCGCCGCCGGCGCCAATATCAAAGGGTATGTAACACCGTTTACCGACATGTTGGTCAGTGCTGCATCGAAGGCGAATGGCGGCCTCACCGCAGCCAATGTGGCGAGTGCGCAAACGGGCGTCGTCACCATGCTGGGCTTCAATCCGCTCACCACCAAACCTGTCATGGCAAATAGCCCGGCGGCGGCAACCGCGACCGATGCGTCTGAAAAACTGCAAAGCATCACACTGGCGGCACTTTCCAAACTCGCCAATGACAGCAGCAACAACCTCGGTTGCTCCGGTAGCGTCAGCGCAAAAATCGCTTGCGTAGTCGGCGCCACCACCGGCGCCATCAACCTGAAGGATGGCAGTCTCAGCATTCCATTGGCGGCCCAGGTTGCGGTACGCACTGCCGCAGAAGCGGTGGCCGCCGATCCCGCCATCAACAAGACCACGCTAAACACGCTTGCCGGTCAAACCAGCTTCACGCAAGCGACGGTTGCCACCGGTAGCGCCGAACCGGCCGCCCTGCCCGCTACCAAGGCCATGTTCGCCAGCCTGCGTAACAACGTCAACGCATGGCGGGCTGCACTGCAGCCTGGCGCTAAAGACAATCCGCTCGATAATATGAAGGCCGATTTCGATCAAGCTATTGCACCGCTGGACAAGAGTTTGATGGATTGGGTAGAGATATCGCGCCAAGGTATGCTGATGTATAAAACATACACTGAAGCGGGTAACACAGGTAGCCGCTATACAGATATCTTGAGCAGTAATGGACGTGTAATGGGGTACTGTCAGTTGAGTGGAACACCGGTGAAGAAAGTCTATTGTTACACCACGGAGCAACTACTGCTGGCTACTCAGGTCGAAATGTTTCGCGATGCTATCATAGACGCTTATGGTCGCCTGCACCCGGCCACGCACCTCACAGCCAGGCAGGTTTTTCATGATATAACGCTGACCCCGGCAGCAGCATCGACGACCAGTTTTACCTATCTGGCCGATTCCAATGCGTACTCGGTTTATTTCAACCGCGATATGTATGGCGAAATGACCGATGTCAATTCTGAAGGCAGTCGGGAAGGCGCCCTGGGCAACCCCGTTACCGGCAATGTCGCTTTCGTGGCGGATGGCAACGTACTTAGCGCTTTGACGATCAACGGAGATATTCCGGCGCGTTTCGACGACAAAGGAGCCTACCTCAATGATAAATCGAGCATCGCACTGAACTACCAACGCAGTCCCGATAGTGACGCTGGCGCCATGAAATACGCTGTCAGCGGTGAAATCAGCACGTACAAAAAGGATAGCACCAATACCTCCGTGAAAACGGGGACCATCTCCATCCTGCCCGATTCCTATCTGCGTACCGTCCCTGACAGCGGTGGCGACATCACACTCAATGGTGCGAAAGAACTCAAGTTCGGTGTGAGTGCAAGCGGTGTAAGCAGCAAAATCGCCGGCACCTTGACCCTCAACAATTTCTCTTACGACAAGAGCGGTAGCGAATATCTTCCGGGAGACATGCAGTTCGTAGGCACCTTGAGCAATGGCAGTGCCGAGTTTTTCAAGGGTAGTCTGACTGCACACATAAATAATTTTTCGAATTTCTATAGCGACCAGGTCAAATCCGCCACGAATTTCGTCAATGCCTCGGTCGCCTTCGTCGGCATCGCGCGCGTCGCCGGCCGCCCCGATTTGAAATTATCCTTAAACGCCAGCAGCCCGGCGTTTGATACCATCCTGTTCAACGCTCAGTATGAAGACGGCTCGAATACGCTACTGATTAACAGCAGCAACGCCAGTCCCAAAGTCATCAATCTCGCCAGCGCTAATGGCGTCGCCGTCCAATTCAAAGAAGATGTGGATATTGCAGATGTCATGAAAAATGGCAGCAAGGTCGCGAGTTTTGACCGCAACACCGGCATCATTACTTACATAGACGGCAGTTTTGAGTCCTTGAAATAAATCAGTTTTGCGCCGGTCTCCTGCTCTTGCCTGACGGCTAACCGTCAGGCTTTTTTTTCGCTATTGAAATTCATCCAGGGGGCGGACAACAGTCACTGCTTGCATGCCATTAGCTCACATCGGTTTGAAACGCCAGGCGTAGGCCTGGCTGACTTTCAGCTTCTCTGGCGTGCCGTGCAACTCCACGGTGTACTTGCCGAGTTCATCCCTGTGGGCGCGCGCGATGGCGTCGGCGCGCACCACCACGCCGCGGTGGATTTGCCAGAAGCGTTCCGGGTCGAGTCCGTCCAGCAATTCCTTCAGCGGCTTCCTGACATGCGCTTCGTCGTCGCTGCTGACCACGCGCGTGTATTTTTCATCGGATGTGAAAAACAGGATTTTCTCGACCGGGAACATCTTGATGGTGTCGCCGACGCTGGCGCTGATCCAGCGCAGGCGTTCGGCCGCCGCGCCGCGCAGGCGCTGGTCGAGCGCCGCCATCAGCCGGCTCAGGTCGGGCGCGGCTTGCTTGCGCTCCAGCCTTTCTTTCAGGCGCGCCACCGCTTCCGCCAAGCGTTGCGGCGCCACCGGCTTCAACAGGTAATCGACGGCGCCGGCGGCAAACGCGTCCAGCGCATGGCTGTCGTAAGCGGTGGTGAACACGGCGTGGCAACGGCCCTTGATCGCATGCGCCACATCGAGGCCGGACATGCCGGGCATGCGGATATCGAGGAAGGCGATGTCGGGCGCGTGCTGCTGTATCGCTTCCAGCGCATCGGCGCCGTGTTCGCATTCAGCCACGATCTGCAGCTCGGGCCAGGCGGCGGCCAGCATGCGGCGCAATTCGGCGCGCGGTAAATCTTCGTCATCGGCGATGATGGCGGTCGTCATGCAAACTCCTTGCTGTCGCTTAAAGGTAAGACGATGCTGGCGGCCACGCCGCCTCCGGCGCGCGCTTTCAGGCTGAGGCCGGCGCGCTGGCCGTACATGGCTTCCAGCCGCGCGCGGATATTCGCCAGGCCGATGCCGCTGCCGGAAGTCGTGCCGCCGAAACCGACGCCATTGTCGGCCACCGTCAGTTCCAGCATGGGCGCGCCGTCTGCCGCGCTACGGCGGGCGCTGACGGCGATATGCACCGCCCCGACCTTCGGTTCCACGCCGTGCTTGACGGCGTTTTCCACCAGCGAAATCAGCATCAGCGGCGGCAAGGCGGCGTCTTCCACCTCCGACACTACCTCAAACGAGAGACGCGGGATGCGCGCCTGCATCAAGCCCAGGTAAGCGCGCGCGGCATCGAGCTGCTGCGCCAGCCGCGCCTGGGCGCTGCCGCCGTCGTCGCGCATCTGCGGGATGGTGGCGCGCAGATAGGCTACCAGGTGATCGACGATGGCGGTGGCGCGCTGCGGCTCGCTCAGGATGGCCGAGCGCACCCCGGCCAGGGTGTTGAACAGGAAATGCGGCTCGACTTGCGCCGCCAATACCGATAAACGCAATTCGGCTTCGCGCCTGGCCTCGGTCGCGCGCTGCGATTCTTGCTGACGCTGCGTTTCGTTGAGCTTCTTGCGCTGGCGAAAAAATACCCACAGATCGAAGCCGCTGCCGGAATAGATCAGTATAGCGCCCAGGCTCAGGCTATTGATGATCCTGAGCGCGAGCAAGAATTCCCCACTGCCGTTTGGCGAGCGCTCGCCGGTGCCGGCATCCTGCGCCACTGCGCGCGGCACGGGACGGTAGGGGGCCGCTCTCGATCGTATGTCGTTGACCGTCAGCCGTATGCCGGCATCGCCGTAAGCCAGATAGGCGGCACTACTGCGCAAGCCTTCGAATAAGCCGACACTGAGCACGGCGCCGAGGCACAGCACCGTCGCCAATAGCGCCGCCTCTTTGCGGGCGGCGTATCCTCTTTGCCGGATCCAGACCGCCATGCCCGGCCCCGCAAAGACCAGGGCGAGGTAGCCCAGCATGCCAGGCAGGCTAAACACGAAATACGCCAAAAAGTCGCGGTCCGCCAGCCAGCACAAGGCGCTCGCCACGGCATAGGCTACGCTCTGGGTAATGCTCCACGCCTGACAACGCGCGCGGTACCAGGTGCGCGAAAACACCGGGTAATGGCGGTAACGGGTCAGCCAGGTTTCGCTGTGCACGTTGACCGCAGACGGCAGCGGCTGATCCGGCGCCAGACTGTTGGAAGTAAGAGACATGGAAATTCCTGAAAATATGAACACGCCGCCAGTCTAAGGCGCGCGCTACGGCATGGGGGAATGTGCGACAAAATGCGGCATGGCCAGATAAAGCCAGGCTTGGGTCGGATAAAACACTCAGCCCGCTTCCGGCTCGCCTGCAGCGGGTTCGCCCGGACTCTTTTGCCGCTTCGCGATGCGCAGGATGGTGCTGCGGATAGAGGAAAGCACCGCCACCGAATTGAAAGGCTTGACGATGAAGCCGTGCACGCCGCGCTGCTGCGCCGCCTGCAGCGTGGCGGCGTCGAGCTTGGCGGACACCATGAAGATCAGCGCCTTCGGCAATTCGCTGCGCACGCTGTCGAGCATGGCCAGGCCCTCATTATCGGCCTCGCCGATATCGATGCAGACGATCTGCGGCTTGAGTCTGACCAGCCGCGCCAGATTCGCGCTATTCGGACTGACGTCGCCCACCACCTCGTGCCCGCCATTGTTCAGCACGGAAGTCAGCAAATTGCGGGCGACGGCGTTGCCGTCCATGATTACGGCTCTGAGCATAGGAAAACCGGTAGTGGATAAGCAGTTGCATCTTAATGCAAAATTTTCACCAGTAGTAGCGGATGTTACGCAAAGCCATACCGAGAAAAAGCATTTTTGTCCACGAAAGACACGAAAAGCACGAAAGGAAAAATCCAACTTGACACGGCGAACACGGCGCTTTTCTCCTCCCCTTTCAAGGGGGAGGCCGGGTGGGGGATGGATTTCTTTTGCGACGGAAACCCATCCCCACCCTAGCCCTCCCCTTGAAGGGGAGGGAATTCTGATTTTCGCCGTGTTCGCCGTGTTTAAACAGGTTTTCGAGATTTTTTCGCGCTTTTCGTGTATTTCGTGGACAACGTTTTTTCAGATTTACGTAACATCGGGTAGTAAAAAGGGGCGAAATTTTCGCCCTTTTCATTAATCGTTTTCTATTCCTTGCCGTTCTCGGCTTTCGCATTCTTCACGTAAGTCTCCAGCCAGCGATCCTGCTCCCACAGCATGTGCAGGATCGATTCGCGCGCGCGGTAGCCGTGGCTTTCGTTCGGCAGCATGGCCAGCCGGGTGACCGCGCCCAGGCCCTGCAGGGCCTGATACATGCGCTCGCTCTGCAGCGGGAAAGTGCCGGGGTTGTTGTCTTGTTCGCCGTGGATGAACAGAATCGGGTCCTTGAACTGGTTGGCGAAATTGAACGGCGACATATCCTGGTAAGTCTTTTTCGCTTGCCAGAAATTCCTGTCCTCGGACTGGAAGCCGAACGGCGTCAGGCTGCGGTTATACGCACCCGAACGCGCGATGCCGGCGCGGAACAGGCGCGTATGGGCCAGCAGGTTGGCCGTCATGAAGGCGCCGTAGCTGTGGCCGCCGAGCGCGATGCGGTGGCGGTCGGCCACGCCGAGCCGCACCACTTCCTCCACCGCCGCCTCGGCGTCCATCTTCAGCTGTTCCAGATAACTGTCGTTCGGCTCTTTCCTGCCCTCGCCGATGATGGGCATGGCCGGGCCGTCCAGCACGGTGTAGCCGCGCGCCAGCATGGCTTGCGGGCCGTTATAGCCGATGCGGTTGAATTTGTAAGGAGAACTATGCACCTGGCCGGCCGCCTCGGCCGTCTTGAATTCGCGCGGATAAGCCCACATCAGCATGGGACGCGGACCGTCGCGCTTGGGATCGTAGCCGGGCGGCAGGTACAGCGTGGCGCTGAGGTCGAGGCCGTCGTCGCGCTCATAGTGCAGCTGCAGCTTGCGCACCCCCTTCAGCTGCGGCGTCGGATGCGGGAATTGCGTCAGCGCGCGCAGACTGGCGGCGGCGCCCAGCTGGCGCACGAAAAAGTTCGGCGGCTCGTCGTTAGCTTCGCGGCTGGTGATGAAGCTACGACCCTTATCATCGAACAAGCCCAGCACTTCTTCATAATACGGCGCTTGCGAACGCCATAAACGCAGGCTCTGTTTGCTGACCAGATCGAATTTATCGAGGAAAGGCCGGTCGCCCTCGGGACTGGCGCCGGCACCGCTCAGGAAGATGGACGATCCATCGAGGCGCAACACGGCGCGCCCAAACTGATTCAGCGTCGTGAGCGGCGCCCCCGGATTGGCATACTGGTCTTCCGACTTGCGGCTGAACAGCAGCTCCGGCTTGAAGTCCGCATTGCCGGGCTGGATGCGCCAGGTGCGCGTATCGTGCGTCTTCCACCAGTTTTCCGTGACCAGCGCCAGGCCGTCGCTGGCCCAATGCACGCCGGCAAAGCGCCAGCCCAGCTCCAGCAGTTTTTGCGGCGCTGCCACGAAAGGCGCGGCTTGCTGCAGCAACACGTCGTGCACCCTGGCGTGCACTTCCGGGTCGCCGCCGGCTTGCGCCTCCAGCCAGTACAAGGTAGCCGGCTTGTCGCTGCGCCAGCCGAAATCGCGCGGCCCGGCCTGCACCGCATCGTTGCCGCTAGGCAGGCGCTCGCGCATCGGGCGCTCGGCGATGGTTTTCAGTTTCTTGCCCTGCGCGTCCCAGACTGTGATCGACTGAGCGTAGCGTTCCAGCGGCAGCATGCTGGAATACGGACGGCGCAGCTCGGTGGTCAGGATCAGCTTGCCGTCCGGCGAAGTCTGCGCCTTGCTCAGCGTCATGACAGGGCCGATGCGGCGCAGCTTGCCGCGGATATCGACAAAAGCGAGCTGGGTCTGCAATTGCCAGTCGAGCAGATCGGCATCGTGCGCGTTTTTCAGCATATCGGGGTAAGTGCGGTTTTGCGCGACTTTGCCGCCCCGGGTTTCCAGCGTGTTCGGCCCGGCCGGCACCGCCTTCTCTTGCGGCGCCGGTTTTTGCTGCAAGGGCAGCAGGCGCAGCAGCAATTTGTCCTGGCCGCTCCAGGCAAAACCGGCGCTGGTGGTGGCGTTCAGCTTGTCCCGCAGCAATCTGTGCGCGCTGGCTTTGCTGACGTCGAGCAGCCACAACTCCACCCCCTCCTCGCTCCAGCGGCTGAACGCGACCCAGCGCTCATCGGGCGACCACAGGGTGTCGGCGATCTTGATCCTGGCCGGCAAGCCGCTGACCGCGCGCGTCTTGCCGCTGGCGATATCGAGCACAGAGAGGCCATCGCCGAAATCGAAATGGCTGGCGGCGCGCGTGCGCGGATTGATGCGCAAGCCGGCCAGCTTCAGCTCAGGCTGAGCGACTTCCGCTATCCCCGGCAAACCGGGCTGACTGACCAGCAAGGCGCTCTTGCGTTGCGGCCCCAGCTTGAACAGCGGGCTGCGCGGTGCATCGACCAGGGCCTGCAATTCCGGCGGCGGCAATTGGTAGCCGCCCTCGCCGCCATGCGCGGAGGGCGCCAGCAAAGACAAGCTGGCTAGCAGCACAGGGGTGAGGCGTTGCAGGGAAGGAAACATGGAGAGCTTTCAACGACAAAACGAATTTGTCCACGAAAAACACGAAAAGCACGAAAAGCACGAAAAGAAAATCAACATTTTTTGGCTTTCTCATTCCCGCGCAGGCGGGAATCCAGTGTCGTGCTAGTTGAGCCAAAGCCCCTGGATCCCCGCCTGTGCGGGGATGACAACATCAGTGGTTTTATTTCGTGCTTTTCGTGTTTTTCGTGGACCAAAAGCCTTACTTGCAAAAACAACAGCTCCGGGGACGAACCCGGAGCTGTTGAACTGGAAAGCAGATTTTACTACCAGCAGGCGCTTATTTGGCGGGCGGTGCAAAACCGTCGGCGCCGATCTCGAGTTCGGTCACGGCACCGTATTTTTCGGCAACGCCGCGTATCGCTTCGGCCTTGCCTATCAACAGCATTTGCAGCTTGTCGCGCGGGAAATGCCTGGCGATCAGGGACTTGGCTGTTTCCGGCGTCAAACCGTCGACGTCTTGCATGAAATGGTCGATCTGTTCGCGCCCGACTTTAGACACGAACATTTCGCCCAGCAAGCCGGCCAGTTGCGCGTTGGTTTCAAAGCGCGGCGGGAATTGGCCCTTGACATAAGCCTTGGCCGATTCCAGCGTGGCGGCGTCTATGCCCTGCTCCCACAAGCGCTGGTAAGTCTTGTGGGCCAGCGCCAGCGCCGCCTCGGTCTTGGCGGTGGCGGTGAAGCTGGAGACGGCGAAGCTGCCGCCGTGCGCCAGCGTGGCGAATTCGCTGCGCGCGCCGTAAGTCAGGCCGGAATTCACGCGCAACTCGTCGTTCAGCCAGGACGTGAAACGGCCGCCGAGCACGGTGTTCAGCACTTGCAGCGGCACGTAATCGGGATCGTTGCGCGCGATGCCGGCGCCGCCGAACAGGAAGGTGGTTTCCACCGCGTCGGGCTTATTCACCAGCCAGACGCGCGCCGCCCCGGCCTGTACCTGACCAGTGGGCGCCGCCGCAGGCAGCTTGCCGGCCGCGTGCCAGCCGCCGAACAGTTTTTCCAGCTGCGCGCGCATGGCGCTGGCCTTGAAATCGCCGACCAGCACCAGCGCCGCATTCTCGGGGCGATAGTAATTCTGGTGGAAAGCTTGCGCATCGCTGCGCTGCAAGGCCGTCACGCTGGCGACCGTGCCTTCCACCGCATTGGCGTATGCGCCCGGCCCGAACAGCATGCTGCGGTAATAGCTTTGCGCCACGTTGCGCGGACTTTCCTTGGCTTGCTTGAGGCCGTCCACGCTGCGCGCGCGCAATTTATCGAATTCCGCCGTCTCGAAAGTCGGATGCAGCAACATCTCGGCCAGCATAGGCAGCAAGACCGGCGCGTCGTCGCGCGCGAAATCGGCCACCAGCGCGCTCGCCTCGGTCCCGGTATTGCTGGCGATGCGCGCGCCACGGAAATCGAAAGCCTGATCCAGGGTCTTTTTATCGTAGTTGCCGGCGCCGAGCAGCAAGGCGTCGCCGCTCAGATTCGCCAGGCCGGACTGGGCGCCGTCATGCACGGCGCCGGCTTTCACCACGGCGCGCACGGCGATCAGCGGCACGTCGTGGCGTTCCATCAGATACACGGTGAGACCATTCGCGAGTTGGCTGGTTTCGAAGGCCGGCAGGCGGAAATCGCCGGCAGCCGCCTGGCCGGCCAGGGCGAACAGGCTGATCGCCAGGCTGGATTTGTTTAAAAATTTCATGTCTTATTCCTCCGTGGCCGCCAGCACACCGACCGTGCGCTGCGACTTCTTAAAATATTTGGCGGCGACTTGCTGGATGTCGGCCGGCTTCAGTTGGCGATAGGCGTCCGGCGCAGCGAAGACTTTTTTGTAGTCGCCGAAATACACTTCGTATTCGCCGAGCTGGGCCGCCTTGCCGTTGATGGTTTCCTGGGCGCGGTAGAAATTCAGCAATTTCTGGTTTTTGACTTTTTGCAGCTCTTCCTCAGTCACGCCATCCTTGATCAGCCTGTCGATTTCCGCCAGCAAGGCTTGCTCGACTTGCGCGGCCGGCACCTTATGCGCCGCCACCGCAAAGAAATTGAACAGGCCGGGATCGAAGGCCTTGCCGTGGTCGGCCCCGACCTGGGTCGCCAGGCGTTGCTCAACCAGGGCCTGGTACAGGCGCGAAGTCTTGCCTTCGGCCAGGATGCTGGCCAGCACGTTCAGCGCATAGTAATCGGGATGACTGGTGGCCGGCATCTTGTAAGACACCATCAGATTCGCGCTGGTGGCCGATTCCTTGCGCACAAACACGCGCCGTTCGCCTTTTTGCTCAGGCTCGACCGTGCGCACCGCCGGCGGCAAGGCGCGTTTCGGAATCGCACCAAAATACTGCTCGGCCAACTGTTGCACCTGTGCGGCATTGACGTCGCCGACAATCACCGCCACCGCATTATTCGCGGAGTAATACACATTGAAATAGCGCTGCAGATCGTCCTGGGTCCAGGCCTTGATATCGGATTCATGGCCGATAGTCGGGATCGCATACGGATGGGCGTGGAAGGCGCTCGCATACACTTCGCCCCACAAGGCGCGCAGATTGGAGTTTTCCAGGCCGGTGCTGCGCTCGGACAAGACCACGCCGCGCTCGCTTTCCACCATCTTGGGATCGATGCTGAGATGCGCGATGCGGTCGCTTTCCAGCTCGAAAATAGTCGGCAAGGCCGCCGCCGGGAACCAGTCCTGGTACACGGTCAGGTCATTGCTGGTATACGCATTATTCGCGCCGCCCCTGGCTTCCATGCTGCGGTCGAATTGCTTGGGGCCGAAATTTTTCGAGCCGTTGAACATCATGTGTTCAAAGAAATGCGAGAGTCCGGTGATGCCCGGCACTTCGTTGCGCGAACCGACTTTCCAGTAAGTGTACATATTCGCGTTTGGTATCGCGCGGTTTTCCAGCACCAGGAATTTCATGCCATTCGGCAAGGTAACCGTCTTGACTTGCTCGACCGTCAGCGCCTGCGCGGTCATGGCGCACAGCAGGCTGCTGGCAGCCACCAGGGTTTTCCACTTCATGATTTTTCCTTCAGGATGACTTGATAGAGATGTAGCTGGCGCAGTATATTTTTGGAAAGTATGGTTGTCCAGGCAATTTTTACCACCATGCAAAAGCGCCGGGGAAGCGCCTGCTTGCCATATAAATAGGCGCAGATTGGCGTTTTTAACGAAGAATTTTCGGAGATGCTCAGCCGGTGTGGCGCCATCCGGAACGCATGGTAAGCTACGCGCGATTTTTGTTTCACCAAAAAAATGGCAAGGCTGAATAAGCGTAGCGAGCGGTTCGGGTTGGCGTTGAGAAGCACAGCTGTACGAATGTACAGCGAGCATCGCAAACGGCAACGCGCGCCGCGCAGTAGCATAGTCAGCCTTGCTTACAAGTTCCGATCCGGAGACGTTACACCCCTAAGGAGAAGTATGTGACTACCAGTACCAGCACCACCTTGGACTTACCGGTCCACAGCGCGGCTCTCGCCGAGCGTCAGCCGGCCGCCCTGCCTATGTTGTTCCTGACAGAAATGTGGGAACGTTTCAGTTACTACGGCATGCGCGCGCTGCTGGTGATTTACCTGGTGAACGCCCAGGGCTACGAGCGCGCGAATGCGCTGGCCCTGTATGCGACTTACACCGGCCTGGTGTATCTGTCGCCCTTGCTGGGCGGCTACCTGGCCGACCGTTACCTGGGACGCCGCAAGGCGATCCTGATCGGCGGCTTTACCATGGCGCTCGGCCATTTCGCCATGGCCTTCGAACCCTTGCTGCATCTGGCGCTCGGTCTGCTGATCATCGGTAACGGCTTCTTCAAGCCGAATATCGGCACCCTGCTCGGCTCGCTGTACCGCGAACACGATCCGCGCCGCGACGGCGGCTTCACCTTCTTTTACATGGGCGTGAATACCGGCGCCTTCCTGGCTCCCTTGGTGGCCGGCACGCTAGGCGAAAAAATCGGCTGGCATTACGGCTTCGCCGCCGCCGGCGTCGGCATGTGCCTCGGTCTGGCGCAATTCGTGCACGGCCAAAAGAAGCTGGGCAACGCCGGCTTTATCGGCGACAAGACCAGCCTGGACAAGTCCGACTGGCTGCATATCTTGCTGATCGCCGGCGGCATGGTGCCGCTGGTGTTGGCGATACTCAGCGCCTGGACTTTCATAGGCCCGGTATGGGATCCTTTGCCATTACTGGGTAAGCTGGCGGTGGTCGCGGGCATCATAGGTGCGCTATGGTTCAGCGGCAAGGCTTCCGGCAAGGAACAGACTGCGCAAGCCATGACGCGTGACGAATGGTTGCGCATCGCCGCGATCCTGATCATGGGCTTCTTCGTGATATTTTTCTGGATGGGCTTCGAGCAAGCCGGTGGCACCATGAGCCTGTTCGCCGACAAGCTGACCGACCGCCACCTCGGCGACTGGGAAATTCCGGCTTCTTACTTCCAGGCGATCAACCCGCTCAGCATCGTGATACTCGGTCCGGTATTGGCGGCCTTCTGGACGCGTCTGGATCAGACTCGCTTCGCCTTATCGTCGCCCGCCAAAATGGGCTTCGGCTTGATTTTCCTCGGCCTCGGTTTTCTGGTCATGGCGATTGCGCAAGACCGCGCCAATGTGTCTGGCACGGTAGGTCCGCATTGGTTGGCAATGGTATTCGTCATCCACACCATAGGCGAGCTGTGCCTGTCGCCGGTCGGCCTGTCCATGGTGACCAAGCTGGCCCCGACCCGTGTCGCCGCCATGATGATGGGCGTCTGGTATCTGGCCAACGCTGCCGCAAACAAGCTGGCCGGCATTTTGGAAGAGCTGCTGAAAGGTACTGACTTCAAGTTGTTTTGGTTCCTAGTTGTCAGTTCTCTAAGTGCCGGGATACTGTTACTGCTGATTTCCCCGTTGATTAAGAAGATGATGGGAAATAAAGGATAATTGGAATAGACCTGCACCTTTAAAAAATCCCCGCCACTGCTGCGGGGATTTTTTTTGCCTGTTGCATAATCCACATAGCAATATCGGGTATTCCGGCTAGACTTGTTATCCTGCATATGAATTTTGGCTGCACTCTGAAATTTGCTGTTTAGCATGAACATAGGAGGATCTCGCCATGCGTTCTATGTTGCATGCCTCGCCCCTACCGGATTTGCCGGACCCGCCCGGCGAAAACCCACACTATTTGCGCGCCATTTCGGAGCTGGGCGAGCAGCAGGAAATCGTGCTGCATGACGATATCTATGCCAAAAATGGCATGAAATTGCTGGCCAAAGGGGCGCGCATAGACCGCAAGCAATTCGACCGTCTGGTGCAGCACAAGCTGAACATTTCCATCGACCAGGCGCTGGCGTTGCAACACACGATTTCCGCCACCGAACTGGCGCGCGAAGCGAGCAAGGTATTGGAAATTTCGACGCTGATGCAGCAGTTGGCGACCCGCTCCGGGGATGCGCTGGCGGTCAAACATGAGTTGGCGCGCCTGACGCTGCCGCCGCAATTGCTGACACGGTTGACCGTGATGCGCGAAACGCGGCCCGAGCTGTTTCAGCATAGTTTGCGTACCGCCATGATTGCTTTCATGCTGGGGCAAAGGCTAGGTCTGCCCGCCGCCGAGCTGCCGTTGGCCCTGATGGCAGGGCTGTGTCACGACATGGGCGAGTTGCACACCGACCCAGCCCTGTTGATGACAGAACACCGGATTGCGCCGGAAGAAAGACGCTATGTACACGTGCATCCCATCACCGCTTATTGCCTGCTGAGCGACAACAAGGAAGTGCCGCCGGCCGTGGTTAAGGCGGTGCTGCAACACCATGAAAGGCTGGATGGCAGCGGTTATCCGTATGCCTTGAAATCGGCCCAGATTTCTGATTTGGGAAAATTGCTGGCGGTGGCCGATCTGGCCGAAGCCGGCAGCGACCGCTTCGAATCGCATCGCATGGATATGTTGTTGCGGGTGAGCCGGAATCGCTTCGCCCCGGAAATTTTAAATGCCTTGCGCGAACTGATACACCTCCCCGAGCACGAGCAGCGCGAAGTGTTTGCCGATCTGGATCTGACGGCGGAACTGGAAAAGCTCGCCAAGATCTTCGATGCTTGGCAGTCGTTGAAAGTATTTTTGGAAACCCAGGCCGACAACACCCAACATGGCGCCGTCGATTTTTTGTTCGAGCGCATGGATAGCATACGCAGCCTGATCTTGCAGGCCGGCTTCGATCCGGAAGATATCCACGGCATCGAAGCCATCGCCGGCGACGATGCCCAGATCCTGACCGAATTGCGCGATATGCTGAGCGAGATCGACTGGTTGTTACGCGATCTCGCGAATGAAATAGATCGTCGGAAGCCAGTCGTGGACGGAGTGTCACAGGTCGCCTTGAGTGAACTGGTCACACATTTGCGCCTGACCAGATTAACCGGCTCTTGCGTGATCTGGCCCTCGTTTTAGTCCGCACCGGAGGATAGCAATGCAAGTTGCCGATTATCAACACTGGGCTGCTGACTTGAAGGCTTTACACCAGGACGACTTCCCTAAGCGCTGCGCATGTTGCGGCCGCATCTACCATACAGAACAGGAATACTTCAGCGCAACACAAGCCATCCGGGCCGGGCGTACTGGATTAAAACCCGCAGAAGATGACGATGCGGCTTCTTTCGTCGAGCTATATCGCAACTGCGCCTGCGGCTCTACCCTGATGGCCTTTTTCGGCGACCGGCGCGATTTATCCGTCGCCGGCCTGAAACGCCGTCAGCTGTTCGCCGAATTGTTGGAATTTTTTGTGAAATGCGGCATGCAACGTGAAACGGCCTGCGCGGAATTACTCAAAGTAACCCATGGCCAGACCAGCGAATTGCTGGATGCGTGTTATGCGCGCAACGTAACCAGCCTGGCGGGGGGAGAGACGACCGGCACGTTGCAAAACCTGAGTCAAGCCGATCCCGCCTAGAGCTGCCCTGGACATAAGCGTTGCCGGCCAATGAGCGCTGCGGCCCGGGGCTCCGGGCCGCAAGCGAAGCGCCGCGCTTAGCGCTCTATCGCCAGCGCCACACCCATGCCGCCGCCTATGCACAGGCTGGCCAGGCCCTTCTTCGCATCGCGCCTGATCATTTCGTGGATCAGGCTGACCAGGATGCGGCAGCCCGATGCACCTATGGGATGGCCGATTGCGATCGCGCCGCCATTGACGTTGATCTTGCTGGTATCCCAGCCCATTTCGCGGTTGACGCCTATCGCCTGGGCCGCGAACGCTTCATTGATTTCCATCAAGTCCAGCTCCTGATGCGTCCAGCCGGCTTTCTTCAGGCAGAGCCGGGCGGCCGGTACCGGGCCCATGCCCATGATGGACGGATCGACCCCGGCCGAGGCATACGCCTTGATGCGCGCCAGCACCGGCAAGCCTAGCTCCTCGGCCTTGCGGGCCGACATCATGAGCACGGCGGCAGCGCCGTCGTTCAGGCCGGAAGCGTTGCCGGCGGTGACCGTGCCGGCCTTGTCGAAGGCCGGGCGCAAGCTTGCCAGCGATTCCAGCGTGGCGCCGTGCTTGATGAATTCATCGGCGTCGAACACCGTCGTGCCCTTCTTGCCGACGATTTCGAACGGCAGGATTTCATCCTTGAATTTACCGGCCTGTTGCGCGGCTTCGGCCTTGTTTTGCGAAGCCAGCGCAAATGCATCCTGCTCTGCGCGGCTGATGCCGTATTTTTTCGCGACGTTCTCGGCCGTGATGCCCATGTGGTATTGGTGGTACACGTCCCACAAGCCGTCCACGATCATGGTGTCGACCAGCTTGGTGTCGCCCATGCGGAAGCCGTCGCGCGAACCGTTCAGCACGTGCGGCGAAGCGCTCATGTTTTCCTGGCCGCCGGCGATGATGATCTCGGCGTCGCCGCAGCGTATCGCCTGCGCCGCCAGATGGGTCGCTTTCAAGCCGCTGCCGCACACCTTGTTGATGGTCATGGCCGGCACCCCGTGCGGCAGACCGGCCTTGATCGCGGCCTGGCGCGCCGGGTTCTGGCCGACGCCGGCCGTCAAGACCTGGCCCAGCAAGACTTCGTTCACCAACTCGCCGCTGATACCGGTCTTCGCCAGCAAGCCCGTGATGACATGGGCGCCCAGCTCGGCAGCGGCGATCTTGGCCAGCGAACCAGCAAATTTACCTACCGCAGTACGGCCTGCGGCGACGATGACAATATCTTGCATGTGTCTTCTCCTGAGGTTTAAGAATAAAGGACGGGGTGAAAAAGCGGGGCTTACAGATTACACCAGCTGATCGTTTGTGGCTTGCAGTGCAGCATTTTCAGACAAAAAAAAAGCTCCCGGGGGAGACGGGAGCCTTGAGTCGTGCAACAGAGTAAGACTTATTTTTTCTTGGCAGTCGCTTTTTCAGCGGCCTGGGTGAATTGCTGGGTAGCCTTGTTCAGGTTTTCTTCCATCGTCTGCACCGCTTGCTTGGTGGTCTTGGTCAATTGCTCGTAACCGGCATTGATATTGCCGACCACCGATTTCAAGGCAGTCACCGCTTGCTCGGAACCGGTCGGCGCATTCTTGGTCACTTCGTCGATCAGGGAAATCACCTTGGTATTCGTTTCGGCAATGTGCGCTTCGACCGCCTTGGTGAATTCGGCCTGGGTGGCGGAAGTGATGCTGGCCAGATGACGGCCGTAAGCCAGCGCCTTTTCTGCGCTGGGTTGGGCTTGCGCCGCCGTCAGGCTGAAAAACTCTTGCGCATCCTTGGCGGCGACCAGTTGCTTGGCGGCGGCGGTGCCTTCTTCGAACGTGGCCTTGGCGGCGTTCACGTTCAGGGCGAGCAATTGCTCCAGGCCTTCGAAGGCTTTTTTGTTGAGTGTTGTCAGGGAAGCGAATTGCGCTTCCAGGCTCGCTTTAGTGGCGGCGATAAATTGTTCTGGGGTGGTGTACATGGCAGGCTCCGGGTGGTGAAAATCAATGGAATTAACAAAATGGCAGCGCCGTCCATCGCATTGACTTGAATGGTGCACCGCAACAATCCCGATTCTACACGACGCGTTTTAAAGGTCAAGCACTTTTTGTGCGGCGCAGCAAAATGAATAAATGATATGCCATTTAAGAAATGCGCCAGACCCAATCTGCATGCGGCTTGCGGCCCGATTACAAGAAAACGCGTCGATTTTTTCCGCGTATGTTTTTTACAACGCCATTTCCAATTCCAGTAAGATTTGCTTGTTGTGCAAGCCGCCGGCATAGCCGGTCAGCGCGCCCGAACTCGCGATCACGCGATGGCAAGGCACGATAATCGACAGCGGGTTGCGCCCGTTCGCCGCGCCCACCGCGCGCACCGCGGCCGGCTTGGCCAGGCGGCGCGCGAGTCCGGCATAACTCTCGGTCCGGCCGTAAGGGATGTCTTGCAAGGCGCGCCACACCGCTTGCTGGAATGCGCTGCCGGCACTCAAGTCCAGCGGCAGATCGAAGCTGCGCCTTAGGCCGGCGAAATACTCGCCCAATTGGCGCGCGGCTTGCAATAACACGGGATCACGCTCGTCCTGCCGCCAGCCGGCGCCGCCCTGGAAATGGCTATGCCGCTCGAAATACACGCCGGCCAGACCCAGATCGCTGGCCGCCAGCAACAGCGTGCCGAGCGGACTGGCATAGTTCAGATAATTCATGTTCAAGTCCCTTTCTCCAAGGATTGCCACAGCAACAAGGCGGCATAAGCGCGCCACGGCGCCCAGGCTTGCGCTTGCTGCAATAATTGCTTTTCGCTCAGGCGCGGCGCCGGCGGCGCGGCCAGTTGTGCGGCCGCTTTTTGCAAGCCGAGATCGCCGCCCGGAAACGCGTCCGGATAGCGCAAGGCGCGCAGCGCGATGTATTGCGCAGTCCATTCGCCTATGCCTTTCACGGTTTTCAATTGCGCCACCATTTCCCCGGCACTGGCGCCCGGCCGTCTTTGCAAGCCGCCTTCCAGCGCGTAAAGCGCGAGGTTTTGCAGCGTGGCGGCGCGTGCACCGGGTAGGCCTATCGCGCCCAGCTGGTCGAGCGGGCTGTGCGCCAGCACTTGCGGCGTCGGGAAATGATGCGTAACGGCGGCGAACGGCGTCGCGAGCGGCGCACCGAAACGCTGCACCAGCCGGCAGGCGACGGTGCTGGCGCCGGCCACGCTGACTTGCTGGCCGAGCACGGCGCGGATCGCCAGCTCGAACGTATCGAAAGCGCCCGGCACGCGCAAGCCCGGCGTGCGCGCGATTTGCGCGGCGAGCATGGGATCCGTGGCCAGCTGTTGCTCGATCACGGACGGATTCGCTTCCAGGTCGAATTGCTGGCGCACCCTGGCCATCAGCGGCAGCAAGACCGGCGTCAGTTCCGGCGCGACTTCCAAGGCCAGTTGCTGCTTGTGTGGCAAGTGACTGACTTTCAGCCAGCCGCTGCACCGTTCCAGCTGCACGCTGCGCACATAGGCGCTGCAGCCGGCTTCGTGCACGACCGCTTCCAGCCCCGGCATCGCGCGCCCGGCCAGGTAAGCGCTGAGCGCATCCCAGGCATACGGCGGCCGATACGCGAGGCGCAGGCAAATGCCGTCGCCTGCGGGCGCGGCGGCGCGCCGCAACGCGCCGGGCGCCAGCCGGTAACGTTCGGCAAACAAGGCGTTGAAGCGGCGCACGCTGCCGAACCCGGCCGCATACGCGACTTCGGCCATGCCGAGTTGAGTTTCCTGCAACAGCTTTTTCGCAAACAACAGGCGCTGGGTTTGCGCTAGCGCGACCGGCGTCACGCCGAATTCCTGCAACAGCACGCGCCGCAACTGGCGCGACGATAAACCGACTTGTTGCGCCAGCGTTTCCAGGCTCGCTTCGTTCAGTGCGCCGTCCGCGATGCGCTGCCAGACGGCATGCGCGAGATTTTGTTGCAAAGCATATGGCGCAAGTTCCGGCCGGCACCGCAGGCAAGGCCGGAAACCGGCCGTTTCGGCCGCCGCCGCCGTGCTGAAAAAAGTGCACGACGACGCGCGCGGCGTCTTGGCGCTACACACGGGACGGCAATAAATGCCGGTCGTCTTCACGCCGGTGAAAAACACGCCGTCGTAGCGGCTATCCCTGGCGGCGAGCGCGCGGTAATAGCAAAGATTGCGCGCCGCTGCATCGTGCTGGTCCGGGAAAATGCTATTAGCTCTCATGTTGATCTTTAGTAACTGACGTTACGCACCGCTAAAACCGAACCCTTCACCACAGAGACACGGAGGAAAAGCACAAAAGAATAACCGAAGGTGCGGACTCTTCTCTGTGTATCTCTGTGTCTCCGTATCTCTGTGGTGAGAGCTTTGACGGTAGCGCTATCGTCATTGCCGGCGAACGGTAAATCGACACCAGCTTGCGTCCGATTTGTTTTAAACTCGTCGCTGGCTTACCGTCTTTATACGCCAGGGCGCCGTTTTGTTCTAGCCGTTTTCGGACAACCAACATCCCACACCAGCCACCGGACCATGAATGTGAATCGCTTTTTGCATCGCATTACACGTGTTGCGCGACGTCATGCCCGTCATGACTTGTCGCAAAAATCGCCGGTAGAATTATTGCTGGACTTATCGTCCGATCGCTTGCTGGAAGAAGGCGAGATTGCCGCCGTCATGCAACTGATCGCCGTTACCGCACTCGATATCCTGCACATAGAATTCGCCGCGATCTGGCTGCTGGACGACGCGCGCGAGCGCCTCGTCTGCCAAGCGCAAGGGAGCGCCGCCGATGCCGCCCAGCGCAGCATCAGCCGGCAAGACATGCCGGAATTTTTCGCCTTGCTGCAGCAGGACGACGGGCCGCTGATTTCCCACGACGTCAGGCTGCATCCGGCCGCGTCCGAGTTGCCGCAATTGTTCGGCGCGCATGCGCTGCATTCCGTGCTGGAAATCCCGGTGCGCATGCATGGAGAAAACATAGGCGCGCTCTGTTTCGGACAAAGCAGCCGCCAGCGCGACTGGTCGCGCGAAGACGTGCTGTTCGGCAGTCATATCGGCAATCTCGTGCAGCAAGTGCTGGCCCAGCGCGAGCACGTGCGCATCCAGCACGAACTGGAGCAGCGCGTGCAGCGCCGGACGCGGGAATTGCAACTGCAGACCGAACAATTGCGGCAAGCGCAAGAGAATATTTTCCGGCTCAGCGAAATCGGGCGCGAAATCACGTCCAGCCTGGACCGCGACACCATCATGGATATCGTGTACCGCCACGTGCACGAATTGATGGGCGCCGAAGTATTTGCGGTAGGGCTGTACCGGCCGGAACAAGGCGTCATAGAATTCCCGTGCAATATCTTGCGCGGGCAGCGCATGCTGCCGTATGCGCGCGACACGCGCGACCCGGATTTGCTGTCGGTCTGGTGCGTGACGCATCAGAAAGAAATTTATATCAACGATATTTTTACCGAATACCGGCACTACATCGGCGCCGCCGGCCTGGACAAGCTGACGGTGGACAGCGCCTACCCCGATCAGCGGCAAAAAATCACGCCGGTATCGCTGATCTACGCGCCGCTCGTCATCAAGCACCGCAGCATAGGCGTGATCGCGATCCAGAGTACGGAAAAAAATGCGTTTCAGCGCATGCATGCCGACATGGCGATGACGCTGGCGGCCTACACTGCGATCGCGCTCGACAATGCCTACACTTACCAGCAACTCGCGAAAGCGCAGCAGATCCTGATGTCCAAGGAAAAACTCGCGGCGCTAGGCGCGCTGGTGACCGGCATCGCGCATGAGCTGAACACGCCGATAGGCAACAGCTTGCTGACCGCCAGCACCCTGCTCGAGCAATCGGTCGCGTTCATGCGGAAGATGCACGCGAACACGCTGCGCCGTTCCGATTTAGCGACGTTCGCCGGCGCCGTCAACGATGCGAATGAATTATTGATGCGCAACCTGAGCAACGCAAGCGATCTCGTCTGCAGCTTCAAGCAAGTCTCGGCCGACCAGACCAGCCAGCAGCGGCGCCGCTTCAACCTCGCGCAAACCACGCAGGAAATCGTGCGCACCTTGCAAAGCCGCATCAAAAAACGCGGCCACACGCTGGAAGTGGATATCCCGGTCGGGATAGAACTCGACAGTTATCCCGGCCCTTACGGCCAGGTGCTGGCGAATTTCATCAACAACGCCATGCTGCACGGCTTTGAACAACATACGCCCGGCAGCATGCGCTTAAGCGCGCGGCTCGTGGCGGGCGACGCGGTGGAGATCGTGTTTTCCGATAACGGCAAGGGCATAGGCGACGACGATCTGCGGCGCATCTTCGACCCGTTTTTCACCACCAAGCTCGGCCACGGCGGCAGCGGCCTCGGCCTCAGCATCGTGCACAATCTGGTGTACAGCGTGATGGGCGGCAAAATCGATGTGGAAAGCGCCCTAGGCCAGGGCACCCGCTTCACGCTGAGCTTGCCGCTGCATGCGGCCGCGCTTTAGCATACTCCCCCATATTTTAAAGAAAACCGCCCTGACGTCAGCGTATTTAAATGGCTTCAAAATATACTGGAGGGGAGTATTTTTACAGCCCTGGAGAACGCCGGGCCGGCCCGCGGCGCGCGATTGTCATGGTCGCGGCGCCAGTCCACATGCTTTTCCGCTTTGCTCTACACTCGGTCGCACGACGAATTCCTTTTTTTTTGCGAGTCCAAGACGATGACAGTAAACCGCGCCCCCGACCTGAAAACCGTGCTGCTCGCGAGCGGCCTGATCTTAACGCTGGCGATGGGGGTACGCCACGGTTTCGGTTTCTGGCTGCAACCGATTTCGCAAGCGCACGGCTGGACGCGCGAAACGTACTCGATGGCGATCGCGCTGCAAAACCTGATGTGGGGCGCGTTCGGCCCGTTCGCCGGGATGGCGGTCGATAAATTCGGCACGGCGCGCATGGTGACGCTGGGCGCCGTCTTGTACGCGGCCGGCTTGCTGTGGATGGCGCTGGTCGATCAACCGACGCTGTTCATCGCCGGCTCCGGCATCCTGATCGGCGCGGCGCTCGCCTGCACCGCGTTCGGCGCCGTCAGCGGCATCATAGGCCGCACGGCGCCGGCGGAGAAGCGCTCCTGGGCGTTCGGCCTGTCCTCGGCCGCGAGCTCCTTCGGCCAGTTCGCGATGATGCCGGTCGAACAGCAAATGATTACGCACGGCGGCTGGCAAAACGCGTTTTACGTGCTGGCCGCGCTGCTGTTGCTGCTGATGCCGGCGATGGCGTGGAAGCTGCGCGAACCGGCCGTCAGCCACGGCGCCGGGCCGCAGCAAAGCATCGCGGAAGCGATACGCGAAGCATTTGCGCACCGCCCTTTCCGGCTGCTGGTGGCCGGCTATTTCGTGTGCGGTTTCCAGCTCGTGTTCATCGGCGTGCATATGCCGGCTTACCTGAAAGACCAGGGCATCATGGACCCGAACGTGGCGGTGTCGGCGCTGGCGCTGATCGGTCTGTTCAATATTTTCGGTTCCTATTACGCCGGCAAGCTCGGCGGGCAATTCCCGAAACGCTATCTGCTGTCCGCGATCTACATTACTCGCAGCGTGGTGATCGCGCTGTTCTTGCTGGCGCCGCTGTCGTCTTACTCGGTGTATGCGTTTGCGGCCGCGATCGGCTTGCTCTGGCTGTCCACGGTGCCGCTGACGAACGGCGTGATCGCCGGCATCTTCGGCCTCAGGTATCTCTCGATGCTGTCCGGCTTCGTTTTCTTTTCGCACCAGGTCGGCAGCTTCCTCGGCGTCTGGCTCGGCGGCTACCTCTACACCAGGACCGGCAATTACGATCTGGTGTGGGGCATTACGCTCGCGCTGGGCGTATTCGCCGCGCTGGTGAATTTGCCGATCGATGAAAAACCGATAGCGCGCAACCGGGCGGCGCTGGCCTCTGCAGCATGACGCTGCGCCGGAAACTGCTGCGCCTGCTGTTGCCGGCCTTGCTGCTGGCGCTGCTGGGCCTGGTATTTCTGGCGTATCTGCAACCCTCCTTCGTGCTCGACCTGGCGAACCGCTACATCCTCTGTTAGCCGGAAAAAAACTCTCTCCACGAAAGACATGAAATGCACGAAAAAATCCCTGAACTATTTCGTGCGTTTCTTGTCTTTTGTGGACCCTGCATATTCTCTCGGCCCGCCGCGGCGCCGGTGCTATGCTGTTGCGCTTCCTTACCCCTACTCAGAAAATCCCATGACCAAATCCCTGCTCATGCTGTTGTGCTCCAGCCTGGCGCTCCAGTCCAGCCTGGCGGCCGACAACGGCGCCGCTGCCATGCCTGCCATGAATAACACCAGTGTCTCCGCCAGCCTGGCGGCCAACCCTTTCATGGCCGCCAGCGCCTTGCCTTATGAATTGCCGCCTTTCGACAAAATCCGCAACGAACACTACGCGCCGGCGTTCGCCGAAGCGATGCGCCAGCATATGACGGAAATCGACGCCATCGCCGGCAACGCCGAGAGCGCCAGCTTCGACAACACCCTCGTCGCGATGGAACGCGCCGGGCAAATGCTGACGCGCGTTTCCAACGTATTCTTCAACCTGACCGGCGCCAATACCAATCCCGCGATGGAAGCCTTGTCGCGCGAGCTGGCGCCGCAACTGGCCGCGCACCAGGACCAGATTTCCCTGAACGGCAAACTGTTCCAGCGCATCGCCAGCCTGCACCAGGCGCGCGCCGCGCTCAAGCTGGACCCCGAGTCCGACCGCTTGCTCGAGCGCTATTACACCGATTTCGTGCGCGCCGGCGCGCAATTGTCGGAAGCCGATAAAAGCAAACTGAAGTCCCTGAACGCGCAATTGGCGACGCTCGGCACCACGTTCAGCCAGAACGTGCTGAAAGAAACCAATGCCTCGGCGCTGATCGTCGCCAGCAAGCAAGAATTGCAGGGCTTGTCGGACAACGAGATAGCGGCCGCCGCCGCGGCCGCCAAGGCGCGCGGCCTGGACGGCAAATACCTGATCGCGCTGATGAACACCAGCGGCCAGCCTTATGAAGCGACGCTGGCGAACCGCGCCTTGCGCCAGCGCCTGTACCAGGCTTCGCTGGCGCGCGGCAACCACGGCGGCGCATTCGACAACCGCGCCGTCGCCGTGCGCATCGCCCGCTTGCGCGCCGAGCGCGCCCAGCTGCTCGGCTATCCGAATCACGCCGCTTACGGCCTGGCAGATGAAACCGCGAAAACCACCACGGCCGTCAACCAGCTGCTGGGCGAGCTGGCGCCGGCCGCGGTCGCGAACGCGAAAGCGGAAGCGGCCGAGCTGCAAAAACTGGTCGACGCCGAACACGGCGGCTTCAAGCTGGCGGCCTGGGATTGGGCGTATTACACCGAGCAATTGCGCAAGGCGAAATACAGTTTCGACGATGCCCAGTTGCGCCCGTATTTTGAACTCGACAGCGTATTGCAAAACGGCGTGTTCTACGCCGCCACCAGGCTGTACGGCATCACGTTCAAGGAGCGCAAGGATTTGCCGGTGTACCAGCCCACGGTGCGCGTGTTCGAAGTGTTCGACGCCGACGGCAAGCCTATGGCGCTGTTCCTGGCCGACATGTATGCGCGCGACAACAAGCGCGGCGGCGCCTGGATGAATGCCTATGTCGAGCAAGCCGGCTTATCCGGCAAGCGAGCGGTGATCGCGAATCACCTGAACATCCCGCAACCGCCGGCCGGCCAGCCTACCCTGCTGACTTACGACGAAGTGCGCACCGCCTTCCACGAGTTCGGCCATGCCTTGCACGGCATGTTTTCCAACGTCCGTTACCCGCGCTTTTCCGGCACCAACGTGCCGCGCGATTTCGTCGAATATCCATCCCAGGTCAACGAAATGTGGGCGGCCTGGCCGGAAGTGTTGAAAAACTACGCCAGGCATTACCAGAGCGGCGCAACGCTGCCGCAGGCGCTGGTCGACAAGCTGAGCGCCAGCGACAAGTTCAACCAGGGTTTCGCCACCACCGAATATCTGGCGGCGTCCCTGCTCGATCAGCGCTGGCATCAGTTGACGCCGGCCCAGATACCGGCGAATGCGCTCGCGTTCGAAGCGAGCGCGCTGAAACAGGCCGGCGTCGCCTTTGCGCCGGTGCCGCCGCGCTACCGCAGCACGTATTTTTCCCACATTTTCGGCGGCGGCTATTCGGCCGGCTATTACGCCTATCTGTGGAGCGAAGTGCTGGATGCCGATACCGTGGTCTGGTTCAAGGAAAACGGCGGCCTGACGCGCAAGAACGGCGACTGGTTCCGCCAGCAATTGCTGTCGCGCGGCGGCAGCATCGACCCCATGCTGTCCTTCCGCAATTTCCGCGGCCGCGATCCGCTGATCGACCCGCTGCTGATACGGCGCGGATTGAAGGCGGCCGGCACGCAGTAAGCTGGTTTAGCTAGTCGAATGAAAAAGGGAGCTGCGGCTCCCTTTTTTACGTGTGAAATTCTGCTTCGCTTGCTGCAACGCAGCATCAGTGCTTACTCCAGCTTCCAGACGAAATCGACCTTGGCCCAGGTTTGCTCCGGCTTGCCGTCTTTGGTGCCCGCTTTGAATTTGCATTGACTCAGCGCGCTCAGCGCGGCCTTGTCCAGGCTCTTGGAACCGCTCGATTTTTCCACCTTGGATTCGACCACCTTACCGTCGGTAGCGACCAGGAAACCCATAGTCACGGTGCCGGTCTCTTCATTCATCAAGGCCGCTTTCGGATACTTAGGCGATTCGCAAGACTTGCTGTCCATCACGGGGGCGGTTTCGGCTGCCAGGACCGAGGCCGTTGCCGTCAGCAGCAAGGCTGCCAACGACGCGGATACGCGAGAATTCTTCAACATATGCTTTATCTTTTCTGTGTTAAAAATAGTTGCCGCTCTAAAACTGGGAAATGCGTAAGGAAGCACGGATTTAATCGGATTTCGTCATTCCCGCGAAAGCGGGGATCCACCTAAGCGCTTAATTTACATGGATTCCCGCTTTCGCGGGAATGACGCATTTTGATTTAATGTGCGTTTCCTTAAAACTCTTCCCAATCGTCGTTGCTGCTGACCGGCGCCGCCTTTTTCTGCAGCGGCCTGGCGGCCGGCAAAGACTTGAGCTGGCTGGCGCGCGTCTTGGTGCGCGCAGTGATCGGCGTCGGCTCCACGCGTTTCACCGCCGGAGTGGCGGCCGGCGCCGCCGCGCTGCCGGGATCGCCGGCATGCAACTTGAACACGCTGACCACTTTCGCCAGTTCCGACGCCTGGTCTTGCAAGCTTTGCGCGGCCGCGGCCGCTTCTTCCACCAGCGCCGCATTTTGCTGGGTGACGCCGTCCATTTCTATGATCGCATGATTGACGTGTTCTATGCCCACGCTTTGTTCCTGGCTGGCGGCGCTGATCTCGGCGATGATGTCGGTGACATGCTTGACGCTGGTGACCACCTGATCGATGGTGACGCCGGCCTGGCCGACCAGCTTGGTGCCGATCTCGACTTTCTCTACCGAGGTGTCGATCAGGGTCTTGATCTCTTTGGCGGCCGCCGCGCTGCGTTGCGCCAGATTGCGCACTTCGGCGGCCACGACCGCAAAGCCGCGGCCCTGCTCGCCGGCGCGCGCCGCTTCCACCGCGGCGTTCAGGGCCAGGATATTGGTCTGGAACGCGATGCCGTCGATCACGCTGATGATGTCGACGATCTTTTTGGACGATTCATTGATGGAGCCCATGGTATCGACCACTTGCGACACCACCACGCCGCCCTGGCGCGCGACTTCGGACGCCGATGCCGCCAGTTGATTCGCTTCGCGCGCATTGTCGGCGTTCTGCTTGACGGTGGTGGTCAGCTCCTTCATGGAAGACGTGGTCTTTTCCAGCGAGCTCGCCTGCTGTTCGGTGCGGGATGACAGATCGAGGTTGCCGCTGGCGATTTCGCTGGAAGCGGTGGCGATGGTGTCGGTGCCGGTCCTGACCTGATCGACGATGTTCACCAGGCTGTCGCGCATGTGCTTCATCTCGGCCAGCAGGCTATTGTGGTCGCCCGTTTTCAGCTTGATCGCCGCCGTCAAGTCGCCGCCGGCGATCTGGCTCGCTATCCTGGCCGCATAATCGGGTTCGCCGCCGAGCTGGTTCAGCAGGCTGCGGCTGATATACAAGGCCGCACCGATGCCGGCCGCCAGCGCCAGCGCGCCGAGCACCAGCATCATGGTGGTGGCGGCCTTGAACGCGGCGCCGGCTTCGTCGGCGGTCGCGCCATTCAGCTTATCTTCGAGCGCGACCAGTTCATCGAGCGCATCCAGCCATTTTTTCTGTACCGGGCGCAGCTTCTTGATCAGGGTGATGGTGGCGGCTTCGGGATTGTTGGCCAGCCCCAGTTCCTGGGCCTTGGCCGGCAAGGCGGCGGCGGCGCTTTCCTGCTCCTTCAGTTTGCCCAGCAGCGCTTGCTTTTCTGCGCTGCCGTTGCCTGCGGCAGTCGCGATCTTGCTGAGCTTTTCGTCGGCCGCCGCATATTTCTTCGTCTGTTCGGCGATCTTGGCCAGTTCCGGCTCCATGTCGGCGGCGTCGTTCAGCAAGGTCAGGTTGCGCAGCGACACCATGCGGTCGTACACGATCGCACGCATGTCTAGCGCCAGACGGGTCTCTACATTGCTGACGTTGACGATATTTTCCAGGCGGCCCTGTATCTGGGCCATGCGGAAAATGCCGACCACGGCCACGGCAATCAACAATGCCAGGACCAGGGCGAAGCCCAGTCCCAGACGTTTACCAACTTTCATTTTTGAGAAATTCATTTGCGTGACTGGATTGAAAAACGGTTGAAAAAATACGCTGAGCGTAACGACGAAAGCAGCGCTCATCCCGGCGCCCGGTCTTCACGCCCTGTGCAGCTTCCGGGAGAAAATGAAAAAAAGGCCGTCATTCATCTGACCAAAATTAGCGGTCCGATGTCATCCCGTTGGCGGGCTGATTTTGGCGCTGTGTAATTTTGGTAGACAAGTTTAGAAATATACTCGAAATTTTCCCAGCGGTAAGGCTTTTTTTCGGCTTGTTATAGAATGAAAAAGACTGAATTTCCACTACATGGCCAGAATGTATTTTCTTTTCTTTAGGCTTATTGCTTTGCACAATTTTTGTGCATGAGCCGGCGACGCGCTGTTGATAGCCGCCATCACCAATTCGATATGGCAAACAAGTGCCAGGATGCTAATCTTAGGCTAAGGAAACGCAGAATAAATCCGTGCTTCCCTGATGGCCGCTGGTCCATTTCACAGCAACATTCTGGACGGAGTATGCATGTCTGAACCGCTACGTTACTACTACCGAAACCGTGTGCATGAAGTGCGCGATGTCGCGCCTACCCGCAGCCTGCTGCAACATCTGCGCGAAGACTTGCACTGCTGCGGCACCAAGGAAGGCTGCGCCGAGGGCGATTGCGGCGCCTGCACCGTGGTGATCGCCGAATTGCAGGACGGCCAGCTGCAGATGAAGTCGGTCAATTCCTGCCTGCAATTCCTGCCCACGCTGGACGGCAAGGCGATCTTCACGGTCGAGGATATGCAGGACGGCGCGCAGCTGCATCCGGTGCAGCAGGCGATGGTCGAGTGCCACGGCTCGCAATGCGGTTTTTGCACGCCCGGTTTCGTGATGTCGCTGTGGGATTTATACCTGAAGCGCGAGTCGGCGACGGGCGCACTGCCGCGCGCGCAGATAGACGTAGCCTTGTCCGGCAACCTGTGCCGCTGCACCGGCTACCGTCCCATCATAGACGCGGCGCGGCGCATGGAAGACTTGCCGCGCGCGGCATTCGACCGCGCCGCGCTGCAACAGATTTTGCAGACGCTGCAAAGACCGCAAGCGCTGCACTATGCACATCAGGGCCGGCACTTCTTTGCGCCGCGCACGCTGGCCGAATTGCTGGCCTTGCGCCGCGACTACCCCGCTGCCTTGCTGCTGGCCGGCGGCACCGATGTGGCGCTGTGGGTCACCAAACAGTTGCGCGAGCTGGGCGACCTCATCTACCTCGGCCGTGTCAGCGAGTTGCTTGCCATGCGCGAACAGGACGGCATGCTGGAAATCGGCGCGGCGGTCAGCCTGGACGACGCCTATCGCGCGCTCTGCCGCCACTATCCGCAGCAATTGGGCGAGCTGTGGCAACGCTTCGCTTCGCTGCCGATACGGCACGCCGGCACCCTGGGCGGCAATCTTGCGAACGGCTCGCCGATAGGCGATTCCATGCCGTGGCTGATCGCGCTCGGCGCGCGCCTGGTGCTGCAGGGTGGCGCCGGGCAGCGCGTGCTGGCGCTGGAGGATTTCTATCGTGGCTACCAGAAAAAAGATTTGCGGGCCGATGAAATCGTCGCCGCGGTGCGGATACCGCTGCCGCAGCCGCAAAGGATTTTCCGTACCTATAAGCTGGCCAAGCGTTACGACCAGGATATCTCGGCCGTGTGCGCCGCGTTTTCCGCCACGCTGAAAGACGGCGTGCTGCACCAGGTGCGCATCGCGTTCGGCGGCATGGCAGCCACGCCGCAACGCGCAGCTCAGGCCGAAGCGGCGCTGGAAGGCCAGCCCTGGAATGAAGCCGCGCTGGCCGCCGGCATGACCGCGCTGGCGCAGGATTATGCGCCGCTGTCCGATATGCGCGCCTCGGCGGGCTATCGCATGCAAGTCGCGCAAAACCTGCTGCGCCGCTACTGGCTGGAAACGCGGCCCGACGCGCCCTTGCCGGCCGCAGCCGTGAACGTGTTCGCCAGGGGAGAAGCATGAAGCCCGCCGGTATTACGCCCGGCTGGGCCGAGGTCGGCCAGCCGCATCCGCACGAATCGGCCATCCTGCATGTCAGCGGCAGCGCTACCTACATCGACGACCTCCCCGAATTGCAAGGCACGCTGCACGCGGCGCTGGGGCTATCGGCGCACGCGCACGCACGCATAGTCGCCATGGAGCTGGAGCCGGTAAGGCAAGCGCCCGGCGTGCTGGCGGTGTACACGGCGGCCGATTTCCCCGGCGCCAATCAATGCGGCCCCATCGTGCAGGACGATCCTATCCTGGCCGAGGGCGAGGTGCAGTATCTGGGCCAGCCTGTGTTTGCGGTGGTCGCCAGCAGCCACGAGCTGGCGCGGCGCGCCGCCCGGCTGGCCCTGATCCGGTATGAAAGCTTGCCGGCCATCCTGACGGCGCGCGCGGCGCAGGCCGCCAATGCCTATGTGTTGCCGCCCATGCGCTCGCAACGCGGCGACGCGCAACAAGCGCTGGCGGCCGCGCCGCACCGCCTGACAGGCAGCTGGCAAGTCGGCGGCCAGGAGCATTTTTACCTGGAGGGACAAGTCGCGTATGCCATGCCGCAGGAAGGCCAGGGCATGCGCGTCGCTTGCTCGACCCAGCATACTAGCGAGATGCAGCACGCGATCGCGCATGCGCTGGCGCTGCCCAGCCATCAGGTGCAGGTGGAATGCCGGCGCATGGGCGGCGGCTTCGGCGGCAAGGAATCGCAATCGGCAATCTGGGCAGCGCTGGCGGCGCTCTGCGCGCATCATCTGCAAAAGCCGGTCAAACTAAGGGCCGACCGCGACGACGACATGCTGGTCAGCGGCAAACGGCACGATGTGGTCTACGATTACGAAGTCGGCTACGACGACGATGGCCGCATCCTGGCGCTCAAGCTGGAGATGATCTTGCGCGCCGGCTTTTCGGCCGACCTGTCGGGCCCGGTGGCGACGCGCGCGGTGTGCCATGTCGACAATTGCTATTACCTGGAACATGCCGATATCCTGGCGTTTTGCGGCAAGACCCATACCCAGTCGAACACCGCGTTCCGCGGCTTCGGCGGCCCGCAAGGCGCGCTGCTGACCGAATATGTGATCGACGACATCGCGCGCCTGCT
>JACPWS010000086.1 GCA_016196925.1 Burkholderiales bacterium | reverse complement strand
CGCGCACAGGTCGGCGCGGCCGGCGGCGATGATGCTGTTGGCGTGATCGGCTTCGAAAATCGAGCCGACCGCGATCGTAGGTATCTGAACCTCGTTGCGGATGCGGTCGGCAAACGGGGTCTGGTACATGCGGCCGAACACCGGCTGCTCTTGCTTGCTGACCTGGCCCGACGAGCAATCTATCATGTCGGCCCCGGCCGCCTTGAACAGGCGCCCGATCTGCACCGCATCGTCCGGCGTGATGCCGCCCTCGACCCAGTCGTGCGCCGAGATCCGCACCGAGATCGGCTTGTGCGCCGGCCACACCGCGCGCATCGCGGCAAACACTTGCAGCGGGAAACGGCAGCGGTTTTCCAGCGAACCGCCGTATTCATCCGAGCGCTGATTGGTCAGCGGCGAGATAAAACTCGACAGCAGATAGCCGTGCGCGCAATGCAGTTCCAGCCAGTCGAAACCGGCCTTCTCCGCTTCGCGCGTGGCTTGCACGAAGTCGTGCTGGATGCGGTCCAGGTCGGCCGCCGTGGCGGCGCGCGAGGCCTGCGACACGCCGGCCAGATATTGCTGCGGCGAAGCCGACACCAGCGGCCAATTACCCTCTTCCAGCGGCAAATCGATGCCGTCCCAGGCGCGCCGGGTCGACCCTTTGGCGCCGGAATGGCCGAGCTGCAGCGCGATCTTGGCGTCGGTATGCGCATGCACGAAAGCGACGATGCGCTTCCAGGCTTGCGTATGCTCGGGCGCATACATGCCGGGGCAAGCCGGCGTGATGCGGGCGTCGGGCGAGACACAAGTCATCTCGGCAAACACCAGACCGGCGCCACCCATGGCGCGGCTGCCGAGATGCACCAGATGGTAGTCGCCGGCCAGGCCGTCCACTGCCGAATACTGCGCCATAGGCGAGACCACGATGCGGTTCTTCAGGACGCAGTCGCGCAGCTTAAACGGGGTCAGCATCGGCGGAATGGAACTGGCAGTCGCCGGGAAATTCGCGCCAGTCCTGGCATAAGCTTGCCCGGCTATCCATTGCTCGAAGCTGCGCACATAAGCGGCGTCGCGCACGCGCAGGTTTTCGTGCGAGATGCGCTGGCTGCGGGTCAGCATGGAATACGCGAATTGCGGCGCTTCCATGGCGGTGTAGCGCTGCACGTTTTCAAACCATTCCATGGAATTGCGCGCCGAGCTTTGTATCTTCAGCACTTCAACCGCACGCGCTTGCTGGTAAGCATCCAGCACCGCCGCCATGCCTTGCGCGCCATGTTGGGCAAAGTTGCGCGCCAGCTCAATCGCATCTTCCAGCGCCAGCTTGGTGCCCGAGCCTATCGAGAAATGCGCGGTATGCGCGGCGTCGCCCATCAATACCACCGGCACATCCTTGCCGTTCAGCCGGTTGTGATGCACCCAGTTCTTGCAGATGATGCGCGGGAATCTGATCCAGTTGGCCGAGCCGCGCAGATGCGCCGCATTGCACATCAGCGCATGGCCGTCCAGGTATTTGGCGAACAGCTTTTCGCAAAACGCCACCGCCTGTTCCTGGCTCATCTGGTCTATGCCATGCTTCAGCCAGACTTCCTCCGGCGTCTCGACGATGAAGGTGGCGGTGTCGCCGTCGTATTGATAGGCATGGGCCTGGAACCAGCCATGCTCGGTCTCTTCAAACGCAAAGGTAAACGCCGAAAACAGTTTCTTAGTGCCCAGCCAGACAAAGCGGCACTTGCGCGTATCGATATCGGGCTGGTAGCTGGCCTCGTAACGCGTGCGCACCCGGCTGTTCAAGCCGTCGCTGGCGATCACCAGATCGGCGTCGTATTGCTGCGCCAGCGCCTGATCGTCCTGCACATCGGTCTCGAACACCAGCTGCACGCCCAGTTGTTCGCAGCGTTCCTGCAAGATATTCAACAGCCGCTTGCGCCCTATGCCGCAAAAACCATGACCGCCGGACGTCACCACCTGGCCCTTGAAATGCACGTCGATATCATCCCAGTGATTAAACGCCTGCAAGATGGTACGCGCAGTAGGCTCATCGGCCTGCGCCAGATTGCCCAGCGTCTGATCGGAAAACACCACGCCCCAGCCGAAAGTGTCGTAAGGCTTGTTGCGCTCGACCACGGTGATGTTGTGCGCCGGGTTTTGCTGCTTCATCAGCAAGCCGAAATACAGCCCGGCCGGGCCGCCGCCTATGCAAAGGATGTTCATTTTTTGTCCTGAAATTACTATCTATACTGATTGCTGAGATCGAAAACCACTGCAGACCTAGTCCCTTCCCCCTGCGAGGGGGAAGGTTAGGATGGGGGTGCGGCCGCCAAAGCCAGTGCAATGCCCGCCAATACCCCCTCCATATTTTCCATCACATCGTTATTCCAAAATCTCAAAACCCGCCAGCCTTGTTGCTGCAGATACGCCGTTCTATGATCGTCATATCCGACTTGATCCTGATGCTGACCGCCATCGAGTTCAATGACCAGCTTCTGTGCAACACAGGCGAAATCGGCGATGTATTTGCCTATGACATACTGGCGACGAAACTTGCAACCGTCGATCTGCTCGCCGCGTATTGCCTGCCATAGCTTGTGCTCGACGACTGTCATGTCGCTGCGCAGTTCGCGCGCTCTTTCGGTGGAAACTGGATTGACTCTTTTCATCGGATAGGCTCTGTTCGTTGGCGACGGCTCTACCCCCATCCTAACCTTCCCCCTGCCAGGGGGAAGGAACTAAGGGCCAAGGTGTGCATGCGCCTGCCCGCCTAAACGCCGTCCCGCAATTTAAAGCGCTGCAGCTTGCCGGTCTCGGTGCGCGGCAAGGCGGCGCGGAATTCGATCGCGCGCGGGTATTTGTAAGGCGCGATGCTGTTCTTGACGAAGGTTTGGATATCTTTCGCCAGCGCGTCCGAGGCCGGCATGCCCGGCTTCAGCACCACGTAGGCTTTCACGATCTGGCCGCGCTCTTCATCCGCCACGCCGACCACCGCACATTCGGCCACGGCCTCATGCCTTAATACGGCGTCTTCCACTTCGGGGCCGGCGATGTTATAGCCGGCGGAGATAATCATGTCGTCGCTGCGGGCGCGATACCAGTAGTAGCCGTCGGCATCCATTTCATAGGCGTCGCCGGTCAGGTTCCAGCCGTTCAGCACATAATTTTTCTGGCGCTCGTCGGCCAGGTAGCGGCAGCCGGTCGGACCTTTCACCGCCAGCCGCCCCACCACGCCGGGCGCGGCAACTTGCCCGTTGTCATCCAGCACGCAAGCCTGGTAACCGGGGATAGGCTTGCCGGTCGCGCCGGCGCGCACCTGTTCGCCGGCAGCCGAGATGAAGATGTGCAGCATCTCGGTCGCACCTATGCCGTCTATCATCACCAGCCCGCTCGCCTTGTGCCAGGCGTCGCGGGTGGAGACCGGCAAGGCTTCGCCGGCCGAGACGGTTTTCTGCAAACTGGACAGGTCGAAATTTTTCGCCAGCGGCGCCATCTGGCGGTAAAAAGTCGGCGCGGTAAAGCAGATCGTCGCCTTGAATTCGGCGATAGACTTGAGCAGGGTTTCCGGCGTCAGCTTTTCCAGCAAAACGGCGCTGGCGCCGACGCGCAAGGGGAACAGCAGCAGGCCGCCCAGGCCGAAGGTAAACGCCAGCGGCGGCGTGCCGATGAAGATATCGTCAGCCCCCGATTGCAACACCGAGCGCGGGAAGCAATCGCAGATCGCCAGCACGTCGCGATGGAAATGCATGGTGCCTTTCGGCATGCCGGTGGTGCCGGAAGTAAAGCTGATCAGGCACACGTCTTCGGCCAGGGTGTCGACTGCGCCGAATTCGGCCGGCTTGGCCGCCATGCGCGCTTCCATCCCTTGCGGGCCGGGCTCGTTGAAATACACGACCTGGCGCAACACAGGATGCGCTTCGCGCGCCGATTCCATTTCCGCGCGCAAGGGAGAGGAACACAGGGCCGCCGCGATTTCCGCCTTGTCCAGGATCGCGCCTAGCTCTTTGGCGCGCAGCAGCGGCATGGTCGGCACGGCGATGCAGCCGGCCTTGAATACGGCCAGGATGCAGGCCGCCATCATGGGATTGTTCGCGCCGCGCAACAGCACGCGGTTGCCGGGCAGCAGATGCATGTCTTCCTGCAACACGCGGGCGATGCGATTGACGTTCTCCAGCAAGCTGCGGTAAGTCCAGCTCTCAGCCGGGCTGCGTAGGGCGATGCGCTCGGCGCAGCCTCGCTCGCACATGCGGTCGAGCAATTCCGCCGCGCAGTTCAGGCGCTCCGGATATTCCAGCTCGGGCAGCGAAAATATCAGTTCCGGCCATTGCTCGCGCGGCGGCAGGTTATCGTAGGCAAAGCTATCCAGATGAGCAGATCCTGGTCGGGCTGTAGTCGTCATTTCCTCTCCGTTCGCATGGCAAGCACTAGTCGCTTTGAAACTACTTTAAACCTAAACTAATTTTTGGTAAAGGTTTTTTGGCGCCGCTGCCGCCCAGGCAAGAACGGACTCAGTCCCGGCTATGGACGGCGGCGCGGAAGTTCGATGCGCTCACATAATTTCTCTTCATTAAGCAAGTAGCGGCGGCAAGCCGGGCTTGCCTGGCTGCCGCCGGATATGCAGCTTTTCCCCTTGAAAAGCCAGCGTCATATGCTAGATTACATACGTTCTGCCCGCGCCCGACCATTCAGAAATGAAGCGCCACTGGATGTCGCTCCTACGCCTGTAAATTCGCATTAAGCGATCCATGCCCATCTTTAAGGGAGGCGTGTTGCATGTTTTTTGCCGGGCGCAATTCGCTGCGCACGCCCGGATGTTTCGATGTCGATTTTCTCGGTTCCGGTAATTCTTTTTAACGCATGACGATACGCAAACTTGCTCCTTTCGCAGGGCAATACGTTTGCGGAATGCAGGAAAGGCGCTTAAAAACATGAACAAGCTCTTGAATCGGCTGTTGTTATGGCAAAAATTCACGGTGCTCGCTGTCTTCGGCGCTATGCTGGTAGCGCTTCCGCTCGTGCTGTTTGTCCACGAATCGAATAAGGCCATCGACGCTGCGGCATTGGAAGCGCGCGGCGTGCAATCGATCCGCGCCTTGCTGACGCTAGTGCAATTGACACAGCAGCATCGCGGCTTATCGGCGCTGATCCTGGGAGGAAACGCCGGCGCGCACGCTAAACGCACAGCCAAGCAAGAAGAGGTCGATACCGCCGTCGCCGCGCTGGAAACCATGCTAAACCGCGACGTGGCCGATCCGGCGATTACGGCCGCGTGGCGCGCGGCAAAAAATCACTGGCTGACGCTGGCGGATGCGGTGACGCGACGCTCCATTTCGGTAAAAAGTGGCTACCTCGAGCATACCGCGCTGGTGGCCGAAATCATCGCCTTAAACGGGTTATTGGTCGATTACTTCGGCCTGAGTCTCGACCCGGAAATGGACAGCTTTTATCTTGTCGACCTGGCGCTGATACAGGCTCCGGCGCTGTCGGAAGCGCTTGGGCGCACGCGCGCCAGCGGCGCCGGCATGCTGGCAACCAGGCAAGCCGCACCGGAAGATCGCGTCATGCTCGCGTCCATCATAGATAAAGCCAACGACCGTTATGAAGCCTTAAACAGTTCGCTCGCCAAGGCGAGCTCCGCCAGCCCTGAACTTAAACGTAAACTTGAGGAGCCGACCAGGATAGTCATCGGCGCCGTCAATAAGGTCATGCAATTGGCGCAAACCGAGATTGTGAAGGCCGATGCGCTGACCTTTTCATCGTCCGAATACGTGGCGCAATTTACCGACACCATCGACAGCTTATTCAAGATGAACGCCATCGCGCTGGTGGAGCTGGAACACATACTGAGCGGGCGCCACACCAGCCTGGTGACCGCCAAATGGACGCTCAGCGCCAGCGTGCTGCTGCTATCCCTGTGCGCGGCCCTGATCGGCTATCTGATCACGCGTTCTATCACGCTGCCTTTGCATGAAGCCATCTGCCTGTCCCGGCGGGTAGCAGCCGGCGACCTGACGGCGCGGGTCGATGTCAGGTCCAGCGAAGAAACCGGCCAGCTGATGCAGGCACTCAAGGAGATGAATGAAGGCTTGGCAAGAGTCGTCGGCGAGGTGCGCGCCGGCACCGAAACGATTACGGCGGCATCGGGCGAAATCGCGTCCGGCAATATGGAGCTCTCCTCGCGCACCGAACAGCAAGCCAGCGCATTGCAGGAAACCGCATCATCGCTAGAAGTGTTGACCAGCACGGTCAGCCAGAATGCGGCGCATGTCCTCCAGGCGAACCAACTGGCGGCAAGCGCTTCCGCAATGGCGATCAAGGGCGGCGCCGTGGTGGTGCAAGTTGTCGACACCATGGACGCGATCAATGATTCCGCAAAGATGATCGTCGACATCATAGGCGTCATAGACGGCATCGCGTTTCAAACCAATATTCTGGCGTTAAACGCGGCGGTTGAAGCTGCGCGCGCCGGCGAGCACGGCAAAGGCTTCGCGGTGGTCGCCGCCGAGGTCCGCAATCTGGCGCAACGCTCCGCCGTGGCGGCCAGGGAAATCAAGGCATTGATCGAAGACTCGGCGCGCAAAGTCGACGCCGGCAGCAAACTGGTCGACGAGGCCGGCGACACCATGCAAGCGATCGTCACGAGCATCCAGTGCGTCGCCGACATCATGAGCGAGATCACGGCAGCCAGCCAGGGAGAGAGCATGGGGCTGGGACAAATCAACCAGGCGGTCGGCGATATGGATCAGGTCACGCAGAAAAATGCCGCGCTCGTGGAAGAGGCTGCCGCAGCGGCGGAATCGCTGCGCAACCAGGCCGATATCCTGTCGCACGTGGTCCATATCTTCAAACTCGACGAAGAGAAAAATGCCCTGGAGCCGCACGATGCGGAAGTGAGCCAATTCGTGTCGAGAGCACCGGCACACAAGCGCTCCCCGTCGCCAGCCAGACACGCTCAACGGATCGCCAATGCGCGCACGGACGCGCTCGAGCAGCTGGAAGAATACTGAAGCGCCTTACCTGGCGGCGAGACCCTGCGCGTGCATGCCGGTCAGACCTTACTGCGAATGCGAATTCAGAAGCGAGGAAATCAATGCTTATCTGCCGCGCCTGTCCCGGCGACGACAGGGGCACCGGCGGGACTGGCCTGCAGCGCCGCGCCGGCATCGAGTATCTGCACAAAAATCTCGTCTTTCTTGATCATGCCGAGCTCGAAGCGGGCGCGCTCTTCGACAGCGCCGGTGCCGGTCTTCAGATCCTCGACTTCGGATTCCAGCTTGCTGTTGCGCTGTTTGAGGTCCTCGTTATGGCTTTGCGCCTGCGTCACCTGACGATCCAGATCCCACACGCGCAGCCAGCCGCCTTTACCCAGCCATAAGGGGTACTGGATCAGGGCCAACAGCAAGACAAAGGCAAGAGTGATCAGGCGCACGGAGTTAAAATCGAAACGTGAGGGAAGTACGGATTTAATCGAATTTCGTCATCCCCGCGAAAGCGGGGATCCACCTAAAAGTTTGGTTTACCTGGATTCCCGCTTTTGCGGGAATGACGCCCTTAGATTTTTTCTGCGTTTCCTTGGACATAACAAAAAGGGGAACAGCGTTCCCCCTTTTGCTTACGAAACTCAGATGATAGCGGATTACTTCAGATTATAAAACGCATCGCGGCCGGGATAGCTGGCGATTTCGCCCAAATCTTCTTCTATGCGCAGCAACTGGTTGTATTTCGCCATGCGGTCGGAACGCGACATGGAGCCGGTCTTGATCTGCAAGGCATTGGTGCCGACCGCGATATCGGCAATCGTGCTGTCTTCGGTTTCGCCGGAGCGGTGCGAGATCACGGCGGTGTAACCGGCGCGCTTCGCCATTTCGATGGCGGCGAAAGTCTCGGTCAGGGTACCGATCTGGTTGATCTTGATCAGGATGGAATTGGCGATCCCTTTTTGTATGCCTTCTTTCAGGATCTTGGTGTTGGTGACGAACAGATCGTCGCCGACCAGCTGGACTTTCTGGCCCAGTACCTTGGTCAGGGTGGCCCAGCCTTCCCAATCGCCTTCCGCCATCGCGTCTTCGATGGAGATGATAGGGTATTTGTCGACCCAGGTCGCCAGCAGGTTGGTGAAGTCGGTCGCCGACAGGGTCAGGCCTTCGCCTTCCAGGTGGTATTTGCCGTCTTTGTAGAATTCGCTGGCGGCGCAATCGAGGCCGAGTGCGATCTGCGTGCCCGGCACGTAACCGGCGGCTTCGATCGCCTGGATGATCAGCTTGATGGCTTCTTCGTGGTTGTCGACGGAAGGGGCAAAGCCGCCTTCATCGCCGACTGCAGTCGTCAAGCCTTTGTCGTGCAGGATTTTTTTCAGGGCGTGGAACACTTCGGCGCCGTAGCGTATCGCTTCGCGGAAGGAAGGAGCGCCGACCGGGATGATCATGAATTCCTGGATATCCAGGTTATTGTCGGCATGCGCGCCGCCATTGATGACGTTCATCATAGGCACCGGCAACTGCATCGCGCCGGAACCGCCGAAATAGCGGTACAGCGGCAAGCCGGCTTCTTCAGCGGCGGCTTTGGCGACCGCCATCGAGACTGCCAGCATGGCGTTGGCGCCCAGGCGGCCTTTGTTTTCTGTGCCGTCCAGGTCGATCAGGGTGCGGTCCAGGAAGGCTTGCTCGTTCGCGTCCAGACCCATGATGGCTTCGGCGATTTCGGTATTGATGTGTTCGCAGGCTTTCAGTACGCCCTTGCCCAGGTAACGGGATTTGTCGCCATCGCGCAATTCTATCGCTTCGCGCGAACCGGTCGACGCGCCGGAAGGCACGGCGGCGCGGCCCATCACACCGGATTCCAGCAAGACATCACATTCAACGGTGGGGTTACCGCGCGAATCAATAATTTCACGACCGATAATATCAACGATAGCACTCATACAATTCTCCTAAACGATCAATATAGCGAACAATTAATTCATCCGTGTCTGGGTCTGCCCGCCGGATACGAGCGGACTGCCAGATAAAACTGCTTTTGATTTTTGATGCGGATGCGGCCGCTGTCGCTGGCCGCCTTCAGTATCCAAAACGATTTACCTGCGCCTGCCGCGCACCGGTTCGTGCCACGGCAGGGACTTCCATCACGACAAATCAGGCAAAGCTGGATTCCAGGTATCCATTCTTTTTGACCACGCGATCGAGTTCGACCAGCGTGGACAGTAATTCTTTCATGCGATTCAACGGCACGGCGTTCGGGCCGTCGCACAAGGCGACCGCCGGATCGGGATGCGTTTCCATGAACAAGCCGGAAACGCCGACCGCGACCGCGGCGCGCGCCAGCACCGGCACAAACTGGCGCTCGCCGCCGGACGATGCGCCCTGCCCGCCCGGCAATTGCACCGAGTGGGTTGCGTCAAACACCACCGGGCACAAAGTTTCGCGCAGGATGGCCAGCGAGCGCATGTCGGACACCAGGTTGTTGTAACCGAAAGTCGCGCCGCGCTCGCAAGCCATGAAATTGTCTTCGTTCAGGCCGGCCGCCTTGGCTGCGGCGCGCGCCTTGGCGATCACATTGACCATGTCGTGCGGCGCCAGGAACTGGCCTTTCTTGATATTCACCGGCTTGCCGGAACGGCCGCAAGCTTCGATGAAATCGGTCTGGCGCGACAAAAACGCCGGCGTCTGCAAGACATCGACCACCGCCGCCACCGGCGTGATTTCATCGATGGAATGGATGTCGGTCAGGACCGGCACGCCTATCTGTTTCTTCACTTCGGACAAGATGTCCAGCCCCATTTCCATGCCCAGACCGCGGAATGAGCCGCCCGACGAGCGATTCGCTTTATCAAACGACGACTTGTAGATAAAGGGAATACCCAAAGCCGCCGTCATTTCTTTCAAAATGCCGGCCGTATCGAGGGCCATTTGCTGCGATTCAATCACACAGGGACCAGCGATCAAAAAGAAAGGCTGGTCGAGGCCGACATCAAATCCGCAGAGTTTCATGCTTTGTTTCCTTGTGCCTTTTTATGCGCAAGCGCCGCTTTGGCGAAAGAGATAAACAGCGGGTGGCCATCGCGTGGGGTGGACTTAAATTCAGGGTGATACTGCACGCCGAGGTAGAAAGGATGGACTTCACGCGACAATTCCATGATCTCGCACAAGTCTTCGGTCGGGGTGCGCGCCGAAACGATCAGGCCGGCTTGCTCTACGCGTCCCAGGTAATGATTGTTGGCTTCGTAGCGATGGCGATGACGCTCGGTCACGACATTGCCGTAAATCTCGGCCGCCAGCGTGCCCGGCTTGATCGCGCAAGTCTGGGCGCCGAGGCGCATGGTGCCGCCCAGGTCGGAATTCTCGTCGCGGGTCTCGACCTTGCCGTCGTGGTTTTGCCATTCGTTGATCAAGGCCACGACCGGCTGTTCTGTTTCCTGATCGAATTCGGTGGAATTCGCCATCGTCAGGCCCGCCATATTGCGCGCATATTCGATCAGCGCGACTTGCATGCCGAGGCAGATGCCAAGGTAAGGAATCTTGTGCTCGCGCGCAAAACGCGCCGCCATGATCTTGCCTTCCACGCCGCGCTTGCCGAAGCCGCCCGGCACCAGGATGGCGTCGTATTTTTCCAGCGCCGCCGTGCCATGCGCCTCGATTTCTTCGGAATCGACGTATTCGATATTCACGCGGCTTTCGGTATGGATACCGGCGTGGCGCAGCGCTTCGGTCAGCGACTTGTAGGATTCGGTCAGATCGACATATTTGCCGACCATGCCGATAGTCACTTCATCTTTCGGATTTTCCAGCGCGTAGATCAGTTTGTCCCACATAGCCAGATCGGCCGGCTTCGGCGCCAGACCGAGCTTATCGCACACGATGCGATCGAGGCCCTGGTCGTGCAGCATTTGCGGAATCTTGTAAATAGTGTCGGCATCCCACACCGAGATCACGGCTTCTTCCGGCACATTGGCGAACAGGGAAATCTTGGCGCGCTCATCGTCCGGAATAGGACGGTCGGCGCGGCACAGCAAGGCGTCCGGGAAGATGCCGATTTCGCGCAGCTTTTGTACGCTGTGCTGAGTCGGTTTGGTTTTCAGCTCACCGGCGGCGGCCACGTAAGGCACCAGGGTCAGATGCACGAAGGCGGCGGCGTTACGGCCGGCGCGCAGGCTCAGCTGGCGCGCGGCTTCCAGGAAAGGCAGCGATTCGATATCGCCGACAGTGCCGCCGATCTCGACTAAGGCGACGTCGAAGCCGTTCGCACCGCGGTAGATGAATTCCTGGATTTCATTCGTGATGTGCGGGATCACCTGCACGGTCTTGCCCAGGTATTCGCCGCGGCGTTCCTTGCGGATCACGGATTCATAAATCTGGCCGGTCGTGAAGTTGTTCACCTTCTTCATCTTGGAACTGATGAAGCGCTCATAGTGGCCCAGATCCAGATCGGTTTCGGCGCCGTCGTCGGTGACGAAGACTTCGCCGTGCTGGAAAGGACTCATGGTGCCAGGATCGACGTTGATATACGGATCGAGCTTGAGCATGGTGACTTTGAGGCCGCGAGATTCAAGGATCGCAGCGAGAGAGGCGGCGGCGATGCCTTTGCCCAGAGAGGAGACTACGCCCCCCGTAACGAATACAAACTTGGTCATTGCAGAAGGTGCCGGACGGCACAAGCGGGAAATTCGAATTATACCTCACGAAGCCGCTTCAGCAGCAAACTGCCTACGGAATTCTTCGGGTAGACTTGGGAGATCACTCTCCCAAGTCTACCCGACTGCTTGCGGATGCAGGGACGACTATCTTACATCGCATAAAAAATTTGTACCTTAGCAAAATTTTGCGCGCCCACGCTGCTAGCCAATTCCTTGATTTCATTGCTGCGCCTGATTACGGATGCGCTCAGACCGAAATGCTCGGCCCGCCACAGATACCCGAGTT
>JACPWS010000088.1 GCA_016196925.1 Burkholderiales bacterium | reverse complement strand
GAACTCAAGGTGCCTTTGCTGGCGGAAGTCGGAGTTGGATCGAATTGGGAAGAGGCGCATTAAGGCAGCGCGATAAATCCACCCCGGGCGCATACCTGCGTTGCAAATCCTCGCAATACCGACGTATTACTGTGGTTTGCGCCTTGCTCTGCATCCCGGCAATTGAATTTCTGGCGCCGCCTATTGGGTGAATTTTTTCACAGAAATTCTGGCACGCAGTAGGGTGCGCCACGCGCACCACCGCAAACATCCTCAACAAGCTTGGATTTGGCATATGAGCACAATCAATTTGGTCGATACCGCCCGAAGCTTAGGCACTGCATGGAAGTCCACCATCGTCGGCATGGCGGCCAACGCCAATATCAAAGTGCTGCGCATGGATGAAATGGCCTACGCGGCAGAAACCCATGATTTTGCGGAAGCCTTGCTGGTGCTGGAAGGTTGCATGAATCTGGAAATCGCCGGGAATATCGTGCAAGTACATGCTGGACATGTACATATCGTGCCTGCTGGCTTGCCGCACGCCGTCGCAGCCGGAAGTTGGGGGACGCTGGTCATCGTGGATCAAGCTGTGCAGGATGCGACATCGTGATCCGTAGCTTGGCGCTGAGCTTGCGAAGCCCAACAATAACGCTCCGTTGAACATGTTGGGCTGGTGTCGCGTAGTCCAACCTACGCGCTTTTTCCGCCCGACAAATAAATATCTTCAATTCGCTTTTGCGATTGCCGGCCGGTGGTAGACCGGCGGCTACTCACCTTTCTTGTCTCGCCAAGAAAGGTGGGCAAAAGAAGGCGACGCAGAGTCGCAGCCCCTGCGGGGTTCCCGTTTGTGCAAGACAAAAAATGGGAAGTGTCCGAAACTCGGTGACGGAACAATCGCTTGCACGCGATTGCCGTTCCGCAGGCGAGGTGCATGCACCTCGAACCCCCTGCTACACCTCAGACAGCGGACACTTCTTTTTCCATTTTCTGTCCTGCACAAACGGCTGCGCCAGAGCGGGGGTAAGTCAAAAGCAACAACGCTGATAAATCGAATGCGGCAATTCAAACAGCCCTCACCCCACCCTCTCCCGCGTGCGGGAGAGGGCTTGTTCACGGCGACTTTCACTACTTGCATGAACGCTGCGTGGTGTTGTTTTTGACGTTGATTTTGACGTTGCTGTTGACGTTAATCCGCTTGGGACGCAGCAATTTGTGCTTCACAGAAAATGGATCAGAAAGCTTCGCTGTCTGAGCCGCAGGCGAGTTTCGAAGCTTTCCCATTTTTTGTGACGCACAAATTGTGCTGACACGCAGTGACAGCACCCGTAGGGCAAGTCTGCGGTCGCCTTTTTTGGCTCACCTTTTTTGGCGAAGCAAAAAAGGTGAGTAGCTGCCGGGCTACCCCCGGCCGGCGATCTGAAATCACGTACCCAGAAAGAAAACGGTACGGTAAACACGGTGCGCATGGCGCACCCTACACACGGCAAGCAACGCGTCGCACCCGCCCCTCGTAGTCACCAGCCGCACGCGGATTGCCGCGACATGGACTTCTTGCCATTCTCTTGCCGCATGACTACTCTGTAGATGCCTGCGTCCTGGAACGCAGGTAATCAACTCCTGCCACCCTGATTAACACTTACCATACGGCAATTCAACCAAGGCTCCCGCCGCCATGAAAAACCTGTTCATCGCTATCCTGCTTTGCACCGTTTTGACGGCACGGGCCGATGCGCCGGTGCTGGAAGCGGTAACGCAAGACTACCCGCCCATGAGTTATATCGAGGGCGACAGGGTGACCGGGTTTTCGACCGATATCTTGCATGCGATGGCAGCGCAAGCGGGCTTGCACACGCATATCGCGGTCTTGCCCTGGGCGCGCGCTTACCAGACTGCACTGTCGCAGCCGGACACCCTGATTTACACGATCACCCGCATCCCGGAACGGGAGAATTTGTTCGAATGGATAGGCCCGATCACGCCGCGGCGTATTTTCCTGTTCAAGCTCAGGGAACGCAAGGACATACAAATCAAGTCCGCTGCCGACGTCTACCACTACAAAGTCGGGCTGGTGCGTGAGATGGCGACCAGCAAAATAGCTTTGCAAAAGAAAATTCTGGATGAAAACAAAATAGATTTTGCGCCTACGCCGGAATCGAATCTCAAAAAATTATTTCTGGGCCGGGTGGATTTAATCGTCACGCTGGACTGGAATGCGTATTACCAGGCGCGCCAACTCGGTTACAGCGCGGATCAGATCGAACCGGCATTATTGATCGACGATACTATCGATTATTATTTCGCGCTGAGCAAACACAGCGACCCCGCCTTGCTGCAAAAATTGCGCGCAGCCTGGGAGCACGTGAAAGCGTCAGGGCAAGTGGAAACCTTGCGCACCAGGTATTTGAACTGAAGCTGCGCTGATTGGCGCCGCAAGGCCGGTCAAGCTTACTTCAACCAGCCGCGTCGGCGGAAATACCAGAACGGCGTGATGGCGGAAGCCACCATCAGCAGCAAGGCGAACGGGTAGCCAAGTTCCCAATCCAGTTCGGGGAACCAGCCCTTGAAGTTCATGCCGTAGATGCTGGCGATCAGGGTCGGCGGCAGGAAAGCGACGGAAGCGACCGAGAAAATCTTGATGATCTTATTCTGGTTGATGTTGATGAAACCGACGGTGGCGTCCATCAGGAAGTTGATCTTGTCGAACAGGAAGGAAGTGTGGCCGTCCAGCGATTCTATGTCGCGCAAAATCTGGCGCGCTTCTTCGAACTGGTCGGCGTTCAGCAGACGTCCCCGCATCAGAAAGCTGACGGCGCGCCGGGTATCCATCATGTTGCGGCGGATGCGGCCGTTCAAATCTTCTTCTTGCGCAATCGCGTTCAGCGCGGTGGCGGCGTCCTGATCGCTGAAGTTTTCTTGCAAGACGCTGCGGCTGACGCTTTCCAGGTTTTGATAGATGCCTTCCAGCGCATCGGCCGAATACTCGGCGTCGGTCGCGTACAGATCGAGCAGCACATCCTTGTAATCGTTGATGGAGCCGGGGCGCGAGCGCGCGCGCAGGCGCACCAGGCGGAACACCGGCAGATCGAGCGTATGCACCGAGAACAGGATGTCGCGCGCCAGGATGAAGGCCACGGTCACGGTGCGCGCCGGTTCGTCATCATCGTCGATCAGGAAATCGGTGCGCAGGTGCAGGTCGCCATTATCGGCTTCGTAATAACGGGCCGACGCTTCGATGTCCTTGACTTCATCTTCGCCGGGCAGGGTCACGCCGTAGATGCTTTTCACCCATTCGCGCTCTTCTTCGTTCGGGTCGGTCAGGTCGACCCAGACCGGCAAAGTGTTTTCGAGGTCGGCGCGATTTTCTATGTTGATCTGGCTCAGGCGGCCATTGTGCAAAACGAAAACATTAATCATGGGAACTTCCAGGAAATGCGTTGCAAACAGTGGCAGGATTGTAAACTGGTTTGCTGGATGCAGGTAAGGCGCGGCGACTTATTTAGCCAGCTTCTCGAGCAATTTGGACCGCAATTCCTGCTCGACGGCTTCCTCGCCTGCGGCGCCCGGGGGCGGAGCCTTGGGCGCCTCGAAGCCTTTGCTGTCTTGCAGCCTGACTTCGCGGCTGCTCGGATTGCTGGCGTTGCAGGCGTTATCGGAATACACCAGCTTGCCGTGTATCTGGCAGCGACGGATGCCGCCATCCACCGTGGCCACCGGCCCCGCTTCGGCGTGCCAGCCGCCGGCGTTCTTCAATTCGGCGGAAATCGCCGTGGCGGACTTGCCCCAGCGGTCCCACACGTCTTGCATCGGCAGACGGCCGTAGCGCATGCTGTATAAAAACGTCATCGCGGCCGCCGCCAGCAGCATGAACAAAATCGCGACCGCAGCCAGATGGATGGCGCCCGCTTGTTTATTATCGATCATGGCAATTCCGCGGAATTCATCCGCTTCAGAATCAGCTCGGTCCGTCTTTGCAGATAAGCCGAGCCGGTATTTTTATCGAAATAGCGCGGCTTGGGCAGCATCACCGCCAGCCGCGCCGCCTGCGCCGGCGTCAGCGCCGCGGCGCTGACGCCGTAGTAATGCTGGGATGCGGCTTCGGCCCCGAACACGCCTATGCCCCATTCGACCACGTTCAGGTAAATCTCCAGGATGCGTTGCTTATCCATGCAGGCTTCCAGCATGTAGGTGATGATCAGCTCCTGCCCCTTGCGCAGGTAGCTGCGCTGGCCGGACAAGAACAAATTCTTGGCGAGTTGCTGGGTGATGGTGGAGCCGCCGGAAACCACCTTGCCTTTCATTTGGTTTTTTTCGTAAGCCTTTTGCAGCGCTTCCCAATCTACCCCTTCGTGCTCGACGAAGCCATCGTCTTCGGAGGCGATCACGGCGCGTTTCAGGTTGTTGGAAATGCGCTTATACGGCACCCACTGCTGCCGCAACTGCGTCCTGGGATTTTTTTCCTGCAAGACTTCCAGCTGATGCCGCATGAAGCTGGTCGATGAAGGATTGTGATTGACCCACCAGGCGATCTGCACGAAAAAATACGCCTGTATCAGGATGAACAACAGCAGCGGCAGCAGGACCAGCCACAGCAGCAGGCGGCGCAGGGTTTTCATGCGGCCTCCAGTATTAATGACAGCGCCGGGTCTAGTCCCTTCCCCCTGCCAGGGGGAAGGAGCGAAATACAGCAGTGCGCAAGCTGCTTCATATACTCACCCGCCCACCAATTCCGCGCGCAGCCCGGCTAGCACAGTTGCCGTCTGCGGACGCACGCCGCGCCATAATTCAAAGGCTGCCGCCGCCTGTTCGACCAGCATGCCGAGACCGTCGCGACAAGCTGCGCCGTGTGCGGCGGCCAGGCGCAGGAAAGCGGTCGGCCGGGCAGCGTACATCATGTCGTAAGCCAGCGTATGCGCACCGAACACGGCCGGTGACACCGGCGGCACTTGGTCGTTCAGGCTGGCCGAGGTGGCGTTGATGATCACGTCATAAGCCTGCTGCAACGCTTCGAAGCTGCTGGCCCGCAAAGCGGTGTGGCCGGCAAACGGTCTGGCCAGCGTCAGCAAATCTTGCGCGCGCGCCGGGGTGCGGTTCGCGATCGTCAGCGTCGCCGGATGCTGTTCCAGCAGCGGCAGCAAGGCGCCGCGCGCCGCGCCGCCGGCACCGAGCAGCAGCACGCGCTTGCCTTGCAGCGCGACGCCGGCATTGCGCACGATGTCGGCCACCAGGCCTATGCCGTCGGTGTTGTCGCCGACAATTTCCTCGCCGTCGAATTTCAGGGTATTTACGGCGCCGGCCGCCTGCGCGCGCGGCGTCAGCTGCGTCGCCAGCGCGAACGCTTCCAGCTTGAACGGCACGGTCACGTTGGCGCCCTTGCCGCCGGCCTGGCGGAACGCCTGCACGGCGGCGGCGAAGCCGTCCAGCGGCGCTTGCAGCCGCCGGTAATCGATCGCTTGCCCGGTCTGGGCGGCAAAGCGGGCGTGGATAGCGGGCGACTTGCTGTGCGCGACCGGGTTGCCGATCACGACATAGGTGTCGGGAATAATTGTACTCACACGCCGCCTCCGCGCAATTCGGTTTCCAGTTGCTGCTCGCGCGTGAACCGGAAACGCGTAATCACCACCCATAAATCGTCTTTATCGTTGGAGCGCATATTCGGCGGGAATTTTCCGAAAGGCGCAGCGCGCCGCACGATGCGCAGCGCGGCGGCATCCAGCGCGGCATTGCCGGACGATTTTTCCACGCGCGGGCCGCCGTCTTTTTCATAGATGCTGCCATCCTGGAAGATAGGGATATACACGATCAGCTCGCCATACAATTTCTTGCCGTCTTGTTGCGGAAAATTCAGCGTGCCTATGTCTTCTATGCGTTTTTGCAGCGACTTGTAATACATCGCATAACCGACCGCCTGCGTACTCGGTGTGATGAAGGTCTTGCGCGGGCGCTTGTTCTGGTCTTCTATGGTTTGCGAAATTTCGGCCGCCATGCGCGCCAGCGCCTGGGTGGTGTCCAGGTTGTCGCGGCCGTCGCTGGCCGGGCGGCTGTCATCCAGGCGCTTTTTTTCCTGCTGCGGCAGGCGGAACATTTCCTTGCGCTTGGCCTGATCGAGCAATTGCTGTTGCTGCTGCTCGAGTTCGGCGATGCGGCGCTTGCTCAGCGTGACGCTATCGCCGTCCTCGCTCCTGCGCATGTCGGGCAAGGGAGATTTGCTGCGGCCGCTGTCGCTGGCGCCGCCGCCCTCCAGATTGGCTTGCGCCAGCGCCTCGGCTTTCAGCGGACTCTTGTCGTGCTTGGCGTTCACCAGTATCACTTCCAGCCCGGGGTCGGCCGCGACCGCCGGCGCCGGTTGCGGCGCGCTGAAATGCAGCAGCAAGACTATGCCGTGCGCCACCAACGAGATCAGGATGGCGATGCTCAGTATCAGATTATCAAACAGGGATTTCACAGATTGTTTTTCACTATCGGCAGAAATTACTCGGTGGGCGCTTCCGGCGTGTCGGCCTCGGCTGCGCTATCGTCGGCTTCGGCTGGCGCGTCTGCGGCTGGCTCGCCATCGGCCTCGGCCGCTTCTTCCTCGACATCGACCGGCTCGCCCTCCACTTCCAGTTCTTCCTCTTCTTCCAGCGCGCTGACGCCAGCCAGCATTTCGAGGATGCGCGCTTCCACGCTGAGATCGACTTCATCCCAGCGCAAAATGTCGAGCCGCACCTGCGCCCCGCGCGCCATTTGCGGCATGCCGGGCAGGCGGATGATCAGCGGTATCTCGACCAGGCGCAAGACTTCGTCCTTCAGCACCACGGCCTCCACCTGCCTTGCCTGTTCCTGGCCCAGCCAGCGCAGGCACCAGTAGCGCTCCATATTGCTCTGAAAATCGGCATAGGCCGCGTACGCGGCGTCGAAGCCGGACACGATCGCGAACAGGTCGGCGTCTTTCGGCTTGAACGGCGCCACCAGCGGCGCACTCACGCCGGCTTTGACGCAGGCGATGATCTGCCACTGATTGACCAGATCGGTGTAGCGCCGCAGCGGCGAAGTGCTCCAGGCGTATTGATCGACACCGAGGCCTTGATGCGGCGCGGCGTGGGTCAGCATGCGCACTTGCATGCGCGCGGCCCAGCCGCCCGGGCCGCGGCCGCCGGCCACGCCCTGGGCGCGGTAGATGCCGGGGATGCCGCAATCATTCATCAGCTTGCCCCAGCTGCTGTTGGCGAAGATCATCAGCTCGGCCACGATCTTGTCGAGCGGCGCACCGCGCTTGCGGCGGGCGATCGAGACCACATCGTCTTCCACGTAGAAATTGAAATCGACGCGATTGGTTTGCTCGGGCTTCATACCGAAGCTTTCGCGCTTGGCCATGCGGCTCTGCTCCAGCACCTGCGCCCATTGCCACAGTTGCGCGATGTCGGCCTTGTGCGGATAGTCGCCGGCGTCGTTGGCCAGATTCTCTTCGGTGACCAGCGCATCGAGATCGTTGTGGCGCAGATTGGACGCCATCGGCACCGCTTCCACCTTGGTTTCGGTGGACAACACGCTCCAGTCGGCCGTATCCAGCGTGGCGTACAGCGACAGCGCGGGGCGGGTCTGGCCGGCGCCCAGGGTGTAGGCTTCCACCAGCTCATCCGGCAGCATGGTGATCTTGTCGCCCGGCATATACACGGTGGACATGCGCGCGCGCGCGATCTGATCGAGCGCATCGCCGCGCTGTATGCCTAGCGCCGGAGCGGCGATGTGTATCCCGACTCTGATTTTGCCGTCGCCGAGAGCGACCACCGAAAACGCATCGTCGATCTCGGTGGTGGTGACGTCATCGATGGAAAACGCCTGCACCTCGGCTACAGTCAGATCGGTCGGCAAGGCCGGCACTTTGATCGGCGGGAAAGCCACGCCTTTCGGGAAAGAGTCGAACAAGAATTTCGACAGATGCAGCTGCTTAGGGCTGCTCAGACCGCCGGCCGCCAGCATCAGGCGCGGCGCCGAGGTTTGCATCTGGTCGCAGGCTTCCGCCAGCGCCTTGTATTCGATGCCGTTCTTGTCCGGCTTGAACAGCAGCTGCAAGGCCAGCGCGCGCATGCTGTCCGGCAAGATGTTTTGTTTCAACTGCTCTACGTAGCCGGCTTGCACCAAGGCTTGCTGCTTCTTTTTTTCTATACCGGCCAGCGCGGCTTTCAGGGACGCTTCGGGCGCGGCCTTGTAGCGGCCGCGGCCTTTTTTATAAAAGTAAATCGGGGCGTGGTGCAGCGCCAGTATCAGGCCGGCCGCTTCCACCGGCTGCGGCGCATGGCCGAAATATTCGGCGCCGAGTTCGGCAAAAGCAAATTCTTCCTGCCCGGCCACTTCCCACAGAAATTCCAGGTCGATCTCGCTGGCGGCCGCCTTGGCCTGCTCCATCAGGCTGGCCGCATCCGGCGCGCTGAATTGCAACAGCACATCCTTGGCCTTGACCTTGCTACGCTTGCCGCTGGTCAACTCAACCTGATACGCCTCGCCGGCCTGGGACAACACGCTGCCGGCTTTGAAATCGCCGGATTCTTCAAAAAATAAATTCATGCAAGACTTCTTTATAAAAAACATTCCCCGCCCGGAGAAAGGCAGATTAAACCCCATCGCGTCATTCCCGCGAAAGCGGGAATCCATTTAAGCCAGACACTCAGGTGGATCCCCGCTTTCGCGGGGATGACGAAATCCGATTGAATCCGTGCTTTCCTAGGGTGCTGAGCACCGCACCAAGCCGAATCGAAAATATTACGCTGGTGCGCATGGCACACCCTGCAACCCCCGAATATCCTTATTTTATGGGGAGTATCAACAAAAATCAGCCTATCGTCAGCATAAACAAAGGCATGTTTAAATATACTCACCCCAGTATTTTTACACTCCCGACGCCCCCAACTGCAGGATGCCAGGCAAGAACAGCTCGGTCACCAGCAGGCAACTGCCCTTGCGCCAGAACAGCGAACGGCGCGCCGGCAGGCTCAGGCAAGACGGCGCCAGTGGATACACGGCGCGCACCCGGCGCAGCAGCGGATGGCTGGCGCGCAAACGCGCATAACTGAGCGCGCCGCGCACGACTTGCGGATCGTTGAACAGGGTGCTGCCCAGCGAACGTTCGCCCAGCGTGCTGAACAGCGGCCACTGGGTCGCGCTGGCCTGCAAAGACACCACCGTATGCGCATACACCATGGCTTCGCCGTCGCAACGCAGCAAGACTTCACGCTGATGCACCTTGCTGCGGCGCGGCAAGGCTATGGCGGCGTACTCGTCGGCCAGACACAGCGCTGTGCTCTGCTCCAGCTTCTGCACGCGGAATTGCCCGCAACGCGCCACCAGCCTGGCGGTCAGCGAAGCGCGGTTGGTCAGCCAGTCCTGCATAGTCGGCGCGACTTGCAGCGCATTCACGTGCGCATGCCAGCTGGCTGCCGCCGGGCGCCAGACGGCAGGCCGCTGGCTCAGCGACGCCAGATTGTCACGCATGCTGGCCATCGCAAAACGCCAGTACGCTATCCATGTAAGCGGCGAATTCGCTGATGCCGTGGTCGCCGCCCTGAATAATCACTTGCGGCGCACCGGCGTAGTGCGCGGCCATTTCGCGCCAGTCCAGCACTTCATCGCCGGTCGCGGCCAGCAGCAGATAGCGCTGCGGGCGGCTGATCTGTGCGACGGCGAACGAGCGCAATTCATCCACGTATTCCGCCTTGAATTCAAACACCTCGTCGCTGTGATAAGCCGTCGTGACGCCGACATAGCTTTCCAGCTCGCGCGGCGGCGTGACGGCCGGATTCAGCAAGACCGCCTGGCAGGCGTAACGCTCGGCGAGCCAGGTCGCGTAATAACCGCCCAGCGAAGAGCCGATCAGCGTGATCTCGGACGGCGCGTAGTCCGCCATGATTTGCTCGGCTTGCCGTATCGCCAGCAAGGGCGAAGCCGATAAAGCCGGGCAGAAAAATTCCGATGCGCGCCCGAGCTGCTGCATGCGCTGGATCAGCAGGCGCGCCTTGTAGGAATGCGGCGAAGAGCGGAAGCCGTGCAGATACAGAATCATGCTGCGGCGACCTCCCCCTGAGCCTGCAGCGCTTCCAGCAATTTCGCGTGCACGCCGCCGAAGCCGCCGTTGCTCATCACCAGCACGTAATCGCCGGGCCGCGCCTGGGCGACGATGGCCGCCACCAGCTCGGGCAGCAGATGGTAAGCGCCGGCCTTGTCACCCAGCGGCGCCAGCGCCTCGGCCAGATCCCAGCCTAGCGCATCCTTGCCGCTCAACGCGCCATAGCCGAACACCAGGTCGGCCGCTTCCAGGCTGGCGGCCAGCGCCTGCTTCATGGTGCCGAGTTTCATGGTGTTCGAGCGCGGCTCCAGCACCGCCAGGATGCGCGCCGCACCGACCTTGCGCCGCAAGCCGTCTATGGTGGTGGCGACCGCGGTCGGGTGATGCGCGAAATCGTCGATCACGGTCACGCCCTTCACCACGCCGCGCACTTCCATGCGCCGCTTGACGTTGACGAATTGCCCCAGCGCTTCGATCGCCAGCGCCGGCAGCACGCCGACATGGCGCGCCGCGGCGATCGCCGCCAGCGCATTGCTGCGGTTGTGCGCGCCCTGCAGCGCCCATTGCACCCGGCCCTGGACTTCGCCCTTAAAAATTACGTCGAAATCTTCGCCATCCTGCAAGGCCAGCTGCCAATCCTGGCCGGCGCCGAATTGCTCCAGCTCGCTCCAGCAGCCGCGTTGCAGCACGCGTTGCAAGGCCGGCTCTTCACCATTTACGATAACGCGTCCCAGGCCGGGCACGGTGCGCAGCAGGTGGTGGAATTGGGTTTCTATCGCCGCCACATCCGGGAAGATATCGGCGTGGTCGTATTCCAGATTGTTCAGGATCGCGGTCTTGGCGTGGTAATGCACGAACTTACTGCGCTTGTCGAAGAAGGCGGTATCGTATTCGTCGGCTTCGATCACGAAAAAATCGGAAGCGTGCTGGCCTTGCAGCCGTGCCGAAATGCCGAAATTCAGCGGCACGCCGCCGATCAGAAAGCCCGGCGCGTAACCGGCGTATTCCAAGATCCAGGCCAGCATGGCCGAAGTGGTGGTCTTGCCATGCGTGCCGGCCACCGCCAGCACCCATTTGTCGCGCAAGAGTTGCTCGCCCATCCATTGCGGGCCGGAGACATACGGCAAGCCGCGGTTCAGTATCTCTTCCATCAGCGGATTGCCGCGCGAGACTACATTGCCTATCACATACAGGTCCGGCTCCAGCGCGACTTGCTCGGCGCCGAAGCCCGGGGTCAGCGCGATGCCCTGCGCTTCCAGCTGGGTGCTCATCGGTGGATACACATTCGCATCGCAACCGGTCACGGTATGCCCGGCTTGCTTGGCCAACACCGCCAGCCCGCCCATGAAAGTGCCGCAAATGCCTAAGATATGTATATGCATGATTAAACCAAATTCGAGAATCCCGCAATTCTACCTGAGCCAGCCTGCCCTGCCTTATACTCGGCGTCTACGATCTTAGTATTAGAGTTAACAAAATGATCAACACTCCCTCCGAAGCCGCAACCCTGCGCAGCGAAATCGCCATGCTGGCCGCGCGCATGATCGCCGAAGACGGCGCCGATTACGCCTCGGCCAAGCGCAAGGCGGTCAAACAATTGCTCGGTAACCACAAGGTGCGCGGCGATGTGTTACCCGACAACCAGCAAATTGAGCAGGAAGTGCGCGAATACAACGCCCTGTTTTTCGGCGACACCCAGCCGCAACGCTTGCTGCAGCTACGCCTGCTGGCGCTGGACTTGATGCAGGAGCTGGAACGCTTCAACCCCTACCTGGTCGGCGCGGTGCTGAACGGCACCGCCGGCCAGCATTCCGACATCTATCTGCATTTATTTACCGACAACAGCAAGGATGTCGCGATCTTCCTGCTGAATAAGGATGTGGATTTCGAAGTCTCGGAAACTTTCAACAACCGCAACGAAAGCATAGAAACCCTGAGCTTCCTGCGCGGTCAGGACGGCGTACACCTGGTGCTGCACGACCAGGACGCCCTGCGCAGCGGCAGCCGACACGAGCGCGCCAACCTGGCGGCGCTGCGCGCCCTGCTTACGGCCGAACAGGGCGCGGACTAGGCGTTTATTGCGCTGCTAGGCAACCAGGCAAATCTCGCCTGTTTCTGATATTGCCGCCCGCGTCTCCACCGCCTTACCGTCTTGCAACGTCACCACCCGCTGCGCCGCATTGATAGTTTCCGGCCGGTGCGCCACCATGATGCGAGTCAGGTTCAAGTTGGCCAGCGCCCGGTTCACCTTCTGCTCGTTCGCCACATCGAGATGGCTGGTGGCCTCGTCCAGCGCCAGTATCTTCGGTTGCTTGTACAAGGCGCGCGCCAGCAGCACGCGCTGTTTTTGCCCGCCCGACAGGCTGCTGCCCATGTCGCCCACCAGGGTT
>JACPWS010000085.1 GCA_016196925.1 Burkholderiales bacterium | reverse complement strand
CCGACTTCAACAGCACAGAATTGCTGCGCACGGCGCACCCTACCACGGCTATTCCTTAGGCTTGCTCAACAGAGCCTTCAAGCCCGCCAGCCTTTCCTTAGGCGTCAACACTTCGGCCTCAGTCGGCACGGCATCGCCCTCGTCCAGTTTCATTTCCTTGATGAAGCGCGAGACGTCGCAATGCACCGGTGCGCCGGCGCGTTTGCGTTTTTTGCACCAGGTGATGTGCAGGCTGCGCTGGGCGCGCGTGATGCCGACGTACATCAGGCGGCGTTCTTCTTCGATGCGGGCGGCTAAAGTTTCTATCGGGGCGTCCGGGTCGCCCTTGTGCGGCAAGATGCCCTCTTCCACTCCGACTAAAAATACATGCGGATATTCCAGGCCCTTGGACGCGTGCAGGGTCGACATCCTGACTGCATCCGGCTCTTCATCCTTGCCTTCCATCATGCTCATCAAAGCGACCATTTGGGTCAGGTCGAGCAGGCTGCGGTGCTCGTCGCTGCCGTCCTTGCCGCCGCTGCCCTTGGTCTTCAGCCACTGGGTGAAGTCCAGCACGTTTTGCCATTTGTTTTGCGCCGCCCTGTCGTCGAAGCTGTCGTACAGATAGCCTTCGTAATTGATTTCCTTCATCAAGTCGTCCAGCAATTCGGCGGCGTGGCCTGCGCGGTGCGCATGCGCCTCGACCTGGTTGATGAAATTGCAGAAATTGCGCAGCGGCGTCAGTTGCCGTTCGGCCAGCTTGGCTTCTATGCCGCCCTTGAACACGGCTTCGAACAGCGAACATTGCCATTGCCCGGCAAACGCGCCGAGCACTTCCAGCGTCGCTTGCCCTACCCCGCGCTTGGGGGTGGTGATGGCGCGGATGAAGGCCGGATCGTCGTCTTCATTGGCGATCAGGCGCAGGTAGGAAATGATGTCCTTGATTTCGGCGCGGTCGAAAAAGCTCTGGCCGCCGGAGATCGTGTACGGGATCCTTTCCTTGCGCAAGGCTTGCTCGATCACGCGCGCCTGGTGGTTGCCGCGGTACAGAATCGCGTAATCGGAGAAGTGCGCGCGGCGCTCGAAGCGGTGCGCCGAGATCATGATCGCGACTTGCTCGGCTTCCTGCTCGTCGTCTTGCATGCCCAAGACCTTGACCGGGTCACCGAGGCCGTGCACGGACCACAGCGATTTTTCGAACAGTTTGGGGTTATTCCCGATCACGGCATTTGCCGCTTGCAGGATGCGCGTGCTGGAGCGGTAATTCTGTTCGAGCTTGATGATTTCCAGGTTAGGGAAATCGACTTGCAGCGTCTTCAGGTTTTCTATCGTTGCGCCGCGCCAGGCGTAGATCGCCTGATCGTCGTCGCCGACTGCGGTGAACATCGGCTTCTTGCCTATGCCGCTGACCAGCAATTTCACCAGTTCGTACTGGCAGGTATTGGTGTCCTGGTATTCATCCACCAGCAGATAGCGCAGGCGGCGCTGCCATTTGTCGCGCACTTGTTCGTTGCTGCGGAACAGTTCCACCGGCAGGCGGATCAGGTCGTCGAAATCGACTGCCTGATAAGCCGACAAGGTGGCCACATAGCTGCGGTAGATGCGGGCGGCGGTCGCTTCTTCCTCGTCCTGCGCCTGCTGCAGCGCGGTCTCGGGATCGACCAGGCCGTTTTTCCACAGCGACATCGCGGTCTGGATGCGGCGTATCAGTTGCTTGTCGGTGGTGATCGCCAGGTCTTGCACCAGGGAAAAACAATCGTCGCTGTCCATGATGGAGAAGCGGTCTTTCAGGCCCAGCGCCTGGGCTTCCTGGCGCAAAATCTTCACGCCCAGCGAGTGGAAGGTCGAGACCGTCAGTTGCCTGGCCTGGCGCGGTTCGGCCAGCAGCTTGCCTATGCGCTCCTGCATTTCCAGCGCGGCCTTGTTGGTAAAGGTCAGCGCGGCGATATGTTTCGGCTCGTAACCATGTATTTCTATCAAGTTCACGATCTTTTGCGTGATCACGCGCGTCTTGCCCGAACCGGCGCCGGCCAGCACCAGACAAGGGCCGTCCATATAGTTGACTGCACTGCGTTGCGGGGGATTCAGACCGTGGGACATGGGGAGAGGAAAAGCTAAACAAGCCGTATTGTAGCCGGATTCGCTGTTTCGACTTCCGGCGCCAAGCGGAGTAAACTGGCGCAAACTGCATCGAGGCACATTATGAAATTCGAACACCTGGTAGAAATCAACGATCTGGCCGACCCGCTGGCCTATGTCATCAGCCGCGAACAACTGTGGAACGGCCTGGTATTACGCGCCGAAACGCCTAAGCTGTTTGTGCCTTACCTGGACGCCGCCGCCATCAGCGCGCGCAACGAAACGGGCATGCAGCGCAGCCTGCTGTACGGCGAACTGGAAATCAGCGATACGGTCAGCCTGCTGCCTCTGCAACACGTGCATTACGACGTCGCCGCGCAAAACGACATCCCGCAATCGTCCTTGCGCATGAGCATAGAAGAGCCGCAGCCGCAAGCCTTGTTCGTGCGCTTCGCCTACGACGATGGGCATAGCGCGGCCGAAGATGAAGAAAACAAGATGTACAACGAATACCGCCGCTCGGCTTACCACGAAGCCGACGTGGATACCGTGCGTTTGATACGCGAGCTGGCGGAAAGCGGGCGGCTGGACGCCTTGCCGAGTTGATCTCAGGCCGGCAGCAACTTACCCTGGACTAGCTGCAGCACGGTACGCACCGTCAGGAAAGCCACCAGCAGGCTGACCAGCAGCACCGCCATCAGCGCCACTTCCGGCGGCCAGCCGCCGCGCCGCACCGCTTCGGCCACGCACGAAGCCATCGCCGCCAGCGGGAAAGAAAATGACCAGAAGCCGAAGGAAAACGGGGTGCTGGACCACCAGCGCCAGCGCGTCAGCACCGCCAATACCGGCCCGCTGGATATCCCCAGGCCTAGCATCAGGATGTCGGCCGACAATTCCGGCCACAGGGAAATCGCGGACAAGGTGCCGACTGCGGCCGGCGCGATTTCTATCCCCAGCGTGGGGCGCAGCGCCAGCGGCAGCGGGCCGGAAAACAGCCGGTTCAGGATGCGGATTTCCAGCAAGGCCCAGCCGCCCAGGCCCATGCCGAACAAGAGCATGGCGAAGCCGTGCAAACCCAGCATTTTCATGGCGATCGCACCGACGAAGCCGCCCGGCACGATCGGCAGATACAGCGCCGGGCTGACCAGTTCGGCCGGCATTTGCCCGGTCGACAGGCGCGACACGATTTGCCAGGAAATCGCCGCCTGCAACAGCAGGGCCAGCGCGATCACCGCCTGCGCCGGCGCCAGCCAAGCTGGGTATTGCGGCAACAAGACGATCACCGCCAGCAGACAGCTGACCGGCATCAGGGCCAGCATCGCACCCTGCACCGGGTGGTGGTATTCCATCAGTAGTGCGTGCGGGAAGCGCAGCAGTTTGGCCGCAGTCAGCGCCAGCAACAAGGCCAGCAACGCCAGCCCGCCGCTTTGCAAGCCGCTGGCGATCAGCTCAGCGCCGGCCCAACCCAGCACGACCAGCCTGCGCCAGGCGGAAGATAAGGCCAGCAAACCCAGCACGATGCCGAACAGGCCGGGATGCAGGCGGGCTAACCAGGGACGGGGGGTGGCGGCAGAATTCAAACGTGGCTCCGGTAATCAGGCAAGTGTAAAACTTGCATGATGCCGCACTGCGCCGCCCTGAGGCAAGCCGGCCGTCAGCACAAGGCGCGCCGCCCCAGCGCAATGTGCAGCCACAACAACAGCGGCAAGGCCAGGCCTATGCTCCAGTGCGCCAGCGACCACCACGGGCGGCTGGTTTCGCTGGCCAGGTAATACAGGCCGTAAGCGGTCAGCACCAGGCTCAGCAAGACGCCCAGCATGCTCCAGCCGCTGGCGCGGTTGCGCCGGGCGTGATGGGCGCGCCGCATGTGTTGCAGCAGCAAGCTGCCGAGCAAGAAGCAAAACGGCATCACCAGCGCGCCGTGCGCCTGCATGGCCCAGTGCTCCAACGGATGGATGGTATCGCCGAATTCGCCGGCCACCCGCAGGAAATAATGCGCCTGCAGCCAGGCCAGGCCGCTCAGCAGCAAACCCGCCAGCAGCGCATATAAAGTGCGCCTATGCCAGCGTTCCAGCCGGAATTGCGGACGGTGATGCAGGCTGTGTTTTTGAGTGCGCATGTAAACCTGAAACAGGATGAAAGGTGTCAGATTATAAAAGCTTCGGCCCTGAATTGGGCCAGACAAGGATGTTGCGCGTCGCCGCTGGCCGCCACCACCTTGGTCAGTGCGTCGGCCCACAGGCAGGACGGGGCCAGCACCGAATAGCTGGCCGGGCTGACTATCGCCGCCCCGCTGACGCCGTGCACCAGCGCGCTGAGCGCCTGGCCGTCGCGCTGCCTGGCGGAAAAATACGTGGCGGAAGTGGCCAGCGCCTGATTTTGCAGATGCAACTGGCGCGCCATGTGTTGCGGTTGTTGCGGGTCGCGCAGCCAGACCGGCATCGGTTCGGGACCGATCACGCGCAAATCGCCGCCGGCGTTCACGCAAGCCTGGCGCACGCCGCACTGGCGCACGCCGCACTGGCGCAGTGCGCGTAGCGCGTGATCGACTGCATAACCCTTGGCGATGCCGCCCAGATCGAGCCAGTCGTCGCGCAATTTCTGCACGCGGCTGGCCGGCAATAAGCGGTAGGCGATTTGCTGCGGCTGCCACGGCGGGATGGGCGATTCTGCCGGCAAATAGTCCCAGGCCGCCAGCCGGCTGGCGACGCGCACATCGAACAAGCCATTGCTGGCAACTTGCAGGCGCAAGGCGGCGTCCAACACGTGGTAGGTATGCGCGTCTATCTCCAGCGTGCCGCCGGCAGCGGCCCGGTTGAAGCGCGCGACATCGCTGCCGGCCGCGTGGAAACTCATCAATTCGTGAATCTGGCGGATCGCGCCGAAACCGGTCTCGAACAAGGCTAGCAAGGCGGACTCGCTGAAGTCACCGGCGATGCCGATTTCGACCAGGGTGCCGAGCCAGGGCTGGGCGCGGCGTTTCATTTTCTGAGCGCGACTTGCGCGATCGCGGCGATGCGGCGCACGCCGTCGGTGACATGGGTGCAGGACAAGGTGGCGCCGCTGATATTCGCGATGCCCTCGCCTATGCTGAGGCCGCTGCCGGCGCTCTTGCCGGCGAATTGTTTGCGCCAGTTGGCGTTGCGGATTTCGAAGCCGTGGCTTTCGCGATACGCCAGGATTTCCACCTGGCGCACGCTGGCGTCCGGCAGCAAGCCGACCGCATACGAGATCAGCTCGAACTTGCCTATCACGTCGTCGAAAACGATATGGCCCAGTAATTTCTCGCCTTGATAGGCCGCCACCACGCGCCAGGCCACCGAGCGCGCCGGCACGCCGGCCAGCTTTTCGACCTGGCGCATTTGCTCGCCATTCAATTGCAGCGGCACCGCTTTAAAGCTGCCGGCTTCCGGAAAAATCGCCTGCTGCGCTTGCTCCACTGTCAGGTATTGCGTCGCGAAGGCGCTGCCGGCGGCCAGGCTGGCCAGCGTTGCGAGAGTGAGCGGAGCAAGCGGATTCATGCAGGTTTAGAACGAGTAGCCGACCCCGAGATTATAACGATCGCGGCTGCTGTCCAGCTTGAATTTCTGCATATCGGCTTTCAACACCACGCCTTCGCCTATCTTGAAGCTGGCGCCGACGGTCGTGACTTTCTCGGCGTCGGCCGCCGCTACGCCCAGGCCTTGCGGCACGGCGCTATAGCTGTTGGCGGTATTGAATTGCTCGTAGCGGATGAAAGGCGTCAGGCTGTATTGCTCGTTTTTCCACAGCGCATACGCGGCTTGCGCATACCAGCCGTAGAAAGAAGACGGCACCGGCGTAGTCTGGCCGACCAGGGTCAGGTTCAGCGCTTCGGTATTGCTGATCGCGCCGCGTGCGTACAAGGCTTGCAGATCGAGACGGCCCGGGTTGTAGCGCGCATGCAAGTCCCACAGCGTGATGCGGGCATCGTTGCCGGCGAAGCCTTCGGTGCTATGGCCGGCCTTGCCGGAGAACACGGAAGCACCGAGCAGCAAGCCCGGCACGCCGCGCCAGTTGAGCGCCGCGTGCAGGCTGATATCCTTGGACTTGGCCAGCTGGCCTTCCTGGTGGATGCTGCGCAAAGGCGATTCGCGGCCTTCTGCGGCGGCGCCATCCCATTTGCTCAGGTCGAAACCGGTAGTCGCGCCCAGATCCCAGCTGAGGCCGTTGTCGTAATTGCCGGACAAGCCGAAACCGGCTTCGCGCCAGGTGGTAGGGATGATCGCGGTCTCGACGAAATTACGGTGCACGCCGTGGTAAGCGGTCGGTTCGTGCGCGCTGTTCAGCAAACCGACCGGCATCAGGAACAGGCCGGCCTTGGCGGACAAGCCGGGCTGGATTTCATGTTCGACGTACAGTTGCTCGACTTCGGCTTCGCCTTCGTCGTCCTTGGAAACGACCGCATGTTCCCATTCGAATTCGCCGACCATCTTGGTTTTTTCGCTGAAGCGGTGGGTGATGCCGATCACGGCGCGCGCCACGTCAGTCTGGGCCTGGTTGCTGGCGTTCTTAGGCTGGCTATAGGCGATTTCGCCATAGCTGCTGATGACGGTATTGGCAGCCAGCGCCGCGCCGCGGCTGCTGCCGGCAGTCGCCAAGGCTTCCTGTTTTTGCTCTACCTTGTCGGTCTTGTTGCGGGTGGCGGCCAGCTCGGCCTTGAGGCTGTCCAGCTCAGCGGCCAGTTTTTCTAGCTTTTGCAGCAATTCGGCTTCGCTGGCCAGGGCCGGGGCGGCCACGGCAGTCGTCAAAAAGGCGGCGCACAAGGCGCGGGCGATCAGGTGCTTTTTCATAGTTTCTTTCCTATCATTAAATTATTTACGGCTATTTGGTATTTCTGAAACGAAGCTGGTCCACGAAAAACACGAAAAGCACGAAAAAAGACGAGAACTCTTATTACGTCATTCCCGCGCAGGCGGGAATCCGTGCAAGGAGTCCTTGCACCGTAATTAACGACGAAAAGTCGCTGGGTCCCCGCCTGCGCGGGGACGACAACAAAAGTGATTTTGATTTGTTCGTGCTTTTCGTGTCTTTCGTGGACAATATTTTTCTACGTCCGACTGCTCTATTTTTTATAACCGTCGGTCAGCGTCCCGAGGAAGGCGATCACATCCTCGATTTCCTGCGGGCTGAGCGCGGCCGCCATGCCGCGCTGGCGGTTGTACGGGACTTCGCTGGTATTCACGTTGCCGGCGTAAGCGGCCGGCATATCGTTAAACTTCAGCACGCTGCCGTCGGCCGCCAGCGGATACCATTCTTCGGGATTGGTGTCGCGCCGCACATAGAAGCCGAGCGCCTCGCGCAGGCTCTTGAAGCGGCCGTTGTGGAAAAACACCTTGCGCGTCGCCACGTTGCGCAGGGTCGGCACCTTGAACGCGCCGCACAAGTCTGTCCTGTCCTGCAAGTCGAGCCGGTCCGGGCCGCACAGGCCGAGATCGAAATACGCGGCGTCGGCGGTGGCCGGGATCGCAGTATTGCGCGGCACGCCGAGGTTGTCGAAAGTGAAGTCGGTGAACAGCGGCGCGCCGCCGTCCGGACCCTTGCCGCTGCTATGGCAAGCCGCACAATTGCCCTTGCTCGTGTCGTTGAACAGGGCCAGGCCGCGCAATTCGGCGTCTGCCAGTTTAACTTTGCCGGCCAGGAACTGGTCGTACTTGGAATCGTAGGGATGGAATTCGCTGTCTTCCTTCTGGTATTGCTGCAGGCTGTACAGCGCGCGCTCGAAGGCGGTATCGGCATCGCTGAAAATCGCGGCGCCGTACACGCGGCGGAACTCTTCCGCATAGCCGGCTTTTTGCAGCTTGGCGACCACCTCGGCCTTATCGGCGTTCGCCATTTCATGCGGCGCCAGGAAAGGGCGCGCCGCCTGGATAGACAGCGTATCGGCGCGGCCGTCGTGGGTGAAGCCGCCGCTCGGCGTGCCCTCTTTGTCGAAAGCAAAGGCCGGGGTCAGGTTCAGGTAACGCAGCGATGGCGTGGCGCGGAAACCCGGCACATCCAGCGCGGCGCCGCCCAGTTGCACCGCCAGAGTGTTGCTCTGGGCATGCGCGTTAGCGGGATTGTGGCAAGTCGCGCAAGACATCTTGCCGGAGGCCGACAAGCTCTGGTCCTTAAAGATTTTTTCGCCGAGGCTGGCTTGCGGGCTGAGGCTGGCCGCCGGGGCGCTAGTGCTAACGCTGCTGTTATTGCCGCCGCCGCAGGCCGCCAAGCTTGTCAGCAGAATTAGCGCCAGTCCAGTCTTGATCTTGCTTGTCATCATGTGTTTTCGCTTTTCAACAATGCAAATGAGAATGATTGTTATTATAAATCATTGCTATGCAAATCAGCAACAGCGGCGGCGCGCCGCGGCGCTGCTGTGTTTTCCACACAACGGCCTGAAATTTTGCTAATGTCGCCCCCAGCACGCCATCCGGCTTAACCCCTCTCAGGAATCCACCATGTCCACTACCGCCGCCCCTGCCCCTTTCTTGGCACAGCGCCTCAAGCGCAAGCACTTTTTCTGCAACGCCGACGTCCATATTCAGGGTGATGTGCTGATCGCGACCCAGCTGGTGGTCGGCGGCGATTTGCTGGTCGACGGCGACCTGGAAGCCGAAGAAGTGTTTTGCCTCGGCAAGCTGACCGTGACCGGGAATATCCACGTGCAATCGCTGTATGTCGGCCAGGCGCTCGATGGCGGCGGCAATATAGCCGTCGCCTATCTGCTGAAAACCGGTTGCAGCGCCGAGTGGATGGCGCGTATGCTGGAACTCGATCAGACCAACCCCAAGCCCGGCAGCAATTACCTCGACCGGCTGGTGCACCCGGCGATTTTGCAACGCAATGCCGAGCACGCCCATCTGCTGGGCGGCCTGGGCGACATCCAGGCGCTCGGCCACCTGGCCTGCGACGACCTGGATGCCCAGGGCAATGTGCAGCTGGACGACGCCCTGCTGGCCGGCGAAGTGCTGTATATCGGCGGCCATCTGTCGGCGCGCGCGATCCAGGTGGCCGGCGATTGCAATTGCCAGGGTGAAGTATTCTGCGAAACCGATATCGCCGCCGACGGCGCCCTGTTTGCCGCCAGCCTCGCGGTGGAAGGCAACCTGGCCGCCGCCTCCATCCATTGCAGCGGCAACATCGCCACCTGGGGCTATCTGCGCGCCACCGGCGAAATCAGTAGCCTGAACGGCGAAATCGACTGCGCCCGCTGGATCGCCAGCAAGTCCACCCTGTACGCCGCCAAATACATCAAGGCCGGCGAAGCGGTAGTAGCCGAGCAAGGCATCAGCGCCGGCAAGGACTACGGCATCCTGGCCGGCACCGCCCTGCCGCGCTCAGACTGGGAAGCCGCCGGCTTCGTCTCGGCCAAGGACAAGCCGCGCCATATCCTGTCCGGCTTGTTCGTGGCCGACAAGAAACTCAAACAGCTAGACGCACTGGAAAAGAAACGCGACTGGGAACTGGACTGGGAAATCCCGCGCCGCCTGGAACGCGAGGCCATGCAGGGCTGAGGCGCGGCTAAAAACGCATACTCCACCGGTTATTTTGTGAAATCGGCCTGTCGCCAAGGTAATTAAAGCGGGCTTTACATATACTGGTGGCAGTATGCTTTCAGGTCGGCTATGTTCAGCTTTCGTGTTGATGCCGTTACGTTGATGTTTAAAAAAATTGGAGACGTCATTCCGGCGTGCTTTAAGCCGGAATCCAGCGACTTTTGTTGCGTTGACGTGCATATCTTGAAAGTAGCGAATTCGTTATGCGGACAAAGGTGCAAGGATCCCTTGCACGGATTCCGGCTAACACCATGCCGGAATGACGTTAATAAGGCCTGGACTCTACACAAAACCGCCTATCAACACGAAACCTGAACATAGCCTTCAGGTCAAATCCGCCGTTGACGGCTAGGCTGGCATTGCCGCCGGCCAGCCGCAATGAACTCTTTGCCCGCCCCCCGGTCTGACGACAAATATTAATTTTTCGTCATCCAGCCGCCCGCGCATGCAAAACATCCGTCCTTACGCACTAACCAGCCAGCGCAGCCTGGCGCTACTGATCGCGCTCGGCTTGCATCTGCTATTGCTACAACTGTTGAACGGCAAGGCCTGCCGGCGCGAGGTGGAACCAGCGCCGACGTTCACCAGCCTGATGTTGCTGGCGGCGCCCGCCCTGGCGCCGGCGCCGCTGGCGGCTACACCGCGCCCAGCACGCGCCGGCGGCGCAAGGCAAATCACGCTAGCTGCGCCAGCCGCGGAGCCGTCGCCAGACCAGGCCAGCGCGGCCGATCTCAGCGCAGCGCTGGAGCAAGACCGGCCACATCACAGCAGCACTACATTGAAGCTGGACCTGAAAGACGCGGTCGCCATGATAGCTACCGCCGAGCGCCGTCGGCGCGCCCAGCCGCCGCT
>JACPWS010000093.1 GCA_016196925.1 Burkholderiales bacterium | reverse complement strand
TCATTGCATGCCTTACTTGCATGATGGCCAGGAAATACGGCACACTTGCCGGATGAATCAAATTTCCAATCAACTTTGTAAAAATCCAATCGCCTTGCTTGCCTTGTGGCTGCAAAACGGGGTTTTTATACAGCCTCGTTAGGCGGTAATATGACCGGCATCAGTCGTTCGACAGTTATTTACTCATGGGTTTGGGTGCTCATTTTTGCTGTTACGCTTGCATGGCCATACATATTCGACGGCACTATTCCGCTTCCTGGCTTAGCCAAACTCGCGCAGTCGCCATATCTCGCGCTAATGTCAACGGCATTATTTATTTGCGCTTTATTTGCCTCCATTCCACGCCTACAAAGCCGTAACAAAAATCTTGTTTTTGCAAGCGTAGTGGGCTGCCTAGCAGTAGCCGGATTTCTTTTTTTATCAGTACCATTTGGCTTGGCTAATGTCCCACTTTGCTATGAGGCCATTCGTTCAACAAAACCAAGCCCCCCTGACAAGTAGTTACCCGTTTCAGCCGGAAGCTCGGCACTCGTATGCTCGAGCCCACAAATCCAACAGCGACGAATCATCCAGTTTTTACGTCCAGCTTGAATCCGCGTAGAGGCCTAACAAACGGTTCAAGCCGTTCGCTTCGCTCACTCGGGACTGCGTTCCGCAGCCCCTTAACCTGAACGTTGAACTAAACCGCTGCGCGGTGGGTGGGTGATCGACCAAATATCGCTAGTAAAAGCAGGGCCGTTTTCTAAGCTGAGAGTGGGAATTTTCCCTTTAGGCAAAGGAAACGATCATGAGCCCCTTGCGTCAACAAATGCAAGCCGATATGGTGTTGCGCGGCCTGGCCGAGCGCACGCAGGAAGCTTACCTCAATGCGGTGATGGCGATTGCCAGGGACTATCACCGCTCGCCGGATCAAATTTCACCTGAAGAGATTCACCAGTATTTGCTGCACTTAATTAACGATCGGCACTTATCGAGTTCCACCACCAATCAAGCCGGCTGCGCCTTACGCTTCCTGTTTCGCGTCACGCTCAGACAGCCCGATATCTGCATCCAAATACCGTTACGCCTGGCGCCGAGCAAGCTTCCGGAATTGCTCTCGCGTCAGGAAGTGGAAAGTATCCTCAGTGCCTGCACCAATTTGCGCCATCGCACCATCTTAACCACCATCTATGCTTCAGGATTGCGCGTTTCTGAACTGTGCCGTCTGAAGATTGGCGATATCGATAGCGATCGCATGATGCTGCGTATCGTCCATGGTAAAGGCGGCAAAGACCGTTACACCTTACTCTCGCCGCGATTACTGACCACCTTGCGCACCTACTGGCAAGCGTTTCGTCCGGCAGATTGGTTGTTCCCCAGCGGCGACGGCAGCAAGGCTATCAGCGACAGTCAAATTCAACGCATGTTCTACGCGGCCAAACGCCGGGCATTGATTAAAAAAGAAGGGGGTATCCACAGCCTGCGCCATGCGTTTGCCATCCATCTGCTGGAAAGCGGCGTGGATTTGCACACCATCAGCCGTCTGATGGGACACGACCATATCAGCACCACAGCACGCTATCTGCACATGCAGCAACAGATCGCCAAGACCGATTCTCCGCTCGATCTGCTGTCCGGATTGCGGCCGCCACGCTAGCGATCATGCCCGCCGCTGGCCGCTTAGAATTGGCCGACATCCTGCGCACCCATGGATCGAGCTACCTTGCCGGGCACACGCTTGCACGCAGCCAGGCCAAGGCATGGCGCGCCATCGTTTCCTGCCGCACGGAGGCGCTGGGCGGGCATATTGAGCGCTGCAGCGATTGTGGCGCCATCCAGCACGTGTACCACTCCTGCCGCAACCGCCATTGCCCCAAGTGCCAGACCCGCGCCAAAGAACAGTGGGTCGCTGCCCGCCAGCGTGAATTGCTGCCTGTACCGTACACCCATTTGGTGTTCACGCTGCCGCATGCCTTAAACGGCCTGGCGGCCAGCCATTTCCGCCTGATCGGCGAGATCCTGTTTGACAGCGCCTCGGCCACCTTACTTAGCTTTGCGGCGAATCCGCGCTGGCTCGGCGGCAGTATCGCCTTCTCGCTGGTGCTGCATAGCTGGAACCAGCTGCTGGAACGACACCTGCATGTGCATGCTCTGGTCGCCAACGGTGCACTCGGCGCTGACGGTCACTGGATCTGCGGCAAGAACGGTTTCCTGTTCCCGGTCCAAGCGCTCTCGACGGTATTTCGCGAGAAATTCATGGATGCCTTAAAACAGGCGCGCATCGACCGACGCTTCAGCAGCGCAGTGATCAGTGACAAAGACTGGCGCACGCTGTTGAGCGCGCTGCGCAAGCACCCCTGGGTGGTGTATGCCAAACAGCCGCTGGGCGGCCCGGCGCAAGTGCTGGAGTACTTGTCGCGTTATACCCACAGAGTGGCCATCTCCAATGAAAGGCTGGTCAGCCTGATGGACGGCAGCGTGACATTCCGGGTGCGCGACCATGCCCATCCCGGCAAGAAGAAACTGGAACGTTTACCGGCGCAGTGTTTCATCCAGCGCTTTCTGCAGCATGTGCTGCCGCCGGGTTTCAAGCGTATCCGCCACTACGGCATTCTGGCCAGTTGCCATAAACGCGAGAAGCTGGCGCAGTGTCGTCTGGCCTTGCAGATGCCGCCACCGCAAGCGGCCATCATCGAAGATGTGCAGGCCTTCATGCTGCGGGTGCAAAAGCGCGATCTGTCCCGTTGCACCAAGTGTGCGACCGGCCTCATGCAGGTGATCGCTGTGATCGTGCCGCAACGTTTATTCACCCCACCAACGACCGGGCCACCGCCATGAGGGGCAGAAAAAACAGCATTTCTGGCAGGTCAAACCATGGCGCACAGCGGGGTCGGAGCTTGATTTATCTGCGCGACAAAAACGAGGAACAAACCTGCCTATGGGCGATGCGCAGAAAGCCGCCATTTGCCAGGCACTCAGGCACGGCGATCTACATCGCGTTCAATTTGTTGTCAAACTACTAGCGATGCAGCAAACTCCTGGCTTACAATCCCCAATGTGACCGCCACGGAGGCGGTTCAGTCCAACAAGGTTTATCCGCCGCAAGCTGTTCGCGGATTTTTTTTGCGTTCCGGTGCGGCGGATAAACGCTATTCGTTAGGTGTCATCAAGCACCAAAGACGGAATTTCACTTACCATATGGAGGCTTAGTCGCATCACTAAGTTTTTTCATTGCAACAGAATAAAAACACGGTCCGGTTGGTAGTCCGGATGCACACCTTGACGTGTGTCGTATCCTTCCCCTCTCGGGATGTCCATTTCAGTTGCTTCTTACAACACGAGAGGATGTATGAAGCTAACGGTATATTACGATGGACAATTTTGGGTAGGGTTACTGGAAGTAGTCAATAACGGGACGCTTTCCGCTGCAAGGTATGTTTTTGGGGCTGAGCCTCACGATGAGGAACTTTGGGCTTTTGTTCAGAATGATCTAATTGCTTTGCTGAACTCAGTGAGTACGTCCGTTGCCATTGAGCACAAACTTTTTGCAAAGAGAAATGCCAAACGGCTAGCTCGACAGGCCACGAAAGAAATGAATAGGCCTGCTGTTTCATCACAAGCTCAGGCAGCTTTACAGGCTCAGTTGGAAGCTAACAAAAAAACTAGGGTTCAAATATCACGCGCAGAAAAAGAAGCTCAACTTGAGATGAAATATAAACTTGGGCGTGAAAAAGCAAAGAAACGGCACAGAGGGAAATGAAACGACACCTAACCCGGCGCTCAACCCCGCTCCTTTCAGTCGCTGGACGCTGCGCGATAAAGCCGCGCAGCGCCGGTTAGCTCTACGTCAGCATCCACAGCAAATCTCACGAATGTTAAAAACAATTTTGTCAGCACTCCTCGTCGCTGCAGCGACCGATTCGTATGCTGCTCAGCCAGGTCAACAGCAAGCAAAGGCACAGTTGTCTGGTGCGTGGGAGCCGCCTTCGGGCTTGCAGCACATCCCGGGGTCGCGCGTATACCCAGGTCCTTGATGTGACCACGCCAACGATGACGATCTTCCCGCCGCAAGGTGTGAACAGCGGCGTGGCTATGGTGGTCTTTCCAGGCGGCGGATTTCGTATTCTGGCGATAGACCTGGAAGGCACGGAAATATGCGACTGGGTGACGGCCAAGGGTATGACCTGTGTTTTGCTCAAGTATCGCGTTCCCAAGGGTAACCACTACTGGGACAAAGATTGCAATTGTCACATTACGCCTAAAGTCCCCTTTGCACTTCAGGACGCGCAGAGAACGATACGGCTGGTACGGGCTAAGGCAAAGGAATTGGATATCGATCCCAACAAGATCGGTGTCATCGGTTTTTCTGCAGGCGGTTATCTGGTCGCACAAACCAGCAACATATTCAAGTCCAGCTACCATCTGGTTGATGCGGCCGACCAGCTAAGCAGCCGGCCTGACTACGCTATTGCACTTTATCCGGGGCATCTGTGCCGTTCTGGCGCCAGATTTGACCCAACGATAAAAGTCAGCAAGCAAACGCCGCCTACATTTTTACTGCAGGCGTGGGATGATCCTGTCGACAAGATATGTAACAGTACGCTGTATGCGAGAGCGCTTAACGAGGCGGGCGTCCCAACAGAAGTTCACCTCTTTGCCAAGGGTGGACACGCATTCGGCCTGCGCAGCAACCAGCATCCGATTTCGTCGTGGCCTACACTCGTTGAGAACTGGCTCAGGGACATAGCGATCCTGTCGCCCTTGCTTCCATAGTCGAAGAGTGAAGGCTATCTTGCAAGACCTGAACGATATTAAGGCTGCGGTCGAACGGAAATGATAGCTAGCGGTCTGATTAAGGCATCGCAAACGCAATACGCTCCAAATAAACACACTGAGGAGATGAAAATGAAAAGAGTCACAGGTATCGGCGGAGTCTTCTTCAACGCGAACCAGCCGGTCGAACTGCGGGCTTGGTATCAGCGGCACCTGGGCATAGACGTCCAGGAATGGGGCGGCGCCGCGTTCCGCTGGGCCGATGCAGCGGGCAATCCGAGCAAGGGAAGCACCGCGTGGTGCATCGGCGCCGCCGATGGCGAGTCCTTCGCGCCCAGCAAGTCTAGCTTCATGGTCAATTATCGCGTCGCAGACCTGGACGCGCTGCTGCAGGCGTTGCGCGACGAAGGATGCGATGTCCTGGAGAACACGGACGATTCCGGGTATGGCAAGTTCGGTTGGGTCATCGATCCTGAGGGGAACAAGGTCGAACTTTGGCAGCCCCCTGCGGGGCAGTGAGCGCCATGCCTGAAAACCAGACGCCGGCACCGCAACCGTCGCTCAGCACGGACCACCCAACTGCTGCGCTGTTGAGTGCCCGGCGCGCTCCGGCGACTTAGCGCGCTCTAATCATACGTAATCAGTCTCGCGTCACAAAATACGATCCATCCTCCGCGATGACGGTGGCGGGCTTATGTCCGCTTCGGCGACGATCGCTCAACGAGTCGGAACATGTTGCTTGCTTTTTATTAATCTGGTAAGTTGCCATTTTGTACTTTAAAACAAGTTGGGCATGCCATTAACTATCCAAGGAGGATGAATGAAATTATTAGTTGGCGCTCTGTTTTTTTTGATATTCACCACCGCGACTGCACAATCTGCTTCCGATCAAAATTCCCACATTGACAGTAAGGGGAGCCACATGAAATCCGAATTACGCTCGAAACTCATCCTGACGCTTTCCGTGGCTCAGAAGATCGCGGCAGCAGCAGAGGCCGAAGCTAAGAAAAACGGGTGGGATGTCAGTATCGCGGTCATGGACGATGCCGCGCGATTGATTTGCTTCCTCCACATGGATAACGCCAATAATGCCAGTTCCGACATAGCAATTGCAAAAGCCAGGCATGCTATAAACTACCGCCGCGACACCAAATTCCACGAAGACGTTGTGGCTGCAGGACACAATCAAGTTCTTGCGTTTCCCAACGTTCTGCCAGTAGAGGGTGGCATTCGTCTAATCGTCGATGATGTCGTAATCGGCGCTATTGGTGTTTCTGGTGTTCAATCACCCCAAGACGGTCAAATCGCCAGGGCCGGCGCCGATCTTCTGGCAAAGCCCTAGCCAATCGCTCAACTCGGATTTCTCGTTTCTCCCGCACCGCGCCGCTTAGCTTCCATCGTTATGCGCCACGAGCCGGCGCGATATAACGCCCGTTTTCAACCGGTAGTCCAACCAAAGGAAAACACGAATGACGACCGACCAAATCCGCTTCGACGACGGGGCTGCCTACGAACGATATATGGGGAAGTGGAGCCAGCTGGCCGGCGTAAGCTTCCTCGACTGGCTGGCGCCAAAATCGGGTTTGCGATGGCTGGACGTAGGCTGCGGCAACGGCGCCTTTACCGAAATGCTCGTCGAGCGCTGTGCACCGGTCTCGGTGCAGGGCATAGACCCGTCCGAGGGGCAGCTTGCCTACGCCCGCACACGACCGGCGTCGCGTGTCGCACAGTTTCGCCAGGGCGATGCAATGGCCCAGCCTTTCCCCGACGACACGTTCGACGCGGCTGTCATGCCGCTGGTAATTTTTTTCGTTCCCGATCCGGCCAAGGGCGTTGCCGAAATGGCGCGTGTGGTCCGCCCGGGCGGCATCGTTACAGCCTACGCCTGGGACATGTTAGGCGGTGGATTTCCTTACGAGGCGTTGCAGCTTGAAATGCGTGGGCTGGGCATTGCGGTTCCGCTCCCGCCCAGCCCCGACGCGTCACGAATAGATGCAATGCGGGACTTGTGGACGGGGGCGGGTCTGGATGCCGTCGAAACGCGGGAGATCACCGTGCAACGGACGTTCGCCGATTTCGACGACTACTGGACAACCATACTCGGGGGCCCGAGCGTCGCTTCAAAGCTCGCAGCGATGGCGTCCGGGGAGCTCGCGCTTCTCAAAGCGCGGATGCGCGCGCGCCTGCCGGCAGATGCCGCCGGCCGTATCAGCTATAGTGCCCGGGCCAATGCAGTAAAGGGCCGCGTACCAGACTGATTTTGAGGATGAATCTCTGTGCGACTTTGGAAACGTCGATTTACGCGAATGATCGGTTAAAATGAGCGCCGACTTTACCACCGCGCCGCACGCCAGGTCTTAATGAAGCATCGGGCTCCTGAAATTCAGGATTCACGTAAACTCGAGGAATTTGAGAAAGATCATAATTTACCGGTCATTCATGGTCGGCGGAACCATTCCAGCCGTCCCATTTATCTTCAAATTAGTTCGTATCGCCTTTGGGTAGCAGTGCTTGTCATTTTTTTCGTGGCGTCCTTGTTCATTACTTTGTGTATTCTATTTGGTCGGTACGGCGTTCCGCAGTTATAAGTTCCCGCTAACGATTCGTCCGAGCGGACAGTCTTGACTCTGCTGCACTAGTACCTCGCTGGCAGCGTCAAGGCCAAGCCCTCGCTGCGCTTCTGATGCCGCTCAGCTTCGACGTTGATTCCTAACCTCTCTCTTATCATGCCCCCGATACGGCCATGCGAACTGCCGGCGACCGCCCTGCTCAGGAAATACCAGGGCGGACAGGCTTATGTCGACTGCTACGTCGCCGAAGTCCCGCTTGCTGTGTCGCACGCGGAGTTCGTGGCCGCCTTCTATACGACAAGGCTGTTCAAGCTCGAGCGCGCGATTCTCAAGTGGCTGGCCGCACTGCCGTCCAGCGATGCCGGGGCGCAGGCGCTCGCGGCTGGCGGCGCCAGCACGTTCGCGGCGTGGCGGGTGGAGGGCCGTGATGCCGACCAATTGCTGATGGCCGATCTGTTGGGCCGGACCAGGTCCTGGCTGATGGCGAGCCCGGCCGGCGGGAATCCTGCCGGGCGGAGCACGCGTCTTTATTTCGGCTCGGCGCTTGTCCCTAAACTCGACCCCAGCAGCGGGCGGCTTGCGATGGGTTTCGCTTTCTATGCGCTCGGCGGCTTTCACAGGCTCTACTCGCGTCTGTTGCTGGGCGCCGCATGTCAGCGCCTGCTGGCTAGCCGCTGTAAGAGCCAGGCTGGCCAGCCATGACGAAGTTTAAGCCCGCATTCCGCCGGGCCGGTGCGAGCAGCCGCGCAGGCCGGTTCACTTCAAACGCTGACAACATCGAAGGAAATCATGCGCATCACACTCGTTAGCCTGTTTGCCGCACTCTGCTTATTTTTGACGCAGGCCCAGGCCTCGGCGTTTGAATACGAAGTCAAAACCGTCGCCTACAAAAACCTGGTGGCCAGGCTGTATCTTCCTAAAGTGCAGGGAAAAGTGCCGGTGGTGCTTGCGTTCGGCGGTTCGGATGGCGGGCTGCACTTCGGCAATGCCAACGGCGAAATGCTGGCGCCGCATGGTCTGGCCGTGCTGGCGCTGGCGTATTTTAAAGAGGAAGGCTTGCCGGCGACCTTGGATCGGATACCGCTGGAATATTTCGTCAGCGCCCTCGATTTTCTGGAAACGGAAGCGGCGCTTGACGCGACTAAGATCGGCGTCGTCAGCGGTTCCCGAGGTTCGGAAGCGGCGCTGTTGCTGGCATCGATAGACGCGCGCATCAAGTCGGTGGTGGTGACCACGCCCAGCAACGTCGCCTGGTATGGCAGGACGCTGGCGCGATCGGCCTGGACGCTGAAGGGAAACGATGTTCCGGCCTTGAGTCTGGAACTGGATGAAAGCGCCCCGCAAGTCAGCCGCTTTGTAGCGGCGTTGAAAAACGAAAAGAATGTGCAAAAAGCGCGCTTTGCATTGGAAAGTATCAACGGTCCCGTGTTGCTGGTGTCGGCGGAAGACGATCAGTTCTGGCCTTCGTATCAAATGTCCATCAATATGGTGGCTTATCTGAAGCAGCATAATTTTAAGTATGCCGTCACGCATCATTCTTACGCTACCGGTCATATGTTTAGCAAGGAAACGGCGCCGGCGATTAAACAGACTATCATCGATCACTTCGTGCACACACTGTAGCGCCGGCGCCGCGCCGCCGACGGACTGAATAGGTCGACGCCGATTTTTTTAATAGTGCGTTATTTACGCGGAGATGCAGATGAAAACGATAGGCTTGATCGGCGGCATGAGTTGGGAGTCGACCATTCCGTACTACAGACAGATCAACGAAACGATCAAGGGACACCTGGGTGGTTTGCACTCGGCAAAGCTCGTTCTATACAGCGTCGATTTCCACGACATAGAACGATTGCAGCATGCCGGCGACTGGGACGCTGCCGGAGCCATGCTGGCCGTAGCGGCAAGATCGCTAGAAAGAGCAGGCGCGGATTTATTGGTCTTATGCACGAACACCATGCACAAAGTCGCAGCCAGCATAGAGGCTGCCGTTAGCATTCCTTTACTTCACATTGCCGATGTTACCGCTGCGGAAATTAAACAAGCAGGTCACCAAACCGTAGGATTGGTCGGTACGCGGTTTACGATGGAACAAGCTTTTTATCGCGACCGATTGAGCGGACGCCACGGCTTGAAAGTGATCGTCCCTGACGATGAACAGCGCGATACTATCCACCGCATAATTTTCGAAGAATTATGCCTGGGCGTAGTCTTGCCGGAATCGCGCAGTGCGTATAGCCGTATTATGGCGGGTCTGGCGTCGCAAGGAGCGGAAGCGATTATTCTTGGATGTACAGAAATATCTATGCTCGTAAGCCAGCAAGACTCGATGCTTCCATTGTTCGACACGACGGCTATACACGCGAGGGCTGCTGCGGAGGCGGCGCTCGGCCAATAAGGCACTGCCCATCGTTCAATACCGGCTGGCGCGATAAAACTGCGCCGGCTTGTTGGCTAAAGCGCGCCGGCCTGGTTATGCTTGCTACGCCCCTGCGTCGTCAGCGTCCGACGTCGCAATGCGTCCGCCGGCCAGCCCCGCTCTGCGGCTTGGCTACACGGTAGAAAAAAATAGCAAAGTAGGGGATACGATATGAAACTGTTGGCGAATATAGGCACTAAACCTACCGTGGGGCCAGACCTGTTGCGACTGGTTTTGCGCGCCATACGCTTTACGCACGGCGCCTAACACTTATTTTTTCACGGCTCCTAAGCCGGCGGCGATGTCCCCCGGCCGGGGCGCTGTTGTCTATAGCGCCGCGTCTGGAAACCTGAACTCAGGATAAAACACCATGCATACCTGCCCCAATTGCGGAAAAGCCCTGAACCGTTCCGGCCTCAAGCAGGCCGCGAATGAATATAATCTGGAAGGCAAGCGCTGGTATTAATACGCGGGCCGGAAAATGTACTGCAAACACTGTAATTGCCGCTTAAGGTATTCGCGGCGCGTGCATGTGTTTGCCGTATATGTGCCAGCTTTCGCGCTCTCTAAGCCGTTCTGGAAAAAGCCGCTGCTGACCGGTTTTGGCTGGCTGGGCTGGTCCACCGTCTTTGCCGTATTCCTTGCCGGCGCCGGCCTGTTGTGGTGCAGGGTAGGGTACGAGCGCTGGGCGGGGCCGGAGACGGGCGATCAAGCCTGAACGGCGACACAGTGAAGGGCATTGCAGTTCGTTGCGCCGGACTTGTTCCGGCTCACCGCGATACAGCCAGGAACCGGCATCATGCGCCACGTTATTACAAAATTCTTTAATCTCGCCACCCTGTGGGCCTGGCTGCTGATCGCCGTGATCGTGTTTTTCTACGGGGGCCGGACGCTGGGAGCCGCTTTCGGGCTGGACGAGCATCAGGCTTTCGGTCGTTTGCTGAGAAATCCCCCGATCGCCTTGCTCGATTTTTCTATCGCGCTGGCCTTGTTGCTGATCCATGTTTACCTGCCGGCGCGGCCGAGGCGTGCCGGTCGCCCTTGGTTTTTGCGGCATCGCCTGGGCGTTTTTCCAGATGTGGTATTTCTATGTCGGCACCGAGTATTTGCTGATGCTGGCATCGTGGAATACCGTCACCGCTTTCATGCGCAAACCAAGACAGCAGGGCGTGGAAAAACGGCGCTAGGCCAGGCTGGGTGCCGCGCACCAAGCTCGTAACGGGGAGAGAAAAAATGCTCAGAATTATCGTCATCGTCTCGATCGCGGCCGTCGCCGTGCTGCTGATGGTCGCCGCGACCAGGCCGGGCAGCTTTCGCGTGCAGCGCTCGCTCTGCATCAAGGCGGCGCCCGAAAAAATTTTCCCGCTCATCGACGATTTTCATCAGTGGGAAGCGTGGTCGCCCTGGGAAAAAATCGACCCTGCGGTCCAGCGCACGTACAGCGGCGCCGCCAGCGGCCCGGGGGCGATCTACGAGTGGAGCGGCAACAAGAATCTCGGCTGCGGACGGATGGAAATCGTGACATCGTCGCCGGCGTCGGGGGGCGTCATCAAGATCGATTTCATCGCGCCGTTTGCCGCCCATAACACGGTCGAATTCACGCTGGCGCGACAGGGCGATGCGACGCTTGCTGACGCAAGCCATGTATGGCCCCAGCTCCTACATCGGCAAACTGACGGGCTTGTTTTTCAGCATGGAAAAGATGGTCGGGCCCAAGTATGAGGCAGCGCTGGACGGCATCAAGTCCAGCGCTGAACGCTGAACCATGCGCTTACTGCCTGCGGAAACGGGCCGGCATCCCCGGCACAGGCAATGCAGCCCCAGCCGCAGCGCATGAAGCGCTTTCAGGTTTTACCGTGCGCCGCGTTGCGGCCCTATATCGACCGCATATGGGGATGGGACTACCGCGGCGGCGCAGCGCTGCCGTTGCCGGCCTTGTTGCCGGGAACCGGGGCGGAACTGTATTTCCACTACCGTCAGCCTTTCAGCTATACCCGCGGCGACGGTCCGCCGCTCGCCTGCGAGACCGGCCATCTGTTTTGCCTGCGGCGCGATCCGCTACAGCTCAGCGCGGCGCGCGACCTCGGCTTCATCGCGGTGCGCTTTAAGGCCGGCATGCTGCACAGGTTTACCGCCATCCCCGGCCGCGAGCTGGCCGACCGCGTGCTGGCGCTGGACGATCTCTGGGAGCGGCCGGGACAGGCGCTGCAGCGGCGGCTGTCTTACGCGGCCACGCCGGCGCAGTGCATCTTGCTGATCGAAGATTTTCTCTGCGCGCAGCTGCGCAGCGATGGGCCGGATGCCGTGGTCGAGCGCGCCATGGAGATGCTGTATCGCGACGGCGCGACGCTGACCATACAGCAGTTGGCGGAGCGCCTGCATCTCGGGCGGCGCCAACTGGAGCGCCGCTTTTTAAGCGTGAGCGGGCAAACGCCGGCCGCAATGAAGAGCCTGGCGCGCTTTCAACATACGGTCAGAGCCCTGATGCTGGACGCGGCGGCCGCCGCGACCGACGTCGCGCTGGCGCAAGGCTATTTCGATCAAGCCCATTTCATCCGCAACTTCCGGCGTTATGCCGGGGCCGCGCCGCAGTGCTATCTGCAAGGCGCGCGCAACAAGACGCATTTTTACAATACCAGCCGCGACGATAGCGGCATCATGCCTGCTCCCGATCACTATTTTTAAGGAGTACCGTATGTTGTTATTGCTCGCCGAATTGCAAACTAAACCCGCCTTTACCGCACAGGTAGAAGCCATCTTGCGCCAGCTGGCCGAGGTGGCCGCACAAGAGAGCGGTAACGTCTGCTATGCCGTGCACAGCCCGCAGGAACAGCCGGGCAGCTTTGTCTTGTATGAACTGTATCGCGACCGTCATGCATGCGAGTCGCACCTGCAATCGGCGCGGGTGCAAAAGGCGCTGCAGGATTTCGAGAGCATGTTGCTGGCGCCGCCAAAAATCAGGTTTTGCGATACCGTGGCCAGCACCCTGCAAGCTTAACGCTGTTGCCGCTTAAGCGGCAACAGCGTTTTCATGCCGGCGCGGCTTGCCTCTCCTTGGCGACTTGCGGCACACTGAGTGCATTGCTCGCCCACGGGAGGATTGCTATGCGTAACATTACCTGGTACTCGCGCTTCGCCAAGGCCACCGCCCATTTTTGCGGCCGGCCGCGTGTCTTTGTGGTGGCGGTGGGCGTGATCGCCGCCTGGATCATTACCGGGCCGCTATTCCGCTATAGCGATACCTGGCAACTGGTGATCAACACCGGCACCACCATCGTCACCTTCCTGATGGTCTTCCTGATTCAAAACACCCAGAATCGCGATACCGAAGCGATACAGATCAAACTCGATGAATTGATACGCGCCACCAAGGGCGCGCACAATGCCTTGCTCGATCTGGAAGAGCTGGAAGAAGACACGCTGGACGCCTTCCGCGTCCGCTATGAAGCGCTGGCCAGCGAGGCCAGGGCCGAGCTGTCGGACGGCATCCAGGATACCGGCACCCCGGAGGCCTGAAGCGCTGCCATTTGCGCCTGTTTTACGATACTCCCCCCCAGTTTTATTAAAATCGCCTTGTCGTCAGCGTATTTAAAGGGCTTCAAAATATACTGGAGGGGAGTATTTTTATGCCGGAAAACGGCCGCCCGGCGACATCGCCGCACTTGCGCGCAGTAGCGCGGCTTTTGCGCGGTTTTGCTGCTGTTTGTATCCGGCTCGGGTATACTGCGGGGTTTCCGTCTTAACGTTTTTTGAAAGTCTGTATGCCTACCTTACCTGCCTGCCCAGCCTGTTCCATGGAAAACACTTATCCCGACGGCGACAATTACGTGTGCGCCGATTGCGGCCATGAATGGCCGATGGTCGCCGCCGCCAAGGCGGACGACGACGGCGAGCGCATCGTGAAAGACTCCAACGGCAATGTGCTGGCCGACGGCGATGCCGTGGTGCTGATCAAGGACCTCAAGGTCAAGGGCTCGTCCACCACCCTGAAAATGGGCACCAAGGTCAAGAGCATACGCCTGGTCGGCGGCGATCACGAAGTCGATTGCAAGATGGATGCCGGCAGCTTCATGCTGAAAGCCTGCTTCCTGAAAAAGGTGTAAACAGGAAACACACATGTCCGCCGGCGGCCATGCGCTCGGCCTGTGCGCCCCTGCGGGCGGCGGCCGGGGCGGGCGCGCATGTTAAAATTTCAACCATATTGACTTTAATTACGCACACATGAACGTCGTTATTCTCGCTGCCGGCATGGGCAAACGCATGCAATCTTCTTTGCCCAAGGTCTTGCACCAGTTGGCCGGCAAGCCCCTGTTGGCGCACGTGATAGCCACGGCGCGCAGCCTGCAGGCGGAATCGATCTGCGTGATCTATGGTCATGGCGGCGAACAAGTGCCGACGGCGGTGGCGGCCGGCGATATCCGTTTCGCGCTGCAAGAGCCGCAACTGGGCACCGGTCATGCGGTGGCGCAGGCGCTGCCGGTGCTGAACGACAGCGTGCCGACCCTGGTGCTGTACGGCGACGTGCCGCTGACCACCACAGCCAGCCTGCAAAGGCTGGTGGCTGCCGCCGGCCCGGATCAGCTGGCGATCTTGACGGCCGAAATGGCCGACCCGAGCGGCCTCGGCCGCATCGTGCGCGCAGATGGCCGTATCGTGCGCATCGTCGAGCAAAAAGACGCGAATCCCGCCGAGCGCGCGATCACTGAAATCAATACCGGCATTATGCTGGTGCCGACCGCCAGGCTCAGGCAATGGCTGGCGACTCTGTCGAACGACAATGCTCAGGGCGAGTACTACCTGACCGACATCGTGGCGCGCGCCGTGGCCGATGGCGTAGCCGTGGTGTCGGCGCAGCCGGACGCGCTCTGGGAAACCCTGGGCGTCAACAGCAAGGTGCAGCTGGCCGAACTCGAGCGCATCCATCAGGCCAATCTGGCGCGCCAGTTGCTGGAGCAGGGCGTGACGCTGTACGACCCGGCCCGCATCGATATCCGCGGCAGCCTGAGCTGCGGGCGCGATGTCAGCATTGACGTCGGCTGCGTGTTTGTCGGCGAGGTGATACTGGAAGACGGGGTTTGCATAGGCCCGCACTGCGTGATCAAGAACGCCACCATAGGCGCCGGCAGCAGCATACGCGCCATGTGTCACATCGAGGAAGCCGAAGTCGGTGCGCAAGCCCAGATCGGCCCGTATGCGCGTCTGCGCCCCGGCACCACGCTGGCCGAAGACGTGCACATCGGCAATTTCGTCGAAATCAAGAATAGCCAGATCGCGGCCCATAGCAAGGCCAATCACCTGGCTTATGTGGGCGACGCCACCATCGGCAGCCGCGTCAACATAGGCGCCGGCGCCATCACTTGCAATTACGACGGCGCCAATAAATTCCGTACCGTGATCGAAGACGACGCCTTCATAGGCAGCGATACGCAACTGGTGGCGCCGGTCACGGTAGGCAAGGGCGCCACGCTGGGCGCCGGCACCACCCTGACCAAGGATGCGCCGGCCGGCAAGCTGACGGTGTCGCGCGCGCGCCAGATCACCGTAGAAAACTGGCAGCGCCCGGTGAAAATCAAGAAATAAATCCCATCGCTTAACGTAATGTCGTTCAGTTAAGCCGTAAACTCAAAGTCGTCATCCCTGCGCAGGGTGAAGCAGGGAATTCGGGCAGCTTGCTGCCCGCCTGCATAACAGCTTGAGCATGTATGGACGACAGACGATTTTAGCCACATACTCCCCCCGTTTTTTGAAATCTCAGGGATAGCTCCCAGGCTCAGCCGCTGGGCGCGCTGAGGTAAGACGCATTGCGCGGCGCGGCAAACAGGCGGCGCAGCATCGGTTCGAATTCGGCGATCGGGAAAGTTTCGGCGTGCGGGTCGAAGGACGGGTTATCGTATAAGGTGCAGAATTCTACCGTGCGCTTGAAATGCGGGTGCTCGCGGAATTGCTCGCGGCTGTTCCTGTCCAACCCCAGCTGCTGGTAAAAATAATACGCCTGGCAAATGCTGTGATGCTGCACCATCCACAGGTTTTCAGCGCTGACGAAGGGCCGTAAAATCGCCGCCGCGATCTCCGCGTGATTGTAGGCGCCCAGCGTGTCGCCGATATCGTGCAATAAGGCGCAGCAGACATATTCATCGTCGCGTCCGTCGCGCAGGGCGCGCGTCGCGGTTTGCAGCGAATGCGTATAGCGGTCGACCGGAAAGCCGCCGTGCTCGCCGGCCAGCAATTGCAAATGCTGGATCACGCGATCCGGCAGGTGTTCGGCATGGCGCCGGAATTCGCCGGCAATCAGTTGCCAGTCTTGCTGGCTGGCTTCCTCCAGGCGGAGGAAATGAGCGTGTCGGTGCATGGTCACACTCCCTGCGTCGGTGTTGTGATGCATCTACCTTACAACGATGTGCGCAGTCTGTCCACGCCGGCGCTTTGTGCGCACTGCCGGCCGTGCGCGGACCGGCAAAGCTTACTTTGCGCAAAGCCGCTTTCTGGTCTATTGTGGACGCATTATTGGCTACTTTTTCTGCTACCTGCTTATGTCGAAATGGTGTCGAGGCCGGGATCTCTTGTTGCTGCCTATGCTGCTGGCGTCGTGCCTGACTGCGCACGCTGCCTGTTCGCGCACCATCAATGTGCCGGTGGCGGCGGTAGGCTTGAGCGTGATCGCCAGCGGCGAGAATATCAGCGGTATTTATCCGGAAATCTTGCGCAGCCTGTCGGCCAAAGAAGGCTGCCAGTTTAATTTTTCGCTGGTGCCGCGCGCCCGGCTGGAGCTGATGTTCGAAAACGGCCAGGCCGATTTGTTGTTGCCGGCGATACGCACTTCCCGGCGCGACGAGCACGGCACTTTCGTGCCGCTGATCTATACCCGCGCCACCCTGATTTCGCTGCAATCGAATCGCCCGCAGCTCCGTTCCGCCCAGGAATTGCTGGAACAGCGCGGCTTGAAAGTGGCGCTGGTGCGCGGCTACGATTACGGCGACGGCTATCAAGCGATCATGGCGGAACTGGGCAAGCAGGGCCGGCTGACGCTGGAAGCCGATGCGCTGTCGGTTGCGCGCACGCTGAAAGCGGGCGCCGTCGACCTGACTATTATGGCGCCGTATATTTTTGCCGGCGCGGTCCAGAGCGACCCGCGCGTCGAAGGCATGGCTGATAAATTGCGCTTCGAGCCTATCGCCGAATTGCCCTGGGGCGATAGCGGCGTGTATATGTCTAAAAAATCGCTGAGCGCCGACGACAAGGCGGCGCTGCAAGGCTTGCTGGAAGCGGCCGCCCGCTCGGGCGAAGTCTGGAAAAACTTTCAGCGTTATTACAAGCCCGAGGTGCTGAAGGACGGCAATCGCCCGCGCGAACCGGGCCGCTGAGCAAGCTTTACAGCGGCAGTTGCGTCTCGAATTTGCTGCGCAGTATGGAAAAAAAGCTCCTGACATTGCGTACATTCGCCTGCGCGGCAAACAGCCTGTGCGCCAGTGCATGATAGGCCGTCATGTCGGCCACCTGGATCACCAGCACAAAATCCGGCCCCGGTGAGACGCGGTAGCACTGCTGCACGGCAGCTTCGGCCGCCACCAGTTTTTCAAACGCCAGCTGGTATTCGGTGGCTTGATGGTCGAGCGTGATTTCCACGATCGCCGTCAGGCCGGCCCCGACTTTTTCCGGCGCCAGGATCGCGACTTGCCGGGCGATCACCCCCTGCTCCGTCAGGCGTTTGACGCGGCGCAGGCAAGTCGGCGGCGAGGCGTGCACGCGCGCCGCCAGTTCATGGTTGGTCAGGGCGGCATCTTGTTGTAGCTGCTGCAAGATGCGTTTGTCTAGTTCGTCGAGCATCATATTTTTGTGAAAGAAAAATTCAAAAGTTAATATGGTTTGAAATATTAATTTTACGTGCTTCTTATGGTGAATAATATTTCAAATAAGCTTAAATTTTGAAATAATTAATCTCTCTCCCTCTATTAACATAGCCACATCATTCAATTCCTTAAGAAGAGGTTCTTATGTGTGGCATCGTCGGCGCAGTAGCACAACGCAATATCACCCCCATCTTGCTGGAAGGCTTGAAACGGCTGGAATACCGCGGCTACGATTCCTGCGGCGTGGCGCTGCATGTGGATGGCCGTCTGCAACGCTCGCGCAGCACCTCGCGCGTGGCTGACTTGCAGGCGCAGGTAGAACAGACCGGCCTGGCCGGCTTTACCGGCATCGCGCACACCCGTTGGGCCACGCATGGCGCACCATCCTCCTCGAATGCCCATCCGCATTTTTCGCCCAGCGGCGACAATTCGCGCATCGCCCTGGTGCACAACGGCATCATAGAAAACCACGAAGAATTGCGCGCCGAACTGACGGCGGCCGGCTATGTGTTTGAAAGCCAGACCGACACCGAAGTCATTGCCCACCTGGTCGATCACCTGTACCGCGGCGACTTGTTCGAGACCGTGCAGCAAGCCGTGAAACGCCTGAGCGGCGCGTTTGCGATCGCCGTATTTTGCCGCGACGAGCCGCACCGCGTAGTCGGCGCGCGCCAGGGCTCACCCTTGATCGTCGGCGTCGGCGCGGGCGAGAATTTCCTGGCCTCGGATGCGATGGCGCTGGCCGGCACCACCGACCAGATCATCTACCTGGAAGAAGGCGACGTGGTCGACCTGCAACTGCAAAAAGTCTGGATCGTCGACGGCCACGGCAAGCAAGTCCAGCGCGAAGTGCGCACCGTGCACGCGCACAGCGGCGCCGCCGAGCTGGGCCCGTACCGCCATTACATGCAGAAAGAAATCTTCGAACAACCGCGCGCCATCGGCGACACGCTGGAAGGCGTCACTGCCATCATGCCCGAGCTGTTCGGCGATAAAGCCTACGGCGTGTTCCAACAAATCGACAACGTGCTGATCCTGGCGTGCGGCACCAGCTATTACGCCGGCCTGACCGCCAAATACTGGATAGAGTCGATTGCTAAAATTCCGGTGAATGTCGAGATCGCCAGCGAATACCGCTACCGCGACAGCGTGCCTAATCCGCAGTCGCTGGTGGTGACCATCTCGCAAAGCGGCGAAACCGCCGATACCCTGGCAGCCCTCAAGCATGCGCGCGCACTCGGCATGCCGCATACCCTGACCGTGTGCAACGTCGCCACCAGCGCCATGGTGCGCGAATGCGCGCTGGCTTACATCACGCGCGCCGGGGTAGAGGTTGGCGTGGCCTCCACCAAGGCTTTCACCACCCAGCTGGTCGCGCTGTTCCTGCTGGCGCTGACCCTGGCCCAGAGCAAGGGCCGCCTCAGCGACGAACAAGAAGCCGAACAGATCAAGGCGCTGCGCCACCTGCCGCTGGCCGTCAGCGCCGTGCTGGCGCTGGAGCCGCAAATCATCGCCTGGGCCGAAGAATTCGCGCGCAAGGAAAACGCCCTGTTCCTGGGTCGCGGCCTGCATTACCCGATCGCGCTGGAAGGCGCCCTGAAGCTGAAAGAAATCTCCTACATCCACGCCGAAGCCTACCCCGCCGGCGAACTGAAACACGGCCCGCTGGCCCTGGTCACCAAGGAGATGCCGGTAGTGACAGTAGCGCCGAAAGACGCGCTGCTGGAAAAACTCAAATCGAATATGCAAGAAGTTCGCGCCCGCGGTGGCGAACTGTACGTCTTCGCCGACGCCGACTCCCGCATCGCCTCCAGCGAAGGCGTACACGTCATCCGCCTGCCGGAACACTACGGCCAGCTGTCCCCTATCCTGCACACCGTACCGCTGCAACTGCTGGCCTACCACACCGCCCTGGCGCGCGGGACGGATGTGGATAAGCCTAGGAATTTGGCTAAGTCGGTGACGGTGGAATGAAAATTTCTTAATAGGTTGCGCGCTATTCTCGGTTATTAAAGTCGTAAACTAAAAATGCCAAGAAAAATGCCCAAGCCTTGAATGTCAGGTTTGGGCATTTTCGTTTCTGAATTTGAGCACATGTCAAAGCTTTACCTGTGGTCAGTGATGCTTTAAATGGCTTTACTGCAGGCGAGAACTGGTCGATTGGTAGATATTGAGTATTGTTACTCATAAGAAAAAATTGTAGAAATAATTAGGCATAGCAGTAAAGGAGTTGAGAGGGTCACAATAATTAAGAAGAGATTCCTTGAAATCGGCGTAAAGTGCCCAAATTGTCTTTTGGTAATGCTTTTCCATATGCCTATTTAGAATAAGAGGTTCCCATGCCTACCAGTACCGCGCCCTCCTGCCCCCATGTCCTCGCTGCGCATGGTGAGAGCGAGCTTTTGAATAAATTGAAGTCGCCTAGTACCGTAAAATCGGGCATCTGCTACGTGCATGGCAAGCGGCTATTTGCTGTATTCATGGATGACGGTAGTGCAGACGAGCTGTTTTTCAGCGACTTGGATAACGATGGATTCAAGGAGCTAACAAGTTTAGCCAAGAAAGGGAAGCTTAAGCGTCACGAAATGGTTGATGCTGAGCTTGTAACGTTGAAAGCGTACAACTCATCTTGGCCGCTACGAGATGCTAGTGAGCACGACGTCAAGGCGCTGAAGGAGGCCCGTGAAGCCACGTTCGGTAAAGGTCGTGGCAAAGCCATTAGCGCCGGCACAAGCCTGAAGGTCTGGGCCGATGCGGGTGGGCGCTGCATGTACGCGGGGTGCGGTGAGGATCTTTCACATGTTCCCTTGAGTACCGCAAAAGGTCAGGTCGCCTACCTAGCGCACATTGTGGCTTCCGATCCTGATGGGCCGCGCGGTGGGGCACGCTCGCACGAACTGTCGGACGTACCGGAAAACATCATGCTGATGTGTGACGCACACCATCGGCTGATTGACCGAATTGATGCTGATAGCGAACGGCACGAAGAACAATCTCTAAACACTATGCGGGCCGCGCATGTTAAGCAGGTGAACTACCTGCTCAATAGCCTGAAATATCCGCGGGCCAAGATGATGACTGTACTGGCAGATCTAGCGGCGGTACCGGTCAATCAATCGGAAAATGATCTTAGTGCAGCTTCGATCGGTCGCAAGTTGGTGCCAGTAGACCCGGCACAACATGAGATTCGCCGCCGCCAGCGTGATACACGAACTGAGCCAGATTTCTGGTGCCATTTGCTGCACGAACATGAGCTGGACATTAGCCATTTCCGGCGCAACATAGCCGATGCTATACGGGAGCATGCGGTTGCTATCTATCCACTGCACTTGGTTCCCGTTCTGGTGCTAGCAGGCCGCATTGCCGGTGAAGCTGGTCGGGTCGAGGTCTTCCAATATCATCGAGAACGGGACAGTTGGCAGTGGGATGCAGGTGCGATCCCATATCCAGCGGATTCCCTGCGGCTGGAGACTCATTCCCAAGGCTGCGACGACGAGGTGGTTCTAAGTCTCGAACTGACTTCCGATGTTGACGAGGCTGCACTGCCACTTGATCTAAGCGACCGCATTGCTCAGGGGCGGCTCAGTTGGATACGCTTGCGTCACGCCAAGCCAAGCACCGCAGCCATTCGCCATCCGGATGATCTGCAGCACTTTCGGGATATGGCGCGCAAAGCGGTGGCGCTGGTTCAAGATCAGCTGCGTGCCAGAAAGGTCCATTTGATAGCCCCTTCACCGGCCAGCGCGCTGTTTTGCTTCGGCCAAATGCTGCAGCCCGGCCACCATCCCCCATATGTCGTGTACGACCGCCCTAACGGTAGCACTCGATTCAACCCAGGTTTATGTATCGAGGGCGACAAGGTCACTGCTACCAACGCTAATGCCCCCCATCAAACCCAGACCCTGCAACTGCGTTAGGAGGAAAGTCCATGCCCATCACTCAACAGCCTACATTCCAAAATCCCTCTTACGCTGACCTAGTTGACCAGGCCGTTCGGCATCGCGACGAAAATCGGAAGTCCGGACGGACTCGTCAGTTGGCCCTGGAGGCCTTCTCGGAAGAACGCCCCTACATCGCAACCGTGGTAGCCGAATTGCATCGGGTCAATGAGCACATCAGCGTCGATGAACGGCTGGTATCTGAGGCAGTCTCGGATTATGAAGCGATCGGCAAACAACTGGTTCAGGAGCTGAAATGGGAGCAGGACGATATCTGTGTATTGCCACAGGGCTCGTCTAGTACGCGCACGCTGATCAAGTCACCTAGTGCGGAAAAATTCGATATCGATGCCGTGTGCAAGGTGATCCTGAACAGGCATGAGGTGTGGGACCCTATCGCGTTCTTCGACCAGTTTAAGCCTGCACTAGCCAACCGCAAGGCAATTGCGAAGAATCGTTGCTGGCGGATTGAGGATCTGAACTCTCGCTATTACGTCGAGTTTACGCCGTCAGTACCGATGAAGTTGATTCCGGCCAATCTACTGTCGCTCGATCGCCAGTTGACCCTCACACGTTACAGCAATTCTGCACTGGCAGTCGTTGACAGACAGACCAAGAAATGGAAGCCCTCTAACCCTGAGGGCATGACACAGTGGGTCGATGATCAATCGAAGCGCAAGCTGGTTCAGATAGTATTCCGCGAAGCAGTGGCGATGGAAAAGATTGCCGGTGTTGAGCCAGTCCCGGATCAGTCAGTCCCGTTGAGTGACACCCTGCGGGTGGCGATTCGCCTGTTCAAGCGACATCGGGACATGATGGTGGACCGCGGCGAGTTGCTCCCTGAGACGAAACCTATTTCCATTTTGATCGTTACGCTGTTAACACAGTGTTATGAGGGCCTGGCTGATAAGGGCAAGACCTACCAGAACCACATTGAGCTGTTGAGCGATTTAGTTGATTTGATGCCCTACATGGTAGAAATTCGTGAAGGTATGTGGTGGGTCGAGAACCCGACTGTCTCCGGCGAAAACTTTGCCGAGCGCTGGAATACGGATTCGGGTGAACGCAAGCGTGCCCTCGACCAGTGGTGTATGCAGTTGCAAGCTGACCTGCTTGGAATTCTGCAGGCAGAAGACAAAGCAACGTTGGCTGAACGTGTTCGTCGGGCATTTGGCACAACTTCAGCCAGCGTACCTAACCCACCCAAAGGATTGGCATCCAAAGCCCCATCCTCGGTTATCTTCCAGCCTGCAACGCAGGGATTGGCCTAATACCAGATGCTGCCTTTGACAGACGATGTGGAGCACTTTCTTCGAACCTGCACAGCGCTTGGGGAGGAGTTGTCATCGCGAGCAGATGGAGTACGGGTATTTCCTGTCCGCTTGCCAACGTTCGTTGATGGCAGGGAAATTGCTGGTGCGTGGCTGCACGTGCCTCCGGGATTCTTGGAAACGCAATCGGTAGAGGTTTGGTTACCTAAAGCAGCGGTTCTGCGGGTACCGCACGTCGAGGATGGTGGTAGATTGTGCTTTGTCGGCGACCCGGGACCAACTAGCGGTGCTCTCCCGAAACAGCGAATTGAACAAACACTACATCAGTTTTACAGCCAATTCTGCTCTCCTTGGAATCAGGGAGCGCTGGATGGCCATTTCCGCGAAGAAGCTTTGAACTACTGGTATCTTCACTGTGCTCAGCGGCGTTCAGATGGAAATCCGGTTACTCGCTTACTGTTGCTGGATAATCCTCCAGAGCAGCTTCGGTGTGGATACGGCGTTTATCTGCCAGATAAGCGTTGGGTGCTGTTTGGAGATCCCGCAGCCATGGAACGGGCATTGCCGGTTGTCGGTGCCAATCAGCGACGAGTCAATGTGCAGATCGCCGATGTACCCATAGTCAAGCCGTTGACGCCTGACACCTGGCCGCGAACTAGTCGCGATCTGGAGCGGCTGGTTCGTCTTCGCCTTCCCGATGCTGTGGCAGAACGATTCTTGAATGGTCGCGGCAAGGGCAATCGTCCTATCCATCGCCTAGTCATTCTGCGTGCACCAGAATGTAGCTTTGGATTCCTGTTGCCGGGTGGCCCGGTAAGCCCGGTGCGGTGTGGTCACAGTTGGAAAGTACAAAGGGTGCGTCAACCGCTGCCTTTGCCGGTAGATCGCTTAGACGTGGCTTGGATCTGTGGCCGTGACCAGCATTCTGAGATTGCCACGCGACAGCAGCAGCGGGTTTTGGTGGTCGGCGTTGGGGCGCTAGGAAGTTTTGTGGTTGAGCATTTGGTCAAGGCAGGGGTTGGGCATTTGACCCTAGTTGATTCTGACTCCCTGTCCGCCGCCAATCTTGGCCGCCACGCACTCGGTGCGAATGATCTCGGGCGGAATAAGGTGGAGGCTCTGGCTTCACGGGTGATGGAAGCATGGCCCGCAGCTTCGATAATGCCCGTCCCTCTCACGCTGGACTCTTGGCTGAAAAGGCACAGCTTGGCAGATTTTGATCTGATTCTCGATCTAACTGGTGAGCCCAATGTCCGGCTGCATCTGGAGCAGGCTAGGCAACGCACCCCTTGCCCGTTGCTAGTCGGCTGGATGGAGCCGTTTGCTGCTGCTGCACATGTCTGTCTACTTCCTGCAGGTCAGCCATGGAGCCAGGCTCTTCGTGATCCACTTGATACCTGTATGGCTATCAACTGGCCAACAGACGTCATGCTGCGCGAGCCTGGTTGCAGCAGCCAATTCCAGAGCTACACCCATGCGGCGGCTTCTTATGCCGTAGCCATGGTATCGGAGGCAGCTTTGGGTCTGCTCGATGGTGAGGTGCCAGCGCCATTGCTACGCAGTCTAGTGCGTGGGCGACGATTTCTGGAAAAGGTCAGACAGGGTCTGTCCTATCGAGAATGGTCAGCCAACGCAGCAGACCGTGACTTAACGATTTGGGATCGACCTTGGCATGCATGAGCGGCGGTTTCTTTTGCCAGACGATCGTGGGGTAGTCGTCTTTGCGCCGGCTGTCCTTGAGCATATGTACCGACATGCCCAAGTTCGGTTTTATCAAAAGGAAGCTGGAGGCCAGTTATTCAGTACCAATCCTCATGAAGCTGAAGTGCTGGTATCGCTGGCAACCGGCCCTTATCCAGAAGATCGTCGTTCTCGGCATGGCTTTGAAGCAGACCGACGGCGAGCCTCCGCCGATGCACATCAGCAATTCTCCGTCGGTCGGCATGTGATAGGTCTATGGCATACCCATCCAGAGTCTCACCCAAGTCCCTCTTTTCGAGATCGAGAAACCAGCGTTGAATTCCTTCGGATCAATTGTGCAAATTTGACTGGGTTTCTGCTGGTAACGCTAGGCAACCAAGGCATCGCTCCCCATATGTCGGTCTATCTGGCAGATGGCTTGTCGCACACGAACTGGTTAGCGCTGGAAGAAGTATCGGTCCGTCGCTGATGTGTGGTTGTCAGCAGGTTGGCTTTGCAGAGACCGCTTTGTAATGACTATCGACCTGATTATTACTCCGAGAAAACAGTTGTGTTGGCGGTAAAAAACTCTGCAAGCGCTTATAAAAGGCGAGCTCTCTTTCGTATTGACCCTCGGCCATGTAGGCGCGCCTTTCGTCTATCGAGTCCAGCGCATCTTGCACGACTTGCTGATAACTCTCGATGCGATTGGTCGGATGGTCGGACTCCGGATGGGGCAGGCCGTCAAAGTGAGCACCGATGACCGAGGTGTACATCGTCAAGGTGTAGGTCATGGCGTCCCGTTCATCCAGGCCCGCCAGCGTCTTGGCCCATGCGACCCGAAATTCTTCCGGCGCATCGCGCGGAGGAAAATGGATCATGTGTGCCGCGCCGACTTCGTCCATGTAATCGTGATTGAGGTCGAGCGAATAGCCGGCCGGCAGCAGCAAATTGCCGGCGCCTTCCAGGCTGAGGGCGTCGATGTCTATCGTGTCGGCCAGGAGATGGGTCTTTTGTACGACGCCTAATTCGGCCGGGCTTAAGGACTTTAAAAAAGCTTTGGGGTCGCTCATGGCATTGCTGCTGTAGGCACGATTCAGGATGTCGGCGAAACTGGCCAGCTCATCCTGAGCCATCCCGATTTGTTCCGCCTTGGCTGTGTAAAGCTCGCCAAAAACTGCAGATAGGTTACCCAGGCTGAGCTGGCAGGATGGCGTGTCGGCATGCGCGGCCGTCGCGCTCCGGTAATCCTGATACGCCGCTTTGAAATGGCTGTAAAAAGCCGTATCCGGCGTTTTTTCTGCAATGTAATATTTTCTCCAGTCAGGCGCAGCCTGATCGATACCCGATATACCCATGATAGCCTCGCAAATAAATTGAGTTGGGACTTACGCAAAACCGCCCCAGCTGCGTTACGGCTCCTAGTCGTACTATTCGTACTGTCTTCGTCGCCAAGCCTTGCTGGGCCAATTTTGCGTAAGTCCTATGAGCGCCTTATTGGTGTAGACGTATCGCACCGCGCCATGCAAGACCTCGGTGGCGATGAAAATTCCAGCGTAGTTCTCTGCCAGCTGAAACCAAAGCTTGATAAGACGGGGAATTAGCCTTCAGTTCTCGAATAGAAGCTGGCTGTATAGGATGGCTTTCGAAGAATATCTGCGCCGTATGTGCCGATAGTTTGCGGCCATGCCGGCAGCCGCTCAGTTGCGCCTGGGAATATGCAGCCCCCTGGCCACCGCAGGGCGCGCCAGGAAAGCGGCTAGCGCGCGGGTGACGTGCGGGAAATCGGCGATCCCCACCAGGTCGCCGGCTTCGTAAAAACCGATCAGGTTGCGCACCCAGGGGAAGGTGGCGATATCGGCGATGGTGTAGGTCTCGCCCATGATCCAGCTACGCTCTGCCAGGCGCGCATCGAGCACCGCCAGCAAGCGGCGCGACTCGGCCACATAGCGCTCGCGCGGCCGCTTGTCTTCGTATTCCTTGCCGGCGAAGCGGTGGAAAAAGCCGAGTTGGCCGAACATGGGGCCGATGCCGCCCATCTGGAACATCAGCCATTGCAGCGTTTCATAACGGCCGGCGGCAGGCATGAACTGTCCGCTCTTGTCGGCCAGATAGATCAGGATCGCGCCCGATTCGAACAGCGGCAGCGGCCGGCCGCCGGGGCCATCGGGATCGAGGATGGCCGGGATCTTGTTGTTGGGATTCAGCGATAAAAATTCCGGCGACAGCTGTTCATTGCTGTCGAAGCTGACCAGATGCGGCTCGTAAGGCAGGCCGGTCTCTTCCAGCATGACAGAAACCTTGACGCCGTTCGGCGTCGCCAGCGAATACAGCTGGATGCGCTCGGGATGCTGAGCCGGCCATTTTTTTGTGATGGGGAAAGCGGAAAAATCTGTCATCGGGAATCCTGTAAGTAACGGTAAGGGGCGTGTGTAGATTGAACAGAGTGCAGTGCTGAATTATCCTAGCTTCCCCAGTTGGCCGCTGATCAGCCTCGATAAGTGCTTGATATGTTTAAAAATAACGGTATTCAAGTCGCTCACCATTTGAGTGAGAGCGCTACAGGCTCGATTGCACACTTTTCCGTCTCCCTGGCTACCTTACTCCTCCCAGGGTTGAATATATTCAAGCGAAATCAAGGTTGGTCGGTGTAGTGGGGAATTCAGACGACATGTCGTCTG
>JACPWS010000092.1 GCA_016196925.1 Burkholderiales bacterium | reverse complement strand
GTCGAGCGTAAAGCAAACTTATCCTGTCCCGGGTTGCGGCGCGACGCACGGCAAGTCGAGCGTAAAGCAAGCTTATCCTGTCCCCGGGCTGCGGCGCGACGCACGGCAAGTCGAGCGTAAAGCAAGCTTATCCTGTCCCGGGCTGCGGCGCGACGCACGGCAAGTCGAGCGTAAAGCAAGCGCCCTTACCGGGCTCGCTGGCGACGCTGATGCTGCCGCCGAATTGTTTGGTGATGATGTTGTAGACGATATTCAAGCCCAGGCCGGTGCACCCCTGGCCGCGGCGCGTGGTGAAAAACGGCTCGAAAATGTGCGGCATATTCTCGGCCGGTATGCCGCAGCCGTCGTCCTGGAAGCGCAGGCTGACGCGCTGGCCGCGCGCTTGTATGTCTATCGTGATATGGCCGCCGCCTTCGGGGAAGGCGTGGGTGAGGGAATTGATGGTCAGGTTGGTGATGATTTGCGCCAGTGCGCCCGGATAGCCGTCCATTTGTATCTCTTGTTCGCATTCGACCGCGATCGTGGCCCCCGCGCGCTTCAGCTTGGGGCCGAGGCTGGCGATGATTTCGCCGAGATAGGTTTTCAAGCCGTAGCTGCGCCTGACTTCGCTCGACTGGTCAGCGGCGATCTGCTTGAAGCTGTTGATCAGGTGCGCGGCGCGCTCGGCATTCGCCGTGATCAGGCGCGCGCTTTCGCTGGCGGTGTCTATGTAGGCGAGCATGTCGGATTTACGCAGGCCGCCCTGTCCCAGCGCCAGGCGCAGCTTGTCGGTCGCATCCTGCAGCACCGAGGCGCAGGTCAGCGTGATGCCGACCGGGGTGTTGATTTCATGGGCGACGCCGGCCACCAGGCCGCCCAGGCTGGCCAGCTTTTCCGATTGCAACAGGATGTCTTGCGTTTTTTGCAATTCCTCGTAAGCCAGCCGCGTCTGTGCCGAGGCTTGCTGCGCTTCCTGTTGCGCCTGCCTTTGCTTCTCGAGCACTTGTTTCAGTTTGCCCTGTATCAGGTTGAAGCCCTGTATCACTTCGCCGAATTCATTTTTTTTAAGCATAGGCAATTGCCGCGCTTCTTCCGTGTTCTGGCTGGCCAGCTCGAACAGGGCGTCGCGCAATTGCGCCAGCGGCCGGAATACGGTGCGCAGGCTGAGCGTCAGCGCCAGCACCAGCACCGCATCGAGCATCAGGATTTCGGCGACGCGGCGCAGCAGTTCGGCGCGCAGGGTGACCGCGATATGGTCGCGCGAAAAATAGATATCGGCCTGGCCGACCGCGGTGTCCGCCCCCCTGGCTTTGAGCGCGCCCGGGCCTTTGTCGCCGGAATACACCAGCGCCAGGCCGACCGGCCTGCCTTCGAGCTTGCTGCCGGCGGCGAGTGCGAGGATTTTATTATCCTTGCTGCGGAATTTGCCGCTGAATAGCTTGCCGTAATGATCGACGACCCGGATCGCGACCACTTGTTCGGTCAGCATTTCTGATTCTATGATGCTGTTGGCAATCGCATCGTCGAGATACCAGAGTGCCTCGGGCAAGTTGATTTGCAGGCGGGTCAGCACGCCGTGTTGCAGTTGCGCGAATTGCGCTTCCAGCGTCCGCGCCAGCTGATACTGGGAATAGGCGCCAAACAGGCCCAGCGTCAGCGTCACAATCGCGATGAACAGGGTGATCAGGCGCAGCCTCAGGGTATACATGGCGCAGGTCGTGCGGAATAAGGTGAGTTCCTGTCAGCGCCGCCGGGATGCGAGGCTGTCTGGTCTCATTGTAGGGAAACGCGGGGGAGAATACAAAGGCTTTGCATACGGGCAAGTCGCGACGTCCGCCCGGCCGTTTTCCGGGGCCGCCGGCAGCCCTCATATTTTAAAAGAATAGGGGAGTATCTTGAAAAATAGCGCTGTCGTCCGCGAATTTAAACGGCCTTAAAATATACACCCCTCCAGTATTTTTAGCTCCGGCGCGCCGGCTCAGGCCGCGGCCAGTTCCTGCAGCGGCCAGCGCGGCCGCACGTTGAAACCGTAATCCTTGGTCGCCAGGCCAGGATTGCTCTTCAGGCGCAGGGCGCCGGCAAACGCGATCATGGCGCCGTTGTCGGTGCAGAATTCCAGCTCGGGGTAATACACCTGGAAACGGCGCTTGGCGGCGGCCGCGTTCAGGGCGGCGCGCAATTGCCGGTTGGCGCCGACGCCGCCGGCGATCACCAGTCGCTGCAGGCCGCTTTCCTTCATCGCCGTCAGGCATTTCGCGACCAGCACATCGACCAGCGCATCGACGAAGCCGCGCGCGATGTTCGCCTTGTCTTGCTCGCCGATATTTGCGGGATGATTCCTGACCACGGTCAGCACTGCGGTTTTCAGGCCGGAAAAGCTGAAATTCAAATCCTTGGAATGCAGCATCGGGCGCGGGAATTTGTAGGCCAGCGGGTCGCCGGATTCGGCCAGGCGCGAAATCGCCGGCCCGCCCGGATACGACAGTCCCAGCAGTTTGGCCGACTTGTCGAACGCTTCGCCGGCCGCATCGTCCAAAGTTTCGCCCAGCAATTGGTAGCGCCCGACCCCATCGACCCGCATCAATTGCGTATGCCCGCCCGAGACCAGCAAGGCGATGAAAGGGAATTGCGGCGGCTGGCTGGCCAGCAAGGGCGACAGCAGATGGCCTTCCAGGTGATGCACGCCGAGCACCGGCTTGTCGAGCGCCATGCCCAGCCCGCAAGCGACCGAAGCGCCGACCAGCAGCGCGCCCGCCAGGCCGGGACCCTGAGTGTAGGCAATCGCGTCGATCTGCTGTTTGCTGATGGCGGCCTTGCTCAGCGCTTCGCTCAGCAAGGGCAGGGCGCGCCGCACATGGTCGCGCGAAGCGAGTTCCGGCACCACGCCGCCGTATTCCTGATGCATCGCGATCTGCGAATGCAAGGCATGCGCCAGCAAGCCGTGTTCGGTGTCGTACAAGGCCAGGCCGGTTTCGTCACAGGAAGATTCAACGCCGAGAACTATCATGAAGCTGCTTTTCAGGGAAAGATGGAATGGGCGAATTATATCTGCCCTGCAGCGCGAATGCGCGCACCGTTCCGGCAGCGTCAGCGCACGATCAACAGATACAGCAATAATATATTGATCACGCTGGCGGCCAGCGCCAGCGCGCGCCACAGCGCGGCCGGGTCGCGTTGCGCCAGCGGCATGGCGGGCGGGGCGGGCAGGGGGCGGGCGGCGCCGCGTTCCAGCGCCAGCAAAAACTCTTCGGCCGTTTCGAAGCGCGCTTGCGGTTCGCGTGCGACCGCTTTCAGCAAGACGTTTTCCAGCCAGAGCGGCAAGTCGGGGCGGTAGCGGCCGGGGGCGAGCGCTTCGCCGAATTTCGGTCTCTGAAACGGCTCCACTTCGCCGTAAGGATAATGGCGCGTCAGCAGGTAATACAGCGTCACGCCGGCGGCATAGATGTCGGTCTGGCGCGAGGCGCCGCTGCCCTGGAATTGTTCGGGCGCCAGGAAAGACGGGGTGCCGGCCATGCTGACGCAGTGCGCGCCGCCGTCCAGGCCCGATTGCGCGACGCCGAGATCGAGGATGCGGATTTCATCATCTTCGCCCAGGTGCACATTGGCTGGCTTGATGTCGCGGTGCAGGATGCTGCGCCGGTGCAGCGCGGCTATGGCGCGCACCAGTTTGCTACCGTAGTTGATCGCTTCCGGCACGGTGAAATGCCGGCCGGCATCGAGCCGCTGTTGCAGCGAAGCGCCGGCGTGCCAGGTGGAGAGGTAATACAGGTAATTGTGTTGTGCGGGCGTGATCACTTGCGGGAAAAAGCGCGCCACCACGCGTTTGGCCAGCCAGGCTTCATGCGCGAAGGCGGCGCGTTCCTGGGCGTCGTTGGCGCGGTCGGGATGCAGGGTTTTCAGCACCAGCTGGCGCTGGCTGGCGGGGTCAGTCACCCGGTACAGCACGGTCGCCAGCGAGCTGTGGATCACTTCTTCTATCGTATAACCGTCCAGCGTCTGACCCGGCTTCAGGCGCGGCGGCAGCGGCAGTGTTCCCAGTGCGGACAAGGCGTCGCGCAAGTCGCCCTCCGGCACCTGGTCTATGCGGGCGATGACGGCGCTGCCATTGTCTTGCGAGCCGGCCTTGAGCGCGGCATCGCATAAGGCGGCGCAAGCCTGCTCAGGCGACAGCTGCTGCGCGCTGACTTGCTGCAGGCTCTCCTGCAAGTCGTATTCCATCAGGGCGGACCAGACGCCATCGCTCGCCAGCAGGAACACGTCGCCGGCGCGCAACTCGCCCATGCCGTGATCGAGCGCCAGCCGGCTGTCGAGGCCGAGCGCGCGCGTCAGCACGTGCTGCATCTCGGGCCGGTCCCATACGTGGTCCTGGGTCAGCCTTTGCAGGCCGCCGTCGCGGTATAGGTAGCAGCGCGTGTCGCCGACATGGGCCGTGTAATACATGCGGCCGCGCAGCACCAGCGCGGTCAGGGTGGTCGCCATGCCGGCCAGTTCGCGCCTGACCGAGCCTTGTTGTTGTATCCAGCTATTCAGCGCACTCAACACCTTGTCGAGCGCGCTGGTGATTTCCCAGGTATCCGGGGTGGCGTAATAATCGGCCAGCAAGCCGCGCACCGCGTATTCGGCCGCCTCGCGCCCGCCCTCGTGACCGGAGACGCCGTCCGCAACCGCCAACAGCATGCCCTTGCTGGACAATTCCGGTTCGTCCGGCGTGACCATGCCGACAAAATCCTCATTGCGCGCTCTTACCCCCGCAACTGAATGATGGCCGGTGCTGACGATGAGTGGCATAGAATACTTTTGCGAGTTTGATAGCGGATAGGTGTTTTGCCAAGAAAAAGCATTTTGTCCACGAAAAACACGAAATTCACGAAAGGATTTTTTTAGGGCTAGTTTCTTACTAAAAGGGGTTTCGTCTTTTTTCGTGCTTTTCGTGTCTTTCGTGGACAGAAATTCAGATTTTCGCGGTGGTCATCGCCGCCGAACCCCAGGTGGTGCGCCAGCGTTGCTTGACCAATGATAAACCGAGCAGGGCGACGATGGCCAGGCTGGCGAAGATGGCCAGGCCGATCTGGTAGCTGCCGGTGATCTGGTGCGAATAGCCCATGCTGGCCGCCAGGTAAAAGCCGCCTATGCCGCCGGCCATGCCGACCAGGCCGGTCATCACGCCCATTTCTTTGCGGAAACGCTGCGGCACCAGCTGGAACACCGCGCCGTTGCCGGTGCCCAGCGCCAGCATGGCGATCACGAACACCACCACCGCGCCGACCGCCGATTGCAAGCCGGTGGCGGCGATGAACAGGAAGGCGGCGGCGATCGCATACATCACCGACAGGGTCTTGATGCCGCCGATGCGGTCGGCGATGCGGCCACCGAGCGGGCGCACCAGCGAACCGGCAAACACGCAGGCCGCCGTGAAATAGCCGGCCGTGACCGGCGTCAGACCGTACTGGGTGTTGAAGTAGATCGTCAGCGAAGAAGCCAGGCCGGAAAAGCCGCCGAAAGTCACGCTGTAAAAGAACATGAACCACCAGGCGTCCTTGTCCTTCAGCACCGCCAGGTATTCGCCCAGCGATTTGCTCGGCACGTCGCCCGGCGCATCCTTGGCAAAAATCATATACACCGCCAGCGCCACCAGCAAGGGGATCAGCGCCAGGCCGAACACGTTTTGCCAGCCGAAGGCGATTGCCAGCGCCGGTGCAAACAGGGCGGCAAACGCGGTGCCGGAATTGCCGGCGCCGGCGATGCCGAGCGCGGTGCCCTGGTGTTCGGGCGGATACCAGCGCGACGCCAGCGGCAAAGCCACCGCAAAGGCCGCACCGGCCACGCCGAGGACGACGCCGAGGGCGAGCAATTGCTCATACGTATGCAGATTGCCTAGCCAGGCCCAGCACAGGCCGGCCAGCACCACGACTTGCCCGATCAGGCCCGCCTTCTTCGGCTTCAGATGATCGACCAGCATGCCCATCACGATGCGCAGCAGCGCGCCGGCCAGCAAGGGCGTCGCCACCACCAGGCCCTTTTGTGCCGCAGTTAATCCGAGATCCTTGGATATTTGTATACCGAGCGGCCCCAATAAGACCCAGACCATGAAACTCAGGTCGAAGTAGAAAAATGCCGCCAGCAAGGTCGGGGTGTGGCCAGCTTTCCAGAATGAGGTTTTTTGCATGATCGCTCCTTGTGAGTGTGTGTCCTCAGCATTGCAAGCGCCGTGCCACCCGTCTACCGCACGTGCTAAGAAGAAAATTGCAACATAGGCGTGCAAATCAGGCTGGCGCAGGGCGCACATGCGTGTTGCTTGTGCGTTGCACCAATTTGTCTGGTGCGTTGCACTGTTTTGGGTGGGTTGTATGATTTTTGTGCAGACGCAGGGTAGAGGTGAGTCTGGCAGTAGCCGTGTCCAGTCCCTTCCCCTTTCGAGGGGAAAGGTTAGGATGGGGGTGTGGCGCTCATATTAAGGGTAATAACGGACGCGGCCGTTCGACCCCCATCCCAAGCTTCTTCCTGCCAGGGGGAAGGAGCCAAAACCGGAACTGGCATTGCTCTTGCTTATAAGCGTATGAGACAAGCTAAGGAGTCGCCATGAAGAAGTTAAAGCTAGTGATGGTCGGAAACGGGATGGCCGGGGTGCGCACCCTGGAGGAGTTGCTGAAGATCGCGCCCGATCTGTATGACATAAGCGTGTTCGGCGCCGAGCCTTACGCCAATTACAACCGCATCCTGTTGTCGCCGGTGCTGGCCGGCGAGCAGACCCTCCAGGACATCATGCTGAACGATGTGGCCTGGTATGAAGAGAACAATATCACCCTGCACCTGGGCAAGAAGATCGTCAAGATCGACCGCGTCAAGCGTCTGGTGATCGCGGAAGACGGCACGACGGCCGAATACGACCGCCTGTTGCTGGCGACCGGCTCCACGCCTTTCATGTTGCCGGTGCCGGGCAAGGATTTGCAGGGCGTGATCGCTTACCGCGACATCCACGACACCAACGCCATGATCGCGGCGGCCGAACAACACACCGACGCGGTGGTGATAGGCGGCGGCTTGCTCGGGCTGGAAGCGGCCAACGGCCTCAAGCTGCGCGGCATGAAGGTGTCGGTGGTGCATCTGCCGGGCTGGCTGATGGAGCGCCAGCTCGACCCGGTGGCCGGCAAGATGTTGCAAAAATCGCTGGAAGAGCGCGGCCTGAACTTCTTGCTGGAAAAAAACACCGCAGCCATCCTCGGCGATGAGGCCGGCCAGGTGAAGGCGATACGCTTCACCGACGGCCTGGAAGTCCCGGCCCAGCTGATCGTGATGGCGGTCGGCATACGCCCGAACACCGCGCTGGCCGAAGCGGCCGGCCTGTATTGCAACCGCGGCATCGTGGTCAGCGACACCATGCAGACTTACGATCCGCGCATCTACTCGGTCGGCGAATGCGTGAACCACAGAGGCACGGTGTACGGCCTGGTGGCGCCCTTGTTCGAGATGGCGAAAGTCTGCGCCAATCATCTGGCGAATTTCGGCATCGGCCGTTACCAGGGTTCGGTCACTTCCACCAAGCTCAAAGTCACCGGCATCGATCTGTTCTCGGCCGGCGAATTCATGGGCGGATCGGATACCGAAGAAATCGTGTTGTCCGACCCGATAGGCGGCGTCTACAAGAAGCTGGTGCTGAAGGACGACAAGCTGATCGGCGCCTGCCTGTACGGCGACACGGTGGACGGCAGCTGGTATTTCAAGCTGCTGCGCGAAGGCAAGAACGTCGCCGAGATCCGCGACAGCCTGATGTTCGGCGAGTCGAACACCGGCGACGCCGGCCACGAAGGCTATACCAAGGCCGCTGCGATGCCGGACAACGCCGAAGTCTGCGGCTGCAACGGCGTGTGCAAGGGCACCATCGTCAAGGCCATCAAGGAACAGGGTCTGTTCACGCTGGACGATGTGCGCAAGCACACCAAGGCTTCGGCTTCCTGCGGCTCCTGCACCGGCCTGGTCGAGCAAATCATCATGGCCACCGCCGGCGGCGATTATTCGGCATCGAGCAAGGTCAAGCCGCTGTGCGGCTGTACCGACCACACCCATCAGGAAGTGCGCGACACCATCAAGGCGCAAAAACTGCTGACGGTGGCCGGCGTGCAGCAATTCATGGAATGGCGCACGCCCAACGGTTGCTCGAGCTGCCGCCCGGCCATCAACTATTACCTGATCTCGACCTGGCCGCGCGAGGCGATCGACGATCCGCAATCGCGCTTCATCAACGAGCGCTCGCATGCGAACATTCAGAAAGACGGCACTTACTCGGTGATCCCGCGCATGTGGGGCGGCGAGACCAACGCCACGGAATTGCGCCGCATCGCCGATGTGGTCGACAAATACCAGATCCCGACCGTGAAAGTCACCGGCGGCCAGCGCATCGACTTGCTGGGCGTGAAAAAACAGGATTTGCCGGCAGTCTGGGCCGATCTCGGCATGCCTTGCGGCCTGGCTTACGCCAAGGGTTTGCGCACGGTCAAGACTTGCGTCGGCAGCGAATGGTGCCGCATGGGCACGCAGAATTCCACCCTGATGGGCCAGCAACTCGAGCGCGAACTGGCGCGCATGTACTCGCCGCACAAGGTCAAGCTGGCGGTGTCCGGTTGCCCGCGCAATTGCGCCGAGGCCGGCATCAAGGACGTCGGCGTGATCGGCGTCGATTCCGGCTGGGAAGTGTATGTGGGCGGCAATGGCGGCATCAAGACCGAAGTCGCGCAATTCTTCGTCAAGCTGAAAACGCATGAAGAAGTCATGGAATACACCGGCGCCTTCCTGCAACTGTACCGCGAAGAAGGCTGGTACCTGGAGCGCACCGTGCATTACCTGGAGCGGGTCGGGCTCGATCATGTGAAAAAGATCGTGCTGGAAGACGCGACGCGCCGCAAGGAATTGTATGAGCGCCTGTTGTTCGCGCTGGAACAGGAACCCGATCCATGGCACGAGCCGGAGAAGGCGCAAGTCGATAAGCGTCAGTTCGAGATGCTGACTGTGTAAAGCAATGTTCAACTCCTCCCCCTTCAAGGGGGAGGCCGGGAGGGGGATGGGTTTTAGGTGGCAAACAATTAAGCTGAAACGAAGCCCTTGTTAACCGATCGAAACCCATCCCCACCCCTACCCCTCCCCTTGAAAGGGAGGGGATTTAGATAAGGAAACATCATGTCCCAACAATGGAAAGCCATCTGCCAGGTCGAAGACATCCCGGTACTCGGTGCGCGTGTCGTCACGCGTTCCGCCAAGCCCGATGTGGCGATCTTCCGCAATAGCGAAGACAAGATCTTCGCGCTGGCCGATAAATGCCCGCACAAGGGCGGCCCGCTGTCGCAAGGCATCGTGTTCGGCGAACGCGTGGCCTGCCCCTTGCACAACTGGAATATCGAACTGGCGGACGGCAGCGCGGTCGCGCCCGATCACGGCTGCACCCATAAGTTCAGCGTCAAGGTCGAGGCCGGCACGGTGTATCTGGACGTGGCCGAACTCGGCACGCTGGCGTTGGACACGCCTGAGACGCAAGCTAGCTGATAGCCAGCTCCTCCCCCTTCAAGGGGGAGGTTGGGAGGGGGATGGGTTTCCCCAAAGTCTCGCCGGAAACTCATCCCCACTTGCAGTGCGCACACTGATGAAAAACAGATACTCCCCCCTGTTTTATGAAAAACACCGCGCTTGCCCGCGTAGTTGAATGGTTGTTTTATATACTGGGGTGGAGTATAAATTAAGGTGTTTTATGACTGAAACCAAAGCCACCTGTTGCTACTGCGGCATAGGTTGCGGCGTGCTGATCCAGAGCGAGGGGCAGCAAGTGCTGGGCGTGCGCGGCGACCCCGCGCATCCAGCCAATTTCGGCCGCCTGTGCAGCAAGGGCAGCACCCTGCATCTGAGCGCCAACAGTCTGGTGCAGCAGCAGGTGCGCGCGCTGTATCCGGAAATGCGCGGCAGCCGCGGCGAGCCGCGCCTGCGCAGCGACTGGGATACCGTCTTGCAGCACCTGGCCGGGCAATTCGCGCGCACGCTGCGCCAACACGGCCCGGACAGCGTCGGCTTCTACATTTCCGGTCAGTTGCTGACCGAGGATTACTACGTTTTCAACAAGCTGGCCAAGGGTCTGATCGGCACCAATAACATCGACAGTAATTCGCGCCTGTGCATGTCGAGCGCGGTGGCCGGTTACAAGCAAACCCTGGGCGCCGATGCGCCGCCGGCCTGCTACGAAGATATCGCGCTGGCCGAGGTGATCTTCATCGTCGGTTCGAATACCGCCTACGCGCATCCGATTTTGTACCGCCGCATCGAAGATGCCCGCCTGGCCAATCCGAATCTGAAAGTGATAGCTGTCGACCCGCGCCGCACCGACACCGCGCGCGAAGCCGATCTGCACCTGGCTATTCAGCCCGGCACCGACGTCGCGCTGTTCAACGGCATGCTGCACATCTGCCTGTGGGAAGAGCTGGTCGACGGCGCCTACATCGCGGCCCACACCGAAGGTTTCGCCGAACTCAAGCAAACCGTGCGCGACTACACCCCGGCCTATGTGGCGCAGACTTGCGGCATTACCGAAGCCGATCTGCTGCAGGCGGCGCGCTGGTTCGGCCAATCCAAGGCCACGCTTTCGCTGTATTGCCAGGGCCTCAATCAATCGGCGTCCGGCACCGCCAAGAACGCGGCCCTGATCAACCTGCACCTGGCTACCCATCAAATCGGCAAGCCGGGCGCCGGGCCGTTTTCGCTGACCGGCCAACCGAACGCGATGGGCGGGCGCGAAGTGGGCGGCATGGCGAATCTGCTGTCCGGCCACCGCGATCTGGCGAATGCCGCACACCGCGCCGAAGTCGCCGCCTTGTGGGGCGTGCCGGAGGTGCCGGCCGCGCCCGGCAAGACCGCCGTCGAAATGTTCGAAGCGGTAAGACTGGGCGAGATCAAGATACTGTGGATAGTCTGCACCAACCCGGCGCAATCGCTGCCCGAGCAAAACCTGATCCGCGCCGCGCTGGAAAAGGCCGAACTGGTGATCGTGCAGGAAGCCTACGCCAGCACCGCCACCGTGCCGTATGCCGACGTGCTGCTGCCGGCCACCACCTGGGCCGAGAAATCGGGCACCGTCACCAATTCCGAACGCCGCATCAGCCGCGTGAACGCCGCGCTGGAGCAGCCGGGCGAATGCCGGCACGACTGGGAAATCGCCACCGCCTTCGCGCGCAAGCTGGAAGCGCTGCTGGAAAAACCGGCGACGCTGTTTCCCTACGATACGCCGGAACAAGTCTGGAACGAACACCGCGCAAGCACGCGCGGGCGCGACCTCGACATCACCGGCCTGTCGTACGCGATTTTGGAGAACCAGGGGCCGCAGCAATGGCCGTATCCTGAGGGCGCCGCCGGCGGCAAGCAGCGTCTGTATGAAGACGGCGTGTTCGCCACCGCCAACGGCCGCGCGCGTTTCGTGAATACCGCCTATCAGCCGGTCAAAGATGCGGTCGATGCGCGCTACCCGTTCGCGCTGAACACCGGCCGCCTGCGCGACCAGTGGCACGGCATGAGCCGCAGCGGCACCGTGCCGCAGCTGTTTGCGCACGTGGCCGAACCGGCCATCGCCATGGCGCGCAGCGATATGGAGCGCCGTTTCCTGAATAGCGGCGACCTGGTGCATGTCACCAGCCGGCGCGGTTCGCAGATTTTGCCTGTGCAGGAAAGCGACGAGCAGCGCGCCGGCCAGGTTTTCATCCCCATGCACTGGGGCGAAGAGTTTCTGTCGGGTCGCGGTCACGGCGGTCAGGCCAGTTACGGCGTGAATACCCTGACTTCGCCGGCGCTCGACCCCAGCTCCAGGCAACCGGAATTGAAAGCCGCCGCCGTCAAGATACTCAAGGCCGAATTGCCCTGGCGTTTCCTGGCCTTCGGCTGGGTGCCTCAGGAACAGGCCTGGCGCCTGCAACAGGCATTGCGCCCGCTGCTGCGCGAGTTCGCTTACGCGTCTTGCACGCCTTTCGGGCGCGAGAAGACCGGCATCCTGTTGCGCGCCGCCGACGACTACGCCGCCGCACCGGAATTGCTGCAAAAAATCGAAACCCTGTTCGGCATCCACGGCGCCGAAGTGCTGCGCTACGACGACGCCCGGCGCGGCAATGCGCGCCACATCCTGGTAAAAAACGGCGCGCTGGCCGCCGTCTCGCTGGCCGGCGACATCTCGGCCGAGAGCTGGCTGAAAGCCTATCTGCTCGAGCAGGAACCGGTCGCCAAACTCGGCCGCCTGCTGTTGATGCCGAGCACCAGCGCCCCGCAAGGCTTTAAGCCGCGCGGCAAGGTGGTGTGCAGTTGCCTGAACGTGGCCGACACCGAGATCAAGGCGACCCTGGCCAAGCTGGATGGCAGCGCCGACCAATTGCTGGCCGGCCTGCAAACGCGCCTGAAATGCGGCACCAATTGCGGCTCTTGCGTGCCGGAGATTAAGAAGATGATTTTATTCAGGGATGGCGTTCCCGCCTAAGGAAACACGGATTAAATCCAAGCGCGTCATTCCCGCGAAAGGTGTAGCGGGGAATTCGGGTAACATGCTACCCGCCCGCGCAACGGCTTGAGCATGCCTGCTCAAGCGCGCCCTGCAAGGGGGAATCCATGTAAATCAGCTACTTAGGTGGCGTCACAACGCGCAAAGCGGCCTGTCGTGGATTTGATCCTGATTCCGCGCTGTTTCGTACCGACGAAGGTGAGCCGTACCGCCTTACGAAGCGTCAGACGACTACAGGAACCATTAGCTATTCGCGCGACTCGCTCAGTCAGCTATTTCGCAAGCTGCACCAGTTGGCAGGCGTCGAAGGCGCAAGCGCCATGTCTGGCAGCAGGACGTTCGCAATCCGGCTGCGCCAAAAAGGCTACGACTTGCGACACATAGACGAGCTGCTTGGACATGAAACGCTGACAGCCACAAAGAACTTGATAGACGCCGCCCCCGTGCGCCTGGGTGCGCTTGTTGCGAGTGCGATTTGATTAAAAATCCTATTTGTGTAGAACAACGAATCCTACTATAATAAAACATTGGATTTGGAGGGAGGTGGTATGTTACAAACTTTAAGACGTGCTGGCGGCTCGCTGGTGATGACTGTGCCAAAGGCATTTATTGAGCAAAATCACTTGCAGGACGGCTCTCAAGTTGAGCTTTCCTTGGAAGGCCATCGCATGACGATAGCCGCGCCAACGAAGCGCCGTTACAAGCTGACAGAACTGCTGGCTGAAATGCCAGCCGGAAAGCTCCCTATGATTGAAGGCTGGGATGAGATGCCGCCTGTTGGAAGGGAAGTTATCTAATGGCCGCTTACGTTCCGAATCGCGGCGATATCGTGCATTTGCAATTTGATCCTGCCTCCGGTCAAGAAATGAAGGGCAATCATTTTGGTCTGATCATCAGTCAAAAGGCTTTTAATGCGCGAGGTCTGGCGATGATTTGCCCGATCTCACAAGGTGCGGCTGAAGTGGCTAGAACGCACGGAACGGTGGTTACATTGATGGGTTTAGGGCTGGACACGCAAGGCGCTGTACATTGCCATCAGATGAAGTCTTTGGATTGGAAAATTCGTAAGGCCAAGCTCAAGGAGAAAGTACCGCTGGATATTGTGGATGATGTTGCCGCTCGGATTGAGGCGATTATTTTTGAGTGAGACAGCATGAGCAATCTATTTCCAAAAGGCGATGCGAGACGATTATTGCAATTGATACTCTGGAGCACCCGACACTCACAACGCTGGCAGAAAACACGGGACATAACAAAGGAACGATTCCGGCTGACGTTGAAAAATTGTGCGAACAGTACGGCGTGAAGATCGTCAAAGACGGTGCGGTTTTTCGGATAGTTTCATGGGGTGAAGTTCTGAAAAAGACGGGCGTAAAAAACATTATAAAACCCCCTTGCAAGATTAGATAATCTAACCCCTAATGAGTCATGTTTAATCGAACGCCGGAGTAAGCAGTGATGGCAATCCCATTCGATACACTGAAAGTAGTAGAGCAGCTTGAAAATGCTGGTTATTCATCCCAGCAAGCAAAAGCACAAACGTCGATACTCGTTAATGTTATGTCGGAAGAAGCCGACAGAGTTGCAGACAAATTTGCGACGAAATCTGACTTCACTCAAGAGCTTGCTGCAATTCGTGGTCATCGCGGTCGGCAAACGCGAGCGCAACCAGGTCTATAGCGTCGCGAAAGATAGCTTGGCCTGAACTCTCCGGCTTTCCCACTTCTCGCAAAAGCTTCTTAAGCCTCACAAAGCCTTGCGATACACCACAAAGCCGGAATGATCGGCCAGCTTGTCGTACAACTGCCGCGCGGTCGCATTGCTCTCTTGGGTATGCCAATACACGCGCGGCGAGCCCAGCTGGCGGGCGTGGGCGTAGACGCCGTTGATCAGGGCCCGCCCCACACCCAGTCCGCGGCAAGTTTCCAGCGTAAACAAGTCGTGCAGGTAGCAGACCGGAGCGATATGCGCGGTATTGCGGTGATACACAAAATGCGTCAGGCCCAGCAATTTTCCATCGCGTTCGGCCACCAGCGCATGCACAGGCTCATAGGCGTCGAAGAAGCGTGACCAGGTCATCAGGGTGACTTCCGGCGCCACCGCGCTCGGGCCTTGCCTTTGGTAGAACGCGTTATAGCCGGCCCATAATGCTTCCCATTGCTCGAAATCCTCGCGCGTTACCGGGCGTACCTGCAAACTTGTTGTCATCGCTGTCCCTCCTCAAATACCTGATGTTCCATGATCTCCGCCATCGCTACGCTGTTGCCGTCGGCCTGCGCGCGCAAACCGTTGGCGATCGTGATGCGGTCCAGCGCCGTCATGTTCTGGCTGGTTTTCCATTTGCCGCTGATGCGCGTGATCGGGATCTCGATGCCGACGATGGCGTCCATCAGGCGCTCGATAAACGCCGGCGGCGCATCGTCGACTTGCCAGGGCGCGCTGCGCCCGCTCTCGAACCGATCGGTCAGGCGCTGCAGCAGGGCTAGCAATTCCTGCGATTCTTGCATCACGCGCAGCGGGCCGTGCGCATGCACCACCGCATAGTTATAGGTCGGCACCACTGCGCCGCTGCGCTCTTTCTCTTCATACCAGGTCGGCGTGACATAGGCGTGCGGGCCCTGGAACAGCACCAGGGCTTCGGTCGCGCCATCGTGGTTTTGCCACAGCAGATTGCTGCGCGAGATATGCCCTTGCAGCTTGCCATATGGTGCATCGGCACTCGGCGCTGTGAGCAGAAACGGCAAGTGGTTCGCGTTCAGCGCACCGTCTTCCAGCGTCACCAGCGAACCGAGAGGATGGCTGCGTATCAGTTCCTGCAAGACTTCCAGCCGCTCTTCCTTGAATTTGTCAGGCAAGTACATTACTGGACCTCGATCAGGACTTCAGCGCGGATAGAATGGGCGACATAGCAGTGCGCATGCGCCTGCTCATGCAGGGCGTGCAGTTGCTCCGCGCTCGGTTGGCTGTCACCGGAAAACACGCAGCGCGGGCGCAGGGTGATGTGCGTGATGGCCAATTTGCCTTGCGCATTCTTGTCCATGATGCCGACCGCATCATCGGTATAGTCGTCCACGATCCAACCGCGTTTACTGGCGAAGCCGAGGAAAAACAGCATATGGCAGCTCGCCAAAGACGCCACCAGCGCTTCTTCCGGATCGACAAATTCGGCCACCGACATCGGCAAGGGCACCGAGAGCGGCGAGGAAGAAGCGGGCACCGTCAGCCCGCCATCGAAGCGCCACTCATGGCCGCGGCTGTATTGGTTGTCGCTGAAGCGCTGCGCGCCGCGCTGCCAGCGCACCTGGGCCAGATATTCATGCATAGCTAGTTCTTTCATGGCAAATTGGGATTGCCTTACCAGATCGTGATGCGCTTTTCCGGCGCGACATACATCTGGTCGCCGGGCTTCACGCCGAAGGCGGAATAAAAGCCCGGCAAATTCGTCAGCGGGGCGTTGCCGCGCACCGCTGCCGGCGAATGTGGGTCGGTCGCCAGCAGGCGGATTGCTTCGGCCTCGCGCGCCTTGCCGCGCCAGACCTGGCCCCAGCCCATGAACAGGCGCTGCTCGCCGCTGTAGCCGGCGATCACCGGGGCGGGTTTTCCTTGCAGGGATAGTTGATATGCCCGATAAGCGATAGACAGGCCGGAATTGTCGGCGATGTTTTCGCCCAGGGTCAGCGCGCCATTCACGTGGTAACCGGGCAGCGGGCTGTAGGCGTTGTATTGTTCGACCAGGGCGCCGGTCAGTTTTTTGAAATTGGCCTTGTCATCCTTGCTCCACCAGTCGCGCAGATTGCCGTCGCCGTCCGACTGGCTGCCGGAATCGTCAAAACCGTGGCTGATCTCATGGCCGATCACGGCGCCGATGCCGCCGTAATTGACGGCGTCGTCGGCGGCCGGATTGAAGAAAGGCGGCTGCAGGATCGCAGCCGGGAACACGATTTCATTGCGGCGCGGGTTGTAATACGCATTCACGGTTTGCGGACTCATGCCCCATTCCTTGCGGTCCACAGTCTGGCCGAGCTTATCGAGCTGGCGTTGCGTTTCAAATTTACGGCCGCGCATCACGTTGCCGACCAGGTCGTTGCGGAAAATGCTGAGCTTGGTGTAATCGCGCCACTGATCGGGATAGCCGATTTTCGGCGTGAATTTAGCCAGCTTGGCGAGCGCTTCTTTTTTGGTTTCCGGCCCCATCCAGCTCAGGGTCTGTATGCTTTGCTGATACGCCAGAAGCAGGTTGCCGACCAGGGCTTGCATGCGCGCCTTGTTTTCCGGCGGGAAGTATTGTTCTACATACAGTTGGCCCAAGGCTTCCGGCAAGCCTTCTTCGACCCGCGCCACGGCGCGTTTCCAGCGCGCTTGCTGGGCCGGGATGCCGCGCAGGGTCACGCTGTTGAACGCAAAATCCTGCTCCACAAAGCGCTGGCTGAGGAAGGGCGCGTAGGCGTTCAACAACTGCCATTTCAGATAAGTTTTCCAGACCGGCAGCGGCGTGTTATCGATGATTTGTCCCAGGCTGCTGAAAAAGCTGGGCTGGCGCACCACCACATAGTCGACTTTGTTGATGACGCCGCTGGCCATCAGATACAGCTGCCAGTCCAGCTGAGGCGACAGTTCTTTGAGCTTGTCGTTGGCGATCTTGTTATAGGTCTTGACCGGATTGCGGTTTTCCACCTTGCTCCACTGGATTTTCGCCAGTTCGGTTTCCAGCGCCAGGATCGCGGCGGCGCCTTTGCCCGCCTCAGGCTGGCCGCTCATGCCCAGCATTTTTTCCAGATGCCGCAGATAGGCGTCGCGAAAAGCCTTCAGCTTGGCGTCATCCTGTTTCAGATAATAATCGCGGTCCGGCAAGCCCAGCCCGCCTTGGCTCAGGTACACCGCATAGCGGCTGGCGTCGCGCGCATCCTGGTTGACGCCGGCCTGAATCGGCAGCGCCACGCCTAGCCGGTTCAGCTGCGCCATCAGCAAGGGCAGACGGCTCTTTTCCTGCATGGCGTCGATCTCGGCGAACAGCGGCTGCAAGGGCGAGCTATCGAGCTGGTCGGCACGCGCTTCATCCATGAAGCTCAGATACAGATCGGCGATCTTGCGCTGATACGACCCGGCTTCCAGCTTGTCGCTGGCCGCCAAAGCCCGGATGATGTCGTGCGCGCGCTGTTCCGATAGGTCGCGCAACTGGTCGAAGGAGCCGAAGCGCGCGCGGTCGGCCGGAATCTCGGTGGTCGTCAGCCATTTACCCGACATGAAACGGAAAAAATCATCCTGCGGCCGTACGCTGCTGTCCAGCCATTGCAGATCGATGCCGGAACTGCGCGCCGTAGTTGCCGCAGCCTCAGCCGCAACGGCCGGCTTTTGCTCATCCGCCAGCACGGCGGGAGCGAAGCAGGCGGAGAAGAGGGCAGTCACGGCCAGGGAGAGCAGGGAACGTTGCATGTCGGTGTCCTTAGTGGGGTTTTATAGGATTTGGCTTCGGTAATTCTATTTTTCGGTTTGCCGCAACAAATTCTTTTGCACCTTGCCCATCGCGTTGCGCGGCAATGCGGCGACGAAACGGACTTGCTTCGGCACCTTGAAATTCGCGATCTTGCTCTTCAGCGCGCTGATGACGTCGGCTTCAGCCAGCGTCGCGCCG
>JACPWS010000090.1 GCA_016196925.1 Burkholderiales bacterium | reverse complement strand
GCGGCGCCTTGCCGGCCGGCCTCAGCCTGAACGCCGGCACCGGCGCGATTGCCGGCACGCCGACCGCGGGCGGCAGCTTCTCGTTCACGATACGGGCGACCGATGCCTATAGTTTTACCGGCAGCCGCGCTTATAGCGTGATTGTTGCCGCTCCTGGCATTGCGCTTTCGTCCGCTATGCTGGCTGCCGGACAGGTCAGTTCTGTGTATAGCCAGACTGTCAGTGCCGGCGGCGGAACTGCACCCTATACTTACAGTGTCGTCAGCGGCGCGCTGCCAGCGGGATTGAGCCTGGCGGGCGGTACCGGCGCTATTTCCGGGACACCGACCGCGGCCGGAACGTATAGTTTTACGATTAAGGCCGCCGATAGCAGTACCGGTACCGGCTCGCCGTATTTCGCGACCCGGGCATACTCTATCTCCATCATTCAGCAAGCGCCGGTGGCTAGTGCCCGTATCGTTGCAGTTGCATACAATACGCCGACCGCAATCGACCTTACCCCGGCGATCAGCGGTGGCACACCGGTCAGCGTGGCGTTGGCTACTGTTCCTGGACACGGCACGGCGCTGGTGAGCGGCCTTATTGTTACCTATACGCCGGCCGCAAGTTATAGCGGGGCAGACAGTTTTACCTACACGGCCACTAACGCTGGGGGCAGTTCCAGTCCGGCGCTGGTGTCCATTGCAGTGAGCGCCCCGCCGCCAACGGTGTCGTCCATCAATCCGGTGAGCGGCTCGTCGGCAGGTGGAACTATGGTGACGTTGAATGGCAGCGGCTTTCAGAATGTGACTGCAGTCAATTTTGGTGCTGTGAGCGCAAGCTTCTCCATTGTGAGTAGCTCGGTAATCACGGTTACTGCGCCGGCTGGCAGTGCTGGCAAGGTCAATATTACGGTAAACAGTCCGACAGGGACGAGTAACGTGAGTGCGGGCAATCAATATACCTACCTGTCCGTAGGAACGCTTACATTTGCAACGCCGAACGCCGCTTCGGTAGTGATGACGGATAGTTTGACGAATGCCGCCACCTCGAGCTTAAGCGGAGGCAGTTACGGCGCCATCAGTTATAGCAGCTCCAACACTGCCGTAGCTACCGTCAACAGCAATGGTGTCGTGACACCGGTAAGTGTCGGCAGCAGCACGATTACCGCGAGCCAAGCCGCTGTATCCGGGGTGAATGTGGCAGCCAGCCAAAGCTATCTGCTCACCGTCAGCAGGAATATTCAGGCACCCCTGCACTTGAGTAGCGATAAGAGCGCCATCTATAAAACCACCGGTACTGCGACGCTACAAACCACCGGCGGTTCGGGGAGCGGTGCGCTCAGTTATGCGCTGACGTCGGGGAGTTGCAGTTTGACTGGAAATGTCCTGGCTGCAGGTAACACGACAGGCAACTGCGTCGTTACCGTCACCAAGGCAGCCGATGCCAATTTCAGCGCGGCGACCGCCAGTGTCACTGTCGTCGTGCAAAATTTGCTGACATCCAATGTCACCCTGAGCAGTTCCAATCTGCATCCTTTACAAGGGCAAAGCATCACGCTGACTGCCACCGTGAACCCCAATACTGTCGCAGGAGTGGTCAGTTTTATGGATGGCAATACCGTGCTTGGATCGGGTAATTTGAATGGCGGCGTCGCTACTTATACGACCAATGCTCTGACGGTGGCCAGCCACAGTCTGAGCGCGAAGTATGCGGGAGATGCCAGTACGGCGGCCGCCAGCAGCGAGGTGTTGACGATTACGGTGGCCAGTCGTCCTGTTCCGGCCGTCGCTGCGGCAGTAAAAGGGCAAGTAGAGTCGCATACGGCGACGACGCATCGCTTCGCGATGGCGCAAATGAATAATATCTATAGCCATGTACAACTGTTGCATAACGACTTTAAGGTTCGCAACAACTTTGGCATAGGCTTGAATGCGCCAAATCTGGATGTGTTGAGCCTGGTCGGGAATAAAATTATCAGCAACTACGACGGCTTGAATGCCAAGCTCCTGCCGGGCCATGACTGGTATATGGGAAAAGCAAACAATGCCGAAGCGAGCCGTATGGCAAGCGCACCTTTTGTTCGCGACGGTGAACAGCATGGTCGCGCTGACGCCAACCGGGATAGCGACGCCGACCCTGAAGCCAGCATGGCAAAGCCGAATCCAGACCTGATGCGCATTGCCGGCATGCCGGTTGGGATTTGGGGTGCCGGCAATATCGACTATGGCTCGCTGAATGCGTTGGATGGCACAGCGAATAAATTTTCAAGTTCAGGGCTGACCTTAGGCATGGATATGATGCTGCATGCAAAATTGATTATGGGCGCGTCGATCGGCTATGCCAAAGACACGACCACGATAGATTTGCTGGGCAGCGAAAGCAAATCGCGGCAATGGTCGGCATCCTTGTACGCTTCCTATAAACCGGAAAAAAACTGGTTCATCGATGTCGTCGCCGGCCATGGACGTCTGAACTTTGACAATCATCGCTGGTCCGAAATTGACAGTATGTTGTTGTCGGGTGACCGTAGCGGCAAAGTGGATTACGCCTCGTTCAGCCTGACGCGCGACATGCTGCTAGGGCGCACCCGTTTCCAGCCATTCGGACGTTTCGACATATTGAACGCAAAGATGGATAGTTATACGGAGCAGGGCGGTAATTTTGGCCTGACCTACAACGACAGCAGCTTCACCAACACCGCATTCACCGGTGGCCTGAGCTTATTGAAAGATATCTACTATGGCTTTGGTCAAGTCACGCCGTCGCTCAAAGTGCAGCTCACGCATCGCACCAGCGGCGACGTCAATCAGAGCATGTACTACTCCGATCTCGGTCCGAACAGCGCCAATTACAATGTCGTGGTGAGCGGCACCCCGGAAAATATGCAGGCGCTAGGTCTGGGGCTGAATGTGAAAACCCGTAGCGGCCTGATGCTCAATCTGGGATGGCTGGGTTCGCTGGGATCGAACTCGTATCATGCCAACAGCTTTAAATTGGATATGCGCTTTGGATTCTGAAGCGCGATGGCGGCTGGCGTAGAGCGGGTACGCCGGCCGCTTAAAAACGATGTTGCCTGGTCTTAAGGAAACGCCGATTAATTCAAAAAGCGTCATTCCCGCGAAAGCGGGAATCCATGTAAATCAAGCACTTAGGTGGATCCCCGCTTTCGCGGGGATGACGAATTCCGACTAAATACGTGCTTCCTTAATGTTCGCGCAGCGCGCGCCGGTACTGGATCGCTTCCGCTACATGGGCGCTGCTGATTTGCGTGGCGCCGGCCAGGTCGGCGATGGTGCGCGCCACCTTCAGCACGCGATGGTAAGCGCGCGCCGACCAGTTCAGCTTGCTCATGGCGTTGCGCAGCAATTGTTCGGCGGCGGCGTCGGGCCGGCAATGCAGGTCGATCTCGCCGGTGGACAGCAGGTTATTCGCCTTGCCCTGGCGTTGTTGCTGGCGCTCGAAAGCGGCTTCCACCCGCGCCAGGATGGCCGTGCTGGCTTCGCCGTCGGCCTGTTTCAGCAAGTCGGCATGCGGCAGCGCGCCGACCTGGATTTGCAAATCTATGCGATCGAGCAAGGGGCCGGAAATCTTGTCCTGGTAGCGTGCGATCCCGTCCGGGGTGCAGCGGCATTTGCCGTTGCTGTGGCCGAAATAACCGCAGGGGCAGGGGTTCATGGCGGCGATCAGCTGGAAGCGCGCCGGGAAATCGGCCTGGCGCGCCGCGCGCGAGATCGTGATGTGGCCCGATTCCAGCGGCTCGCGCAAGACTTCCAGCACCTTGCGGTCGAACTCGGGCAACTCGTCCAAAAAAAGCACGCCGCGATGCGCGAGCGAGATTTCGCCGGGACGCGGGCTGCCGCCGCCGCCGACCAGCGCCACGCCGGAAGCGGTATGGTGCGGCGAACGGTAAGGCCTGGCTTTCCATTTTTCTATGCTGAAGCCAGACGTCAGCGATTGCACCGCCGCCGATTCCAGCGCTTCCTGGTCGGTCATGGTCGGCAAGATGCCGGGGAAGCGCGCCGCCAGCATCGATTTGCCGGTGCCCGGCGGACCGACCATGATCACTGAATGATTGCCGGCCGCCGCCACTTCCAGTGCGCGCTTGGCTTGCAGCTGGCCCTTGACTTCGGCGAAATCGGGATAGGCCGGGCGCGCCGCCACCGAGGCCGGTGTATGGCGCGCCAGCTTGCTGTCATCGCCCATGCCGGCGAAGTGGGCGCACACCTGCAGCAGCGAATCGGCCGGATAAATCGCCGCCTCGGCCACCAGCGCCGCCTCGTCGGCATTCGCGCGCGGCAGGATGAAGGCGCGCGGCGGCTGGCCGGCCTGGTGGCCCTGGCAAATCGCAAACGTCATGGCCAGCGCACCGCGTATCGGGCGCAGTTCGCCGGACAGCGACAGCTCGCCGGCGAATTCGTAATGCGCTAGCGCCTCGCCCGGAATCTGGCCGGACGCCGCCAGGATGCCGAGCGCGATCGGCAGGTCGAAACGGCCCGACTCCTTCGGCAGATCGGCCGGCGCCAGGTTGACGGTAATCCGCTGCGCCGGGAAATCGAAGCGCGCATTCTGCAGCGCGGCGCGCACGCGGTCCTTGGATTCCTTCACCTCGGTCTCGGGCAGCCCGACGATGGTGAAGCTGGGCAGGCCGTTCGCCAGATGCACTTCCACCGTGACTTGCGGGGCTTGCATACCGGCGAGGGCGCGGCTTTTCAGGACGGCTAGGCTCATGTTTGCTATTGCTGATTTAATATTGCTAGCGACAATAGCAGACTGCGTGGCTGCGCGTCAAAGTGGGCTGGCCGGAGCAGGCGCGGGTAGCCTAAGTTTGGAAAGCAAATTCGACCGCGGCTTCGCAATGAATTTCGGTGGTATTGAAGAGAGGGACCGACACATCTTGCTGGCGTATCAGCAAGGGGATTTCGGTGCAGCCCAGTATCACGCCGCCGGCGCCGGCTTGCACCAGATCCTCGATGATGCGGACAAAGACGGCGCGACTCGCTGCGCTGATGCGGTTATGGATTAACTCGTTGTAGATGATGTCATGGACCAGCTCTTGTTGTTCAGGCGATGGCGTCAGGATGGCAATTCCGCTCTCGGCCAGGCGCTCATGGTAGAAGCGCCCCGACATGGTTTGCCTGACGCCGAGCAGCCCTACTGTCTTGATGTGCGAGGCCTGTACCCGTCTGGCGGTTTCCTCCACGATGCTGATGAAGGGCAGATCGATGCGCGGCAGCACGGCCGGCGCAAACCGGTGCGCCCCATTCGCGCACCAAAGGACAAAATCAGCCCCGGCCGCCTTCAGGCGCAGCACTTCCGCCACCAGGAAAGCCTCAATGGCAGCGGAGTCGGCTTGCGCTGCGCGTGAGGTGAAGTCGCATTGATTCAGGCTGGACAGCACGATACGCGCGCTGTGGGCGAGACCCATGCGTTGCACGGTCAGCTCGTTGATGATGCGGTAATATTCGGCGCTGGACGCCCATCCGATTCCGCCTATCAGGCCTATGGTCTTGCTTTGCATTTTGTTGATCCTTGCTGCTGTTGTGTCCAATTGCAGGGCAGGTGCGCTGCCGGACTGCTCCTGTGCCGGCCTCATGCGCCGGGCGGCTCCAGCACGGCCAGCAAGCCGGACAGGCGCGCATCCAGCGCGGCCAGATCGGCGGGCTCGATGGCAGCCAGGATGTTGCGCTTGTTCTCGACATGCGCCTCCACCGCGCGCTCTATTAGTGCCAGCCCGACCGGCGTCAGTTGCACCAGCACGCTGCGCGCATCGTCGCGGTTGGGCAGGCGCTGCACCAGGCCGCGGGTTTCCAGCCCCTTCAAGCGGTGCGTCATGGTGCCGGACGTGATCATCAGGGTCGAGAACAAGGAAGTCGGCGCCAGACAGTAGGGTGCGCCGGAACGTCGCAGCGTCGCCAGCACATCGAATTCCCAGCTACTCATCCCGAAGGCCGCAAACACTGCATCCAGCTTGCGCTGTACCAGTGCCGCGCAGCGCTTGATGCGCCCGATCGTGCCCATCGGGCCGAGGTCCAGATCCGGGCGCTCCCGGCGCCATTGCTCCAGGATGGCATCCACCGCATCTGACTGTCGTTCGCTATTCATAGAAATATCCTGATTTATCTTGATCTCAAGATTATATGCTAAACTTATTATCTTGAATTGAAGATAAATGAGGCTGTCATGCATACCGCGCCCCACCGCGCATCCTGGATCGACATAGTGCTGACCGCGCTAGCGCCGGCCATCTGGGGTTCGACCTATATCGTCACTACCGCGCTGCTGCCGCCGGACCGGCCGTTCACGGCGGCGGCGCTGCGTTGTCTGCCGGCCGGCATGCTGCTGAGTTGCTACCTCAGGCGTTTGCCGCAGCGGAGCGCGTGGGGCCGTCTGGCCGTGCTGGCGGCGCTGAACATCGGCTGCTTTCAGGCCTTGCTGTTTGTGGCCGCCTACCGCTTGCCCGGCGGGGTGGCGGCGGTGGTGGGCGCCATCCAGCCGCTGCTGGTCATGGGGCTGGCGTGGGCGCTGGAGCGGCGCCAGCCGGGCAAGCTGGCCATGGGGGCCGCTGTGCTGGGGGTGTTTGGCATGGCGGCCTTGCTGCTGTCGCCAGGCTCCGCCTGGGATGCGCCCGGCATCGCCGCTGCCCTGACCGGCGCCGCGTGCATGGCCAGCGGCACTTATCTGGCGCGACGCTGGCGACCCGAGGTGCCGGTGCTGGCCTTCACCGGCTGGCAATTGCTGGCGGGCGGCCTGATGCTGACGCCGCTGGCCTGGGCCTTCGATCCGCCTTTGCCGCCGCTGAGCGGCACGCAGCTGCTGGGCTATGCCTATCTCTCGCTGATCGGCGCTCTGGCGGCGTATGCACTGTGGTTTCGCGGCATCTCCCGCCTGTCGCCGGTCGCGCTGTCGTCGCTCGGTCTGCTAAGCCCCTTGACGGCGGTGCTGCTCGGCTGGGTGCTGCTGGGTCAAAGTCTGACGGTCTGGTCGCTGGCCGGCTTGCTCACCGTGTTGGGCAGCATCCTGGCGCTGCAATGGGCCAGCAGCAACGCGGGAGCAACCCCATCCGCAAGGAGCCCGGCGCCGCCGGGCATAGAAAGTAGAGCGCCGGGTTCATCCGGATTGCTGTAATTCATCTCTTACGAAGCATCCACTAAGGAGTATTCCATGTACGACACTATCAAACATCTGATCGAAACCCGCGCCTCGGTCAATCACTACGACACCAGCCGCGACCTGACGCAGCATGACATCGCCGAACTGGTGCGCCTGGCGACGCTGGCGCCGTCGGCCTACAACTTTCAGAACTGGAAATTCATCGCGGTGCGCTCGCCCGCTGCCAAAGCCCGTTTAAAAGCCGTGTCCTACGGGCAGCAAAAGGTGGTGGATGCAGCGGTCACCTTCATCATCTGCGGCACGCTGGCGGCGCATGAACGCTTGGCCAGCGCGCTCCAGCCTTCGCTCACCGCCGGTATCCTGGATCAGGCGCTGTGCGAAACCTGGGTAGGCATGGCGCAACGCTCGCACTGCGATAACCCGCAACTGCAGCGCGACGAGGCCTTCCGTTCCGCCTCGCTGGCCGCCATGACGCTGATGCTGGCCGCGCAGGGCATGGGTTTGTCTACCGGATCGATGAGCGGCTTTGATCCGCTAGGCGTGGCGCGTGAATTCGGCTTAGCCGCCACTGAGGTGCCGGTCATGCTGGTGACGGTCGGTTACCCGGCGCCCGGCAATTGGCCGCAAAAACCGCGCAAACAATTGGCTGAGGTGATGGCGTTTGCCTGAAGCGGGCGACCCGGGTTAATACGCCCGGCTATTCCGAGGAAGGCGCGGCTTATTCTTCACGTGCTTGCGCTTCCAGCGCGGCCACCCGGGCTTCCAGCGCGTCCAGCTTGGCGCGGGTCTTGGCCAGCACCTGGGCCTGGATTTCGAATTCTTCGCGCGTGACCAGATCGAGCTTGGCGAAACCCTGGCTCATCATGGCCTTGACGTTTTTCTCTATGTCCTTGGCCGGCGAGTTTTCCAGCGCCTGGTTGATTTTCGCCTGCATGTCGCTAAAGAAATTTTGCTTGTTCATCATCATCCTTGTGTAATTCCGCACATAAACGGTGCAAATTGACTGGCGCTGCATTCTGGTGCAGCGTTAAACTGGTGCGCCGCTGTGGTGCATTTTGCGAATGGACCGCGCCGGCTGCTCCGTCGCCCATGGGAAGAATCATAACGCATCGCATGCCGGCTTGGCTGCAAAGCCGGGAAAACCTGATGCCAGACAGCTGCGCCGCCACGCAAGCAGCCAAGCCGGCACAGGCGTTAGCATTTTCACTATCGATTTTTAGTGTTATCTCAAAGTTGGCACGACTCCTGCTAACAAGAAACTGAAAGCCAAAAGCAGGTATTTAGTTCTTATTTAACAAAAATATTCATCATAGAGGGGAAGCGCAATGAAAAAAGTACTACTCGCCGCCGCTGTTGCCGCCACATTCGTGGGCAGTATCGCTCAGGCTGAAGAAGCCAAGCCGGACCACGAGCTCAGTTTCAATGTCGGCGTGGCCAGCGAATACCGTTACCGCGGCATTTCGCAATCGCGCCTCGATCCGGCGCTGCAAGGCGGCGCCGATTACACCCATACCCCTAGCGGCTTCTACGCCGGTACCTGGCTCTCCAGCATCAAGTGGACTAAGGATGCGGGCGGCAGCGGCGATGTCGAATGGGACCTGTATGCCGGTAAGAAAGGCGAGATCGTCAAGGATGTCAGCTATGACGTCGGTGTGCTGTCTTACGTCTATCCTTCCAACGGCCTGGACAAGCTGGCCGGTTGGGCGAATGCCAACACCACGGAAATCTACGGCCAGCTCGGCTACGGCCCGGTGTACGCCAAGTATTCGCATTCTGTGACTAATTTGTTCGGCTTCGTCGACAGTAAGAACAGCGGCTACCTTGATCTGGGCGCGAATATCGAAGTCGCTCCCGGCTATACCCTGGGCCTGCATGTCGGTCGCCAGACGGTCAAGAATAATTCCGCTTATACCTACAACGACTGGAAAGTCGGCGTGAGCAAGGAATTCGCCGGTATCACTTTCAATTTGGCGGCGATCGGCACCAATGCCGACGACAAACTGTACGTGACCCCGGCTGGCAAATTTACCGGCAAAACTGCAGCGGTCCTGACTGCTGTGAAATCATTTTAAGAGCTTGAGGCTAGCATGAAACTGATTACCGCAATTATCAAACCCTTCAAACTCGACGAGGTGCGCGAGGCGCTGTCCACCATAGGCGTGCAAGGGATTACCGTGACCGAAGTCAAGGGCTTCGGCCGCCAAAAAGGCCATACCGAGTTGTATCGCGGCGCCGAATACGTGGTCGATTTTTTGCCGAAAACGAAAATTGAAGCGGCGGTCGATGATGCGATCGTCGAGCGCGCCATCGAAGCGATAGAAACGGCGGCCCGCACCGGCAAGATCGGTGACGGCAAGATTTTTGTCTATGACTTGCAACAAGTTGTGCGTATCCGTACCGGCGAGACCGGCAACGACGCGCTGTGACCGGCACTCAGGGAGTTCAAATGAAAAAAATATTCAAGAATATGCTGGCGGCCTGCGCCTTGCTGGCTACTTTGGGAGCGACACCGCTCGCCATGGCCGACGATGCGCCGGCTAAGGCGGATACGGCGGCTGCGGTCGCCGCATCGACTGCGGCGGCGCCAGTCGCAGCGGCTGCTTCCGCGTCGCCGAGCCGGCCGCAGCTGCTGCAGTGGCTGCGGCGCCGGTCGCCAATAAGGGCGACACCGCCTGGATGATGGTCTCGACCTTGCTGGTGATCCTGATGACGATCCCCGGTCTGGCCTTGTTCTACGGCGGCCTGGTGCGCTCGAAGAACATGCTGTCGATACTGATGCAAGTGTTTATGATCTTCGCGGTCATCATCGTCTTGTGGTGCATCTACGGTTATTCGCTGGCGTTTACCGAAGGCGGTCGCTTCATCGGTTCTTTCGACCGCCTGTTCCTGAACGGCATCTGGGATCCGGTCAAGGCCAGCTTCTCCACTGCCGCCACCTTCAGCAAGGGCGTGGTGTTACCTGAGTTTGTGTATGTCGCTTTCCAGGCGACGTTTGCCGCGATCACTTGCGCCCTGATCATAGGCGCCTTCGCCGAGCGCGCCAGGTTCACGGCCGTGCTGTTGTTCGTGGTCTTGTGGTTCACGTTCAGCTATCTGCCGGTGGCGCACATGGTCTGGTTCTGGACCGGTCCCGATGCGATCAAGGATGCCGCGACGCTGGCGACGGAAACGGCCAAGGCCGGTTTCCTGTTCCAAAAAGGCGCGCTCGACTTCGCCGGCGGCACCGTCGTGCATATCAATGCCGCGGTAGCCGGCCTGGTCGGCGCCTTCCTGATCGGCAAGCGCGTCGGTTACGGCCGCGAATCGATGGCACCGCACTCGTTGACGATGACCATGATCGGTGCTTCTTTGTTGTGGGTCGGCTGGTTCGGTTTCAATGCCGGTTCGGCGCTGGAAGCGGGCGATGTCGCAGCACTGGCGTTCGTGAACACCTTGCTGGCGACTGCTGCGGCGACCGTGTCCCGGGTGTTCGGCGAATGGATGTCCAAGGGTAAGCCTTCCATGCTGGGCGGCGCTTCCGGCGCGGTCGCCGGTCTGGTGGCGATCACCCCGGCTTGCGGTTTTGTCGGTCCTATGGGCGCGCTGATCATAGGCTTGCTGGCAGGTATCGTCTGCCTGTGGGGCGTGAACGGCTTGAAGCGCCTGCTCGGCGCCGACGACTCGCTGGACGTGTTCGGCGTGCACGGCGTCGGCGGTATCCTCGGCGCCTTGCTGACCGGCGTGTTCGCCTCGCCTAAACTCGGCGGCCAGGGCATTTTCGATTACGTGACGAACAAGATGTCGGCCGACGCTTATTCTATCGTCGATCAGGTCAGCACCCAGGCGACTGCGGTCGGCGTCACCATCTTGTGGTCAGCCGTAGTATCGCTGGTCGCGTACAAGCTGGTCGATCTGGTGGTCGGTCTGCGCGTGCCGGAAGACGAAGAGCGCGAAGGTCTGGACATCAGCAGCCACGGCGAATCGGCTTACCATTCCTGATCGCTGTGCAGCAGATTTTTCAAGGGTAATATCCTCAGCCCGTGCCTGGCGCACGGCGCTGATTTGACAGGCAGTTCCGCTTAGTTGCGGAACTGCCTTTTTTCTTGGCCATAAAAAAGCGCGCCACCGCAATGCGGAGGCGCGCTTTTCAGGCAGCGATGGCCGGGCTTACTTGCGCACCAGCAGCCACAAACGGGCGAGGTCGGCAGAACCGTCCGCTCCCTGTATCGACTTCTGCATTTCTACCGCCTTGTCGCGGTTGCCGGCTTGCAGTTGCGCCATTTCCAGATGCAATTTAGCTTCGTCCAGCGATTTCAAGCCGCCTTTGGCGATGCCTTGTTCCATCAGCGCGATGCCTTTTTCAAACTGGCCGTTGATCACATAGTTATAGCCTATGTTAACCATGCCGGTACCGGTCTTGGCCGATTTGGCGGCGGCTTCGCCGGCGTCCAGCGCTTTCGCATCGTCGGCCGCCTGCTTGTAGACGCGTTCGCGCAATTGCTTGTGCTTGGCGGCTTCCTTGCCGGCGCCCAGAACATTGGCGCTAAAGCCGGCATCGACGACTTTTTTAGCTTCGGCCGGCAAACCGGCCAGCAAGGCGAGTTCGGCCATTTCTACATATTGCGCCGCGTCGTCGATATTGTCGGTGATCAGCAGCAAACGATACAAATCCAGGCGCAGGCGATCCGAGAAGCCGGGCTTGTGTTCGATGCGGTAGATCAGGTCGCCCCAGTAATCTTTTTGCGGGTAATGCGTGACCATGCGCTCGAGTATCATGGTATAGCCCGCATTGTCTTTCGTTTGCTGATAGCTGGCGCCCAGCAGACGCAGCGTATCCTGGGATGGTGCGCGTTGCGCCTGATCGTCCTGCGTCAGTTGCAACGCTAATTCCTTGATGGTGCCGGCGAAATCGTTTTGCAAATACATGGCGCGCGCCAGCAAGCTGTGAATCTGCTGATTGCCGTTATCTTTTTCCAACAAGCGCAAGGCCCATTGCTTTGCCTGGTCGTATTTTTTTTCATTGAAATAGGTGCCGGCCATCGCTTCCATCAGGCGCAGTTTCTCTGCATCTTTCAAAAACTCGGTCTTGATCATGTTTTCAAACGACTGCGCCAGCAGCGGCGTGTCGTTGGTGCCGGAGGCAAGCACGGCGCGCAGGCGGTCGAGCGCGAATAATTCGTAGGGGGTCTTGTTTTCCAGCGCATTCAGGGCGTTGATTTTTTCCAGCGCTTGCGGGTATTGCTTATTGCTTAGCAATTCCTGGATTTCGTTGAGCGGTTTGCCCATTTCGGCACGGACGGCAGGCTTGGCTTTATCGGCGGCTTCTTCGGCGTGTGCTACTTCCAGCGTTAGCGGGGCGATGCCCGAGCCGAGTGCGGCCAACATCATGGCGGCGAACAGGTAGGAAATTTTTTTCATGGATAATCCGGATAAAAAAAGAAAATGACCGCACAAGCACGGCCTGTATCTTAACGTTTGCTTCAGGCCGAAGTTGACTGCTTGCGTACAGAATCCGGAATTATAGCCGAGCGTCAGACTTGCTCACCATTTGCAGCCGGTGTCGACCACGGTGCTGGCCGCGAGCGGAATAATCGCCAGCAGGCCGAGGCCGGCGTAGGCGTTGCGGCAATCCTTGCGTTGCGCCTTCTGGACCGCGGCGCCGAGTTGCTGTTCCAGGCTGCGGTCGCGCCAATGGCCGGCTTGCATCTGCTCGATTTCGCCCGGTTTGCGCTGGCCTTCGTTCGCGCGGGCGCTGGCGCGCAGCGCCTCCAGATCCAATTGCCCATCAGCGCTGTCCGCCGGAACAGCGCTGATGGGCGCCGCTACCGTATTCGTCGCCTGGCCGCTTACCGGGGACGGCGCCGGACGGGGCGCCCGGTGTTGGCGCACGGCGCGCAGCGGCTGCGGCGCGGCTGGCCGCGCGTGGAATAATTGCAGGTAGTGGATAGACGGATCGCCCAGGGAACTGCGGGACGAGCCGCCCGTTTGTTGCAACACTGGCCAGAGCGCGAGATGCAGCAGCAAGACCAGCAGTAATGCGCCCGGCCGGCGCCAGAACGGGGCGGTAAAACTGCCTTGCATAGGGAACTCCGGTAACAGCTGACCGGAGTCAGACTGTGCTAGTTGCCGAAAAGTTCATTGTCAACATACTGGGATAGAGTATGCTTATTTCAAAGCCGTCCACCATTGATATTAAACGGACACCAGCATGGCGACTGTGCATACTCCCTTAAATCACCTATCAGGACAGGCGCAGCTGGACTATCACCCAGGGCTTGACCACCACGCTCCACAAGCTGGCATCCTGTTCCAGCCAGCTTTGCGCCTGGGCATCGCTGACCTTGGCGATCTGGCCGGCGGCCAGCCAGGCGCCGATTTGCGCGGCGTCGTCGTTCGCCATGCACAAGGCGACTTCCAGCAGATCGAGCTGCGCCGCGACCGCGATGACATTGCCGGCGGCAAAGTGGCGCAGCAATTCTTTCCACGGGTAGCGGGCAGTTTCCTGATTGAGTTTGGTACGCAGAATTTCGTCGGCAGACATAAAATTTTTAAATAGTGGTTGAAAATGGGCGGGCGCCGCTTATCTGGCATCGGCTATAGCCGCCGGCAAGTTAGCTAGTTGGCTAGTTACTCCGGCGGGTTCGCTACTTTCCGGATGTCGATCTTCCCTTTCAGGACTTCCTTCGCCTCGGTCTCGAACGGGCCGGCGAATTTTTCCTTGAGCTTGATTTGCAGCGTGGCCGCCTCCGCATAGCGGACTTCGCTAATCGCTGCCTCAAAGCGCTCGCAAATGCGGCGCAGCTGGGATTCGTCGCCAAACGCGACCCGGATTTCCCAGTCCAGCGTGGCTTCCACCGCAATCAGCGAGGCGCTTTTGAAGGCTTCGGAAATCGCCTGGCCGTAAGCGCGCGTCAGCCCGCCGGCGCCGAGCTTGCAGCCGCCCCAGTAGCGCACCACCACGGCCAGCGCGTTCATGACATCCTTGTGCACCAGCACGTTATACATGGGCTTGGCGGCCGTGCCGGAAGGTTCGCCGTCGTCATCCAGGCCGGAATCGCCCTCGCACAGCAAGACCCAGCAGACATGCACCGCACCCGGATGCTGGGCGCGGATCCCGGCCAATTTGTCGCGCGCTTCGGCACGGTTGCCGACCGGGTACAGCTGGCCCAGGAAGCGGCTCTTTTTGATTTCGATTTCCGCAAAGGCGGGTGCGGCAAGCTGGTGCATGAACGAGGAAATTGGCGGAGAAAGCGCTATTTTGCTGAATTATCGCGCTCAGGTATACCTAAAACAGGTAGTCGGCCGTATTTCAGATTGGTCGGGCCGCAAGCGCGCTTACTGATCTACGTCAAGCGCCAGCTTATTTCCTTTTGACATGCGGAGGCGGAACTCGGGACAATCCGGCTACCAGCGTCCGCCCGGACCCCGCTGTTACGCCACGGAGAAACACGATGTCGCCCACCCTCGCTACCGAAACGCTGGCCTTTGCCGCACGACGCGCCTTGTCCCTGATCGATCTGACCACGCTCAACGACGACGATACGCCCGCCAGAGTCGCGGCCCTGTGCCGCGCCGCGCATAGCCGGGCCGGCAAGGTGGCGGCGCTATGCGTGTATCCGCGTTTCGTGCCGGTCGCCAGGAAAATCCTGAGCGAACAGGGGACGCCCGATATTCTGCTGGCAACCGTCACCAATTTCCCGCACGGCGGCGCCGATCTCGAAGTCGCGCTGGCGGAAACCCGCGCCGCCATCGCATACGGCGCCGATGAAGTCGATCTGGTATTCCCTTACCGCGCCCTGATGGCCGGCGATGCCGTGACAGGCGCGCAAATGGTGCGCGCCTGCAAACTAGCCTGCGGCGACAAGACGCTGAAGGTCATCCTGGAAAGCGGCGAACTGCGTACCCCGGAACTGATACGCGCCGCCAGCCTGAGCGCGATACGCGCCGGCGCCGACTTCATCAAGACTTCGACCGGCAAGGTCGCCGTCAATGCCACGCTGGAGGCAGCCGAAGTGATGCTGGCCGCGATCGCCGAAACCGGCGGCCAGTGCGGCTTCAAGGCGGCCGGCGGGGTGAAGACGGCGGCCGAAGCGGCCGCTTACCTGGCGCTGGCCGACCGCCTGCTCGGCCGGGACTGGGTGCATGCCGGCCACTTCCGGTTCGGCGCGTCCAGCCTGCTCGACACGCTTTTGCTGACCATAGACGGCGCGACCAAAGCAAGCCCGTCCATGCCGGCCACGGCTTATTGATGATGTTGCTGCCGCAGGAAATCATCCGCAAGAAGCGCGCAGGCGCCGCCTTATCGGCCGCAGAAATCGCGTTTGTCGTCGACGGCATCGTCGACGGCAGCATCTCGGACGCGCAATTGGCGGCGCTGGCGATGGCGACTTGCATCAAGGGCATGGGTACCCAGGAAACCGTGGACTTAACGCTGGCGATGCGCGATTCCGGCGCCGTCTTGCGCTGGGACGAACTCGACTTGCGCGGGCCGGTGCTGGATAAACATTCGACCGGCGGCGTCGGCGACCTGGTGTCGCTGGTGCTGGCGCCGCTGGTGGCCGCTTGCGGCGGCGTGGTGCCGATGATCAGCGGACGCGGCCTCGGCCATACCGGCGGCACCCAGGACAAGCTCGATGCGATCCCCGGCTATTGCAGCACGCCCGATCTGGCGACGTTCCGGCGCGTGGTGCAGCAATGCGGCTGCGCCATCATAGGCCAGACCGCCGATCTGGCGCCGGCCGACAAACGCCTGTACGCGATACGCGATCTGACGGCGACGGTCGATTCCAGCGCGCTGATCACGGCTTCGATACTCGCCAAAAAACTGGCGGCCGGTTTATCGGTCCTGGTGATGGACATCAAGACCGGCAACGGCGCCGTGACGCCGGGCCTGGCGGCCGCGCGCGAACTGGCGGCCAGCATCGTCCTCACCGCGGCCGGCGCCGGGATCGCCTGCGCGGCGCTGCTCACCGACATGAGCCAGCCGCTGGCGCCCTGCGCCGGCAACGCCACCGAAGTGCGCGCCGCCATGCAGTATCTGCGCGGCGACGCCTGTCCTGCGCGCCTGCACCAGACCGTGCTGGCGCTCGGCACCGAAATGCTGATGCTGGGCGGCCTGGCGCAGAGCGCGCTCGATGCGCAGCTGCGCTTGCTGGACGCCTTGCATTCCGGGCGGGCGGCCGAGGCTTTCGGCCGCATGTGCGCCGCGCTCGGCGGTCCGGCCGATTTTGTCGAACGCTACGATGCTTACCTGCCGCCGGCCAGGCTGCTGCGCCCGGTGTACGCGGCCGGCGCAGAGCAAGGCTACGTTCACGCCATCGACACCAGGGCGCTCGGCCTGGCGGTGCTGCAGCTGGGCGGCGGCCGCAGCCATGCCGGCGCCACCCCCGATTACCGCGTCGGCCTGAGCCGCATCGCCGAAGTCGGCCAGCTGCTCGATAGCGCCACGCCGCTGGCGCTGGTGCATGCCAGCGACGAGGCCGCACTGGAACAGGCGAGCGCCGCGCTGCGCGCCGCCTTCCATTGCAGCGCCAGCGCGCCCGCCAAGCCGCCGCAAATCCTGGAATGCCTGCGCGCGCCGGATCAATTCAACAATCAACATCGACCAGACGAGGCCGCATGACTACTCCCCATATAGGCGCCGCCGCCGGCGATTTCGCCGATATCGTCCTGATGCCGGGCGACCCTTTGCGGGCCAAGATGATCGCCGACACCTGGCTCAGCGAAGCCCGTCTGGTGACATCGGTCAGGAATATGTACGGCTACACCGGCTATTACCGCGGGCGCCGGGTTTCGGTCATGGCGCACGGCATGGGCATCCCTTCCGCCAGCATTTACGCCACCGAACTGATACGCGAATACGGGGTGCGCACCCTGATACGGGTCGGTTCTTGCGGTGCGCTGGCGCCCGAGGTCGAACTGCGCGACGTCATCATCGCGCTGGGGGCTTGCACCGACAGCAAGGTCAACCGCATGCGTTTCATGGATCACGATTTCGCCGCGATCGCCGATTACGAATTGCTGGCGGCCGCAGTGGCCAGCGCGCGACAGCTGCACAAGCCTGTGCGCGTCGGCAATGTGTTCTCGGCCGACCTGTTTTATTCGGTACAGCCGCAGTTATTCGATGTGATGGAAAAAATGCAGGTGCTGGCGGTAGAGATGGAAGTCGCCGGCTTGTATGGCCTGGCGGCCGAATACGGCGCCAAAGCGCTGGGCATACTGACCGTGGCCGACCACATACGCAGCGGGAAACATCTGTCGGCCGAAGAGCGGCAAGACAGTTTTCAAGACATGATGGAAATCGCCCTGGAAACCGCCTTGCGGCTGGCCTAGCGGATCGCGCAGATCGCGCGGATCGGCTTGCTTACTGAATCACGAAATTTTCAAAGAATACGTCGGTGATGCCGTCGCGTTCTTTGAATTCCAGCGTCTGGTTGACGCTCTCCTTGATTTCTTCGACCAGCTGATGCTTGCCTTCCGGCGAGCGTAGCAACTCGGATTCCTTGTTGCTCAGAATCAGGATCAGCTTGTGCCTGAGCACGGGCATCAGCAACTTGATTTTTTCCGCGACTTCGCCGCTGGCGATTTGCAGGGCGATGCTGAGTTGCAGATAGCGGTCAAAACTAGCCAGGTTGACGGTAAACGGTTCCATCCTTGCGGTCGGGACGGCGGCGGATGCGCCCGCTTCCTTGCTTCCTGAATTGGCTATCGCCTGGCCGGACCAAGACATCAGACACAGTGCGGCGATCAGGATAATTGGTGTGTTTCGTATGATTTTCATGGGATATCGTCCGATATGGATAGTGCAAAATCCGACGAGGCCACAGCATCGGTACGGTCGCCTCGTCCTAACTCTTACTCTTACTTATACCGCCAGCGGCTTGTAACGTATCCGTTTCGGTTTGGCGCCTTCTTCGCCGAGACGCTTCTTCTTGTCGGCTTCGTATTCCTGGTAATTGCCGTCGAAGAAAGTCACTTGCGAATTGCCTTCGAAGGCCAGGATGTGGGTCGCGATCCGGTCGAGGAACCAGCGGTCGTGCGAGATTACCATCACGCTGCCGGCGAATTCCAGCAGCGCATCTTCCAGCGCGCGCAGGGTTTCCACGTCGAGGTCGTTGGACGGTTCGTCGAGCAGCAGGACGTTGCCGCCCTGTAGCAGGGTCTTGGCCAGATGCAGGCGGCCGCGCTCGCCGCCGGACAGGTTGCCGACGATCTTTTGCTGGTCGCCGCCCTTAAAGTTGAAACGGCCGAGATAGGCGCGCGACGGCATTTCGAAGCGGCCGACGGTCAGGATATCGGCGCCGTTGGCGACATCTTCAAACACGGTCTTGCTGTTCCCCAAATCTTCGCGCGACTGATCGACCAGAGAAATCCTGGCGGTCTGGCCTATCGCGACCGCGCCGCTGTCGGGCGTGTCGATACCGGCGATCATCTTGAACAAGGTCGATTTGCCGGCGCCGTTCGGGCCTATGATGCCGACGATGGCGCCGGGCGGAATCTTGAAGCTCAGATTGTCGATCAGCAGGCGCTCGCCGAATGCTTTCGAGACGTTGTTGAATTCGATCACTTCATTGCCCAGGCGTTCCGCCACCGGGATGAAAATCTCTTGCGTCTCGTTGCGTTTCTGGTATTCGTGTTCGCTCATCTCGTTGAAGCGGGCCAGACGCGCCTTGCTCTTGGCCTGGCGCGCTTTAGGATTCTGGCGCGACCATTCCAGTTCTTTTTGCAGCGCGCGCTGACGCGCCGATTCGGTCGCTTCTTCCTGCTTCAGGCGCGCCTGTTTCTGATCGAGCCAGGAGCTGTAGTTGCCTTTCCACGGGATGCCGGCGCCGCGGTCGAGTTCCAGGATCCATTCGGCGGCGTTGTCGAGGAAGTAGCGGTCATGCGTGATCGCGACCACCGTGCCGGGGAAGCGCAACAGGAATTGCTCCAGCCAGTCGACCGACTCGGCGTCCAGGTGGTTGGTCGGTTCGTCCAGCAGCAACATATCGGGTTTCGACAATAATAGACGGCAGAGCGCGACGCGGCGTTTTTCGCCGCCGGACAAGACGCCGATTTTCGCATCCCAGGGTGGCAGGCGCAGCGCATCGGCCGCCATTTCCAGTTGCAGTTCCACGTTGTCGCCGGACGAGGTGGAGATGATCGCTTCCAGCCGCGCTTGCTCGTTCGCCAGCGCGTCGAAATCGGCGTCTTCTTCGGCGTAGGCCGCATACACCAGTTCCAGTTTGGCTTTCGCTTCGAACACTTCGCCGAGCGCCGATTCGACCGCTGCACGCACGGTTTGTTCCGGGTCGAGCTGCGGCTCTTGCGGCAGGTAGCCGATGTTCAGGTTAGGCATGGGCACGGCTTCGCCCTGGATGTCGGTATCGATGCCGGCCATGATTTTCAGCAGCGAGGATTTGCCGGAACCGTTCAAGCCCAGCACGCCGATCTTGGCGCCGGGGAAAAAGGACAGCGAGATATCTTTGAGTATCTGGCGTTTCGGCGGAACGATCTTGCCGACACGGTTCATGGTATAGACGTAATTAGCCATTTTTTAACGTTTGAAGGGGAGTGAATGCGAGGTCTGCAAGGATACCTCATGCGGCTGGGGAGGGACATATTTTGCTGAATTTTTGTGCTATGCACCAATCTTGATGTAGCTCAAGTTAGGCAGCGCGGGGCGGACTTACACTTTCTTCATCACTGTTGAGAAAGGAAGAAGAAATGAAAAAAATCGTACTCGCACTCTCCCTGGCTGCAATCGGCCTGACCGCAACGCAAGCGATGGCGCAGCAAAGCCCGTGGCAGCTGCGCGCCCGCGTCGTCAACATCAGCCCGGCGAACGGCTCCGATCCGGTGGCCGGCGTCGGCGCCGCAGACCGGCTGACCGTCAGCAGCAAGGCAATCGCCGAAGTGGATATTTCTTACTATGTCACGCCTAACTGGTCGGCAGAATTGATACTGACTTATCCGCAAAAACATGACGTGATGCTGGATGGCGCCAACATCGGTTATTTCAAACATTTGCCGCCGACCTTGACTGCGCAATACCATTTCGCTCCCGATGCGCAAATCAATCCTTACCTGGGCGCCGGCCTCAATTACACGCGTATTTCCGATGTCCATCTGTTGGGCGGCGCGGCCGATCTGGATAATCAGAGCCTGGGCTTTGCGGTACAGGCCGGCGTCGATTTCAAACTCGATAAAAACTGGTCGCTGAACCTGGATGTCAAAAAAGTGCAGATACGCAGCGACGTCTATATCGGCGGCGCCAAGGCCAGCGCCGTCAAGGTCGATCCGTGGCTGGTCGGCGTCGGTGTCGGCTATCGTTTCTGATTGCGGGCCAGACTCTGAAGAAAAACCGGTCGACGACCGGTTTTTTTTTATGAATTCTGACGAGCCCGGCGGTTATCCTGGCCCATCCGCAAGGGAAATCAGTTAGTGACTATGTCTGCGCCGGTATGCGCGAAGTCAAAGTCGTACAATCATCTTGCTTTAGACTGGCGCTTTTTTCAGGAGTTGTTCCGCCATGGCTCATATCCCCGCCGCCTTGCTTACCTTGGGCAAGATCAGCAGCGAATTTTGCGATGTATCGGTCGCCACCCGCGAAAATCTGTGCACGCCTGCCCATACGCATCCGAGCACCAATTATGTGCTGGTCAGCGCCGGAACGCTGTATCTGACGCTGGACGGCATGGAGCGCGCCGTAACTGCCGGCGAATGGTGCGTGATAGCGGCCGGCGCCGAACACGCGGAGCGCTTTGAAGAAGCAACTTCGGTGCTGGTGTTTTGGCTGAAAAACTGAAATGCTTGCTGTGCCTGACCAGAAAAGGCGGGCGTCGCGCCATGTCAGTTATTTTTATGTTGCCCGGTGGGAATTGTATTTTCAGGCGGCAGATAGCTTGAACGGCGGCAAATACCTCGATACGCCAGCCCGCGCACCGGCATACTTTTAAACGGTAGCGCGCTTCCTGCGGGAATGGGGGCGCTTAAAACTTGAGCGGCTTGACGCCATAGTCGCTGCCGCCGGAAGATTTTATTGCTTTATTGAAGCAGAAACTAACTGTTACAATTTTTAAGGGTATATACTCAAAAGATTGCTGTCCGATTGACAAAGAAAATGCGAAGTCCCGCAGCGGGGACAAATCGGGCGGCTTATCCAAGTGTTTCCGATTTTTTTTCGATATGGTTGTCGAGCCCGCGTATGAGCCGTTCGTCCTTGCGCCGTGAATTGGTGATACCGATTACCGTGTTGGTAATCGGCGTGTCAGCCGCGATAGGCTGGGTCTCCATGAAGGCCGGGACCGATGCTGTACATACGCTGACCGAGCGTATTTTGCTGGACATGGTCAACCGCATCAATAGCGCCACAGAGAAACATCTGGACGGCGCCTTGACGGCCCTGGAATCGGTGGCCCCGAGTACCGTCCATATACCGAAAGAGCAGCCGTTTTCCACCAACATGCTGGCCCTGGAAGAAAAGTTCTGGGCGGCCAGCGGTTTGTTCATGGACGTCAACAACTACGTCTATTTCGGCGGCAAGGATGGCCGTTTCGTCGGGGTGTACCGCATCTCGCGCGACGTGGTGCAGTTGTTCTGGCGCGAACCTGACTGGACCAGCCGCCTCGTGTATAAAGTGAAGGCTACCGGAGACAGATCGGAATTGATACGCACCGATCAATTCGATCCGCGCAAGCGCCCGTGGTACCAGTCCGCCATGGGATCGGACCAGCCGGTCTGGTCCAAAATCTACAATAATTTTTCTTTCCATTATCCGACCATCACCCTGGCCAAGGCGGTTTTCCAGAAAAACCACGAATTCGCCGGCGTGCTGGCGACCGATGTCACGCTGAAAGAGTTGTCGAGTTTTTTACGCAAACTCGAAATCAGCAAGAATGCCGTCGCCTATATTGTCGACGCCGATGGCTATATTGTCGCCACTTCCGGGCAAGAGTTGCCAGAACGAACTGTGAATGGCATGCCGGAACGGATGCGCGCGGTCTACATGAAGACGCCACTGATCAGTGCAACCTATAAAAAACTAGGTGTGCAAATTCCCGGCGGCGCGCTTACGCAGTCCTTCGATCTGGGTTCGGGCGTCGTCGATGTCGCCGTGTCTCCGCTTGGCAACAAGCAGGGCTTGAACTGGCTGACGGTGGTGACGGTGCCGCGCTCGGATTTTATGAGTGCAATCAATCAGGGATTTTTGCAAAGCGTGGTGATCGCGATTGCCTGCATCGTGTTCGCCCTGACCATAGGCTTGACTATCGTCGAGCGCGTGATCCGCGACATACGCAAACTGACTTCGGCCGCAGAAAAATTTGGCAATGGCGAACCTATGCCTCCGCTCGATATCCGCCGCCGCGACGAGATAGGCACGCTGGCGCAGACTTTCGGCGAAATGGAAAACAAGCTGCGTTTCGACAAACTGACGCAAGTCGCCAACCGCGAGTCGCTGTTTGCCCAGATTAGTTATTTGCAGTCGCAGGCGCTGGAAAACCCCGGCAGCAGCGAGGGCTTCACCTTGTTGTTCGTCGATCTGGATAGATTCAAGTGCATCAACGACAATCACGGACACGACGCCGGCGACAAGGCGCTGGTGATTATTGCGGCGCGTTTACGCACGGCGATACGCGATACCGACGAAGTGGCGCGCTATGGCGGCGACGAATTCGTCTTGCTGTTGAAAGACACCAAAACCTCGATCGACATCGACAACATGGTCGATAAAATCAGCGCCCTGGTGGAAGAGCCTATCATGTTGGAAGAAGTGGTGGTCAGCGTCGGGGTATCGATAGGCTGGGCCAGTTATCCCGAAGATGGCAACGACTATGTAAGGCTGATCAAGATCGCGGACAGCCGCATGTACAACCGCAAGCGCGATCGCAAATCGAGCCAGATGATGCACCTGGTCTGAGGCGGGCGGCAAGCGCTCAGGCTTGCAGTTCTGGTGTTTTCCAGGTCGTCAGCCAGTTGCTGAAGTCGGCGGCCGGCATCGGCTTGCTGATGAAATAGCCTTGTGCCTGGTCGCAGCCCAGTTCTTTCAGCAAGGCCATCACTTCCACGTTTTCCACTCCCTCGGCAACCACGCGCAAGCCCATGTTGTGGCCGAGGTCTATCGTCGATTTGACGATCTTGGTGTCGTCGATATCTTTCTCCATTTTCAGCACAAACGATTTATCGATTTTCAACTCATCGACCGGCAAGCGCTTCAGGTAAGCCAGCGACGAATAGCCGGTGCCGAAGTCGTCGATCGACAAATCCAGGCCCATCGCATGCAGCCGGTCCAGCGTCTGATGGGCGCGCACCGGATCGTCCATGATCGCGCTTTCCGTGATCTCAAGGCAGAACGAGGCCGCCGCCACCTGGTGCTGGCGCAAGATCGCGCCGAATTTGGCCGGCAAATCCTGGTCCAGTAAATCGCGCGCCGAAATATTCACAGAAATTTTCAGGTGCAGCCCGCGCTCCGCCCACAGGCGGCAAGTCAGGGCCGCCTCGTTCATGACCCAATGCGTCAGCTGGCGGATGAAGCCGGTCTGCTCGGCGAAAGGGATGAAGTGGTCGGGGTAGATAAAGCCGCGCTCGGGGTGAGCCCAGCGCACCAGCGCTTCCACCGCGATCACCGCGCCGCTGGCCAGTCCTACTTTCGGCTGCACGTATAAGCGGAAGGCATGCTGTTCCAGCGCGGCGCGCAGTTCGCTCAGCAAAGACAGGCTTTGCTGACTCGATTTGTCTATTTCCGGCGAGTAGACCATCGCGCCGTCATTGCTCAGCTTGGCCGCATACATGGCGACTTCCGCCCGGCTCAGCAAGGTGGCGACATCGTCGGCGTGCTCGGGAAAACCGGCAATGCCTATGCCGGCGCTGAGATCGACGGTCTGGTCTTCTATCGAGATCGGTTTTTCCAGCGACAGCAAGATCCTGGCCGCGGTGTTCTGCGCCTCGTCTTTGCCGGCGTCCGGCAACAGGATGGCGAATTCGTCGCCGCCCAGCCTGGCCGGTTTGGTGGCGCCGCTGCCCAGCTCCGCCGCCAGACGCAGGGCGACCCGCGTCAGCAGCAGATCGCCGAAACGGTGACCCATGATGTCGTTGACATTTTTGAAGCGGTCGAGATCCATGATCAGTACATAACATGCACTCTCGTGAGCGCGCGCATGGGCGATCGCTTCTTCCAGCATGCTGGTGAACAGGGCGCGATTCGGCAGATTGGTCAGCGTGTCCCAGTACGCCAGCCGCCAGATTTCTTTTTCGCGCTGGGCGATGCCGTCGCGCATGGTGCGGAAGGTTTGCGCCAGTTCGCCGATTTCATCTTGCCGATTCACGGTGATGGCCGCGCTGTAATCGCCGGCGCCGAGGCGGCGCGCGGTTTCGGCCAGCTGGCGCACCGGCCCCGTGATGCGGCGCGCCGTGATGGCGCTGACGATGCTGGCGACGATGGCGCCGAGCACCGTCAGTATCAGCAGATTGCGCTGCAGTTTTTTGTAAGGGGCGACGGCCTGGCTGATGGACAGCTGCAATACCGCGATGGTGCTGGTTTGCTCGTTCTGGGCCAGCTTCAGCAAGCGGGCGCTATATTGCTCGTCGTCGAGCTCCAGCTCGGGGATGAACTTGGTTTTGCTGTTGATGGCCGGCAGCAGACGCGCCAGCTTGCCTGCCTGTTCATCGTTGAGCGTGGTGACGTTTGGCACCCACAGACCGTCGGCGCCGGAAGTCAGCAGGGAAATCTGCATCATCGATAATTCGTGCATGTCGCCGACGATGGCCTTGCCGATAGGGATCGCCATCACTACCCAGCTGAGCGTGATCGGCGCCTTGATCGGCACCATCACCATCTGGTACGGCTTGCCGTTCACGATCGCCGTGCTGTCGGCGCTGCCGGTTTGCTCCGCGGCCTGTATCAGCGCCAGCACCGACTGTTGCAGGCCGCTGGCCAGCGCGGCGCTGGTGGAGGCGGTGATTTTTCTATCCAGCCCTACCAGCATGGTGAGATCGGCGCCCAGGCGCTTGCCGTGATTGGACAGGGTAGAGACGATGGTCTCGTTATCCTGGGTGCCCATGGCTTCCAGGAAGCCATAATCTTTGGCCAGCACTTGCGCACCCTGGATCAGCTTTTGCGCGTTTTGCGCCAATAAGCGCGAAAAAATTTTCTCGTTGATCTTGAGATCTTCCTCGACCGCGCTGCGCGCGTTGCTGTCGATGGCGTTGTCAATCGCGATGAAGCCGGCGAACTGCAGCGTCAGCAGCAAGCCGATAAACAGGATGACTACCCGGCTTTCCAGACTATGCAGACGCATGGCTTGTCCTTGGAGTGTGCATACGCATCGGTATCCGACAGTTATCCGGCCTTGATATTGAGCCTGACGACGACGGGGCGGCCGTCGTCGCCGGCGGGCAGGTTTTGCTCTTGCGGCGCAGCGCCTGTGCTCAATTGTTTGTAATGCCAGACCTTGAGCGTGTATTTGCCGGGCGGCATGGCCGGCAGGCGGGCCTGGCCCTTGCTGTCGGTTTTGGCGAAATACGGCGTATCGACCACCTGGATATATGCAATCATGTGGTCGTGAATATTGCAGCCGACCACCACGGTGCCGGCTTTGTCGAACAGGATGGGGGCGGCCGGCTTGCCGGAATACAGCTTCAATTCAAACGGACGCGCCGGCGAAAACGAGTAGGCGTGATGGCGGACGGTATCGTTATTCGGAAAGAAAATCGCGGTTCCGGTCTGCACCACCGTCACCAGGGGAATGAAAGTTTTGTCTTTTTGCTCAATCTCGGCGGTGGCCGCTTTGGCGCTGAGCGGGCCGGACAGCGCTTGCGCGTAGACCACCGCATCGGGCGCCGCCTGTCCGCCGCTGTCGAGCACCTGGATCAGGCTATCGGCGCGGGCGGACGCGATACCAAGAAAACAGCTTAGACAGAGCAGAACGGCGGCTGGCTGAGAGCGATTGCGCATATCACTGACCTCGGAAGTTGGATGCTAAGACCGGCTTATGTTATTACTTTAGTTCACCGCGTGGCAGTATGCTCGGCAAGCTGCACGATTGCGCTATGCCGGCAGCGAATTCCCGCTGACGCAGATTATTTGGGGCTGGCGTACCATCAGTTGTTATAATATTGTAAAAATGCAAGTTGAGCACAGACGTTCTGACTAAAGGCCGCGGCAGGAAACGGGAGCATGGAAGCTATCATTAAACACCTGGTGGAAATTACTGGTCATCGCGACCATGATTTGCTGAACATTTCCGTGATTTCTGCACTGCGCGAATTGACCAACGCGCAGTCGGCGCGCGTGCTGGATGTGGTTTCGCTGGGGCAGCAAATTTACATCAAGCCGCACATCGTCATCCGCGACGACATCGTCTCGATTGCCGACGAATCCCAGAACAACGGGCAAAGCGGCGACAGCTTAGACCAATACCCGCTGTTGAAAGCCGGCATCGCCAATCAGCAAGCCGTCATAGAACAGGTCGACGAACGGGGCAAGCTGATCTGGCTGCCGATCTGGATCAACGACAAGCTGCACACTTGCCTGGAAATTTGCAATCCGGCCAACTACGCGGTCAACACCATGGAAGTGGTGGAAGGCATGCTGATCGTGTATCGCAATTTCCAGAACTTGCTCGATTACAGCGAGCGTGATTCGCTGACCGGCTTGCTGAATCGCAAGACCTTCGACGACAGCTTTTCCAAAGTCTTGCGCAATAGCGCGCCGCCGCAGTACGCGCACGACCCCGAACGGCAAGGCCCGGAACGCCGTCATCAAGAGACGGAAAAACAACACTGGCTGGCAGTGCTCGATATCGACCACTTCAAGCGCGTCAACGACCAGTTCGGCCACTTGTACGGCGATGAAGTGCTGATCCTGATCGCCAACCTGATGCGCTCCTCGTTCCGCCCGAGCGACCGGCTGTTCCGGTTCGGCGGCGAAGAATTCGTGATCTTGCTGCGCTCGGCTTCGCAAGAAGACGCCCGGCATATTTTCGACCGCTTCCGCCACAATGTGGAAGAGCACGACTTCCCGCAAGTCGGGCAAGTCACCGTCAGCGTAGGCTATGCCTGCATCGATCCGTACGAGCCGGCGGTGGCCATCGTCGGCCGCGCCGATCAGGCCCTGTACTTCGCCAAGACCAATGGCCGCAACCGCACTTGCCATTACGAAAGCCTGGTGGCCAGCGGCGATCTGCACACCAAGCAAACCAACGACAGCGTCGAGTTTTTCTGAGCCTGAGCGTCCGGGCGACTTAATCCCGCTCGGTGTCGTTTATCGCAGATAATGAGCGCTCAACCGGACACATCAGTACACATCAGGACATATCATGGAGCTGCGCCAGCTGCGCTATTTCGTCGCCATCGTCGATCACGGTTCGCTGTCGCGCGCGGCGCGCGTGCTGCATATCGTACAACCGGCCCTGAGCCAGCAATTGCAGCAACTCGAAGAAGAACTCGGCGCCCGGCTCTTGCACCGTTCGGCCCAGGGCATGCTGGCGACCGACGCCGGCAAGATTTTTTACGAACATGCGCAGGCGATTTTGAAACAGGTGCACGATGCCAAATCGGCGGTCGGGCAATCCGCCGATAAACCGAGCGGCACGGTCGCGCTCGGCATCCCGCAAAGCGCTTCCGGCGCGCTGGCCTTGCCCTTGCTGACGGCGGTGCGCGCCAGCTATCCCGACATCGTCTTCCAGCTGACCGAAGAACTGACCGGCACCTTGAGCGAACAATTGCGCTCGGGCCGCCTGAATCTGGCGATTCTGTTCGACGACGGCCAGCTCGGCGCCTTCCGCAGCCGGCCGCTGGTGGAAGAGCAGATGATGTACATCACCCGCAGCGATTCGCAATTCGCCTGCAAACGCAAGCGCATCGCGCTGGAACAAGCCTTGCGGGCGCCGCTGATCCTGCCCAGCATACAGCACGGCGTGCGCCCGCGCATAGAGCAAGTGGTGCGACAGCACGGGCTGGAACTGAAGCAAGTGATAGACATCACCTCGATCGCCATCCTGAAATCGGCCCTGCTGGCCGACATGGGCGCCACGCTGTTGCCGGTCTCGCCTTTGTTGCCCGAGATAGAGCGCGGCGAATTGCGCGCCTGCGCCATCGGCGACGTACAGCTGACGCGCACGGTGGTCTTGTGTTCGTCCAGGAATATCCCGCTGACCAACGCCGCCCTGGCGGTGGAAAAACTGGTGCTGGAAGTCGCGCGCGACTTGTGCGAAAGCGGTCGCTGGCTGGGCGCGCACAGCTTGCCGGCCTGAACCGGAGCGCCGGAAACGTGCCCGACGCGTAAATATACTGGGGTGAGTATATAAAACGACCCCTTTATATTCGCGGACGACAGGCTGGAAACGCAAGATACTCCCCATAAAATTCAAAAAATATGGGTGCAGGCAGGCGCCCGCGCCGGGCTGCAGGAGGCGGCGGCGGGGATACCGCAAGGCGGCTATCGCTTATCGTGATACCCATATCGAAATTTCGTATTTTCCTAAAACCGCGCCGCATCCTACACTGTGATCACAGCAGATTTCAAAGGAGTCGGGAAAGCGCTGCAGCGGGTGGGGGTCTTCTCCCATTATTCCGGAAGCTTTCTTTGATGTCTTTGCGCCCTGGTCTTGCGCCGGGCTGGCATGACGCACCCCGTTTGGGCGGGGCGCGGCGACGGCCTCCCGGCATAGGACTGGCGGCGCATCCGAATACAGCGGCTGCTACCACAGCCGGCGCAACGCGAGCCTGTTCCTCCACCCACTCGGGCTCCGGGCAAAACTGCGGCTTACCGGTCGCAATGCATGCCCTTTGCAAACCAGATAAGCAATTTGGATCCTCACCCGCCTTACTCTCCGCATGGAGTCTGCTGAACCCGACTCCCCGGCGGCAAAGCCGGCCGCTTTGGCTATACTGGAAAATGCCGGTCCGCCGCCTCTCCCTCACCTCTCCGGCAACGCTGGCCGCAGCGACAGGATTTTGTTGCAGACCGCCAGCACGGCGAGCGCCGCCGCCCGGTGCTTGACGCCAAGGCAAGCAATGCGGCCCGCGCAAGCAATATGAACATTGCGTATCCATGCGCTTTTCCCGCGCTTTTTGCCTTGCAAGCCGCATCCGCGCTATGGCGGCGATTTTACAATTTCGTATTGACGTTTACGTTAACGTCATATAATTTAGCTTACCGATTGCCCGATGCCGCTTTTACGGCGTCGCCGCAAGCACACTGCCCCTTGAGGAAGACATGACCGATTTGTCCATCGCCCAGAAACTGACTGAATACAAACCCGCCAACAAGGTGCGCTTCGTCACCGCCGCCTCGCTGTTCGATGGCCACGACGCCTCGATCAACATCATGCGCCGCATCCTGATGGCGAACGGCGCCGAAGTGATACACCTCGG
>JACPWS010000089.1 GCA_016196925.1 Burkholderiales bacterium | reverse complement strand
ATCGATCAGATGTTGCACAAACTAAACCATCGACCGCGAAAATGTCTCGGTTACAAAACACCACATGAGGTATTCTTCGGCTTGGACATACTCCCCCTAAAAACCAAAAAAAATTGCGCTTCGTAGTTGAATCCGCCGTCCGCGTATTTAAAGGGCTGTAGAAAATACTGGGAGGGAGTATTTTTGGCAAAAATCCGGCATCGCCGACGCTGCGGCGGCGATGAAGCTGAGTTCTAGTATTGTTCCTCGAAAGCGAGCCATGCTACATTGCGACTCGTTTTAATTTTTCTGGAGTAAACATGGACTTGCAGGCATGTACAGCAGCGATACGCACCAAGGTTGGTGACGACAGCGGTTTGAACGCAACACTGAAATTCGATTGCGGCAGCGAAGGCGTGGTTTTTGTGGATGCCCTGGCGACCCCGAACGCCGTCAGCAATGAAAATCAGGATGCGGTGTGCACCATCACGATTTCCCTGGAAAACCTGGCAGCGCTGTTGACCGGTCAATTGAATCCTATGAACGGCTTCATGATGGGCAAGCTGAAAGTTTCCGGCGACATGGGCGTCGCCATGCGCTTGCAAACCGTGGTTTAAGTTTCCACCTTTTCGCGGCGGCTGGCCGGTAGCGGCCGGCGTGCCGCGATCATTTTCCGGCGCAAGCCAGCCGGCTTACACCAGCGACATCGCACCTAAGGCCAGTGCCGATGTGCCATCGGGATACAAAGCGTCATAGCAGCGTGTGCAGCACGTGCAAAACAAGTGGGTGCGCTTGACATAGCGGTAACGCAGTATCAGCTGTAAAGCGACTCCGCTGCAGTAAGGACATTGTTCACGCATGCTGCCGGCCGAAGGTGCATCTTCCGACTGATAGCCTGCATCGACCATCACACCATCGATCACGTCTCTCGGATCTAACTCTAGCAGCGTAAAATCGGGTGCTCTTACATCGCGTCTTTCTGAAGACATTTGTTTTCCGGAAAAATACGGGGGTGAGCTGACAACCATTATTTTTACTCCTGAAACAACACAGCGCCGCTCGCCCGGAAGCGAGGAGGGCAGACTTTCAGAGGCTGCACATCGTGATGCCGCCATCTCCGCGCTGCCAGCACGGGGTGCTGGCATCCGGCACCGGGCGCGGGATGCCGTCGGCATCGATCTTTGCCAGCCTGGTTTCCCAGGCCCGTACGCCGGTTTTGTCGACTCGCAGGCGCACGGTCCAGCCGCGGGTTTGCGGCTCATTGTCGAGTTCATCCATCACGAAATTGCCGAGGCTGTAAATGACCGGCTTGCCGCGGTAAATTTCCACATCTTGCGTGACGTGCGGGTGGCCGCCTATCACGGCATCGGCGCCGGCATCGATCATGAGGCGCGCCAGCTGGCGTTGGCGCGGGCCGGAGACCGTTTCGTTTTCCCAGCCCCAGTGCATGAAGGGGATGACCAGATCGGCATGGTAAGCGCTGCGGGCTTGCCTGATGTCGGCCACGACTTGCTCGTTTTCGCTCCAGGCCACCCCGGCCGCAGCGGCTTGCGCTTCAAAACTGCGCGGCATGAATTCGTTATAGCCGAGCAGGGCGATGCGCAAGCCCTTGCGTTCTACGATCAGCGGCGTATGTGCTTGCTGCAAATTATTGCCGCCGCCGAAATGCTGCACTTGCTGCCCGTCGAGCAAGCCCAGCATTTCGCTGAAGGCGCCGCGGCCGAAATCGCCGGAATGGTTGTTGGCAATGGCGACCGCATCGACGTGGCGTTTCAAGGTCGACAGGGTGCGCGGATGGGCGCGGAAAGTGTAGTTTTTATCGGCGGCGACGCCGCTCGTTGCCACCACGCATTCTAGATTGACGATGCGGACGTCGGCATTCTTGAAGATGCCGGCAAACGCCGCAAACGGATCGCGGCCTTCGGCGATCATTTGGCCCGGTTTGCCGTCCAGCACCACGTCGCCGGCGAACAGCAGGCTGACGCTGTCGTCGCCGGCATTGGCGGCCGTTATGCTAAAAGCGGCCAGCAGCGCCGCGGCGGCGCGCAAGCATCTGGAGTCGGGTCTTTTCATGGCTGTACCTCTTGCAACGTGCAACGGTATTGCAGCTCGCGCTCGACTTCGCCGGCATAAACCGAGTTTTGCGGCGTCAGGGCGGATTCCGTGGCGGATAAATTAAAAGGCGGCAGATAAGTCGCCTGGTGCACCGGAATATCGCTGCGCCGGGTCTGGAAATAAGCGTACAGCTTGATGTAATCGATCGCTTGCTTGTCGCCTATCATTGCCGCCTTGAACTTAAAGCGCCCGCCGATATCGACCGCGGGAATGCGATATGGATCTTGCGTCAGCCTGGCCTCGACGATTTGGCTGCTGCCGGCATAGCCGACCTGGCAGCGCAACAAGGGGCTGGCCGCAGCGTGGCTGGCGATGACGAGCAGGATGCTGAATAATAAAACTGCAGGGCGCCGGCGCGGCGCCCATGGTGCGATAGGCATATTCTAGTCTGGGCGAAAGGATGCGAGCCGGCAATATTACAGCAAACCCGGATGCATGGACGTCATCTTTTGCCCGTCGATACTGTAACAACTCATGTGCTCGGGGACTTCGCAATGCCAGCCCAGTTCCCGTTCGATTTTTTGCCGCAGACTGTCGGCGGCGGGCGGTTCGCCGTGCGTGATGAAAGTGCGCAAAGGCGGCGTTTTCATATGTTTGAGCCAAGCCAGTATTTCATTGTAGTCGGCGTGCGCGGAGAGCCCGCCGACTTGCACAACCTTGGCCCTGATCCTGACATCCTGGCCGTGTATGCGCACCGTGGCGGCGCCGTTGACCATGGTTTCGCCACGCGTGCCGCCGGCCTGGTGGCCGCAAAACACGATCGCATTCCTGTCGTCCGGTGCCATGTATTTGAGATGATGCAAGACCCGGCCGCCGGTCGCCATGCCGCTGGCCGAGATCACCACTTTCGGCCAGCGCTCGCTATTGATGCGTTGCGATTCCTCGGTGGTGCGGGTGCACCGTGTCATGGCCACCATGGCTTCGACGTCTTCCGGCGCCAGCCGCAAGTCTTCGGCATAGCGCCGGTAGATATCGGTGGCGCTTTCGGACATCGGGCTATCGAGGTAAATCGGGAATTCCGGTATCTGTTTGGACTTGCGCAGCTTATACAGCAAATAGAGCAAAGTCTGGGCCCGGCCCACGGCGAACGAGGGGATCAGGACCGAGCCGCCGTGGTGGACGGTGGCGTTGATCACGTCCCTTAACTGGTCTTCCGGCTTGGCTGTTTCATGCAGGCGATCGCCGTAAGTCGATTCTACGATCAGGTAATCGGTTTTTGCCGGGAATTCCGGCGCTTTCATGATGACGTCGCGCGGTCGGCCGACGTCGCCGGAAAACAGGAAATGGCTGTCGCCGGCGCTGCAGGAAATGCTGCAGGAACCGAGGATGTGCCCGTTCGGTATCCATGTTGCGTAGATATCGTTGCCGATGGCGATGCTGGTGTGCTCGTCGATGATGTGAAATTGCTTGAGCACCTTGTTGACATCGTCGGTATCGTACAGCGGCAAGGCTTGCTGATGCTTGGAGAGATGATGACGGTTCAGGTAAGCCGCCTCTTCTTCCAGCAGATGGGCGGAATCGCGCAGCAATAATTGACACAGTTCGAACGTCTGCCTGCTGCAATAAATTTTACCCTGGTAAGCCCGTTTTGCCATGACCGGCAGGTAACCGGAATGGTCGAGATGGGCGTGCGTGAGTAAGATCGCTGTTATACGGTGCGGGTTGAACGGCGGCGCTTCCCAGTTGCGCAAGCGCAGTTGTTTGTAGCCCTGAAACAGGCCGCAATCGATCATGATTTGCGTGTCCTCGGTTTCCAGCAAATAGCGGGAACCGGTGACCGTGCCGGCTGCACCCAAAAAGTGAAGTTTAAGCAAGATACACCTCCATGTCATTGAAGCGTGTCTCGATTCTACTCCCTGACCCTATGAAAAAGGGCGCAGGAATTTCATTCCTGTCTACGCCTTTTGCGTCAGATCAGAAATTATGCTTATTGCCGGCCGGCCGCGCAAGACGTGATCGTAAGCTGTTATACTTAATAAATCAAATGATTGATTAATTTAAAGGTAGTGCGGATGAAACATCGTTTTCCATCGCTGTATAGCCGGGGAAATTGCATGTCGCCGCAGCAAGTCATCAAAGCCGGAGTAAAAACTATCATGACGCAAAACATCGTCGGCAATCCCGAGTTCCAGCGCCTGCTCAAACATGTGATGGAAGAGAAAATCCCTTTCTGCCACTTATTAGGCGTCAAGCTGCTGAGTTTCGACCCCGGGCGGCCGCAGTTAGGCTTCGATATGCACGAGCAATTGCTGGGCAATTTTTCTCAGGGCATGTTGCACGGCGGCGTCATCGCTTCCGTGTTGGATAGCGTGGCCGGTTTCGCCATCTTGCTGAAAATGGCGCAACAAAGCCCCAAGGATGACGTCATGTCGCAACTGAAAGAATTTTCCAATATGAGCACGATAGATTTACGTATCGACTACCTGCAACCGGGGCGCGGCGCGACTTTCACCGCCAGCGCCGAAGTCACCCGTCTCGGCAAGCGCGTCGCGAATGTATTGATGGATTTGCGCAACGAGCAAGGCGAGCGCATCGCCACCGGCGCCGCCGCCTTTATGCTGCACGGCCGGGCCTGATTGCCTTTCACCGGTGTAGCTACTACGATGCAGGTATCGCTTCACCTTTTCGGCCTGAGGAGTACGGCATGAGCATATATCTGGAAAGAAAAGACGGATTGGCGACGCTAGTGTTCGATAATCCGGAAAAAATGAATATCCTCGGTTGGGATGAAGTCGGCGTACTGAATCGGCTTACCCAGGAAATCGCCGATGATCGCTCGATCCGGGTGATCGTGATTCGCGCCGAGGGTAAGGTGTTCGGCGCCGGCGGCGATATCGGCAGCCTGCATCCCGGCGATACTGCGTTGCCGCAGGCCATCCTTGAAATGGGGGCGCAGTTGAATCGTGCCTTGTTGCGTCTATATAATTCGCCCGCCATCGTGGTGACTGCCGTGCAAGGCGCCGTTGCCGGCGGCAGCATAGGCGCGATGAATGTCGCCGATCTGGTAATCGCCGCCAAGGGAACGCGTTTTAATATGGGATACGCCAATATCGGCGCCAGCCCCGACGCCGGCAGTACCTGGTTTATGCCGCGCCTGGTGGGTGCGCGCAAGGCTTCGGACTGGTTGTTGTTGTCCGATAATTTCGATGCCGATACCGCGCTGGCTGCCGGCCTGATAACCCAGGTTGTGCCGCCCGAGCAGTTGCGCGATGTGACCGATAAATTGGCGGCGCGTTTATTGCATGGGCCGCGGGAAACTTATGCGCACATCAAAAAGCTGCTGCACCAGGCCGATACTGCCTCGCTGAAACAACAGTTGGACGATGAAATCGAAGCGTGTGCCGACGTAGTCGCGAGCGGCGATTTTGCCGAAGGCGTCGCGGCATTCATGGCTAAGCGGCCCGCCCGTTTTGGCCGCAGCGGAAAATAATCGCGCTCTCGGCAGCTTCCGCCCGGCCCCGATGCCGCTATCGGGACCGGCGCGCGATTTTTTTTGCCATATCGTGGACTATGAGTTTGCCATAAAGATAAAAAGCCACGAAATATCGACATAAATTCAGGGATCAGTGTTTTATTTTACTTTTCCGTAAAATTATGCGTATAATCAACCAGTCGTTGAGAATCTAGGTGGTAGTGCAGTATCAGTCTGTCATTTCTTACTTGGTTGAAACGATCTATCGGGCATATGCCCACATTAACTGAAATAGGAAATTGTAATGGCAACAGGTATTGTTAAATGGTTCAATGATTCAAAAGGTTTCGGCTTCATCACTCCAGATGAAGGCGGCGAAGATCTGTTTGCTCATTTTTCCGCTATCCAATCCAACGGCTTTAAGTCTTTGAAAGAAAACCAACGCGTTTCTTTCGAAGTGACTACCGGCCCTAAAGGCAAGCAAGCATCCAACATTCAAGCTATCTAATACGGATACGCTGAGTGACTTGCTAAAGTCTCGGAATAAAAGTCCCCGATCCGTCGGGGATTTTTTTTGCCCGCAACTTTTTTTGATCAAGCAATTTCAGATTTCTCTATACTGATTTGCGATTAGACACAGTTTGATGCAGTCATCTTGTCTCCGATCAACATTTCCCTGCAAAATTTTTGTATCCTAGATTAGCATCGTATCGTGACGCATAACTGAGGGAGAAGTGATGTTCAATATGACAATCAGGTTAAGACTGATGGGGACCATGGCTTTCATGGCCATCATGCTGGCAATCGGTGGCGGTATGGGCGTGTACGGCGTACGCAACAGCAACGCCGTCATCCGGGAGTTGTTCACCAACCAGTTGCCGGCGGTGGAAAATTTGGGCTCATCCAGTGTGTCCCTGTTGCAGGCGCGGACTGCGATCGACCGCGCTATTTCTCATCCCGATGCGGCGGATGCGGCAGCCACCATCAAGCTGGCCGAGGATTTTTTAAATAAGTCCGATGAATACTGGAAAAAATATCTGAACCTGCCCCAGGATGACAGCGAAAAGAAAATCATCGGCGATGTGAGCGTCGCCAGAGACAAATTCCTGAAAGACGGCTTCGTCCCTTTAATGACGGCAATTAAGGCCGGCAATAAGGATGAAGCGGATCAGTTGAACCTCACCGTCGTGCCGCAATTATTTGCCGCCTATGCCGACAAATTAGGCAAGCTCAGCGATTACCAATTCAAGAGCGCCGAGCAAGAATTGAAAAATAGTCAGGATGAATTCAGCGTATTCGTATGGCTCGATGTGCTGGGCGTATCGGGCGGACTGGCGGCCGTGTTTGTCTCGGCTTTTTTCTTGTTGCGCGCCATTTCCAATCCGCTCAAAGCGGTATTGCGCCAGTTCGATTCTATCGGCAATGGCGACCTGACCAATCAGATCAAACCCAATTCCCGCGATGAAATGGGGCAATTGCTTACCGGGCTAGAGAATATGCGCCAGAGTCTGGTGCAGACTGTCACCATGGTGCGCCAGGGCAGCGCCTCTATCGCCTTATCGTCGGGAGAAATCGCAACCGGCAATATGGACTTGTCCGGACGGACCGAACAACAGGCGGCAAGCCTGGAAGAAACCGCTTCCTTCCTCGAGCAATTGACGGCGACGGTACAGCAGAATGCCGATAATGCGCGCCAGGCGAATACGCAAGCGCTGACCGCTTCCGAAGTCGCGAGCAAGGGCGGTCAGGTTGTCGGGGATGTGGTGCATACCATGTCATCGATCAAAGAGAGTTCGAAAAAGATCGTCGACATCATCGGCGTCATCGATGGGATTGCGTTTCAGACCAATATCCTGGCCTTGAACGCCGCCGTGGAAGCGGCGCGCGCCGGCGAGCAGGGCCGCGGCTTTGCCGTGGTGGCGACCGAAGTGCGCAATCTGGCGCAGCGTTCCGCCAATGCGGCGAAAGAGATCAAGGAGCTGATCGGTAATTCCGTCGATAAGGTCGACGCCGGTTCGCGTCTGGTGGATGACGCCGGCAAGACCATGGATGAGATTGTGATGTCGATTAAGAGCGTGGCCGACATCATGGCCGAAATTACCGCCGCCAGCGAAGAGCAACGCGACGGTATTTCGCAGGTGAATCAGGCGATCACCAAGATGGATGAGGCGACCCAGCAAAATGCGGCTCTGGTTGAAGAGGCTGCCGCCGCGGCCGGCAGCATGCGCGAGCAGGCCAACAACCTGAATCAGGCGGTCAGCATCTTCAAGGTAGAAGCCTCAGACAGCGGGAATCGCAGCGCAGCGCCGCAAGCCATCGTCAGGGCGGTGCCGCAAGAAAAACTGGCGCCTGTCAAAAAAAGCTTGAAATCGCTGCCGCATACTCCAGTCTCCGCTGCCAAGAAAAAAGCGGCATCGGCGGCGACCGGCGACGATTGGGAAGAATTTTAATCGTCGGCCGCAAGACGGTAAAAACAGTGAAAAAGGGCGTCTCGAGCGCCCTTTTTTTGCGTCAGGATTTTTGCCAGTAATTCGGTTTGCTGTAAGCGTGGCGCAGAAAGTCGACGAAAGCGCGTATCCGTAGCGGCAGATGGCGGCGCTGCGCGAAAATCGCATAGATATCGTTGCCGGGCGCGTTGAATTCATCCAGTACGGTGACCAGCTGGCCCGCTTCTATCTCGCTGCCGACTTCCCACATCGAACGCCAAGCCAGGCCCTTGCCGGACAGCGCCCAGTCGTGCAAGACTTCGCCGTCGTTGCACACCATATTGCCATCCACTTTCAGCGTCACATTTTTTCCGTTCTGGCGGAAAGTCCAGCCGCGCTGACTGCCGTCGCTGCTGAAAGCCAGGCAGTTATGCTGGGACAACTCGTCTATGCTGGCCGGTGCGCCGTGGCGTTTGATATAGGCGGGAGAGGCCACCACCACGCGCTTGTTGTCGGCCAGCTTGACGCCGATCAGGTTGGAGTCGTTCAGCGACGCGATCCGTATCGCCACGTCTATGCCTTCTCCTATCAAGTCCACCACGCGGTCGTTCAGGCTCAGCGTCAGCTTCACATCGCGGTGTTCGCTCAGGAAGGATGGCATCAAGGGCGCGACGTGTTGCCGTCCGAAACCGGCCGGCGCCGACACCGTCAAGGTGCCGCTGGCTCTTGCGCTGCGCTCAGAGACGGCGCTTTCGGCCGCTTCCAGGTCGGCCAGAATGCGCTGGCAATCTTCAAGGAAAGCAGTGCCTTCATTGGTCAGCGCCAGCTTGCGCGTGGTCCTCTGCAATAATTTTACGCCCAGCCTTTCTTCCAGCGCATCGAGGCGCCGCCCTATCATGGCCGGCGCCACGCCTTCGGCGCGCGCCGCCGCCGACAGGCTGCCGCGGCTGGCGACTTCGGCAAAGGTGGAGAGTTGCTTGAATTGGTCCATGATGCATTCTTCTTAAAACGAGAAATAAGAAATAACTGCTTTGCCGGAACTTATGCTGGTGATGTTACGTAATCTGTTTTAAGTCACTTTAAACTTAAATGAAAAGATAAAGTGATAAATCTTCATAATTAGGTGATTTTATATTGAATATACTGTTTCCCATGTGATTGTTAAGTTAAATCTTGCAGTTAAGTTTCTTTTTTTAATCCGGCCACCACAATTCTTATATCTCATGTCGATACTGGCGCTTGCTTTCGATGCCTACGGTACCTTGTTCGACGTGTATGCCATACGCGAGCTGGGCGAGAAGCTGTTTCCCGGCTATGGTCAGGCGCTGGCGGAAATGTGGCGCGACAAGCAGATCGAATACACGCATTTGCGCACCCTGTGCAGCATGTACAAGCCATTCTGGGAAGTGACGCAGGATGCGCTGCTGTTCAGCTGCCAGAAGCTGGGGCTGGAGCTGACGCTAGACGCGCAAAATGCGCTGATGGGGCAATACGCGCGCTTGCAAGCGTTTCCGGAAAATCTCGCGGTATTGCAGCAATTGCGTGCAAACGGTTTGAAATTGTCTATTCTGTCGAATGGCAATCCGCAGATGTTGCAAGCCGCGGTGGATGCCGCCGGCATGCAGGGCTTGTTCAGCCATCTGCTGTCGGCCGATGCCGTAAAAAAATTCAAGACCGCGCCCGAGGCTTACCAGCTGGGGCCGGACGTGTTCGGCCTACCGGCCAAAAATATCTTGTTTGTTTCCAGCAATGCCTGGGACGCCTGTTGCGCCACCTGGTTCGGTTACACCACGTTCTGGGTCAACCGCAGCGGCGCGCCGCTGGAACAGCTGGGCGTGCGGCCGCACGGGGAGGGGCGCAGCTTGACCGACCTGATAGCTTTCGTAGAACAACACCGCAACTAGCTATTTTTTAATTTTATGGAGAATCTGATGACACAACTGACTTTGCCTGAGGGCATGCAAATCACCGGCGAAATCAAGCCCGGTTTCGAACAAATCCTGACCCCGGACGCGCTGGCCCTGGTGGCCAAGCTGAGCCGCGCTTTCGAGCCGCGTCGCCAGCAATTGCTGGCCGCCCGCGTGGCGCGCGCCGCCCGTCTGGATGCCGGCGAAAGGCCGGATTTCTTGCCGGAAACCGCACACATCCGCGCAGGCGACTGGAAAATCGCGCCTATCCCCAAGGCGCTGGAATGCCGCCGCGTGGAAATCACCGGCCCGGTCGAGCGCAAGATGGTGATCAACGCCTTCAATTCCGGCGCCGACAGCTATATGACCGACTTCGAAGATTCGAATACGCCGAACTGGGATAACCAACTGAGCGGCCAGATCAATATGCGCGACGCCGTGCGCCGCACCATCAGCCTCGAGCAAAACGGCAAGAGCTACCAGCTGAACGACAAGATCGCCACCCTGGTAGTGCGTCCGCGCGGCTGGCACCTGGACGAAAAGCATGTGCTGGTCGATGGCAAGCGCATCTCCGGCGGCATTTTTGACTTCGCGCTGTTTCTGTTCCATAACGCCAAGGAGCAACTGGCGCGCGGCGCCGGCCCTTACTTCTATCTGCCTAAGATGGAATCGCATCTGGAAGCGCGCCTGTGGAACGACATCTTCGTGATGGCGCAAAACGAGATCGGCATCCCGCAAGGCACCATCAAGGCCACCGTGCTGATCGAAACCATCGTCGCGGCGTTCGAGATGGATGAAATCCTGTACGAATTGCGCGAACACAGCGCCGGCCTGAACGCCGGCCGCTGGGATTACATCTTTTCTTGCATCAAGAAATTCAAGAACGATAAAGACTTTTGCCTGGCCGACCGCGCCAAGGTCACCATGACCGCGCCTTTCATGCGCTCCTATGCCTTGCTGTTGCTGAAGACTTGCCACAAGCGCAATGCGCCGGCCATAGGCGGCATGGCCGCGCTGATCCCGATCAAGAACGATCCCGAGAAAAACGAGATCGCCATGGGCGGCGTGCGCACCGACAAGGCGCGCGATGCGAGCGACGGCTACGACGGCGGCTGGGTCGCCCATCCGGGTCTGGTCGAGCTGGCCATGACCGAGTTCAAGAAAGTGCTGGGCGACGCGCCGAATCAGATGTCCAAGCAGCGCCCCGATGTCGAGGTCACGGCGAAAGATTTGCTGAACTTCCAGCCGGAAACGCCGATCACCGAAGCCGGCCTGCGTTACAACATCAACGTCGGCATTCACTACCTCGGCGCCTGGCTGGCCGGCAATGGTTGCGTGCCTATCCACAACCTGATGGAAGACGCCGCGACCGCCGAAATCAGCCGCTCGCAAGTCTGGCAATGGATACGCTCGGCCAAGGGGATGCTGGAAGATGGCCAGGGTAACAAAACTAAGGTGACAGCCGACATGGTGCGCGCCATGATTCCGCAGGAACTGGTGAAAGTGAAGGAAGTGGCCGGCAGCGGCGCCACTTACGACCGCGCCGCGCAGATTTTCGAGCAAATGTCGACTTCGGAAAACTTTGCCGAATTCCTGACCTTGCCGCTGTACGAGGAAATCTGAACGCCGGTTAGCAAAAAAAACAGCGCCGCGTGATAACGGCGCTGCAAAAAGGGGAGGGAGGGCAGATGCGCCTCTTTTTTTCTTATGGGATCAGAAACTGAAATTAATGTTGTTCTGGTCCCCTGACGAGATATTCACTGGGTTAAAGGAGTATACCTGCGTGATGACACCGACTGTCGCTTCCATATTGTATTTGCCGGTGCCCGGTGTGGTGTCGGTTTTAGTGACGAAGGCCAGTGGCAGCGTTGTACTGTAGGCGGCCAGCTGAGGAGCGACGCTAGGCAGGCTCAGTGTATAGGCGCCAGTGGTCAGGTTGGCGCCCTGATACTTGACTGTCACGGTGGGGCCGGCGGCGAAGCTTTGCTTGGCTGCCACATAGGCGGCTACGCTCGAAGCGGGCGTCAAGATGACTGTGCCGCTGATGCTGCGGTCCGGCGTCGCGGCGGCCGCCAGGCTGATAGGCGCGCCGCTGGTGCTGAGCGTGGTGACGCTGGTAGTGCTGGCAACCGGCACCGTGGCGACCACTGCTGTGGCGCTGTCGTCGGCGGTGATCACGACATCATAGTTACCGGGCGCGAGACGGGCCAGGAAGAACTCGCCGGAAGTGGCGTTCGGTGTGGTGCTGGCTTTGATGCTGCCGTCTTGCTCGGCCGAGACCATCACATGTTGGCCGAGTTGCGCGGTGTTGATAAAGCCGTTGATGCCGTTAAGTACGGTAGGCACGACCTTGACCACCGGTTTCAGCGCATAGTTGCCGCTGTTGCCTTGCTTGACCACCGATTTGCAGGCATCGAAATCGAGCACTACATCGACCCTTTGGCCGGCGGCGACATCGAATTGATTGATCAGTTTGATGCCGCTTTGTACGGCGCTCGGGGTGTCGAGCGAGATTTCAGTGGTGCTGCCGGTCGGTATCACGCTATTGGCCAGGCCGTTGCCGGTGTTGGCGTCCAGCACCAGGCGCAATTGCGTATAGTGACCGGGCGTCAGCGGGGTTTGTCCTAAATTTTCGAGCGCGCCATTGGTCAGGTTTAACAGATTGATTTTCCTGGCGGGAGAGAGGGTGATGTCGGTCCAGCCGGCATCGGTGGCGCTGGCGGTAGCGCTTTGATGCACGCGTACCTTATCGACGGTGACGTTGACCGCATCGAAGCCGCAGGCCGGGGCGTCGGTCAGGGCGACGCCGAGCGTGCCGTTGCTAGTGCTGCTGTAACCGCCGCCGCCGCCGCATGCTGCCAGCAACGCAGCCGTTGAAATTGCACCGAATAGTTTTAGTGTCAGAATATGCCGCTTCATGATAATTCTCCTGGTGGTACCCGTGCTGTTAATGCTCAGGGCTTTTTTTGTCTTGAGATGGATGTTCACGCCCGGCCGCTGTTGCGGCCTTGCCGTGTTCAGTTTCTGGTCCTGCATTCTGGATGGCAAGTCCGGAGCGGCCCTGGCTGGCTTGATCGCCTTGTCCGCTGACGGCGGCCGCGCTGGCATGGTCTATCGCCGCGCTTGCTGCGCCTGCGCGATTGCCGTCTGTTTTATCGCGCTGCGGTGTGCGGGCCGCTAAATCGCTTGCTTTACCGGGTCTGTTCACGCCGGCATGGCTGCCACCGGCGTGGGTGGCATATCCTCCGCCGGGGTGTCCCGCCTGCGCAGTTGCGGTCATGAGGATGCTGATCGCCATGCCGATGTCTTTCGCAGTAAGAGTGAATGTCATATCAAATCTCCTGAAGATGGCGGCAGTCTATCTGCCGCGCTCATCAGTAAGAACGATGCTGCCTGTCCGTTTAATCCACCGCAGGTTAAATTTTTTCTGCCTTTACTGTCAGTGGGCTTGTTCCGGGGAAATACGGAAGGCTTCGCCGACGATGCCGTAGCCGGCTTCCGGCGTGCGTTCCGTATTTCCAGGCTGCAAGGCCTGTTGCGCCAGTTCGCTGATGGCGTGCCTGGCTGCGCCGGCATCGGGCTGCCGCAGTTTTTCAGCCAGCATGCCCGCCACGATGGGCGCGGCAAATGAAGTGCCGCGCACTACCCGGTACGGTGCGGCGCCGCTGGCGGCGGCCAGCATCTGGCTGCCGGGGGCGGCGAACATGACTTGCGGGCCGCGTGCGGCTTCCGGCAAGATGCGGTGCAGCGCATCGCTGGCGCTGACGCCGACGACGCCGGGGTAGCTGGCCGGGTACAGCGGCGGCGCCGCCGGGCCGTCGTTGCCGACTGCCGCCGTCAATAGATGACCGCGCTGCAACAGGGCGCGCACGGCCAGTTCCAGCGTCTGGTTGGCCGGCCCGACCAGGCTGATGTTGATGACGGGAACTTTTTCCGCGGCCAGCCACGCCATGGCGAGCGCGATCTGGTCGGCCGCAGCGCCGGTGTCGGCGCCGCAATACACATCGGCCGCATACAGGCGGGCAGCGGGGGCGACGCCGTGAAAGCTGTCCGTCTTACCGACCATCAGCGAGGCCACCGCCGTACCGTGCGCGCTGGCCACGGCCTTGCCGTCGCAACCCCAGTGCCGGACGTCGGCCTGGGCCAGGGCCGGATGGGCCAGGTCGAGTCCGCCGTCTATCAAGCCGATACGCATCTGGGCCGGGCTGGCCGCATGGGTTTTTTTGCGCGGCGGCGCCGCCGTTGCCACCGTCGCGGAAGAAGCGCTGCCGGTATAGATGTGATTGAAATCGACAACGCCTTGCGGAGCCAGACTATGCAATTTCTCGAGCGCATCTTCGGTGCTGACATTGTCCGGTGCACGCAGCACGACCAGGCTCACATCGAGGCCGTCCAGGGATAGGCTGCGCGCCACGCTATAGCCTGCGGCGCGCGCGGCGTCCAGCAAACCGGCCGGGGGCGACCACACCAGCAACTCGCGCCGGATGATAGGTTCGCCGCGCGGATCGGCTTCGAGCAGATCGCGATGCTGGCGCAATAACTGTTTGATGCTGAGTGCGCGCAAATGTTGCAGCTTACCCGGCTCCATTGCATGCTCGGGATCCAGCCAATTTTGTTGTTTTTGCAATCCTGGTGGCTCGTTTCTGAAAACGCTGGCATCCGGACGCCCCTGGCCGATGCCGCGCGGCATAGGCGGGGTGAAAACGGGGCGATGCCCTTGCGCCGGGGAAATGGCCGGACTGAGCAAGGCGGCCAACAGCGTGCTGCACAGGCAGCGCCTGGCGAGCGTCATCAGGGCGGCGGCAGATCGGCGGTGTGGTTTCATGGTTGGGCGGAGTAGAGTTGACGTTAGTAGACTGACCTGGCAGCGATAATTTTGCACGATCCTGTATTTATAAGCTTAAACGATAGCGGGATGGAATAAAATCCGCGTCACCAGCGTTTACCAACTAACTATGAACTTACCGGCTCCGCCTTTCGATGCAGCAATAATAGCCCTGTTGCCGCGCCTGCGACGCTTCGCCCGCGCCGTGACGCGCAACCGGGAAGATGCCGACGATCTGGTGCAGGTGACACTGGAACGCGCCTGGCTGCACCGCGGGCAATGGGTGGCCGGCAGCCGGCTCGATAGCTGGTTGTTCCGCATCCTGAAAAACGCCTGGATCGATGAAGTGCGTGGGCGGGTGCGGCGGCAGCGTTTATTTGCCCCGGAAGAAGAGGGCGAACAGGTCGGCGACGCATCTTCGGAAGCGCAGCTGCAACGCCTGGCAGTACAAAAAGCGGTCAGCTTGCTGAATGAAGACCAGCGCCTGGCCGTCGCGCTGGTGTTGGTGGATGGGCTGCCGTATAAAGATGCGGCGGAAGTGCTGGAAATTCCTATAGGTACACTCATGAGCCGTCTGGCGCGTGGTCGTGCAGCCTTGCAGGTGTTGTTGGCAGATGATGCGAGGACAAAATGACGCGTTTTTCCGATGAGACATTGATGGCTTATGCCGACGGCGAACTGGATAGCCAGACTTGCCGCGAATTCGAATTGGCGCTGGCGCAAGATACGGCGCTGGCGCAGCGGCTTGAGCAGCAACATGCGCTGCGGGCACAAGTGTGCGCCGGTTTTGCCGGCATACTGGACGAGCCCGTGCCCGAACGCTTGCTGGCGGCGGCCCAGGCGCAGGTTCCGGCCGGCGAATTGGCGGCGGCACGCGCGGCGCGACTGCGCGAGGGCGGCAAACCATCCGCTAACGGCCGGCGCTGGTCCTGGCCCGAGTGGGGCAGCATGGCCGCCACCCTGGTGTTCGGGATCATGCTAGGCAGCATCGGTGGGCTGCCGCAATTGGCCGCCTGGCAACAGGCCGGGGTCGTGGCGCGGGATGCGCAATTGCTGGCCAATAACAGGCTGACCCAGGCGCTGGATACCCAGCTGGCGAGCGCCCCGGCCGCGGGCGAGGCCGTCCATATCGGTCTCAGTTTCCGTTCCGGCGCCGGCGAATATTGCCGCAGCTTCAGCTTGCCTGACCGGGGCGCACAACCGGGCGCGCACGCCGGCCTGGCTTGTCGCAACGGCGACGGCAAATGGCAGATCGCCGTATTGATGCAAAGCCCGGCCGGCCAGCTGGCCGGTCAGCATTACCGCAGCGCCGCCAGCGAGATGCCGGCAGCCTTGCTGCAAGCGATAGACGAGCGCATCGGCGGCCCGCCGCTGGATGCGCAAGCCGAACGCGCCGCCGTACTAAAACAGTGGCTACCTTGAAACCCTTACCGACTTTACTATGACCTCGACTAATACTAACCCGGCCGCGCCGGATGCCGTGATCGCCGCGACCCGGCAATGGCTGGAACGCGCCGTGATCGGCCTGAACCTGTGCCCGTTCGCCAAGGCGGTGCAAGTCAAGCAGCAAATTCGCTACGTCGTCAGCGAAGCGGGCACGGCAGAAGCCTTGCTGGCCGATCTGGAGCGCGAACTGGAACTCCTGGCCGAAGCCAATCCGGAAAAAATCGACACCACCTTGCTGATCCACCCCGGCGTACTCGGCGATTTTCTCGATTTCAACGATTTTATCGATGTGGCGGACGGCTTGCTGCAAGAGTTGCAGCTGGACGGAGAATTGCAGATTGCCAGCTTCCATCCCGCTTACCAGTTCGCCGGCAGCGCGGTCGACGATATAGAAAATTACACCAATCGCTCCCCGTATCCGACCCTGCACTTGTTGCGCGAAGCGAGCATAGACCGCGCCGTCGAAGCGTTTCCCGAAGCCGAAACCATCTACGAAAAAAACATGGAAACCCTGCAGCGACTGGGGCTGGAAGGCTGGCATAGACTGTTTTCCGACGCGATCAAAAAATAGGCGGAAGCGGGCCGAAATGCTGCAAGGTCGCGCGGCTTAACAATCAATTTTTTATAATGATATGCAAATAAGTAATTTGTAAATGTGCCTGCAACACGCTGGCGACCGCCCCGGCGGACTGAATAATACTAAGGGGGAGTATTTTTCAAGGTCGTTTGTTTATAAGGATGCCAGCATGAAAATAGCGCATACCCCCTAGAATTTTTATTTTTAACGGAATTTCTGAAGTATCCGCAAGCTCAGGTCCGGCCTTCGCGTGGATTTTGCCGCCTCATTTTCATAGTCGTCTCCATATCATTTCTGTACAAAATTTGCTTGGGCGTGGAATTTCACCGCGCTTTCTTCAGAATTTGGCGGTCGATGCGCCTTGTTATTTTGCAGAGCAGCATGTAGAGTAAGAGGTTGATTTTACGCATTTTTCACCCCTTTTTCTCTACATCTATGGCTTTAATCGTCCACAAATACGGCGGTACGTCGATGGGTTCGACCGAACGCATCAAGAACGTCGCCAAGCGCGTCGCCAAATGGCATGATGCCGGTCACCAGATCGTCGTGGTGCCATCCGCCATGTCCGGCGAAACCAACCGCATCATCGGCCTCGCCAAGGAAATCATGGCCCAGCCCGATCCGCGCGAACTCGACATGATCGCCTCCACCGGCGAACAGGTTTCGGTCGGCTTGCTGTCGATGGCCTTGCAGGCGATCGGCAAGCAGGCGGTGTCTTACGCCGGCTGGCAAGTCGCCATCAAGACCGATTCCGCCTATACCAAGGCGCGGATTTCCTCGATAGACGACGCCAAGGTCAGGGCCGATCTGGATGCCGGCAAGATCGTCGTCATCACCGGTTTTCAGGGCGTGGACGAGCTGGGCAATATCACCACGCTGGGGCGCGGCGGTTCCGACACGTCGGCGGTGGCGATCGCCGCCGCGTTGAAGGCGCAGGAATGCCTGATCTACACCGACGTCGACGGCGTCTACACTACCGATCCGCGCGTGGTGTCCGATGCGCGCCGCCTGAAGACAGTCACCTTCGAAGAAATGCTGGAAATGGCTTCGCTCGGTTCCAAGGTGCTGCAGATACGCTCGGTCGAATTCGCCGGCAACTACCGCATGCCTACCCGTGTCCTGTCTTCGCTGACCGACCCTTTAATGCCGCTGGAAGAAGAGATGAATTCCGGCACCCTGATTTCGTTTGAGGAAGATACCCACATGGAACAAGCCACCATCACCGGCATCGCGTTTAACCGCGATGAAGCCAAGATCACCATCTTCGGCGTGCAAGACAAGCCGGGCATCGCCTACCATATCCTCGGCCCTATCGCCGACGCCAACATCGACGTCGACATGATCATCCAGAACCAGTCGGTCGAAGGCAAGACCGATTTCACGTTCACCGTGCCGCGCAGCGAATACGCCAGGGCGATGGAAGTGCTGAACGGCGACGTCAAGGAACACATCAGCACCGGCAGCATCATCGGCGATCAAAAAGTGTCCAAGGTCTCGGTGGTCGGCGTCGGCATGCGCAGCCATGTCGGCATCGCTTCGCAAATGTTCCGCACCCTGGCCGAAGAGGGCATCAATATCCAGATGATCTCTACTTCCGAAATCAAGATTTCGGTGCTGATCGACGAGAAATACATGGAGCTGGCGGTGCGCGCCCTGCACAAAGCCTTCGGACTGGAAAGCGCTTAACCCTGAAGCCGGCAACAAAAGAGATTTTGTTGAATAGTTACTGTTGACCAAAGTCATACAAGCAGCTATTATCTTGGTCTTGATTGCGACTGCTCTGTAAAGGGCGGGCGCGAAAGTGTGGAGACGTGGCCGAGTGGTCGAAGGCACTTCCCTGCTAAGGAAGCATATGGGCTTAAACCTGTATCGAGGGTTCGAATCCCTCCGTCTCCGCCAGTAATTTAAAAAGCCCGCCGATGTTCGCATCGGCGGGCTTTTTTCATTGCGGCGACAGATAGATTCAAAGTAACTATTCAGCCGCCTATGGGAAATGGAAAAAAACCTTAAGCTCCTCACAGGAGGCACAGAGGAGGGAGTTCCTTCTTGCAAGAAGGAAGCGTTACACAGGCGAGCCGCTACGCGGCTCGAATTCCCTGCTCCACTACGGAGGAAAAACAGAGAGTTGCGAAGATTTTCTCTGTGAGTCTGTGAATCTCTGTGTCTCTGTGCCTCTGTGTTGAGAGGTTTTCATGTTTTCCATGAGAGCTGAGCAGTTGCAATTCCAATTACTTCCCGATGCTCCCGCTTCCTTAAGCCGGCGATCGTTCAATACTGTCCGGTGCGTATGCCGGGGCGTTTCGTGGCGCATGCCAAAAATATCGCCGTTGATGGCTGACCGGATTTTGACGATCATCAAGCGTAAAGCCGGCCGTTTCAGCTTGCCGGCAAGACTAAGCTCGGCGTCATAATTTTTTTATAGACTAACAACAGAAAACCGTTCATTCTGTATCCGTCAACGAAGTTAAGACTATTTTCCGCGATGAATTTCAGCCTGATCTGGACGACTTGTGGTCGTCAATCCAGACCCATGCAGCGGCTCCAGTCGCTAGATCATCGTGCTGCTTGCTTGCTCTGGCAAAGAAACGCGAGATAACATGAACGCTACCCCGCGCAATCGCTTCATCGTGTTCGCAACGACAGCCTACGCCTTGCTGGCGCTGGCCTGGATTTTCCTGTCCGATCAAATGCTGGCAGCGGTTGCCGACATGAAAACCATGCTCTGGCTATCGACCGCCAAGGGGGCTTTCTTTGTCGTGGCGACCGCCGTCATGTTCTTTTTTTCCCTGCGCGCCGTACCGCCCGCGCATGCCACGGGCGAAGACAGCATATTGGGCGCCTTGGCGGCGGGCGTGACACCGGGGTCGCAGCCGCGCTGGTTGATGTATGCATTCGCGGCGCTGCTCACGATGAGCATGATGGGGGTGCGGGAAATCATGGCGCTTAATTTCATCGACCGGCCGCTGATGATTTTATTTATGCTGCCGATTATCCTCAGTGCGCTGCTCGGCGGTCTCGGGCCGGGCCTGGTGTCGACCACGATCGCCGCGCTCGGCATCGATTTTCTGGCCATGCCGCCGTTGCACAGTTTCAGGATCGCATCCAGCCACGACTTTTTCCAGTGGGGTTTTCTGATCGTGAACGGCATTGTCGTCAGCGGGCTCAGCGAATTGTTGCGGCAATCTCTGTCCAAAGTGGAAAGCAACCGGCGTCTGCTCGATTCGGTCGTGTCCAGCACCACCGATGCGGTTTTTGTCAAAAACAAGCTCGGCCACTACTTGCTGGCGAACTCAGCCGCAGCGAGGTTTATCGGTAAATCGCTGGATGCGATTATGGGACGCGACGACCGCGCACTGTTTCCGGAGGAATCGGCCAGCAAGCTGATGGCGAACGATAAGGCCGTCATGCAAAACGGCGACCTATGGACGCAGGAAGAGCGCGTGACCACCCATGCCGGCAAGGAACTGGTTTTTTTTGTGACCAAGGGGCCGCTGTTCGACAATGCCGGACAGGTGAACGGCTTGTTCGGCGTCGCGCGCGACATTACCGAAAGCAAGCAGAATGCGCTGAAGCTGCAGATCAATGAAGAGCGTTTGCAAATGGCGATCGACGCGACCAGAGATGGCTTATGGGATTGGGATATCGTCAGCGGCCAGGTCTACCGCTCGCCGCAATACTACAAGCTGATCGCTTGCCAGCCTGAAGACGATACGCACGATTTCGATTTTTTCAGGCGCCTGATCCACCCCGACGATGTTGCGCAGGTGTTGCAAAGCATAGAAGCGCATAAAGCCGGCAAGACTAGCGCCATCGGGTTCGAGGTGCGCGTTTTGACCTGGGGCGGCGAAACCAAATGGATGGCGGTGAAAGGCCGGATCGTCAAACGGGACGATGCCGGTAATCCGCTCAGAATTGTCGGCATCCTGTCCGATATCACAGAACGCAAAACCTTCGAGCTGGCGCAAAGAGAGGCGAGCACCGTTTTCGACAGCAGCTATGAAGGCATCGTGGTGGTCAACGCCCGCCGGCGGATTACTAAAGTTAATCCCGCCTTTTCCCGCATCACCGGTTACGCCGAGCAAGATGTCATAGGAAAAACGCCGAAAATGCTGTCCTCGGGACGGCATGACGCCAGGTTTTACCAAGAGATGTGGGGCACCCTTAAAACGCGCGATTTCTGGCGCGGCGAAATCTGGAATAAACGCAAAAACGGCGACATTTATCCGGAATTATTGTCGATTTCCGCGGTGCGCGACGATAGCGGAACCATACAGCGCTACATCGGCGTGTTTTCGGATATCAGCCAGATCAAGGCGCACGAAGCGGAACTCGATCAGATTGCGCATTACGATCCGCTCACCGGCTTGCCGAACCGGCGCCTGCTGGCAGACCGCTTCGGGCAAGCGATCTTGCGTTCGGCCCGTAACGGCAACCTGTTGTCGGTCTGTTTCCTCGATCTCGACGGGTTTAAGGCGGTTAACGATCAATACGGGCACCCGGCCGGCGACCAGTTACTGATCGGCGTCGCCAAAAATCTCAAGGGCGTGCTGCGCGCGGACGACACGCTGGCGCGCCTCGGTGGCGACGAGTTCGTGTTGTTGCTATCGGGCATCGCTTCCCCGGAAGAATGCGCGCTGGTGCTGGACCGGATATTGAGCGCCGTCAGCGTCCCGGTCGCCATAGACGACGCCCTGGTCAGCGTCTCCGCCAGTATCGGGGTGAGCCTGTATCCCGCAGATAACGTCGATGAAGACAGCCTGTTGCGCCACGCTGACCAGGCGATGTATCTCGCCAAGGAAGCCGGCAAGAACCGTTACCATCTTTTCGATCCCGAAAGCGACCGCAAGGCGCAAGTACATCGCCAATATCTGGATCGCTTGCGCAAGGCTTTAAGCCAGCAGGAATTCGTGCTGTATTACCAGCCGAAAGTCGATTTGCTGAATGGCGAGATCGTCAGCGTCGAGGCGCTGATACGGTGGCGGCATCCGGAACGTGGTTTGTTGCCGCCCGCCGAATTTCTGCCTCATGTCAACGGCAGCAATCTCGATCAGCCGGTCGGCGAATGGGTGATCGATGCGGCTTTAACGCAGGCCGAGCGCTGGCATGAACGCGGCCTGGCTATCCAGGTCAGCGTCAACGTCAGCGCCGACCATCTGCTGCAAGCCGATTTCTGCGCAAGGCTGAAGGCCGCGCTGGAACAGCATCCGGGCGTGCCGCCTGCGCATTTTGAACTGGAAGTGCTGGAAACCGCCGCCATCGCCGATATGGAGCAGGCGGTCGACGTCCTCAGGCAATGCCGCGAACTCGGCGTCGGCTTTGCCCTCGACGATTTCGGGACCGGTTATTCTTCGCTGACCTATCTGCGCAAATTGCCGGTCGACACGCTGAAGATAGATCAAAGCTTTGTCCGCGATATGCTGCACGATGTGGAAGACCTGGGCATCGTTGAAGGCGTGATACAACTGGCGGGCGCATTTAACCGCAGCGTCGTCGCCGAAGGTGTGGAAACGCTGGAGCATGGGGCGGCCCTGCTGCGCCTCGGGTGCCGTCTGGCCCAAGGCTATGGCATTGCACGGCCTATGCCGGCCGAGCAATTTCCCGCCTGGTCGCTGCAATGGAAGAAAGAAGCCGCCTGGCAGGCGTTGACCGATGCAGGCCGCAGCGCCTGACGTCGGCGTCAAGCGAAATCGCCGGTATGCAAAGTTTTGGAAAGGAAATCTGTCGTGAACGAGACCAAGACGAGCTACATAAAATGGTTTGCCGACCTCGGCATCGACGATGTCGCGCTGGTCGGCGGCAAGAACGCCTCGCTCGGCGAAATGGTGCGCGAACTGGGCGCGCTCGGCGTCAGGGTGCCGAACGGTTTCGCCATCACGGCCGAGGCTTACCGCTACGTGCTCGACAATGCGCTGGCCTGGCCGCGCCTGCACGCCGCGCTCGACGGCCTCGATTTGCGCGATGTCGACGATCTGGCGCGGCGCGCCCAGGTGGCGCGCGAAATCGTGTATAGCGCGCCGCTGCCGGACGACCTGGCGCAACAGATACTGCAAGCCTACGCCAGGCTGCGGCACGAGTACGGCGATCAACTGACGGTGGCGGTGCGCAGTTCGGCCACCGCCGAAGACTTGCCGACCGCCAGCTTCGCCGGGCAGCACGAAACTTTCCTGAACATCGCCGGCGAAGCGAAGCTGCTCGAACACGTGCGGCGCTGCTTTGCCAGCCTGTTTACCGACCGCGCCCTAGGCTATCGGGTGGAAAACGGCTTCGATCATTTCAAGGTCTATCTGTCGGTCGGCGTGATGAAGATGGTGCGCTCCGATCTGGCTGCCAGCGGCGTGATCTTTTCGCTTGATACCGAGACCGGCTTCCGCGACGTCGTGTTCATCACCGGCGCCTACGGGCTAGGCGAAAACGTGGTGCAGGGCACGGTCGATCCCGACGAATTCCATGTCTTCAAGCCGACTTTCAGGCTCGGGCATCCGAGCGTGTTGCGGCGCACGCTGGGCGGCAAGGAAATCCGCATGGTGTACGCCAAAGGCGCCGGGCGCGAAACCACGCGCAACGTGCCTACCCCCAAGGAAGATCAGCGCCGCTTTTGCCTGTCCGATGAAGAAGTGCTGGCGCTGGCCGATGTCGCCATCAAGATAGAAGACCATTACAGCGCCCGCGCCGGCCGCCCTATGCCGATGGATGTGGAGTGGGCCAAGGACGGCCTGGACGGCGGCCTGTACATGGTGCAGGCGCGCCCCGAGACGGTGGCGTCGCAAAAGTCGCTGAGCACCTTCGATGAATATCAGCTTGAAGGCAAGGGCAAAGTGCGCGTGCATGGACGCGCGGTGGGCGGCAAGCTGGCGACCGGCCGTGCGCGCGTGATTACCCACGTGGCGCAGCTGAACCAGTTCCAGCCCGGCGAAGTGCTGGTGGCCGACGCCACCATGCCGGACTGGGGCACGGTCATGAAGATTGCCGCCGCCGTCGTCACCAACCGTGGCGGCCGCACCTGCCACGCCGCCATCGTCGCGCGCGAACTGGGCATCCCGGCCGTGGTCGGCTGCGACAACGCCACCGAAACCATACAGACCGGCGAGGAAGTCACGGTCTCCTGCGCCGAAGGCGACATCGGCCGCGTGTATGCCGGCGCTATCCCGTTCAAGAAAATCAGCACCGATCTGGCTACGCTGCAGAAAACCCAGACCCGGCTGATGCTGAATATCGGCAACCCCGACATCGCCTTCAAGAGCAGTTTCCTGCCGAGCGACGGGGTCGGGCTGGCGCGCATGGAATTCATCGTGGCCGAGCACATCCGGGCGCACCCCATGGCCCTGGTCCATCCCGAGAAAATAAGCGAGCAGCGCACCCGCGATGCGCTGGAAAACCTGACGCGCGGCTATCCCAGCCCGGGCGAATATTTCGTAAGGCAATTGTCGGAAGGGGTGGCGACGATCGCGGCGGCGTTTTATCCGCGCCCGGTGATCGTACGCATGTCGGATTTCAAGACCAATGAATATGCCAGCCTGCTGGGCGGCGCCGGCTTCGAGCCGCAGGAAGAAAATCCCATGCTCGGTTTTCGCGGCGCGGCGCGTTATACCCACCCAGCCTATGCCGAAGGCTTCGCGCTGGAATGCCAGGCGATGCGCAGGGTGCGCGCAGAGATGGGGCTGACTAACCTCAAGCTGATGATTCCGTTTTGCCGGCGCGTGCCGGAAGCCGAGCGCGTGTTGCAAGCGATGGCGGCGCACGGCCTGGCGCGCGGGGAAAACGGCCTGGAAATTTACGTGATGTGCGAAATCCCGAACAATGTGATCCAGATCGATGCCTTCGCCCGGTTGTTCGACGGTTTCTCGATAGGCTCGAACGACCTGACCCAGCTAGTGCTGGGCGTCGACCGCGATTCGGACATCGTCGCCTTCGATTTCGACGAGCGCGACGAGGGCGTCAAGCAGATGATACGCATGACGGTGGACGGCGCCCACCGCAACCACAGGCATGTCGGCATTTGTGGCCAGGCACCGTCCGACTATCCCGAGATGGCGGAATACCTGGTGGAACTCGGGATCGATGCGATCAGCCTGAACCCCGACACCCTGATCAAGACCACCCGGCATATACTGGAAGTGGAAAGCCGTCTGGGGCGCTCGCCGCGCAAGGCATAAACGGAAATTTTCGAGGAGCAGCAAAATGGATGAACTGATCTCCGCCATACTCGACAAGCCGACCAGGACGGTGGGCATGGACGACAGCGTGGAAACGGTCGAAGCGGTCTTGCGCATGCATCAGGTGTCGGCGGTGCCGGTGGTGAATGGCGAAACCGGGGCCGTGGTCGGCATCATCAGCGCACGCGACCTGGTGCGTTTTCATGCCGCGAAAAAAGACGCGGCAACATTGCGCGCGTGGGAAATCTGCTCGTATAAGCCGCTGGAAGTCGGCCCCGACGCCAGGCTCAGCGACGTCGCCAGACTGATGGTGACGCACGGCATCCATCACGTGGTGGTGACCGATCAGCAGCAAGTCAAAGGCATCGTCTCTTCGCTCGATTTCGTCAAGCGCTACATCCGCGACAGCGAGGCCGGCGCCGCCTGAAAGCCCTTTTTTCGGCTGTCGGCAGCTTAAATATACTCCTCTTCAGTATATTTTTTCGCGCTTTAAATACGCTGACGACAGCTTGATTTTGACGCATACTCCCCAGGTTGCTGTATAAAATAACGGACGCCGGCGGCGCCGGTCTATCATCTTTAAACGCAAAAAATAAAGGAATACCGATGGATGCATGGATTTGCGATGCGATACGCACCCCTTTCGGCCGTTACGGCGGCGCCCTGGCCGGCATCCGCACCGACGATCTGGCCGCGCTGCCTATCAAGGCGCTGATGGCGCGCAACCCCGGTGTGGATTGGGCGGCGCTGGACGACCTGCACTACGGCTGCGCCAACCAGGCCGGCGAAGACAACCGCAACGTCGCCCGCATGGCGGCGCTGCTGGCCGGCTTGCCGGTGACGGCGCCGGCCAGCACCATCAACCGCCTGTGCGGTTCCAGCCTCGATGCGGTCGGCATAGGCGCGCGCGCGATCAAGGCGGGCGAGGCGGAGCTGATCATCGCCGGCGGCGTGGAAAGCATGACGCGCGCGCCTTTCGTCATGGCCAAGGCGGAGAGCGCGTTTTCGCGCAGCGCCAGGATCGAAGACACGACCATAGGCTGGCGCTTCGTGAATGCGCAGATGGAGGCCGCTTACGGCATAGCGTCCATGCCGGAGACTGCCGAGAACGTGGCGCGCGAATTCGACATAGCGCGCGCCGACCAGGATGCGCTGGCCGTGCGCAGCCAGCAACGCTGGGCGGCCGCGCAGGCGGCTGGCTTTTTTGAGCGCGAAATCGTGGCCGTCGGCATTCCGCAAAAAAAAGGCGAAGCGAAAATGTTCGGCGTCGATGAACATCCGCGTCCCGAGACCGATCTCGCCATGCTGGCGCGCCTGAAGGGCGTGGTCAGCGCCGACGGCAGTGTCACGGCCGGCAATGCATCCGGCGTCAACGACGGCGCCTGTGCACTGTTGCTCGCCTCGGCCGCGGCGGCCGGGCGGCACGGCCTGACGCCGCGCGCGCGCGTGCTCGGCATGGCCGTTGCCGGACTGGCGCCGCGCATCATGGGCTTCGGCCCGGTGCCCGCGACCCGCAAAGTGCTGGCGCAGACCGGGCTGTCGCTGGCGCAGATGGATGTGATCGAGTTGAACGAAGCGTTCGCCGCGCAGGCGCTGGCGGTCACGCGCGAACTCGGTCTGGCGGACGATGCCGCCCAGGTCAATCCGAATGGCGGCGCGATCGCGATCGGCCATCCGCTCGGCGCTTCCGGTGCGCGCCTGGTGACGACGGCGCTCAATCAGCTCGAACGTATAGGCGGACGCTATGCGCTGTGCACCATGTGCATAGGCGTGGGGCAGGGGATAGCGCTGATTATCGAAAGGGCGTGATCCGGGCCGGCAGGCGCGCCGCCGCCTGGTGTTTGCCTGTCTTTGGCTAGCTTGAATCGTAACTATTCAGCCATCTATGGGAAATGAAAAAACCTTAAACCTCTCACCGGAGGCACAGAGGAGGGAGTTCCTTCTTGCAAGAAGGAAGCGTTACACAGGCGAGCCGCTACGCGGCTCGAATTCCCTGCTCCACCACAGAGGAAAAACCGAGGGTTGCTCAGGTTTTCTCTGTGAATCTCTGTGTCCCTGTGCCTCTGTGTTGAGAGGTTTTCATGTTTTCCATGAGAGCTGAATAGTTACCTTGAATCTAGGGTTCCGCATACAGGCGCTCGACGGCGGCCAGCAACTCTGCATTGTCCAGCGGCTTGCGTATGATCGCGGCCGCGCCCAGATCCTGCGCTTCCTGCAAGCGCGCCTCGCTATCCGCCGACACTACCAGCGTCTTCAGCGGCCCCGGCAAATAGGCGTTTTGCAAAAAACGTAAAACATCGATGCCGTCGATGCCGGGCATGCGCAAATCCAGGGTGATTAAGCCCGGCTTGAACGTGTACAGCAGCGCGCCGGCCTCGAAACCATTGGAGGCGATGATCGTTTCAAATCCCGCACTTTTCAGAACGCGTTGTATCGCGCGCGCCATAGACTTTTCGTCGTCGGCGATCAGGATGCGTCTGGCCAGCGGCGGCGCCTGCGAACGGTCGGGGATGCCGTTCTCGCGCATGAAGCGGCGCAATTCCTCGACAGGCACGCGATGGTCGCCTCTGCCGGGCAGTTTATAGGCTTGCAGCAAACCGCGCTCTATCCAGCGCAGCACCGTGCGAAAGTTGACGCCGCACAGGCGGGCGGCTTCACCTGTTGTCAATACTTCGGACATTGCAAATCTCCCATGTTTTTTAGCGGCATCGGTTTCAGGTATCTACGGTGAGCCGATCCGGATGCAGTCATTATAGACGCATTGTCATTTGCGTCATATTTGACATGTTAGTCACGATAGTCTAGATTGGCAATATGTTTCTTCAAGTTTGGGGGGATCGCCATGCGCCGCCTTGCTTCGACCTTCCACGCCGGGTGCTCCCGTTCGGGCGCAAGCGAAGGGGCGCCAGCGCAAGGCCCGCTCGCTCTTTTGCCGCGACGCATGCAGGGCCATGCCCTGGCCGGCGCCGCGCTCGCCTTTCTCGTATTGCTCGCGGTCAGCGTATCGATGTGGTCGAAGGCCTCGGAGGAAATCGTGCAAGTCGCCCGCGAGCGCTTCGAGTTCAGGGTGGCGGAAGCCAACTTTGCGATTCAGCAACGCATGCTGGCCTACGAACAGGTATTGCGCGGCGGAATAGGCTTGTTCGCGGCCAGCAACGAGGTGACGCGCGAAGCATGGCGCATCTATGTGCAGCAGCTCAATCTCGAAAAAAATTATCCCGGCATACAGGCGATCGCCTACTCGCAGCGGATTCTTCCCGAGCAGCTGCAGGCGCATCTGCAAAAGATACGCGTCGAGGGTTTCCCCCAATACGCGGTCCGTCCGGACGGGCAACGCGAGGAATATGTCTCCGTCATTTACATAGAGCCTTTCGATTGGCGCAATCAGCGCGCGTTCGGTTTCGATTTGATGACGGAGTCGGTAAGACGCGCAGCCCTGGTGCGCGCCCGCGACACCGGCTTGCCTACCCTGACCGGAAAGATCAGGCTGCAGCAGGAAACCAGCAAAGCGGTGCAAAACGGTTTTCTGATGTGCATGCCGGTTTTTCGCAACGGCGCTGTGCCGCCGGCGCTCGAGTTGCGCCGGGCCGCGCTGAGCGGCCATCTCTGCTCGGTGTTTCGCATGAACGATCTGATGCAGGGCATACTCGGCCCCGAGCGGCGCCCCAACACGCATCTGGAAATATTCGACGGCGCAGCTAGTCCGGCCGCGAATCTGATGTACGACAGCCTGGAGGGAGTTTCCGCGATGGGGCAGGCGCCGTCGGCGTTCAGCGCCAGCCAGACGCTGGAATTCGGCGGCCGCAGATGGACCTTGCGTTACAGCTCGCTGCCGGCCTTCGACGCCGGTATCGATGTGCAAAAGCCGCGCCAGATTTTACTGAGCGGCTTATTGGTCAGCGCCTTGTTCGCTGCGGTGCTGTGGTCCTGGTCCTTGAATCGCCGCCGCGCCCGCGAACTGGCCGGCGCCAATGCCGGGCTCAAGTCCGAAATCGCCGAGCGCAGCAAGCTGGAGGCCGATCTGAAGCTGGCCAAGAATGCGGCGGAGGCGGCGAACCAGGCCAAGAGCGCGTTCCTCACCAGCGTCAGTCACGAACTGCGTACGCCGCTTACGCTGATCCTGGCCCCGCTCGAACAATTGCTGTCGGCGTCGCAGCCGGCGGTCGCGGTCGCGGACGCGCGCGTCCAGCTTGAGCGGGCCCAGCGCAACGCGTTGCTGCTGCTCAATCGCGTCAACGATATTCTCGATTTTTCCAAGGCGGAGGCTGGCAAGTCCGAGGTGCATAGCGAGGCGGTCGATGCAGCCGCAAGCGTGGCTACCCTGGCCGGCGACGCTGCGCTGGTCGCGCACGGCAAAGGCTGCACACTCACCTGGCAGACCGACCCCGCGCTCGGCACGGTTTGCCTCGATAGGCAGTATTTCGAAAAGATATTGTTGAACCTGGTCAGCAATGCATTGAAGTTCACGCCCGCCGGCGGCTGGATACGGGTCGAGCTGACGGCGCTCGCTCAGGATCGCTTTGAGCTGGCGGTGGCGGACTCGGGCATCGGCATCGCGCCGGACAAACTGGCGCTGTTGTTCCGGCGTTTTCAGCAAGTCGACGCCTCGATCACTCGCCAGTACGGCGGCACCGGCATCGGCCTGGCGTTGGTCAAAGAGTTGGCCGAGCTGATGGGAGGTCAGGTCGGCGTGCAAAGCGAACCCGGCCACGGCGCGCGCTTTACCGTGAGCTTGCCGCGCGGGACCGCGCGGCTAAGCGATCCGGCGCTCGCGAGTGCGGCGCAGCGCTGCCGGGGACTGGCGCAGCCAGAGGCCGCCGCATCGTTGCGCCGCATCCGCCTGGAAGAAAGCGCACCGGGAACGCCGATCACGTCTGGTGCCGGAACGGGACCCGCTGCGCCCGGCGTGGCGCGGCCGCGGGTGCTGGTGGCGGACGACAACCGCGACATGCGCGATTACCTGGTCGAATTGCTGTGCGGCGAATGCGAAGTGCTGGCCGCCGCCGACGGGATGGAGGCGTGGGAAATGCTGCAGCGCTCTCCGCTCGACCTGGTGCTGTCGGACGTCATGATGCCGGCGCTCGACGGCCTGGCCCTGAGCGCCAGAATCAAGGCCAGCGCCAGCCTCAGCCATGTGCCGGTGATCCTGGTGACCGCCCGCGGCGGCTGCGAGGCGAGCGCCTCCGGCCTGGAGAGCGGCGCCGACGACTATGTCGCCAAACCGTTTTCACCTTTGGAGATCCAGGCGCGGGTGCGCGCGGCGCTGCGCATGGGCCGGGTGCAGGCGCAACTGCGGCAACAGTCGCGCGTGGCCGGCATGGCCATGATCCGCTCCGGCATCCTGCATAATCTGGGCAATGTCTTGAGCGGCGTCACGGTGTCGTCGGCCATCATTCAAGACCGGCTGCGCCAGTCCAAAGTGACTATGCTGCATATGGCGGCCAAACTGCTGCAAGAGCATGCGCACGATCTGCCGGAACGGCTTGCGGCTATGCCGGCCTATCTGTCGCAGCTGGCCAAACATCTGGAGGCCGAGCACAGCGCGCAACTACAGGAAGTCGGGGTGCTCAGGGAGTGCGTCGAGCACGCGCGCGGGGTGATCGCCAGCGAGCAGCGGCTGGGCCAGCCGGGAGCGGAGCGGCAAGAACTGCTGGCAGTCGACGAGGTGGCGGAATCGGCGCTCAAGCTCGGGGTGGCCGCCTTCGACTTGCACGCCGTCGCAGTGGAACGCGATTTCGCCTACCGCGGCGCGGTTGCGGCCGATCGCCACAAGTTGCTGCAGATACTGATGAACCTGCTCGCCAACGCTGCCCACGCGCTGCGCGCCAGCGCCGATCCGGATAAGCGGATATGGGTGCGCACCGCTTGCGCCGGAGACCGCGTGCGGCTCGAGGTGCACGACAACGGCGCGGGCATCGCCGCTCATCAATTGGCGGTCGTGTTCAATCAGGGCTACACCACGCATGCAGAAGGCCACGGCTACGGCTTGCACTCGAGCGCCAACTGGGCGCGGGAACTGGGCGGCACGCTAAGCTGCCGCAGCGAGGGAGTTGGCTGCGGCGCCAGCTTCATCCTCGATTTGCCGCTGCCGCAGGTTCAGGATTGCGGCCGCGCGCAGGGTGCCGCGCAAACACAGATCGCTTGAACAACGTTCCAGGATATCGCCATGAAAACTCCCCCCCGTTACACCGCAGCGCGCATGGCAGGCAGGGGTGGCGCGTCGTCTTCCGCCGCCGTACTCAGGTTCCCGTCCGGCGCGCAAGCGATCAGCTTGACCGAAGCGGCCGGCGCTGGCGGCCACCGGCAAGGCGGGACGCTGCCGGCCATCCTGGTGGTGGACGACAATCCCGACATACTGGACATCTATCGCAAGATACTGACCGGTGACGATGCCGTTTCCACGCAAGCGCTCAGCGCGCTGGAGGCCAGCATTTTCAGGGAAGACGCCGGCCCGGAGATCGCGCATATCGCGCATATCGCGCATATCGTTTTCCCGCTGGATCTGGTGCAGGACGGGCGGCAGGCTTGCGGCATGGCGCAACAAGCGCGCCGCGACGGGCGGCCGTATGCGGTGGCGTTCGTGGACATGCGCATGCCGGGCGGATGGGATGGTCTGGAAACGATAGAGAATTTGTGGCGCGTCGATCCCGATATCGAGGTCGTCATCTGCACCGCGTATACCGACTATACGCTCGATGAAACCATGGCGCGGCTGGCTTGCCCGGACCGTTTTCTGATCCTGAACAAACCTTTCGAAAAGATAGAAGTGCTGCAACTGGCCTGCGCGCTCTCGGAAAAGTGGCGCCTGCAGCGTGCCCGGCAAACTCGGCTGGACGAACTGGAGCGCCGGGTCGAGGAGCGCACGCTGCAGTTGCAAGAGGCGCTCGGCAACGTCCGGCACCAGGCCAGCCACGACAGCCTGACCGGCCTTCCTAACCGCGTGCTGTTCATGGACCTGCTGCGGCAGGCTGTCGCTTGCGCGAAATGCCGCGGCGGGCGGATCGTGACCGCTTTCATCGATCTCGACCGCTTCAAGTGGATCAACGATAGCCTCGGACATCACATCGGCGACGAGTTGCTGAAGCTGGCGGCGCGCCGCATGTGCGCCTGCCTGCGCGACACCGATACCGTGGCGCGTATCGGCGGCGACGAATTCGTGTTGCTGTTGCCGGACGGCGGCAGCGCGGAAGAGTCGATGCGGATCGTGGCGCGCCTGTTGGCGGCCGTCGCGCAGCCGATGACGCTGGCAGGCCGTCAGGTGACGGTAGGCTGTAGCGTCGGTTGCAGCACTTACCCGGAAGATGGCGACGATGCCGATGCGCTGTTGCGTTTTGCCGATGCCGCCATGTACCGCGCCAAAGAGGCCGGCGGCGGCAAGGTTCAACTCTACAACGTCGAACTGAGCGAGCGTATCGAACAACGCGTGCTGATCGAAACCGAACTGCGGCGCGCGCTGGAACGCGGACAGCTCGCGCTGCACTATCAACCCCAGGTCGATCTTCGCAGCGGCCGCATCGATGGCGTCGAAGCGCTGCTGCGCTGGCGCCATCCCGAATTGGGGGAGATCGGGCCCGCGCGTTTCATCCCGGTTGCGGAAGAGATGGGCTTGATCGCCGCGCTCGGGGAATGGGTATTGCGGCAGGCGTGCGCGCAAGGAAAGCTCTGGCAGGATGCGGTCGCGACCCCGGTTCGGGTCGCCGTCAATGTCTCCGCGAAGCAGCTCGATTGCTCTGGCTTTCCCTTTCTGGTTGCGCAATGCCTGTCGGACAGCGGACTGGCGCCGGAGCGGCTGGAGATAGAGCTGACGGAAAGCGCCGCGATGGAAAATCCGGACAAGACCGTCCTGTTGATGCACAGGCTCAAGGAGCTCGGAGTCTCGCTATCGATAGACGACTTCGGCACCGGGTATTCCAACATGAATTACATGAAGCAATTCCCTATGGACAGGCTCAAGCTGGACGGCTCTTTCGTGCGCGGCATCACCACCGACCCCAAGAGCCTTGCCATCGTGGACGCCATCATTGCCATGTCGCATCGACTGGGATTGAAGGTGGTCGCCGAAATGGCCGAAACCGAAGGCCAGGTTGTTTGTCTCGCCAACCGGCACTGCGACCAGGTCCAGGGTTATTACTTCAGCCGCGCGCTGCCCGCCGATGCCTGTAGCAAGCTGTTGCATTCGGGCGCGCTGCCGCTGCCCGCCCAGATTGCCGGCGCAGGCCAGGAGCGCGTGCTGTTGGTGGTGGATGACGAAGCGCAGGTGGTGTCGGCGCTGCAGCGCGAACTGCGGCCGCAAACCGATCGCCTGTTGTGCGCGGAACGTGTCGACGAAGCGCTGGAGTTGCTGGCGCGTCACCCGGTCGGCGTCATTCTGAGCGATCTGCGCATGCCGCAATCGAATGGGATGGAACTCTTGAACAAGGTCAGGCTGATGTATCCGCACATCGTGCGCCTGATACTGAGCGGCGAACAGAGCTTCGAGTCGGTGCGATCCGCCGTCAATCGCGGCGCGGCCCACAAGTTCCTGGTAAAACCATGGGATGGCAGGGAGCTTAAGGATATCCTCAACGAGGCTTTCGATCTGCACGAGCGCTTGCTCTTGGAGGGCGCGCGGCCGGCGAGACTATAGAGTCGGCAAATAAATAGATGGAGCCGACTCCCGCTCGCGGGAGAGGGTGAGAACAGCGACAAGGAAAATGAAACTAATTTCTTGCCGACTCAATAGGATTGGTTGGCAATTGATACGCGGGAATGCGGTTGGTAATTTAATCTGCGCCTCCCAAGTCCGGCCTGGGCAGCGGTTTGTCCTACCGGCCACGGCGGGCCAGCCAGCCGCTGTGGTTTTTTTATCTGCATTAGCTGGGCATAACTTGTCCAAATCCGAGCAGGCGGCGTAAACTGCGCGCAGTCGCGACACGACGGATGTTGCACATTCGCTTATCCCCGAGTATTTCTGTTTCTTTTTCTTGAAATTCACTCCGGGATGGCATATTGTGCAGTGCACCATAACTACAAGGTAAACAATTGGCTAACCAACACACTAAAAGCAGCCTGACCGCATTAACCCTGGCTGCGATCGGCATCGTCTACGGCGACATCGGCACCAGCCCTCTTTACACCATGAAAGAGGTGTTCTCCAAAGAGCACGGTCTGCCCCTCGCAGAGGCAAACATCTTCGGCGTCGTTTCCCTGATTTTCTGGGGCCTCACGATTATCGTCGCCGTCAAATACGTCACCCTGATCCTGCGCGCCGATAACCGCGGCGAAGGCGGGATCATGGCTTTGACCGCGATGGCGCTGGAATCGGTAGGCAAGTCTTCGCGCTGGCATTTCACCTTATTTGTACTCGGTTTGTTCGGCGCCGCCCTGTTTTACGGCGATGGCGTGATTACACCGGCGATCTCGGTGCTGTCGGCCATCGAGGGCCTGGAGGTGGCGACGCCGGCATTCAACCCTTATGTGGTTCCGCTGACGCTGATGGTGCTGGTCGGTTTATATGCGGTGCAATACAAGGGTAGCGCAGGCATAGGCAACTGGTTCGGGCCCATCATGCTGATCTGGTTCTTCGTGCTGGCGGCGATGGGGGTGCATAACATGGCCAGGGCGCCGCAGATTTTAGCGGCCGTCAACCCCGTGCATGCGATCCGCTTCCTGAATGAGTATCGCTGGGTCGCCTTCCTGGCGCTGGGCGCCGTGGTGCTGGCGTTTACCGGCGCCGAAGCCTTGTACGCCGATATGGGGCATTTCGGCCGCAAGCCTATACGCCTGGCCTGGTTCATGATCGTGTTTCCTTCCCTGGGCTTGAATTATCTGGGGCAGGGCGCCTTGCTGATCGCCGATCCCGCTGCCGTCGAAAATCCTTTCTATCACCAACTGGGGGCGTGGAGCGTCTATCCTTTGGTGATACTGTCCACCGTCGCTACCGTGATCGCGTCGCAAGCGACGATATCGGGAACCTTCTCGATGACCAAGCAGGCGATCTCGCTCGGCATTTTGCCGCGCATGCAGATCGTCCATACTTCGTCCAAGGAAATCGGCCAGATCTATATCCCAGCGGTGAACTGGATGCAATTGCTGGTGGTGGTCGCGGCGGTGGTCGGCTTCGGCTCCTCGACCAATCTGGCGTCGGCTTACGGTATCGCGGTTACCGGCACCATGCTGGTGACTTCGCTGCTGACTTTCTTCGTGATCCGCTACGGCTGGAAATACAATCCTTTGCTGTGCTTCATCGCGACCGGTTTTTTCCTGTTCATCGATTTCTCGCTGTTCTCCGCCAATACCTTGAAGTTTTTCCATGGCGGCTGGTTCCCGTTTGTCCTCGGCATCGTGATGTTTACGGTCATGGTGACCTGGAAGCGCGGCCGCGAACTGGTGGTCGATAACCTGAAAAAACATGCGATCCCTTTGGATGATTTCCTTTCTTCGCTGTTCATCTCGCCGCCGCTCCGCATCGGCGGCACCGCCATCTTCCTGCGCGGCGAGGCTGACGGCGTGCCGCACGCCTTGTTGCATAACCTGGTGCACAACAAGGTCTTGCATGAGCGCGTGGTGTTCCTGACCCTGCATAACAAAGAAATACCGTGGGTCCCGGTTTCCGACCGCATACGCATCACCGACCTCGGCCACAATTGCTATCAGGTCGATGTGAATTACGGTTTCAAGAACGAACCCGATATTCCGCATGCGCTGGAATTATGCGAGTCGCATGGCTTGAAATTCGAACCTATGGAAACCTCGTATTTCATCGCGCGCCAGACCATCGTGTCGCGCCCCGGCAGCGGCATGGCGATGTGGCGCGAGTGGCTGTTCGTCACGATGTCGCGCAATGCGCGCGATGCGGCGGACTATTACCATATCCCTAGCAACCGCGTGATCGAAGTCGGCTCGCAAGTCGAAATCTAAAAAAGCGAACCAGGGGGCTTATAAAATCAAAATCGCTATGCTATAATTTTGTTTTTCGCGGCTGTAGCTCAGCTGGATAGAGTACTTGGCTACGAACCAAGGGGTCGTGGGTTCGATTCCTGCCAGCCGCACCAGATTCAAGGGACTAGATGCAAATCTAGTCCCTTTTTTCTTT
>JACPWS010000083.1 GCA_016196925.1 Burkholderiales bacterium | reverse complement strand
GCGTCGTTATAAAATTGATGAGTTGCCACAATTGATTAATGTGTTGTCTGGAGAGATGAGTCTGGTTGGGCCACGCCCCGAGGTGCCGCGTTATGTAGCTCATTATCCGAACGACTTGCGTGATATCGTATTGTCCGTTCCGCCAGGGATCACTGATTGGGCATCAATTAAATATAAGGAAGAGAATGTCATTCTTGGGGATGCAAACGATCCCGAACGCACTTACATTGACGAGATACTGCCTATCAAGCTCGACTATTACGTACGCTATGTTAAAGAGCGTAGTTTTAAGATGGATATAAGAATTATTTTTGCTACTTTTGTTGCAATTGCTCACTGATTCATTAGAAAAGCGCAGATTAAATCAAATGGCGTCATTCCCGCTTCCGGGATGACGAAATCGGAATAAATTTGCGATTTCTTAGAGATAATTTAGGTAAAGTCTTTACCTGTTCTAAACAATTTGTGCGGCGCTATTTTCACTCCGGAGCGAGCCCATAATTTATATTTAGATTGTTCCTTGTTGATGAAGTCTCTATTGAGTTTCTCCCGTCTTCATAAGCAGATATTTGCTGTGATGGTGGATATGTTGTGTTTGCCAGCGACCCTTTGCGTGGCGATTGGGGCGCGTTTTGACGATTTTAGTAGCGTTTTTCTTGATCCCTATCCTTGGTTGATTCTAGCTACCCCATTGATTTCAATTCCACTTTTCATTAAGTTGGGCTTATATCGCGTAGTTATTCGTTTTATTAATTACAAAATAGTGTATGTTGTTTTACTTGGCGTGACACTTTCTGTTGCGGTGTTGTTAGCTTTGGCCATAGTGATAATGAACAATAAGGGCTTCTCGCGCGGCGTTTTTGGCATTTATTGGGTGAGTGCGATGATGTATGTTGCTGCCAGCCGTTTTCTGGCGCGAGCATATTTTATGCGTGCCATTGGTGTTACGGGCGGAATACGCGTGGCGATTTACGGCGCTGGTATGGCGGGCAATCAGCTGATTAATGCCTTGAGCCGTGCCGGCGAATACCAACCGGTTGCGTTTATCGATGACAAGAAAGAGTTACAAGGGGCAACAATAGCTGGCGTTCATGTATATGCACCTGAAGCATTGCCAGCCTTGATCAACACCAAGGCGATCAAGAAGATCTTGTTGGCTATGCCTTCCTTATCCAAGGCGCAGCAGCGCCATATTCTGAATAAGCTAGCATCACTCAAAATCAAGACTTTGGTGACGCCGCCTATCAAAAGCTTAGTTAGTGGGTTGGCACGTGTGCAGGATATACGCGAGGTTGAGATCGAGGATTTGCTTGGGCGCGATGCGGTGGAACCGGATCATAATTTGTTGGCCAAGTGTATTGCTGGCAAGTCGGTCATGGTGACTGGCGCGGGTGGATCGATTGGGTCGGAATTGTGCCGCCAGATTCTACGTCAGCAGCCAGCGCGGCTTATCTTGCTGGAGATGTCGGAGTTTGCGCTGTATTCGATCGAGCGGGAGTTGCAGGACGTGCGCAAGCAGTTGCAGATTGATATGGAGGTGGTCCCCTTCCTAGGATCGGTATTGGAAACGGCAAAGTGCCAGAAAATTTTACGAACCTTTCATGTTGAAACTGTGTATCATGCGGCGGCATATAAGCATGTACCGCTGGTGGAGCATAACCCTATAGCCGGGGTACGCAATAATGCTCTGGGTACCCTTAGCATGGCGCAGGCAGCCATAGCGGCTGAGGTGAAGTGTTTTGTGCTGATTTCGACCGACAAGGCTGTGCGTCCGACCAATGTGATGGGGTCTACCAAGCGCCTGTCGGAACTGATTTTGCAGGCATTTTCCCGCAAGCAGATCAAGACGCGGTTTTGCATGGTGCGTTTTGGTAATGTGCTGGGGTCTTCAGGTTCTGTGGTCCCTTTGTTTCGGAAGCAAATCATGGCTGGCGGTCCGATCACGGTCACGCATCCCGATATCACGCGTTATTTCATGACCATTCCAGAGGCGGCGCAATTGGTGCTGCAGGCGGGGGCGATGGGGTCGGGCGGCGACGTGTTTGTGCTCGACATGGGCGATCCTGTGAAGATCGTGGATTTAGCCAAGCGCATGGTGCATTTGAGTGGGTTGGAAATAAAAGACGAACTGACGCCAGATGGCGCTATTGAAATTCACCAAGTCGGCCTGCGTCCAGGCGAGAAGTTGTATGAAGAATTGCTGATTGGTGACAACGTCGAAGAAACCGAACATCCACTGATCATGCGCGCGCAAGAAGCGGAGATGCCCTGGCCGGTATTGCAGGGGTTGCTGGCAGAACTGGAGGCTGCCTGTGATCATTTTGATTACGAGGGCGTACGTGCCTTGTTGTTGCGCATTGTCGATGAGTACGCACCTCAGTGCGGTATTGAGGACTTCATCTGGCGTGCGCAGAAAAGCCAACGACAGGGAGAAGCAGTCCAATATACACCGGTTGTTTAACGCGCATCATTATATGTTGCGTTTCAACTACGTAGCACTTCCCAAGGAATTATTACATGTCAACTTACAAAGAATTGCTGGCGCAACGTCAAGAACTGGATGTGCAGATTGAAACAGCACGCAAAGAAGAAGTGGCTGATGCAATTAAGCAAGTTAAGACGCTTATTCAAGAGTACAGTTTGACTGTTGCCGAATGTGGATTTAGTGTCTCTGCATCTGATTTTAGTGCAACGGGCACAACTCGTAAGGCAGTAACTGATAAATATGTTACTCCAGATGGCCAACATAAATGGACTGGGCGTGGCAGGGCACCCAAGGTATTCCAAGTATTATTGGATGCCGGGCATAAGAAAGAAGAATTTTTGATATAAGGTTTTGTTTGTATATGTCAAAGATTATTTGAGTAAAAAAAGCCAGGCTCCACATAAAAATCAATCAACGCAAAATAGGAACGCAGCCGATCGCAGTCAGAATAATAAGTTGCTGCGTTTGCGCCATTGTATCGGTATTAAGCGCGACCGCAACGAACGCGCCACATGCCCAAGCGTATCCCCATCATTGCCGACAGATATCGCTTACAACAAACCCTCAAACAACAAGACATCGACCTGCTCCCCGGCCTGCACCGTCGCCTGATCGTGGTGTAATACGATCATGCAGTTGGCTTCGGTCATGGAGCGCAGGATGCCCGAGCCTTGCGCGCCGGTGATAGCTACCTCGAGGCGGCCGTCGGCGCCGTAAGACAGGATGCCGCGCTGATATTCCGTGCGGCCCGGCCGTTTGCGTATGGTTGCCGGCGAGACTGCCTTGACTAGCGGTAAAGACGGTACGGTCGCTCCCATCATGTGCAGCAAGGCGTTGCGGGCGAAGAAATAAAACGTCACCATCACCGCGACCGGGTTGCCGGGCAAGCCGAACAGGTAGGCGCTCTTGCCGTTCGAGTGGATTTTGCCGAATGCCATCGGCCGCCCCGGCCGCATGCCTATGCTCCAGAATGCGACATCGCCTAGGGTAGCCATGATTTGCTTGGTATAGTCGGCCGCACCTACCGAGACGCCGCCGGACGTGATGACGGCGTCGGCGTTTTCGCAAGCCGTGCGGAAGGCGGTTTCCAGCGATGAAGGGTCGTCCTTGATGACGCCCATGTCGATGATGTCGCAACCGAGACGGGTCAGCATGCCGTACAGGGTATAGCGATTGCTGTCGTAGACGCAACCCTGATCGAGGGCCTCGCCGAGTGAGCGCAATTCGTCGCCGGTGGAAAAAAACGCCACGCGCAAGCGCCTTTGTACCGCTACCTCAGCTATGCCTAGCGAAGCCAGTAAGCCGAGATCGGCCGGGCGCAGCAGCTTGCCTCGACTGAGCGCGATTTTTCCCAGCGTCAGGTCTTCTCCTTTCAGACGGCGGTTGTCGCCGGGATTGATTTTCCCGGCCGGCACGTCGACTCGTGTGGCGCTGGCATTACTGGTCAGCTCTTGCGGTATCACGGTATCGCAGTCGGCCGGCATCATGGCGCCAGTCATGATGCGCACGCATTCGCCGGCGCCGACCTGGCCTTCATAGGCGCGCCCGGCATAAGCGTTGCCGACAATAGCAAAGCTGCGCATTTGCTCCGCCGGCAAGTCGCTGCCGCGCAGCGCATAGCCGTCCATCGCCGAATTGTCGTGCGCCGGGACATCGATGCCGGACCGGATGTCTGCTGCCAGCACGCGGCCTAATGATTGGCGTAGCGCCAGTTGCTCGACCGCATGCAGCGGCGTTATAAATTGCTCGATGATGGCTTGCGCCCTGGCAACCGGTAAGGCATCCGGATCGTAATCGGGCAAGCAGTCGACGATCTCTTGCAGTGTGCGGGGGGCGGGAGGGGTGGTGTCAGTCATGTCAGGATTCTAGTTCTCGTAATTCTTGCAGGGTATTGATATTGCGAAAGGCATAGCTGTCTTCGAACGCTACTTCCACCACATTCAGGCTGGCGTACCAGGCATCGACCTTGCGCCCGCCCTGCTGCAAAAAAGCGCTCAGATGCGGCAAGAGCGCGGCTTTCATCAAAGAAAATACCGGATGCACTTGTTTTCTGCTGACCCCGGCTTCGGTTTCCATGGTGGCGGCGACCGCCAGATCGGCATCGGCCGCGATCAGTGCGGCTGCCAGACGGGCGACCAGATCGGCCGGCAGCAGAGGAGAATCGCAAGGGGCGCTGAGCAGATATGGCGTTTTGCAGTGAGACAAGCCGCTTTGCAAGCCTGCCAGCGGGCCGGCAAAACCGGCGATCAGGTCGGTGCAGACTTGCGTTCCCAGGCTTTGATAGCGCGCCAGATTCTGGTTGGCATTGATGAGGATTTCACCGGTTTGCGGCCGCAGTCGTTGCAGTACATGCTCGACCATGGGCAGGCCGCGAAAATCTTGCAAACCCTTGTCGACTTGCCCCATGCGGGTGCCGCGTCCGCCGGCGAGTATCAGTCCGGTAATATTTTGATGGTCGATTGCAGTCATGGTGTTTCGGGAGGGAAGTGTAGCGTGTTCCGGCGCGCCTATCGTGAAGCAGATCAAACGCCTTGCGATTATTTGTCGATTGATCGTTTCTCTATCGTTGCTTAGCCGCCTATGTAAGACATCTCGATTTTCTTGCGATCGCTTTGCAAGGCGGCAGTATGCTCGCTGCGCAATTCGGAATAGCGGTCGGTTCTCGCATGCCAGATGGCCGCGATGACGTTGCTCAATTCCAGGTCGGAATATGCTGCCGGATCGCGCAGCAGGGCGCGCAAATCGTGTCCGTGGCTGGCGAACAGGCAAGTGTAGAGCTTGCCTTCGGTCGACAGGCGGGCGCGGCTGCAATCGCGGCAGAAGGCGTGGGTGACGCTGGAAATCACGCCGATTTCACCGCTGCCGCCGGCGTGGTGCCAGCGCGTCGCCGTTTCGCCGCTGTAGTTGGCGGCGACAGGCGTGAGCGGCATGCCGGCGGCCTCGATGCGGCGTAGCACTTCGTCCGACGGCAACACCTCATCCATCTTCCAGCCGTTGGAGGCGCCGACATCCATGTACTCGATGAAGCGCAAGATATGCGGCGTGTCCTTGAAGTGACGCGCCATGGGAACAATTTCCTGGTCGTTCAAACCTGCCTTGACCACCATGTTGACCTTGATCGGCCCCAGCCCGGCCTCCGCTGCCGCCGCTATGCCATCCAGCACTTCGGCGGCGGAAAATTCGGCATCGTTCATACGCTGGAAGATATTTTCATCCAGCGCATCGAGCGAAACGGTCAGGCGTGTCAGGCCGGCATCTTTCAGGCTTTGCGCCTTGCGCGCCAGTAGCGAGCCGTTGGTGGTGAGGGTCAGGTCCAGCGTCTGGCCATCGACGGTACGCAGCGCGGCCAGCATCGCTATCAGTTTTTCTATATTTTTGCGCAGCAGCGGTTCTCCGCCGGTCAGACGGATTTTGCGGACGCCATGCGCGACGAAGATGCGGGCGATACGAGTGATTTCTTCGAAGTTCAATAAGGCAGTTTGCGGCAGGAATTGATAATCTTTATCGAACACTTGGCGCGGCATGCAATAAACGCAGCGGAAATTGCAGCGATCCGTGACCGAGATGCGCAAGTCATGCAAGCCACGGCCTAATGCATCGCTCAGTACACCGCTGGGTGCAGAAAGTTGCTCCGGTATGGCAGGCCGCGTTTGCTGTTGACGGCGATCGATCAGCGGAATAAATTTTTCCGTCATGGGTGGCAACTCAAAAAATAACTCCAGTCAAGTTAAGACAATACCACGAGATGCACCGGCGGTTGTGGCGTACGTTTAAATCATGCGCGAGCGGAATGGCGTGCCGGCCTGCTGTCATGAGGTCGACGCGGAAGCCTTTGCGGGGTATTTAATACTCCCCCTCAGTATATTTTGAAAGCCTTTGTTTTCCGTGGCGTTAAGTCGTTTTTTATGATTTACCTGGGGAGTATATGAAATTGCAGGCGTAAAAAAGCCGGCGAACACCTAAGGTGTCGCCGGCTTTTTATTGCGCTGGATTAATGGCGTGTTTCTACCTGAACCAGCGGTTCTTCGGCAACCGCAGGGGCCGGTTTGCGTTCGCGCGGAACGCGTGGCGCCGGCACTTGTTGCGCTGCGCTTTCCTGGGCTGCACGCAGCTTGATAGGATCGGTGCTGGCTAATTGGAGGCCGGCAGCATTCAACATCGTATGCAATTGATCCATAGGCATTGCCGCTGGCGTCGCAAGGGCTTCGGGAGTGGCGACTGCTTCAGGAATCGCAAGCAGCTCAGAGGTGGCAACAACTACCGGAGCGGCAACAACTTCAGGAGTAGCCACAACTACCGGAGAGGCAACAACTTCGGGGGTGGCAACAACCGCCTGAGCGGAAACTGCTTCGGAAGCGGCAACTTCGGCGACCGCTGCAACGACTTCAGGTACTAGCGCGACCGCGACTGTAGGCGCGACGGCGACCGCTGCAACTTCTGCAGCAACGGCTGCCACAGCGGTTTCGGCGACCGTTGCGCTCGCCGAAACGATGGTGGGTTGCACTGCCATGTCGGCCTCGGCTGCCGCGACCTGATCGATAGGCAATTCACCTTGCTCGCCGGCTTCGCGCTCGCGGCGGTTGCGATTGCGGCCGCCACGACGGCGACGGCGGCGGCGCTCTTCGCTTTGCTCGCTGGTTTCCGCATCCGTGGCCGATTCTATTGCTTCCAGTTGCGGCGCCGCAGGCATGACTTCAACCGGAATAGGGTCGGCATGTTTTTGGATTAACTCTTCGACCTTGCTTTCGCCTGGCTGGCTTTCCTTGCGTTCGTCGCGCTGACGTTGCTGGCGCTCGCGGCGGCTTTCCTGAGGTTCGCGCTCTTCGCGCGGCTCGCGAGCTTCACGGGCTTCACGCGGTTCGCGTGGCGGTTTTGGCTGTTTGGCCGGGCGCTGCGGTTCGGTCGCTACTGTCGCTTTGGCCGGCTCTTGCTCGGGTTTCTCGGCGCGGGCCGGACGCTCTTCGCGCTCGTCGCGATTGCGGCGGTTGCGATTGCGCTGGGCATTGCCTTGATTGCGTGGGCCGCGATTATTGCGGTCACGCGCTGGCACCTTTTCTCCCGCAGGTTCTGCAGTCGCTGCTTGCGCCGGCGTTTCAGACTTGCCGAACAAGAAGCCGAACAGCTTGCTGAAGAAGCCCGGCGCCGGTGCGGCGACCGCCGCCACCACCGGCGCGGCTTCCTTGCGTTCCACGATAGGCGCTGTTTCCGGCGTGATGCTCTTGACCATGGCTTCCTGGCGCGGCTTGACGTCTTCTTTCTGGCGCTTGCTGTAACCGATGTCGGTGTCGGCCTGTTCGGCCATCGCATAGCTGGCGTGCGCTTCTTCCAGGCGCGGATCGTCGTGCTTCAGGCGTTCCAGCTTGTAGTGCGGCGTTTCCAGATGGGTGTTCGGGATCAGGATGATGGTAACGCGGTGGCGCGTTTCTATCTTCAGGATCTCGCCGCGCTTTTCATTCAGCAGGAAGGCGGCTACGTCGACCGGCACCTGGACGTGAATTGCGGCGGAGTTTTCCTTCATCGCCTCTTCCTGGATGATACGCAGGACTTGCAGGGCGGACGATTCGGTGTCGCGGATATGACCGGTGCCGTTGCAGCGCGGGCAAGTCACGTGGCTGCCTTCGGACAGGGAAGGGCGCAGGCGCTGGCGCGACAATTCCATCAGGCCGAAGCGGGAAATCTTGCCCATCTGGACGCGGGCGCGGTCATAGCGCAACGCATCTTTCAGGCGGGTTTCGACTTCGCGCTGGTTCTTGGCGTTTTCCATGTCGATGAAATCGATCACGATCAGGCCGCCAAGGTCGCGCAAGCGCAATTGGCGCGCCACTTCTTCGGCCGCTTCGCAATTGGTGTTGAAAGCGGTGGTCTCGATGTCGGAGCCACGGGTAGCGCGCGCCGAGTTGACGTCCACCGATACCAGCGCTTCGGTGTGATCGATCACGATCGCGCCGCCGGATGGCAAAGGCACCGTGCGGCTGTAGGCGGTTTCGATCTGGTGTTCGATCTGGAAGCGCGAGAACAGCGGCACATCGTCGCTGTAGCGCTTGACGCGATGCACCATGTCGGGCATCACGTGGCTCATGAATTGCTGCGCCTGTTCGTAGATTTCGTCGGTGTCGATCAGGATTTCGCCGATGTCGGGCTGGAAATAATCGCGGATCGCGCGGATCACCAGCGAGGATTCCTGGTAAATCAGGAAGGCGCCCGGCGCGGATTTGCCGGCGCCTTCGATCGCGCGCCACAGTTGCATCAGGTAGTTCAGGTCCCATTGCAATTCATCGACGTTGCGGCCGATGCCGGCGGTACGGGCAATCACCGACATGCCGGAAGGCAGATCCAGTTTGTCCATGGTTTCGCGCAATTCCTGGCGATCTTCGCCTTCGACGCGGCGCGATACGCCGCCGCCGCGCGGATTGTTCGGCATCAGGACCAGATAGCGGCCGGCCAGCGAGATGAACGAGGTCAGGGCCGCGCCTTTATTGCCGCGCTCTTCTTTTTCGACCTGGACCATGATTTCCTGGCCTTCGCGCAGGGCATCCTTAATCGAGGCATTGCGGACATCGATGCCTTCCTTGAAATAACTGCGCGCGACTTCCTTGAATGGCAGGAAGCCATGACGCTCTTCGCCGTAATTGACGAAGCAGGCTTCCAGCGAAGGTTCGATGCGGGTGATGACACCCTTGTAGATGTTGGACTTACGTAATTCGCGACCGGCGGTCTCGATGTCGATGTCGATCAGCTTTTGCCCATCGACGATGGCTACGCGCAACTCTTCTTGCTGCGTAGCGTTGAACAGCATACGTTTCATGTTTTACTCCGTGACCTGGCGGTCATCTTTTGTTGCCATCTCATTCTATGAGTTGTGCAACCCTACTTATGGGATGTATGCAGGAGAGGAGTGTTTGAGGGGGCGGAAATGCCTGAGACAAAGCAGAACGGCATCAGGCTCAGCAATACAGGCTGCTGGGCATGCGGCTACTTATTTTTACCATCTGCTGTGCGCGCGGCGCGGATAGCTTGGGTGAAAGCTCGAGTGCACATGTCCCCCGCATCGACAGTTGCAACTATATTTGTGCAATAGCTGAACTCTATGCCAGGCGATGAGCAACTTTGGTGCCAGACCATCTTCTTGTGTTGTGTCTGACGAAATCGACCTTGTTACCGCAAGCCATCAACCGGCAAGCATGCTGATTATTAATTAAAGCAGCATCTCTTGCCAGACTTATCCTTACAATTCAAACTCTCTGATCCAACTTCATCTGCCTGGCCCGATAACAACAATTGGCTGCTACCCTGACCTCCAGTTGACGTTGCATACACATCTTTTCCATCAAATTTGCAAACAGGCGAGGCTAATGGACATGCCCCTGTGTAAAATAGTCGTTTATTCCTCTTACACCGCTCTCGCTGAAAAGCTGAAGCGAAAAATGATTATATATTCAAAATGAAGGACTTAGCGATAATTTATGGGGGAGTACCTCAAAAACGGGCGCCAAGAGCGCCTGCGGATCAGGCGCCTTCCTCCCAGCCGAAAGTCCAGTTGCTGACGATCTCCGAAGAGGAGGCCGGTCAGCGTATCGACAATTTCTTGTTGCGCATCTGTAAAGGTGTACCTAAAAGCCATGTTTACCGGGTTTTGCGCTCCGGCGAAGTGCGCGTTAATAAAGGACGTATCGACCAGTTATATCGCTTGGTTGAGGGCGATGTTGTCCGGATTCCGCCTATACGCATAGCAGAAGCGCCGACAAACATCGTGCCTACCGCTGAATTTCCTGTTTTGTACGAAGACCCATATTTGCTAATTATTAATAAACCGGCCGGCGTCGCCGTACATGGCGGATCCGGTGTCAGCTATGGTGTCATTGAGCAATTGCGGGCTTCCCGGCCGGAGGCGAAATTTCTGGAATTGGTGCATCGCCTGGACAGGGAAACGTCAGGTATTTTGCTCATTGCCAAAAAGCGCTCAGCCTTAACGAATTTGCATGAACAGATGCGCGATGGCTTGACCGATAAGCGTTACCTGACCGTGGTGCACGGCGACTGGAAAAATGCCCGGCAGCATGTCAAATTGCCTTTGCATAAATACACGACAGCCGATGGCGAGCGCCGGGTCAGGGTGCAGGCCGATGGCATGCCCTCCCATACGGTGTTCACACTGAAAAGAAAATATGCCGAATTTGCCCTGCTCGAGGCGGAACTGAAGACCGGACGCACGCATCAAATTCGCGTTCACCTTTCTTCCAGTGGTTTTGCAATAGCCGGCGACGATAAATACGGCGATTTCACCTTGAATCGCGCTTTATTGAAACCGGCCGAAGGACGCGGCGCGTTGAGACGCATGTTTCTACATGCGCACCAGATCAGTTTTACGCATCCGGAATCGGGGCAAAGCATGACCGTGAATGCGCCTTTGCCGAAAGAGTGCGAAGACTTTTTGCGGAGTTTGTCCGGCGCCGAAAAATCTTAATGGTTTATTAATGGTAATATCCCATTATTGAATGGAAACATGTTCGCACGCGCTACCAGCGTTTGCGTTTGTATGATATATGGCAAAAAAGCAATTTGATTTAATCGTATTTGATTGGGATGGCACGCTGATGGACAGTACGGCGACCATCGTTCAGTGCATACAGGCTGCGGCGAAGGATCTGGGCTTGCCGGTGCCGCATGAAGATGCCGCATCTTACGTGATAGGCTTGGCGCTGGCGGACGCCATGCAAGTGGTCATGCCCGATGTCGATCCCAAATACTATCCGCGCATGGTCGAGCGCTATCGTTACCATTATCTGGCGAAAGACCACGAGCTGCCTTTGTTTGCCGGTGTGCGGGAAATGTTGGCCGAATTATCGCAGGATGGTTATTTTCTGGCGGTCGCTACCGGCAAGAGCCGGGTCGGTTTGAGCCGCGCCTTGCATACGGCTAAATTATTATCGGTATTTGATGCGACGCGTTGTGCTGATGAGACCTTTTCCAAGCCGCACCCAGCCATGTTACAAGAGCTGACGCGCGAACTTGGACAAGATATTAAGCGCACGCTAATGATCGGTGATACCACGCATGATCTGCAAATGGCAGGCAATGCCGGAGCCGCCGCACTTGCGGTGGAGTATGGCGCGCATGATACGGCATCGCTGCTAGAGCTTAATCCTATATTCTCTGCAAAGAGCGTGCAGGAATTGCATCAATGGTTGAATAAATATGCGTGAACCGGGCACTGATTAATGACAGACATAGTAATTTGCACCTCGGCAGAGGTGGCTGAAGGTGGCAAAGGGGTGCGATTTCCAGTCACTGCAGGCAGCGAAGATGCGATTGGCTTCGTGGTGCGTTACGACGGCGTGGTACATGCTTATCTGAACCGTTGTGCCCACGTTCCGGTGGAGTTGGATTGGAGCCCTGGAGAGTTTTTTGAATCCAGCGGTTTATACCTTATGTGCGCCACCCACGGCGCCATTTACATGCCAGAGACCGGATATTGTGCCGGCGGCCCTTGCCGCGGCAGCCGCTTAAGAAAAATCGATGTGAGTGAGAAGGATGGACAGATTTTTTGGCATCCGGATGACTATATCAAACCTGTCATTGCCTGATATCTGGAAATAAGTATGGACGATACTTCGCTAAATCCTGCGCATAGTAATGCGCCGTCTGCCAAGCCAAATTGGGAGCGGGAATTGCTTGAAAAACTAGCCCTGGAAGCCCTGCGCGAGCAGCGTCTGCGCAGGCGTTGGGGGATTTTTTTTAAATTTGTATTTCTGTCGCTGATTTTGTTCGGGCTGTATCAATTCACCGATTACGGCGCTGCAGAAATCGAGAACCTGGGCCGTCATACGGCCTTGATAGAAATCGAAGGCAACATAGAGTCCGAGGGAAACGGTAGCGCGCAGGCGGTGATACCTGCGCTTAACCGGGCCTTTGCGGATGCTGGATCGGTTGGTGTGGTCGTGCGCATCAATAGTCCCGGCGGCAGCCCGGTCCAGGCAGGCATGATTAACGATGAAATCGGGCGCTTGCGGAAAGCTTACCCTGAGAAAAAATTGTATGTGGTGGTTGACGAAATGTGTGCGTCCGGCGGGTATTACATTGCCGCGGCGGCCGATAAGATTTTTGTCAACAAAGCGAGTGTCGTCGGCTCTATCGGGGTCCTGATGGATGGCTTCGGCTTTACCGGTTTGATGGATAAAGTAGGGGTGGAGCGTCGCCTGATGACTGCCGGCGAGAATAAGGGCTTTATGGATCCATTTTCGCCGCAAACGCAGAAACAGAAGGCTTTTTCGCAAACCATGCTGAATGAAATTCATCAGCAATTTATCGATGTCGTCCGCAAGGGGCGCGGCAAGCGTCTGAAAGAAACGCCGGAAATGTTTTCTGGCTTGTTCTGGATAGGGACGAAAGCGGTAGAGCTGGGCTTGGCGGATGATTTCGGTACGATAGATACCGTTGCGCGTGACGTAATCAAGGCGGAAAACGTGGTTGACTATACGCAAAAAGAAGGTCTGCCAGAACGTGTGCTGAAAAAATTTGGCGCTGCGGTCGGTTACGGCGCCATCACCTCAGTCTGGAAAGGAAACGCACCGAGCTTGCGTTGAATTGGGGAATGCGTTGCGGTTGATTTTATTAATCTTGAGTAGTAGGCGCATAGCTAGAATTTTCTTTAAGACGCAGAGAAGTTGACCTATAGTTATCGTGTAACTGGTTCTAAAGAGGGAGGTCAATATACAAAGATTTTTTTGTATCCCAAGTGGATTGAATTTGAGCTCCGGTTGTCTCGCACGTACCGGTTATGAATGAGGTGGAATGGTTTTTAAAATTTGTGTAGTTTCCTTCCGCGCAATAGTCACGGACCCGAGGTCTCTCAGATTCCTCACCATGTCGCTTTCACAAGGACAAAAAAACGGTGGTGCAATGCCACCGTTTTTTGCGCCTGATATCTTGGGCAGCTGATAATCCTTGGTATTTTCTTGAGTCAAATCAAGATGCTCGACGCTTTCTCCGGTAGCATAAATACTATTTATCTTTAAGGTGTGCAGGGGAATGTATGGCATTCGTATTTTCATCGCTTTGGGAAGCAATATTTCCTTCTGGAACAGCAGGGGAGAAAATTGATTGCTATCACTGCGGTGAACGCATGCGCAAAACCTATGTCTTGACAACGAGATTTAACGGCGCCGCATACCCTGTATGTTGTCACGGCTGTCTTGCGGTATTGAGAGCAGTGGAAAATAACGGACTGACGCTACAATATGTGCAAGACAAAACTGCACAAAAAGGACTCTGATTTACGGCATGCTCTCCAACGAAAATCCGGCCAGTATCGCCGCCCCCATGCAAGAGTCTGCTTCGTTAGAACGCGCAAAACTCAATTTGTCGGGGATGCGCTGCGCTGCCTGTGTTCAATTAATCGAATTTCGGGTAAGGCAGCTGCCCGGCGTAATATCATTCAAAATCAATGTTGCCAGTCACAGAGCTGAAATCGCCTGGCAGCCGGCGCTTATTTCCATAAAAAAAATCATTGTTGCCATCATCGACCTTGGCTATGGGGCGCTGCCGTCCAACCAGTCTCAGGATGCCTTGGCGCAAAAGGAAAACAAACTGTCGCTGTGGCGCTTGTTCGTGGCTGGATTTGCCATGATGCAGGTGATGATGTATGCATTTCCTGCGTATCTGGTGCCCGTGCCGCAGATCGATGGGGATTTGACTCCCGATCTCGATAAATTACTCAAACTTGCCAGCATGGTGATCGCCATACCGGTAGTCGGATTTTCCGCCACTCCCTTTTTTAAATCTGCATGGCGCGACTTGCGTAATCGCCACATCGGCATGGATGTGCCGGTTTCCTTGGGTATTTTATTGACATTCTTTGCCAGCGTCTGGGCGACGTTTAAGGGCGGCGTCGTGTATTACGATTCAGTCATCATGTTTGTGTTTCTGTTATTGGGCGCGCGTTTGATAGAGTCCAAAGTGCAGCGGAAGACTAACGCCGCCTTGTGTGTCCTGACTCAGATCAGCCCGCAGTATGCGCAGCGTTTGCCGGACTATCCACTGCAAAGACATGCCGAGCCTGTCGATGCGGCAGATATTAAGGCAGATGACGTTTTGCTGATTGTCGCAGGAGAGCATATTCCCGCGGATGGGATGGTCTTGGAAGGGGGGAGCGAGTGCGACGAATCACTGATGACCGGAGAATCGCATCCTGTCAGCAAAACCATAGGCAGTGAACTGATCGCCGGTTCGATAAATTTGAATGGCGCGTTGATCATGCAGGCGCACCGCGTAGGCGACGATACGCAGGTGTCGGCTTTGATAAGAATGATGGAGGCGGCCGCGACTGAAAAACCGCCCTTGGTGCAACTGGCGGATAAACATGCCAGCCGCTTTCTGACGGTTATTTTGTTGCTGGCCTTACTGACTGCAATTGTGTGGTCGCAGCTAGACCCGGCGCGCGCACTGTGGATCGCGATCAGTGTGATCGTGGTCACTTGTCCGTGCGCCTTGTCCCTGGCCACACCAGGCGTGATGTCTGCGGCGATAGGCTTGCTGGCAAAAAACGGTGTATTGGTGGCGAAAGGGAAAGCTATTCAAGCCCTGGCGACGGCTACCCATTTTGTCTTCGATAAAACCGGGACTTTAACGGTCGGTAAGCTGCGCTTGGTGGACACGATAGTGCTGCGCGAGATGCCGCAGGCAGAAATGATCAGTTTATGGATGACATCTCAATCGAACCATCCGGTGTCGAAAGCGATTGCCGATACATTATCAGCACAGCGTGTTGATCAGTCGCACTATCAATTGGAAAACCTCAGAGAAATCGCAGGCGGCGGAATTGAGGCGAATTTCAATGGGAAGACTTACCGGCTCGGTAATCCGGAATTTGTGGCGCAGCTGCATTCCGCTTGCATAGATATCCCCCCCGCGCTGAACGGCAAGACTTTGTCCGCTCTCGGTAACGAGGATGGCGGGCTGTTGTTGTTTGCGTTGGAAGATGTGTTGCGCGATGATGCTGCACAGGCGATCCACAATTTGCAAAGCCGCGGCAAAACTGTTTTGTTGTTATCCGGCGACCGGGAAGAGGTGGTCCGGAAAATAGCCGTCGAATGTGGAATCTCGCAGGCCTGGGGGGAGCTAAGTCCGGCTGAAAAACACGACAGCGTTCAGCGCTTGCAGGCAGACGGCGCGATCGTGGTGATGGTCGGCGATGGCATGAATGACGGTCCTGTGCTCGCTTTGGCGGATGTCGCCGTTGCGATGGGGCAGGGTGCGCCGCTATCTCAGTCGCGCAGCGATTTGCTTTTAATGTCGAATCGGCTGAGCGACCTCGATTTTGGTTTTGTGGTCGCGGGCAAGGCTTTCCGTCTGATACGAGAAAATCTGAGCTGGGCGATACTCTATAATCTGGTGGCGATTCCTGCCGCTGTAACGGGTTTGCTGGAGCCTTGGCATGCCGCCCTTGGTATGTCGCTCAGTTCTTTAATTGTGGTAATCAATGCGCTACGTTTGTATTTGCTGCCCCAACCGCTGCGCCTGATGCCTGAAGAAAGTATTGGTTAATGGATATACTGTATTTGCTGGTGCCTTTGAGCCTGGTTTTGGTGTTTGCGATAGGCGGCGTATTTTGGTGGGCTGTCAACCATCACCAGTTCGATGAACTGGATAACGAAGGGCAGCGCATTGTCGACGATGTCGATCACTAACGCCGTTAAATCAAGGCAATCTGCTTCGCAATATAGACAGCGCTGTTTTTAAAATCGGTCGGCGTGATATCTGCTTGCTCAATGTTGAGAGCGTTTGCTGACTGGATGAAATTGCGATTGATGGATTTGATATAGGCAGGATCATAGTGTTGCTCCAGTAATTCCCGTACCAGTATCGCCATTTCTCCCGCGTTGGCCATTTGTTTCCAATGGTCGATTTTTTCTTTCCCGTGCAAATGCGTCAGGCAATCCAGTTGCCGGTTAAGGTCAGTCGGTTGTTGCACGAAATGTTTATATTCTTCCATCAGCAATTTCACCCTATTTTCCACAGTTAATTGCAGGGCGATACAAGGTGAGGCACGCATCTTATCCATGATGCTCTCAGGGACGCGTACGTTCCCTACTTTTTTGCTTTCAGCCTCCACATACACAGGGCGGGTGCTGTCTACAGTTTGCAGCAGTTGCCAGATGCGGCTTTCAAATAGTTTTTGAGAAGGTTGAGCTTGCTGGGGAAGATGCCCGAGCACGGAACCGCGATGCGCTGCCAGTTGTTCCAGATCCAGTACTTGTTCGCCTTGTTTGGCCAGGGTTTGTAGCAAGCGACTTTTCCCGCTTCCCGTGGTTCCGCATATCACTTGCCAGCGTAGCTGGCTCGCGATTGCAGGCAAGCTAGTGTTAACGTGTTGACGATAAGCCTTATAGCCACCCTCCAGTTGCGCCACCGGCCAGCCAATTTTTGCCAGAATATGCGCGATGGAGCCGCTGCGATTGCCGCCGCGCCAGCAGTAGACCAGTGGCGTCCATCCTTTGGGTTTGTCCAGAAATAATGTTTCTATGTGGCGGGCGATATTTTTTGCCACCAGCGCGGCGCCCAGTTTTTTTGCTTCAAACGAACTGACTTGCTTGTACATGGTGCCGATGCGAATTCTTTCCTCATCATCCAGTACCGGGCAATTGATCGCGTTAGGGATGCAGTCTTCGGCAAATTCCGAAGGGCTGCGCACATCGATAATGCAATCGAAAGAAGACAGGCGTGCCAGGGCCTGATTGAACGGCAAAATTTCCGGGTATTTCATAGTTTATTTCTTAAGTAAGGCAAATAGATGCGGCCACACGTTTTCCAAGAGAACCGGATGGGCTTCGGCCAGCAGATGTATGCGATCCGGCTGAAATAGTTGAGGCTGATCTGCAACGCCGGACAGTAAAAACGGCACTAGTGCGATGTTGTTTTCTTTGGCGATTCTGGCATACATGGAGAAAAACCTTTCCGTGTAATCACGGCCATAATTCGGGGGGATCTGCATGCCTATCAATAACACTTTTGCCTTGACCTTTTTCGACATCGCGGCCATGTCGCGAAAATTAGCTTCCGAGGCAGGAAGTGCGAGACCGCGCAAGGCATCGTTGCCACCCAGTTCTATCACCACGATATCCGGGTGATGTTTATCGAGTAAGGCTTGCAGACGAGCTTTGCCGCCGCTGCTGGTTTCGCCGCTGATGCTGGCGTTGATGACCATTGCGGGTATCTTCTGATGTTGTAGTCTTTGTTCCAGCAAGGCCACCCAACCGGTGCCGCGAGCCAGTCCATATTCGGCAGACAAACTGTCGCCAAGCACGAGTATGGTTTTGGATGCAGAATGGGCCGCAGGCATCATCATAGTCATGATGAGAAATAGAATAAATTTGCACCATCCGCGCGTATAGTGGCGGTTAAAACGAACACACAACATGAAACATTCCATGGAATCCAGACGATTAGCAATTGAAGTCAGACATTTGTCTAAACGGGTTGCCGACGCAACAGGCGAACTGACGATCTTAAAAGGGATTGATTTTACCGCGCAAGCCGGCGAAACGCTCGCTATTGTTGGCGCATCGGGCTCGGGGAAGTCGACTTTGCTCGGCATTCTGGCGGGGCTGGATACGCCTAGCGGAGGGAAAATCCTGTTGGATGGAATTGATATCTTCGAACTGGATGAGGATGGCAGGGCGAAATTCAGAAAAGAAAGATTGGGGTTTGTGTTCCAGTCATTTCAACTGCTGGCGCATCTGAACGCCATAGAGAATGTCATGCTGCCGTTGGAATTGCGCGGCGACAAGCAGGCGAGACTGAAAGCGGAGTCGATGCTGGAACGGGTTGGCCTGTCTGCTCGGTTGCGACACTATCCCAAATATTTATCCGGGGGCGAGCAGCAACGCGTCGCACTGGCACGCGCGTTTGTTACCGAGCCTCCGCTACTGTTTGCCGACGAGCCTACCGGCAGTCTGGATGCGGTAACGGGGGAAGCAATCATTCAACTGATGTTTGCATTAAATCGTGAACGTGGTTCAACTCTGGTGCTGGTGACGCACGATTTGTCTATCGCGGCAAGATGTTCCAGGACGTTGACGATTGCTGCGGGATGCTTACACCAGGAGGAGGCTACCAGGGCAATTGCTTAAGCTTAGCCTGGAATAACTTCGCCATCCCAGCGGTGGCGCACTATGGAGCCGTTATCATATAAGGCTAACCATCCGCCCCGCGCTTGCGTGCTATCGCAATCCCAGTCCGGCAATACATAACGAATTCCCTCGTCATGTTGATGTGTCGCAGGGCGATGAGTGTGGCCGTGTATCATGCTTGTCGCGCCACTCTCCCGAAAAAGTTTGGCAATCGCATGTTGGTTGACATCCATGATGGCAGCCATTTTTTGCTGCTGCTCTATTTTGCTGTTGGTGCGCAAGCCGTCTATGATGTCCTTGCGTTGCGCCAGGGGCATGCTGAGGAATTTTTCTTGCCAGGCCGCTTGCCTTACTTGTGCCCGGAATGCCATGTAGTCGACGTCATCTGTACATTGCGCATCGCCATGTGCGAGGACGATGGTTTTTCCATGAATTTGAACTGTCGCTGGATCGGTCAATATTTGCGCGCCAGTCGCCCGAGCAAAATTTTCGGCTACCAGGAAATCGCGATTTCCGGCGATCCAATATAACTTGACCCCCTGATCGCTGACGGCCCGCAATCGGTCAATGACCTGGCGGTTGTACGGAGTGGAAATATCATCATCTCCCGCCCAATATTCAAACATATCGCCCAGTAAATACAATTGTCGGGTCCGTGCTGCATGAAGCCGAAGGAAGTCAAAAAATGCTTGCGTCGTTTTCGGCAAGTCCTGACTCAAATGGAGGTCTGAAACAAAAAGCGCAACCGCTTCCGGCTGCGCTTTTTGTTGATGCTGAATGTGTTTCACTGTAACTTAAGCCAGCAGATTAAATTACTTCTGCTTTTTCAATGACAACGTTTTCTACCGGAACGTCTTGAAACATGCCGGTGCGGGTAGTTTTAACGCCTTTGATCTTGTCGACCACATCGGTGCCTTCCGTAACTTTTCCGAACACGCAATAGCCCCAGCCATCTTGACCAGGATAGTCTAAAAAGCTGTTATTTGCCGTGTTGATGAAAAATTGCGCAGAGGCCGAATGCGGGTCGCCGGTACGTGCCATCGCGATCGAATAACGTTCGTTTTTTAATCCATTTTTAGCTTCGTTTTCGATCGGCGTGTTAGTCGCTTTTTGCTTCATGCCTGGCTCGAATCCGCCCCCTTGGACCATGAAGCCATCAATCACGCGATGGAAAATGGTGCCACCGTAGTGGCCGGATTCAACATAGGAAAGAAAATTTGCAACAGTTTTTGGTGCTTTAGCTGCATCCAGTTCAATGGTGATATTGCCTAGGTTGGTGGTCAGAATGACGGCCATGATATTCCTTGAATGAGTAATGAAAAATGCAAATTTATTTGAGTAGTGTAGCGGATTCGATGATAACTGCCTTGATAGGCACATTCTGCATCATGTTGATATTGCCGGTTTCAACGCGCTTGATTTGCTCAACGACGTCCATACCTTTAACGACCTTGCCAAATGGCGTGTAGCCAGCGGTAGCCAGCAAGGCTTTGCCGCGCGGGGCAGTGACGCTGTTGCCGCGATAACTGAATTGTACCGGGTCTCCATCGGACAAAATCTGATGGTTAAGAAAATCATTATCTTTAACGTTGATAAAAAATTGTGCGGAGGCAGAATTGGGGTCTTCGGTGCGTGCCATCGCTATCGTACCTATATCATTTTTAATGCCTTTGTCCAGTGCCAGGCGCGCTTCCAAGGGAATGGGCTTGCCGGTAGGTTTTTCCTTCAGATTTTTATCGAAACCGCCGCCCTGTATCATGAAATTATCGATCACGCGATGAAATACCGTGCCCTTGTAATGGCCGGATTTCACATACTTCAAGAAATTATCCACAGTTTTTGGTGCCGCTTCAGGGTAGAGTTCTACGACGATCTCGCCCATGTTGGTTTTCAACATAACTCGGGGTAATTCTTCAGCCAGGCTGTAAGGCGCTTGCAGCATCAAAATGCCTGCGCCAACCATGGCCAGTAGTGTGCGGCGTATTCCTTGCATAGTTTTTGTCGTTTTCAAAATTGTTATACCTGCATTTCGTAAATAATGCGCCATTTGGCAGCTTCCTTCAGCCAGTACTGGCGTTTGCGTACACTGGTCTTGCCCTTTCCCGCAGCAGTTTCTTGCGTGAAGGTGCTGACAATTATTTCGTCTTTGCCCGGATAGCGGAATTGCGTTATGTCTTTTAACTTGATGGACGGATTGCTTAAATTATCCCAATTTTGCTGCGATTTCGGAAACCACGCATTCAGGTCTTCGCCTAGTAAAGTTTTGAAATTCCGTGAGTAATTGGCGAGTATGCGGTTGGCGTTTTGACTTTCCATGTCACGGCGCCAGTCTTCGAGCAGCTTCTCTGCAAATAACTTGTCTGCATTCCATTTGGTGCGGTTAACAAATTCCACCTGTTCACTAATGATGACTGGCGTCTTACCTATGTCGATATTGGCTGCAATTTTCAAGAAATCTGGATTGGTCAGTACGACGCAGCCGTCGGACGCGCGCGGTGGCCGGCTAAAATTCTCTGAAGGCATGCCGTGCAACCAGATGCCAGAGCCATTGCGCCCGTTGATTTTATCCCATTCGTTCGGGTAGTTCAGCGGCAATGCCCCCGGACCATAAAAATCCGGCAATTTTGCCCCGGCGAGGCGACCCGTGACATAGTACACACCGACCGGCGTTTTCTGATCGCCTTCTTTCAGTTTGTTGATGCCGAATTTGCCCTGGCTGATGTAATAATCGCTTACCAGTTTGGGTAGGCCGCTATTGTTTTCATACAGATACAGCCGTGATTTTTTTGCGTCGACTACGAGGATCTGTTTTTGATCTTCCCTCAACTGCAAAATAGCGCGCGGTATTAAGTCCGGGTCGGGCCGTTCTCTTAAGGATTTGATTCTAACTGCAGCCTCCTCTTGCAAATCTCTGAGTTTGTCTGCTTGTGCATTAGCACCCGCGCCAAAATGAGTGACTGGGCGCGTATGCATCAGCAACAGATCGCCCCGTATCAAATGGGCTAGCTGGAAATGTGGGTAGGCCTCGATAAGAGCATCAATTTTTATTTGAGCAGTTTGCAGTTTGTTTGATGCTAAGTTTTTGTATACGTCGATTAATAAAGTGTCCGGATCGGGTAGGTTGGCGTTAATTTCTGCAGGGGGGAATTTCTGGGCGCGAGTTTTGGCAACGGAGGCGGACGGCATTGCAAACAAAGTCATCCATGCTGCGAAGAAAATAAGCAAAGAAAACGAATTTCCGGCCGTCTTACGAACCGGATGCAAGGTGGAAACGGGAAAAAACATCAGCTGCCCGCACGCTCCTGCTTGATCTGCCACTTACCATCCTGTTTAATCATTTGTAGGGTTTTACGGCTATTGGCAGTCAGCTGATCCGACGTATATATCTGTCTGAATTTCACGACGGCAGTATTTCCATCGATGTTCACTTTAGGCGTCTCTACTTTTACGCTGATGCGTCCTTTGCCCTCGATTCTGTTGCGTCGTTCTTCTGCCCAGGCTTTACGCGATTCACCTTTAGGCGTTTGAAAATCCTTGGCGTAATGCGCTAAGTAGCCATTTGTATCTTTGCCGCTCCATGCTTTTGCCCAATTTTCGACAGATTTCAGGATGTCATCTTCTTCGCGATTTTTTGCTGGAGCAGATTTACTGCTGATTTTGGTATCGGTTTTCGCCGGCGCGGAATCGGTTTTGACGAGAGAGGCAGGTGAAGCTTTGTTTGTAAGGCTAGGGGTTGCTGCTGCGACGGTAGTGGCAGAAACGGACGCTTTGGGATTGGTGCCTCCGGTCGCGTTGCCGACCAGGCTGCGCACCATGGTCAATTTAAGTTTGGCCGCTGCATTTCCCGAATCTAGCTGCAAGGCTTTGTCGTAAGCCTGACTGGCTAGCTTTGCGTAGACATCTCCCAAATTTTCGTGAGCGGTGCCATAGGTAGGATTGGTTCGGATGGCCATTTCCAGGGCGGCACGCGCCTTGTCGAATTGCCCCGCAGACGCATACAAGACGGCGAGATTATTGTATGGCTCCGGCAGTTCCGGGTAATCATCAGTCAATTTTGAAAAAATGCCGATCGCTTCGCTGGACTTGTTTTGTTCAGTCAGGATCAAACCTTTAAAAAAACGTATTTGCGCATCTTTAGGTCGTTGCGCAAGGGCAGCATCCACTTTTTGCAAGGCTTCCGCAGTTTGACCGGCGCGCAGCAATTTGCCGATATCTGCCGCGTCATCTGCAAAAGATGACGCAGACACTAAAGCTATTGACAGGCTTGATATGGCAAAGGCATTTTTTAAAACGTGGCGCATGGGTTTCGGACTTGGTTTTTATGGGTGAACGGCGGAATATCGGGGCGCAATGTTATACTGGATATAAAGCAAAGCGCCATCTTATCAAATAGTGCGCAACAATGGGTGTTTGGCTCGCCAAACACCTTGCAGAATGCCTGTTTTAGCGTTTGCAATATGCGGAAGCGGTAATTTGGATGTGAAAAATGAATTTGCAACAGATGGATAGACAAAGAATTTATTACACCTTGACCCGTGAAAACAGGTCTTCACTCCAATTGAATCTGGAAAAATCCGCATGTATGTTTGCGGGATGACTGTTTATGATTACTGCGTCATTTTGCACATGCGCGCGTCATGGTGGCATTTAACATGGTGCAACGTTGGTTGCGTAGTTCGGGTTTTGACGTAACTTATGTGCGTCATATTACGGATATCGACGATAAGCTCATAAAGCGCGCAGTTGAAAGCAGAGTCGCCATTTCACAGTTAACGGAGCGATTTCAGTACATGAACGAAGACGCGCTGGCGCATTGTGTGCCCATATTATAAAGACGTTGTTGCGGATGATTCCCCACTGAATAGGGGGGGGCTTCGCACAGCGTCTTGCGGAAGCAATGTTGGACGATTTCAATACGCCTTTAGCTATTTCAGTGTTGTTTGATCTGGCCAATGAAGTTAATAAATCAAAATCATCAATAATGGCACGACAATTGAAATCTTTGGCTGCAGTGATAGCGGTTTTACAGCGTACTCCTCTGGAGTTTTTGCATTCTTCACCGATTTTCTCTGATGATGCGGTTGCCCTCGAGATTGAGCGAAAGATTGCGGACAGAAAACTTGCAAAAGAGACTAAGAATTTTAGTGAATCGGATCGTATTCGTATCAAGTTATTGGCTGAAGGAGTGATTTTGGACGATAGACCAGGTGGTGCAACTGAATGGTGCGGGACCCGAGCGGCATGAGCGATACTGACAAGGAGTTTTCTGAGCCTCCGTGCACTCCGCTTTATTGGGAGGAGGCGAAGGCTGAACTCATGAAGCGTGATCGTATTATGCGTAAATTGATCCCGCAATTCAGTAATTTGCAGTTGATCGGCAGGGATGATCCATTTACCACGTTGACACGCTCCATTGTCGCCCAACAAATTTCCAATGTCGCTGCCGATGGATTATGGCGTCGATTTCTCGAACTTTGCCCAAAATCGACGCCGGCTCAGGTGTTGCGATTAGGCAATGAAAAGCTATTTTCTTGCGGTTTGTCAAAAAGGAAGACCGAGTATATTCTTGATCTGGCGGAACATTTCAAAGAAAAAAGATTGCACGTCGACAAATGGGGGGAGATGGGCGACGAAGACGTTATTTTGGAGTTGATACAAATTCGAGGCATCGGACGCTGGACAGCGGAGATGTTTTTGATATTTAATCTGCACCGCCCTAACATTTTGCCCTTAGACGACCCAGGGTTGTTGAAGGGGATAAGTATTAATTATTTTTCAGGTGAGCCGGTTTCTCGTAGCGATGTCCGTGAGGTGGCCGCGAACTGGGAGCCATGGCGTACGGTTGCGACTTGGTATTTGTGGCGCAGCCTTGATCCGGTCTGAAATTAACAGACTATTTTTCAACTCGTGTGGAGTTAAGGAGACACGATGACTAAAACAACATTTCTGAGTTTTGAGCAAGCCATTGCCGAACTTGAAACAAAAATTGAAGAGTTGCGCTTCGTGCAGGATGATTCTGCAGTTGATATCTCGGAGGAAATCGATAGATTATCGAAAAAAAGCCAGATGTTAACTAAAGACATCTATGCAAAGCTGACTCCTTGGCAGGTTTCGCAGATATCTCGCCATCCTCAGCGTCCTTATACGCTGGATTATATTAATCAGATATTCACGGACTTTCATGAGTTGCATGGCGATCGCAGCTTTGCCGATGACCAGTCGATTGTAGGCGGTTTGGCTCGATTCAATGGCCAGGCATGCATGGTCATGGGGCATCAGAAAGGTCGAGACACCAAAGAGCGTGCCATGCGTAATTTTGGCATGCCAAAGCCGGAAGGTTATCGCAAAGCGATGCGCTTGATGAAATTGGCTGAGAAATTTGATATTCCTGTGTTTACCTTTGTGGACACGACCGGTGCTTGGCCGGGCATTGACGCAGAAGAGCGTGGTCAGTCCGAGGCAATTGGTCACAATCTGTATGTGATGGCTGAGCTGAAGGTGCCCTTGATTACCACCATCATAGGTGAGGGGGGGTCGGGCGGTGCTTTGGCATTAGCCGTCGGCGACGCTGTTCTGATGCTCCAGTATGCAACTTACTCGGTTATTTCGCCGGAAGGATGTGCTTCAATTCTTTGGAAAACGTCTGAACGTGCGGCTGATGCTGCGGAAGCTCTCGGCTTGACGGCGCATCGCCTGAAAGCGATGGGCCTGATAGATAAAATTATCAACGAGCCTTTGGGCGGCGCTCATCGTGATCCTAAGCAAATGTGCGCCTTGGTAAAGCGCGCGCTGGCCGATACCTTGCGTCAATTCCAAGGCGTTAAAACCAAAGACTTGCTTGCCGCTCGCCATGAGAAACTCATGAGTTACGGTAAGTTCAAGGAAACTAAGCTGCCTGAATGAGCCTGGATGGTACTAGCCGCATTTTAATGCGGCGTTTCACAGATACGCTGAATAACATTGTTGAAGAACATTGTCTCGACCAGTTAGAGCAAGGTCTTGCTGTTGCATACAGCGGCGGGCTTGACTCGTCCGTTTTATTGGCGCTTGCCAACAAGTATTGCCAGGAGCACGGCGTTCCCTTGCTTGCATTTCATGTCCATCATGGGTTAAGCCCGCACGCTGATGACTGGTCGGCACATTGCGCGTCAGTATGTGCAGCACATGGAGTGCGCTTTTTTGTAAAGCAAGTCACGGTTTCCAATGATAATGGTCATGGCATAGAAGCTAGTGCGAGGGCGGAGCGATATCGCGCTTTAGGTAAGCTTTGTCAGGACCATCAAATTAATTTGCTGCTTACTGCGCACCAGCAAGATGACCAAGCTGAAACTTTGCTGCTTCAGATGTTGCGTGGCTCCGGTGTGGCGGGCATGGCAGGTATGAACATGTGTCATCGTGCTCCGAAATTGTTCGGAAACGAAGCAATTTTTTTGGCGCGCCCTCTACTCGCAGAGTCTAGATTAACTCTCGAAGAATTTGCTACTCGACAAGGCGTTGCCTTTGTGCAGGATGAATCTAATTTTGATCCTCGCTTTATAAGAAACGCTTTGCGGCATCAGGTCATGCCGATATTAAGTAAAATCTCTCCCGGATATGCGGAGCGTATTGCGAGAGGAGCGATGCATATACAATCGGCACATGACACCCTAACAAAGTTGGCTGAGCAGGATCTGCAACTATGTAAATTGGATCAGGAGCTGGATATCACGGCCATGCAAAGCTTGGATGGCGAGCGCGTTAATAATCTGATGCGGTTTTGGCTTGCGCAACTAGGTGCGCGCATGCCATCAACCTCACGTCTGAAGGAAATGCTTAGTCAGTTATTTTCGGCGCGAGAAGACGCTCGCGTAACTATATATCATGAGCATCTGGCTATTCATCGTTATAAAAATAAAGTGTATGCATCCGACAATATTCGGGAAAAAAATCTAAATGGCTTGTTAAAGACATTTAGCTGGAATGGGGAAGCGGCTATATATTTCCCGGAATTTCGCGGCACGTTGTTAATTAACGATGCTAGCCACGGCATTGATAAACAGTGGTTGAAGATCCAGTCTTTGACCTTGCAGTTGCGTAAGGGCGGTGAACGTTTAAAGCTTGCCCATAATCGCCCGACGCGCACCATAAAAAGCCACTACCAGGCTTTGCAAATTCCATTTTGGCAGAGAGAGCAATTGCCGTTTTTAGCGGTGAATAACCAGATACTGTTTGCAGCTGGCGTTGGTATGCAATCAATATTTTGCGTGTCAGATGAGACGCCCTCTGTTGACCTGTCCTGGGAGTCTGATCCTGCGTCGTTCTCAGGCGCCGGAGCATGAAAGAGATTAGATGAAGCGACAAATTGTTCTAGATACAGAAACAACAGGATTGAATCCTCGAACAGGGGACAGAGTTATCGAAATTGGTTGTGTTGAGTTGTTTAATCGCAAACTGACGGGAAATAATTTTCATCGATATATCAATCCGGAAAGAGATTCGGAAGAAGGTGCGTTAGCCGTCCATGGATTGACAACAGAGTTCCTCCGCGATAAACCTAAATTTGCAGAAATCATTGATGATTTTCTAAATTACGTCAAAAATGCTGAAATTGTTATCCATAATGCGCCATTCGATGTTGCATTTTTAAGTGCAGAGTTTGCTCGCTTGAATTTGCCTCCGTTCCCGGAGCACGTAGCTTTGGTGACGGATACCTTGGTGCAGGCAAAGGAATTGCACCCAGGAAAAAGAAACTCGCTGGACGCCTTATGCGATCGCTATGATGTTTCAAATTCACATAGAAAATTACATGGAGCTTTGCTGGATGCTGAATTGCTGGCGGACGTTTTTCTGGCCATGTCGAGGGGGCAAAATAGTTTCACTATTGATATACCGGAGGAAGCGAAACCCGTAATCGTGCAAGCGGTGATTGATGATTTGTCTTTGGCAGATATCATTGTTAGATATGCCGATTCCTCGGAGAGTGACGAACACCGGACTCTCTTATCGGGTCTGGATAAACAAATTCGCGGTGCATGCATTTGGCGAGCCGCTATTGATAAGAGCAACCAATAAAAAACTTCTCATTTAATGAATCGATATTGCTATCGCAAATAGCAGACCTCATTCGCTCCTCACACATCCATCACTCAGGGGTCTTAAATTATCCCTACCTCAAAAAAAGAAGAGCTTTTACGCAACAAATCGTTGCTATTTAGGGCGTTTTTTTAAAATTTTTTAAAAAACACCCTAAAGTTTTCTTCAATCAGGCCGATAACTTAGCAAGACAAAGACGAATAAAAATTTTAAGAAAAGCCTAAAGTTTTTGTTTTTGCTGCCGTTACTATCATTAAGCAATTGTAGTGACGCGAGTGATTTATTTCTAAGCTGCTGTTTTCATTGGGAATTTTTGTGAAAAAAGCGTTTACGAAGAAAATCAAAAAATTCTTCAGTTCCAAATAAAATTTTATTTGGACGTCAATTTATGGCTTGTAGGAAATTATCCTACGAGTCTATTCTGGTTTTTCTTGTCGCAAATACCTATTTCCGCCTATACAACGGCATTTCCCCTAGTCTCACAATGTGTCTCACTGGCAACGGAAAGCGTGCCGCTGATAACAGAACGGAGGGTGGGAACATGACACAGAACGATATGATGGCTGAAATTCGCGATGCTAATTTGAGTTATCTGATGCTCGCGCAGCAAATGATTCGTGCCGATAAAGCTACTGCCATTTTTCGTCTTGGTATTGGCAAGGAAATTGCCGATCTTATTGAGGGTTTGAATAATGCGCAGATTTTGAAACTTGCAGGGTCAAATATGATGCTGGCTCGTTTTCGATTTGAGGATAGCGCTATTTTATGCATGTTGACAAACTACAATAAAGAGCGTGCTCTAGCGCATTCTCACGCTGCCATCCTGATGGCAGGGCAGGCTGTTGAAGAAATTCATTGATTTTCGATCTGGTTAAATGGCAGGAGAGTGAGCATGGCTAGCAAAAGTGTGGTGAATGAGGCGCATGAAATTCAGTTGGCAATTGAGTTGGTAAATCTTGGCGCCAGATTGCAGTTGTTGGAGTCGGAGACCTCATTGTCGCGCGAGCGTTTGCTTAAAATATACAAGGAGTTGAAAGGCGTTTCTCCTCCAAAGGGAATGTTGCCGTTTTCCACCGACTGGTTTATTACTTGGCAGCCGAATATTCATTCTTCTTTGTTTTTGAATATTTATAAATATTTGCAAGAGCATGCGGAAGTGCACGGTATTGACGCGCTGATTAAAGCGTATCGCTTATATCTTGAGCAGATTTCGGTTTCAGTCGGTGATGAGCCTGTTTTGTCTTTGACGCGGGCATGGACTTTGGTCCGCTTCTTTGAGGGGAAAATGCTTACTTTCGCGAAATGCTGTAAATGTGGCGGGCATTTTGTTGCGCATACTTTAGATTTGCATGATGATTACGCTTGTGGTCTCTGTCACGTCCCGTCTCGTGCTGGTAAAACTAAAAAAGCCAAGGATGCCGAGACTGAACTGGAAATGGTGGCATGATGTAATTTTTTGAGGAGGAAACTTGAGGGGGGGGCATAAAAATAACATTGGCGAGAAAGTTATTTTTTCGGGCAAATTTTCTATGCCGCCAAGCCTAAGTGCACTGTTGATCCAGATAGTCGCGTTATTGATTTCTTTATTCTTTTTCCAGATGGTGAAACTGGTTCTGGATAAAATAATTCCCATCCCTCTTCTGATTTTTCTCCAGGCTTCTATTGCTTCTCTGGTTGCGGTTTTTTGCCGATTGGATTGGTGGTGGTGGCTGATTCAATTTTTCTTCCCAATCGCTATCGTTGCTTTATTGGTGGCCGCATTTCCTCCTCCGTACTACCTGATTGCGTTCATTTTTTTGACGTTATTATTCTGGTCAACTTTCCGTACCCAAGTTCCCTATTACCCATCAAAGGCGTCGTTATTGCCTTTTGTTGCAGCGCAGCTTCCTATCAATTCACATCGTTTTATTGATGTTGGAAGTGGCTTGGGAGGCTTGTTAATTAAATTGGCGACGCTCAGGCCGGATTGTCATTTTGAGGGGGTGGAAATCGCTCCTTTGCCTTGGTTGATTAGTTGCCTAAAAGCACGTTTGGCAAGAGTGAGCATAAATCTGATGTTACGAGATTATGCTCGATTGAATTTTGCATATTACGATGTGGTGTTCGCTTATTTGTCGCCAGCTGCTATGCCTGCTCTATGGGAAAAGGCGAAAGCAGAAATGCGTGCGGGAACGCTTTTAATTAGCTATGAATTCACGATTCCTGGCGTGCCTCCTGATTTGTGCATAAATAGCGGCGAGAATGCGCCCTATCTGTACATATGGCGCATATAATGGTATTCGTGAAATATATTCTTAAAGCAATATTTTTGCTTATTTGAGCGCTTCTTAACAGGCCACTGATATGCTGCAAATAAGTAACTGGATTTATCGGTGAATATTGATGATATTTAATGCTTTACCAGCAAGGAGTGAACGGTTGTGTTAGTCATCGTCGGCTATATTATTGTTTTGGGGTCGGTGTTTGGCGGCTTCGTTATGTCCGGTGGGCATGTGGCGGTATTGTTTCAGCCGCTCGAGCTGTTAATGATTGGCGGTGCTGCCGCTGGCGCGTCATTAGTGGGTAATAATGCCAAGAGTTTAAAGGCGACCTTGAAGGCCTTGCCTAATGTATTGAAGGGCTCTAAATATTCCAAGGCGCTCTACATGGAATTGATGACCATGTTGTTTGACGTGCTGACTAAGGTGCGCAAAGAAGGCTTAATGTCTATTGAGGGCGATATCGAAAAACCAGAAGAAAGCCCCTTGTTCAGTAAGTACCCGATTATTGTTGCTGATCATCACCTGATGGAATTTGTCAGCGATTATTTGCGTTTAATGGTGTCTGGAAATATGGATGCATTCCAGATAGAAAATCTCATGGACAATGAGCTGGAAACGCATCATCACGAAGGGGCTGTACCTGCACATTTTATCGCAAAGCTAGGTGACGGCTTGCCGGCTTTCGGTATTGTTGCAGCGGTGATGGGGGTTGTGCATACCATGGAGTCGGTAGGTATCCCTCCTGCTGAATTGGGTATTTTGATTGCCCATGCTCTGGTGGGGACATTTTTAGGTATTTTATTAGCATATGGTTTTGTCGGTCCCTTGGCTGGCTTGTTGGAGCAGCAGCTCGACGAGTCGTCCAAAACATTTCAGTGTATCAAGGTAACTTTGCTTGCAAGTTTGAATGGCTATGCACCAGCTCTGGCGGTCGAATTTGGGCGGAAGGTGCTTTATTCTACAGAAAGACCAACTTTCGCCGAGTTGGAAGATCATATCAAACAATCAAAGTCTAAATAGTGACGTGATCAGGATTCATTATGGCCAATGAAGAGTTGCGACCGATTATCGTCAAACGCATAAAAAAAGTAGCTGGAGGGCACCACGGCGGCGCGTGGAAAATTGCCTATGCTGACTTCGTAACCGCGATGATGGCGTTCTTCTTGTTGATGTGGTTGTTAGGTTCAACTGCAAAAGGAAATTTGCAAGGAATTGCCGAATATTTTCAAACGCCGTTGAAGGTTGCGATGGCTGGCGGTGACGGTAGCGGTGATAGTTCTAGCGTGGTAAAGGGCGGTGGCAAGGATTTGAGTTTGCGTGAAGGTCAAAGCAAAAAAGGCGACATCGAATCGCAGAAAAAAACTTTTAATTTGCAAGCAGCGGAGGCGGCGCTTGCCAAGGCAGACGCCGAGCGCCTGAAGGTGCTGAAGGGGAAAATAGAAGCTGCCATTGAGTCAAATCCGACGTTAAGGCAATATAAAAAGCAACTGCTTCTGGATATAACCACTGAGGGACTCCGCATTCAAATGGTGGATGAGTTAAATCGACCGATGTTTGCTTCTGCCAAAGCAGATCTGCAGCCATATACACGGGAAATTTTGCATGAAATAGGTAAGGCATTAAATGATGTTCCTAATAAAATCAGCCTTTCCGGTCATACGGATGCTGCGCCTTACGGTAGCGGCGAGAAAGGGTACAGCAATTGGGAATTGTCAGCTGATCGTGCAAATGCATCCAGGCGTGAGTTGATTTATGGGGGGATGGATGAGACAAAAGTGTTAAGGGTTGTCGGTCTTTCTTCATCTGTGCTGTTTGATAAGCAAGAGCCATTGAATCCGATTAATCGCCGTATCAGTATCATAGTAATGAACAAAAAGGCCGAACAGTCTGCGTCTCAGGATGGCGGATCAATTGAGATTACAAATCCGACCGATTCAAGTGCAGAGGTTGCGGTAAAAGCAGAGAGGTAGCGCCTGACGCAGCATCATTGTGCCAAATTGAATAAATGGGATGCTAAAGATGTCAAAAAAGAAATTGCTGGGTCCTCATGTCAAACAGCTTTTGTCCGGTGTGTCGGATCATGGAAACGCACACCTTCTCGAAGTTGAGACCGATCTTGCACAGACGACGATACTTCTCGGTGAAGCGATAGAGAAACTGGGAGTTAGTTTTTTGGCTCTTCATACTGCCATCTCTCGGGAGCAAGAAGAAATTAATTTGATTATTACATCCGGGGTGGCCTCTGAGGGCAGTGTTGACCGTCTGAAGTCGATTCAACAAGATATTTCCTCGCATATTAATGCTGCGGTCACAAGCCTTCAATTTCAGGATCTTACCAGCCAACTTATTTCGAGAACATTGCAACGCTGTGTTGGATTGCGAGAAGTATTGAGCACGTTGGGCTTAGTCAGCGCCGACATTCCGCATGATGGCGAGACCGGCGATATTGCAGTACTGCTCAAAGAGACTACGATAAGGCTGGAAAAGCAAAGTGTGGAACTTAAAGATTTATTGCGTAAGGCGGTTCATCAGAAGCATCTGGATAGCGGCGATATAGAGTTGTTTTAACGGTGAGAATCAGTATAGGCATATTGCCTAAATTTGCATAACGGAGTGATTATGGCCAAGACGATTTTAGCGGTGGATGATTCTGGCTCATTGAGGCAGATGGTGGCGTTTAGCTTAAAAGCCGCGGGCTATCAGGTTATTGAGGCAATTGATGGGCAGGATGGTTTAGAAAAAGCGCGTAATCAGGTAGTTGATCTGGTTTTAACAGATCAGAATATGCCTAGGATGGATGGCTTGACATTGATCAAATCCTTGCGTGGTTTACCTACTTATCAGCGTGTTCCCATCTTGATGCTGACTACAGAATCCAGTGATGATATGAAATCCAAAGGACGCGCCGCTGGTGCGAATGGGTGGTTGGTTAAGCCTTTTGATCCGCAGAAATTGACGGAAGTAGTTAAAAAAGTGATTGGCTAGATCATCGGCTCTGCAATAGCCAACAAGTATGTAAATCACGGAGCGTAATAATGACGATTGACATGAGCCAGTTTTTCCAGGTTTTTTTCGACGAGGCAGATGAGCTTCTGGCCGAGAAGGAAAAATTGTTACTGGCAGTCGATATTTCTTCACCTGACCCTGAAGATTTAAATGCGATATTTCGGGCCGCCCATTCAATAAAGGGCGGAGCATCCACTTTTGGTTTGACCGACATGACAGAGGTGACCCATATTTTGGAGTCGCTGCTGGATAAAATTCGCAAAGGGGAAATGGCGCTTACCGCGGAACACGTGGATGCGTTTCTTATTGCAAAAGATGTTTTGAAAATGCAGTTGGATGGACATAGACTTGGTACGCCGGTCGATCAAGAAGCCGTGGCTGATGTCCGCATGTTGCTGCAATCACTTTCTCAAGATGCTACGCCTGTTGCCGCGCCTGTGATCAATTTTTCTAATCTGAATAACGCCGCGGATACACCTCAGGAAAATTATCGAATGGCGTTCAAAATTGAAATGCCAGAAATTTCCGCAGAGGATGCCAGTGCACTAATGTCTGAACTGGGATTGTTGGGAGCTATTACCAGGGCTGAAACTGGCAACGATAGCGTAATACTTCATCTCAAGACTAACGAGGGGCAGGACGACATCATTTCGATATGTTCCTTTATTCTTAACCCTGATTGCCTGAAAATCACTGAAGAAAATTTCGTAAGTAATGAAGCGGGTAGTGTAAGTAAGGAGTCGGAAGAGGAACTCGGATATGGTTTTTTTGAACCTCTTGATTCCATGTTTCCTCCTGAGAACACCGTTACGGCAGCTAGCGAGGCACGCTCCGTTGTGAGCGCCGACGCCGCATCGCCGAAAACCCTTATGCCTGTTGAGAAAAAATCTGGTGTGAAGAAAGAGCCAGAAAAAAATAACGTAACTCAGGAGTCTTCTACAATTCGAGTGGGGATAGAGAAAGTTGATCAGCTAATTAATTTGATTGGGGAGCTGGTCATTACTCAAGCAATGCTTGAACAGCGCACTCAGGATCTGGATCCTATCGTGCATGAGCGCTTGCTGGGAAGCGTCGCACACTTGACCCGCAATACCCGTGATTTGCAAGAAGCAGTGATGTCAATTCGAATGATGCCGATGGATTACGTGTTCTCACGGTTTCCCCGGATGGTTCGTGACTTGGCGACGAAATTGGGAAAGAAGGTCGAATTTGTTACTTATGGCGCATCTACGGAACTTGATAAGGGCTTGATCGAAAGGATCGTCGATCCGCTTACGCATCTGGTTAGAAATAGCATTGATCATGGCATAGAGATGCCAGCAACCAGACTCGGGGCAGGCAAAAGCGAAACGGGAAGATTGTCGCTGTCTTCCATTCATCAAGGTGGCAATATTGTTATAGAAGTCAGCGATGACGGTGGCGGTCTTCATCGTGAAAAAATTCTGGATAAAGCCAGGCAAAATGGCCTGTCGATTTCTGATTCCATGTCGGATAACGAAGTATGGCAATTAATTTTTGCTCCCGGATTTTCGACGGCAGAAACCGTAACGGATGTTTCTGGCCGTGGTGTCGGCATGGATGTGGTGAAACGTAATATTACCGCCATGGGTGGCGTTGTAGATATACGTTCCGCGAAAGGTTACGGTACAACGATCACGATTTCTTTGCCGTTGACGTTGGCAATTCTTGATGGAATGTCAATTAAAATTGGAAATGAAATTTATATCCTTCCACTCGGGTTTGTCGTCGAGTCGCTACAGCCCGCGAAGCAAGATGTTAAGGACGTGAATGGGAAAGGGCGCGTAGTAAAGGTGCGTGATGAATACCTGCCGTTAGTTCCCTTGTATCAATATTTTGATATTGAACCTAAATTTACCGCGCCATCGGATGGCATTGTTGTGATCGTTGAAGTGGATGGAAAAAAGGCTGCATTGTTTGTTGATGATTTGGTTGGTCAGCAACAAGTGGTCGTTAAGAACATCGAATCTAATTATAAAAAAGTCACGGGAATTTCCGGGGCAACGATTTTAGGTGATGGCGGCGTAGCGTTGATATTGGACGTGGCGGCTCTGTTGCGTTCAACGCGATAAATATCAGATTGAAAATTAATCATCAGGGAAATAAATATGACGCAAATGTCTCAGTCAGCAGGCGATGTGAATGCCTCCAAGGATGCCTCCGGCAAGGATATTGCAGGGCATGAATTTTTAGCGTTTACGCTCGGTAGCGAAGAGTACGGCATTGATATTCTGAAGGTGCAGGAAATTCGTGGGTATGAAGCGGTTACTCGCATTGCCAATGCCCCCGAATTCTTGAAGGGAGTAATCAACTTGCGCGGGATCATCGTGCCGGTGGTTGATATGCGTATCAAATTTAATTTGGGTACGCCTACCTACGATCAATTTACTGTTGTCATTATTTTAAATGTCGGGGGGCGTATCGTCGGCATGGTTGTCGATAGTGTCTCCGATGTGACGACCTTGTTACCGGAACAGGTCAGGCCGGCCCCTGAAATGGGAACTACATTCAGCACGGATTTTTTGATAGGACTCGGAACGCTGGACGATCGTATGTTAATTTTGGTTGATATAGACAAATTGATGTCTAGTCCAGAAATGGGATTGATAGATCAAGCAGCTTAAGTCTTATGCGCGGTCGTCGTCCGGCAGGATAAATTAATTAAAAAAGGCAAAAAAGGAGAGACTATGAATCTGCGAAATTTCAGAATTGGCACCCGCTTGGGGGTAGGCTTCGCGATTATTCTAGGTGGACTAATAGTCGTTCTGCTGTTGGCGAATACCATGAGCGCGAACAATCGTAAGGCAATGGTAGACGGATTGAATCTGGCTAGCCAAAAGCAAGTATTGGCTAACAACATGAAAAGCGCTTTGTTCGAAGGCGGGATTGCAATGCGCAACATCGGCATCCAATCTGATGTCGCTGAAATGCAGAAAGAAGAAGGTAAGGTCAAGCTTCAGCGCAAACGTTATGAAGATGCAAAAGAGAAAATTTTTTCTCTGGGATTGAGTGAGGAAGAGAAGACTATCCTCGGCGATATTGCAAAGATCGATAAGGAAATTGAAAAACCTTTTAAAGATGCGGTCGGTCAGGCTTTGGCGTTTAATGCTGAAGGTGCAGTCAAAATCATTTCTGCAGTCATTGATCCCTTAAGCGCCAAGTCCATTGAGGAAATGAATAAACTGGTGGATTTGCAGGAAGCGACGTCCAAACATGTATTTGAATCTTTTGCGGCAGCCGGAGCGAGACTGAATTTCTGGCTCTATGTGATTTTGGCGGTTGCGTTAGCTGTAGGAGCGCTATTTGCATGGGTTATCACCAAAAGTATCACACAGCCGCTCCAAGAGGCGTTGAGCTTGGCAGAGACGGTTGCCGACGGCGATTTGTGCAGTCAGGTAATGGTGTCCGGAAATGATGAAGTTTCGTCCTTGTTGTCGGCATTGAAAAATATGAATGATAGTCTGGCTTCAACGGTGGGGCAAGTTCGTGTCGGCACAGAAACCATCACCGTTGCGGCGCAGGAAATCGCATCAGGTAACGCCGATTTGTCGAGCAGGACGGAATCGCAGGCCAGTTCGCTGGAAGAAACGGCCAGCTCCATGGAGGAACTGACCAGCACAGTAAGGCAAAACGCTGATAATGCCCGGCAAGCGAATCAACTCGTGGTGTCGGCAACCGGGGTGGCGGTGAAAGGTGGTGCGGTAGTGGGGCAGGTGGTCGATACCATGGGCTCCATCAAAGAAAGCTCGCGCAAAATCGTCGACATCATCGGTGTCATCGATGGCATCGCTTTTCAGACCAACATCCTCGCGCTCAACGCAGCGGTGGAAGCGGCACGGGCGGGCGAGCAAGGGCGTGGTTTCGCCGTTGTTGCCGCCGAAGTGCGCAATCTGGCGCAAAGGAGTGCGAGCGCGGCCAAGGAAATCAAATCGCTGATAGGCGACTCAGTCGACAAGGTCGATCAGGGTAGCAAACTGGTGGATGAGGCCGGCAAAACCATGGATGAAATCGTGACCAGCGTGCAGCATGTGGCCGACATCATGAGCGAAATCACCGCGGCCAGTCAGGAGCAAAGCGCAGGCATAGAACAAGTCAATCTTGCGATTACACAGATGGATGAAATGACGCAACAAAACGCGGCCTTGGTTGAGCAAGCGGCAGCGGCGGCAGAGAGCATGGAAGAACAGGCTATTACGCTGGCGCAGGCAGTCAGTGTCTTTAAATTAGCCTCAGGAGCGTCGCAAGCAATCAAGCCGATAGCAAAAACATCGAAGGTCGGCGTTAAAATTTCACCATCCGCTCGTCAAGCTGTAAAAGTTTTGCCGGTGAAGGCAACACCTGAATCAGCGCACTCCGTAGAGACCAAGGCTAGCGCCAGAAAAATTCCGGCAACTAGCGGAAGTGAAGATGGATGGGAAGAATTTTGATTCCCTCATTTGCCAGTATTTCCGGAGGGGAAATACGCTGATTTTTGAATTTTGATAGCGATCCGGACGTCATCGAAGTTGAAAAAACTGAAAATAGCGAATAGAAATTCAGGAAAATATTTGATGATAAAGACACCAGAAAGAAGTAAGTCAGACGCATCAAAAGAATTCGCTTTTAATGCTCATGATTTTGATCGCGTCCGGGACTTGATTTACAAAAAGGCCGGGATTTCGCTCGCTGACAGTAAGCAGGAAATGGTTTACAGCAGGCTTGCACGACGTTTGCGGGCAACCGGGATTAGTTCGTTTTCCGAATATCTGGATAATCTGGAATGCCAGCAATCTGGAGCTGAGTGGGAAGCCTTCACGAATGCGCTGACCACTAATTTAACCTCTTTTTTTCGCGAGGAGCATCATTTCCCTATTCTCGCTGAGCATATTGCAAAAAGAAAAGGGCCAATCAATATATGGTGCTCCGCCAGTTCAACGGGAGAGGAGCCCTATTCAATTGCGATGACAGTTTGTGAAGCCTTCGGCACACTGAAGCCCCCGGCTCATATTGTTGCAACAGATATTGACACGAATGTTTTGGCAACCGCTTCACGCGGCGTGTATGGCATTGATCGTATAGAAAAATTGTCTGATGAGAGGGCAAGAAAATTTTTTCTGAAGGGCAAGGGCGAACAAGAGGGATTGGTTAGAGTCAGACAAGAATTAAGAGACTTGATCACCTTTAAGCAGTTGAATTTGCTGGCTGACAGTTGGCCTTTAAATACGGAATTTGATGCTATTTTTTGCCGCAACGTGATGATTTACTTTGATAAGCCCACGCAAGGGAAAATTTTAAAGAAATTCCTGCCTTTAATGAAACAAGATGCCCTGTTGTTTGCCGGGCATTCTGAAAATTTTCTGTATGTGTCAGATGATTTTAAATTAAAGGGAAAGACGGTCTATGAATTGGCAAGCGCACATGTCGCAAATGTCAGGGCGGGGTCGCGTCATCCGCATAAGGGGTAACCCATGAGCCAATTAAGTGAAGAGCATTTTGCGACGAATGTTTATTTTGACCGAACCTTTGATTGCGATGCGGCGAAAATTTTGCCCGGAGAATTTTATTTTACCCATAAGGACATGTTAATCGTTACAGTTCTGGGGTCTTGTGTATCAGCATGTATTCGTGATCGCGTGTCTGGTGTCGGCGGTATGAACCATTTCATGCTGCCAGACAGCGGCGGCGATGCAGATAATCCGGTTTCTGCTTCAATGCGTTACGGAACATATGCAATGGAAGTGTTAATTAACGAATTGCTTAAAGCCGGAGCCAAGCGAGAAAATTTGGAAGCGAAGGTATTTGGCGGCGGCAATGTCTTGCGTGGCTTTACTGCAATTAATGTGGGAGAGCGAAACGCAAAATTCGTATTGGATTATTTGCGCGCGGAGAGAATGCGGGTGATCGCAGAAGATTTAAACGACATTTATCCACGAAAGGTGTATTTTTTTCCAAAAACTGGAAAGGTATTGGTTAAAAAATTGAAGGTTGAGCACAACGATACGCTCAGGAAACGGGAGCAGGATTATGCCAGCCGCCTCAAAACGACATCAGTTGGTGGCGAAGTCGATTTGTTTTAAGCTATTCGCATTGCACGGTTCTGTTGTTTGTTATCGCGGAGTGTTTTTATAATGAAAATAAAAGTATTAATTGTCGATGACTCTGCGCTGATTAGAAGTGTGATGAGCGAAATTATTGGCAGTCAACCTGACATGGAAGTAGTTGGCGTTGCTCCCGATCCGCTGGTCGCGCGTGAGATGATCAAGCTGACCAATCCAGACGTACTGACCCTGGACGTTGAAATGCCCAAGATGGACGGACTGGATTTTCTCGAACGTTTGATGCGTTTACGTCCGATGCCTGTAATTATGGTGTCGTCGCTGACTGAGCGTGGATCTGAAATCACGATGCGGGCATTGGAATTGGGCGCCGTGGATTTTGTTACCAAGCCTAAGTTGTCGATACAAAGCGGGATGCTTGAATATACGGAGTTGATTACTGACAAAATTCGAGTCGCATCGAAGGCAAAGATCCGGCCAAGGACAATACCGGTGGCGGATTTGTCGAAATCCGCGATGGAAGTGTTACCTTTGGTGCGCAATCCTCTCACCAGTAGCGAAAAGTTGATTATTATCGGTGCGTCGACAGGAGGCACCGAAGCCATCAAAAATTTTTTAGTACAAATGCCTTCGGATTGCCCCGGCATTTTGATTACGCAGCACATGCCTGAAGGCTTTACCCGATCTTTTGCCAAAAGGCTCGATGGTTTGTGCAAAATTTCTGTTTCTGAGGCCGGCGGCGGTGAGCGCGTCTTGCCAGGTCACGCATATATTGCGCCTGGTCATTCTCATCTTTTATTGGGACGTAGCGGCGCTAATTACGTTACGCAACTGGATGACGGACCACCAGTTAATCGCCATCGCCCGTCGGTAGATGTTTTATTTCGTTCCGCCGCCACATTTGCCGGAAAAAATGCGGTTGGCGTGATCTTGACTGGCATGGGGAAAGATGGCGCAGCGGGTATGTTGGAAATGAAAAATGCGGGCGCCTACAATTTTGCCCAAGATGAAGCAAGTTGTGTAGTATTTGGTATGCCGCGCGAGGCAATTGCTATAGGTGGGACTCATGAGGTTGCGCCGCTGAATGAATTACCTTCCAAGGTTTTACATTACCTGGCAACTCAGGGTAGCCGTGCACTGAGGGTGTGATTCGGTAACGTAATGCTTTTCTGTGATTTCAACACCGTTTTATCTAAATTTGACCGATAATGCTAATAACTGTCTTTAAAGAAATAGTGGAGTAATTCATGGCCGATCAAAATCTCAAATTTTTAGTTGTGGACGACTTTTCCACCATGCGCCGCATTGTGCGAAATTTGCTCAAAGAGCTGGGCTATTCTAACGTCGATGAAGCTGAAGATGGGGCGATGGGGCTGGCTAAGCTGAAAAACGGCGATTTCGATTTCGTCATTTCTGACTGGAACATGCCAAATATGGATGGATTGACGATGTTGCAACATATTCGCGCCGATCCGGCATTATCTAAGTTGCCGGTCCTGATGGTGACTGCCGAGGCTAAGAAAGAAAATATTATTGCTGCCGCTCAGGCGGGGGCGAATGGCTATGTCGTGAAACCTTTTACAGCGGCCACTTTGGATGAGAAGCTTTCAAAAATTTTCGAAAAACTGAGTAAGAGCGCGTAAGCGATACGAGTTCGGAACGGGGACGAAAATGAGTGAAAATATCAACCAGAATGCTCAACAAGAAGAACTCCTGTCCAGAGTGGGGCACATGACCAGACTGTTGCACGACAGCTTACGTGGTTTGGGTTTGGATAAATTGTTGGAGCGCGCTGCAGAGGATATTCCGGATGCACGCGATCGCCTTGATTACGTGGCACGCATGTCGGAGCAGGCGGCACAGCGCGTTTTGAATGCGACCGATGTCGCAATTCCTTTGCAGGAAATGCTGGACGCGGAAGCCAAGAAAATCAGTGCAAACTTGCACCTAATGCAAACACAAGAGCCGACTGTGAAGCAATATCGGCAAGCTACGGCGCAGATGCTGGAATATCTGAAACTTGTGAGCAACAATAGTATGCAAACCAAATCCCATCTGATGGATATCATGATGACGCAAGATTTTCAGGATTTGACTGGGCAGGTAATAAAAAAAGTAACTGAGTTGGCTCAAAATCTGGAACAGCAACTTGTTCAGTTGCTCATCGATTATTCGCCAAACGAGATCAAGCGTGAAATTGCGGATGGATTGATAAACGGACCGCAAATTAATCCGGAAGGCAACGCGGACGTCGTTGCCGATCAAGGGCAAGTCGATGATTTACTGGATAGCCTCGGATTTTAACGGCGCTTTACCCTAATTGAATTAATCACAGATACCGATCACTCAAATGAATGAAGCGAACTTCATCGTCAGAGAGCCTCTGCTTGACCCGAAACAGCGAGTGATAGGCTTTCAACTATCGTGGCAAAACCTGGATCAGGCGGCAGAAACGAGTGTTGAAAACCTGAATTCCCTATTGGCGTTTGTTGCCGAGCATTTGCATGACGACGATAAGGGTTTTTTGCTCGGCGACAGCTTATTGTTCTTGGAAGCAGTGCCAGAGTTGCTGCTGGCCGAAGGATTAAAACTTTTGCCCGCGAAAAACACGGTTCTGATCTTGCATAAAAAGTATTTTGCCAATGGCGAAACTTTGGCGGCTGTTAAGCAGTTGCGGCAGCTCGGTTATGGTATTTGCTTGCGTGGTGCCGAAGTAACGACCTTGGAGCGATCTTTTTTTGCGGAAATTTCGCATATTGAAGTCAAGCTGAATGCCGCAAATTTCGCTTCTCAGGCAAAAGTGTATGCATCGCTGAAGCAATCTTCTGTGCGTATGGTTGCACGCAACGTTTCAACCTGGCAGGATTTCGATGCTTGCTCAGCATTGGGCTTGGATAGTTTTGTAGGTAAGTTGCATTTGACGCCGCGCCCTAGCAGTGCGCCGAAAACTTTGAATACTGCGCAGGCCACTATCCTTCAATTGATGGAAATGGTCAGAAAGAACGCTGATATTCAGCAGTTGGAGGCGGTAGTTAAGCGCGATGCAACGCTTGCATACAAATTATTGCGGTATATCAACTCTGCCGGATTTGGATTGAGAACCGAAGTGCAGTCTTTGAAGCACGCGGTTCAGATTCTTGGCTACAGTCCTTTATATCGATGGTTGACCTTATTGTTGGCGACTGCCAGCACCAGCGGATATTCACAGGTTTTACTCGAAACTGCGATCGTTAGGGGGCGGTTTGCCGAGTTGCTGGGACAGTCAAAAATGTCCAAAGGCGAGGCAGAAAATCTGTTTGTCGCCGGCATGTTTTCTCTTCTGGATAGGCTGCTGGGTTTGCCTATGGAAGAAGTACTCTCCACCATACAATTGCCGGAAGCGGTAACTTCAGCATTGATTTCCCGCGGCGGTGTGTATGGTCCGTTTTTGGCGTTGGCGGAAGCGTGTGAGTTGAATAGCATGCTGGTCGGTTCTCTTGCGGAAACCCTGAAAATTTCACCCGATGAAGTAAATCAGGCACATTTGTCTGCGCTGGTCTGGGCCAAAAATATCGCGTCTGCGACCTGAGCAGATTACCATTAAAAAATGGCAAACCTGTCCGGGTTTGCCATTTTTTATTGTTTTTTTATAGACCATTTGATGATGGTTTGGCAGCTTTTTCATATCGACCCGACGTAGCGATCACATCAGCGCCGGTAGCGATTAGTATTGCTCGAAGCATGAAAGTGCATCAATCGACATTCGCAACGAGTCGTCGCCAAACTTCATCCACCTCCAGGTAGCACTCGTTTGATTGTCAGGACCAGGCAAGAATGCAGCAGAAGACAAATTTTCCATTTCCTTTGATTCCGCTCTGGTTGGTATGGCTGTTGGCGGTATTTTTTGCGACTTATGGCCTGGGTAGCTACGCCATTCTCGATAATAATGAGGGTTTGTACGCGGAGATACCCAGAGAGATGCTGCGCTCCGGCGATTGGCGTCATTGGATCATTCCGCATCTGAACGGGCTGGCTTATATGGAGAAGCCGCCGTTGCTATATTGGCTGACGGCGATTTCTTTTTCTCTGTTCGGAGAATCGGAGTGGTCTGCCAGATTGGTGCCCGCACTCGCTTCGCTTTCTTGTGTCGCGATGTTGCTGCGCTTCTCGACGCGATTGCGCCGGATGCAGGCAGGTCGGCTGGCGGCCGCCATGTTTGTAAGCGGCTTAGGAGTTACCGCCATGTCGCGCACCCTGATGTTTGACATGTTGTTGACGGCATTGCTGACGGCAGCTTTCATGTCGGGATATGTGTTTTGCACGACGCGGCAAAAGACGGCTTTGTATTGGTCCTTCTCTATGCTGGCGCTGGCGTTGCTGGCTAAAGGCTTTGTCGCCTTGGTGTTGTTTTGCGCAGTACTGGGAGGGTATTTATTGACGCAGGCCACGTCGCCGAAAGATTTTATTTGCCGCTTGACGATGTGGCTGGATTGGCGTGGAATAAGCTTATTTTTATTCATCGCGGCGCCCTGGCATATAGTCGCGACATTGACCGAGCCGCTGTTCGCCTGGTTTTATTTCATCAATGAACATGTACTGCGGTTTTTGGGGAAGCGGGAGCCGCATGATTATTATGCCGGCGCCTGGTGGTATTACTTGCCGCGCATGTTGGTCTACCTGTTTCCGTGGTCATTTTTTTTGCCGGTATTGTTGTTCACCCGATCCCGTCGGCCAATTAACGCTTCCTTGCAATGGTTTATGGCATGCGCCTGGATTCTGCCTGTATTGTTTTTTTCCGTGTCGAGCGCCAAGGCAAATTATTATCTGGTCGCAGTCATGCCCCTGGCGACCTTGCAACTGGCAATGGCACTGGAAGACAGAGGTCTCAGCGAGCGGGTTGGCCTTGCGTTGCCGGGCTTGTTACTCGCTGCTTTGTTCGGCATCGTTGCCTTGATGCTTGGACGTTCTGAACAAGGCTGGCTGGCATCCTTGCAAATCGGCGCGCAAGCTGCTTCCAGCTTCGTGCGTACGTATTTGTTGGCGCTGACGGGTCTTTCCGTCGTAACGGCGATGCTCGCCTGGAAGTCGGTACGCGTGGGCATTTTTGCTTATCTGCTCATCCCGCTCGCGACTTTGCCGATGTTTTTGAATATCTTGCAGGCTTCGGATGAGTGGACTTCCGCCCGGCCGCTTGCGCAGCTATTGCAAGCGAGTTTCTCTGGACGTGAGGTGGTGTTGTATGAAATATTTGAGAATAAGTCTTCGCTGCCTTTTTACCTGAAGGCGCCGGTAAAGGTGGTGGGAAGCCGCAGCAGCGATCTGTTTTGGGGTAATAAATTGCATGAAAATCAAATTGTGTTAAGCGACTCCGCTTTTGAAACGGCGCTTCAACATCAGCGTGTCGGCTTGGTGGTAATGAATCAGGATGTATCCGATTTTGAGACTAAGAATTATTATAAAAATTTCAAGCAAAATAGAAAGATCGGGAATATCACGCTGTTTTTGAACTGAGTTTGGTATTTCTTATGAATTCTTCCTTGCGCCGTCTGGAGCGCGCCTGGGCATCAAGGTATAATCTCGGTTTCTGATCCAACCTGCAATATTGCGGGCACCGGTCTTATCGCATGACCTATCGCCTCGCGTGTTGCCTCAACTACCTCTCTCACCATGTTGATATTGCCAGGCTCCAATGCCCTGTCTGCTTTCCGCACTTCCGGTCTTTTATCTCGTTTGCAGGCAGTTGATGCCAGCATAGTCGGCGTTAGCGGCCGCTATGTGCACTTTGTCGATGCCAGTTCCGCGCTGAGCGAGGACGATGTGGCGCGTTTGAATGCCATGCTGATGTATGGCGACGCATTTGCCGGTTCGGAAGAGGGGGATTCCTTCGTGGTGATCCCGCGGTTCGGCACCATATCTCCGTGGGCCAGTAAAGCCACGGACATCGCCCACAACTGCGGCATGCAGCAGATACATCGCATAGAGCGTGGCATCAGCTATTTTGTGCAAGTCAAAACCGGTTTGCTCGGCGGCGCGAAAAAGCTGTCCGAAACATCGCGTCAGGCGGTTGCTGCACTATTGCATGATCGCATGACGGAAATGGTGTTGGCGGAAGCCGGGCAGGCGCAAGCTTTGTTCACCGAGCTGGTCGCCAAGCCGCTGGAATTTGTCGATGTGTTGCTCGGCGGTAAGCAGGCTTTGCTGGCCGCGAATAGCGAGCTCGGCCTGGCTTTGTCGGACGATGAAATCGACTACCTGGTCGACGCCTTTACTGCCGCTGAACGCAATCCTACCGACGTAGAATTGATGATGTTTGCGCAAGCCAATAGCGAACATTGCCGCCACAAGATTTTCAATGCCGACTGGACGATAGACGGCGTCAAGCAGGATAAGTCGCTGTTCCAGATGATTAAGAACACGCACCAGTTGCAGCCGAAGGGAACCATTGTTGCCTACAGCGATAACTCGTCCGTCATCGAAGGCGCCAAGGTCGCACGCTTTTACCCTAGGGGGGCGCAGCACGGCAATGTCTACCAGGCGACGGAAGAGCTGACCCACACCCTGATGAAGGTGGAGACCCACAATCACCCGACCGCGATTTCCCCGTTTCCCGGCGCCTCTACCGGTGCCGGCGGCGAGATCCGCGATGAAGGTGCAACCGGTCGCGGCGCCAAACCTAAAGCGGGCTTGACCGGCTTTACCGTTTCCAACCTGATGTTGCCTGGCGCGATACAGCCCTGGGAAAACGCCGGCGACAGCCTGAATGGCGCGGCGACGGCAGCAGTGTATGGCAAGCCTGATCGTATCGCTTCGCCGCTGCAAATCATGATAGAAGGCCCGATCGGCGGCGCCGCCTTCAATAACGAATTCGGCCGGCCGGTATTGGGCGGTTATTTCCGTACCTACGAACAAAACGTGGGCGGCACCGTGTACGGCTATCACAAGCCCATCATGATCGCCGGCGGCATAGGCAGCATCTCGGACATCCATACGAAAAAAGACGACCTTCCGGTCGGCAGCTTGCTGATACAGCTGGGCGGTCCCGGCATGCGTATAGGCATGGGCGGCAGCGCCGCGTCCTCGATGGCGACCGGCACCAATACCGCCGACCTCGATTTCGATTCGGTACAGCGCGGCAACCCAGAGATGGAGAGGCGTGCGCAAGAGGTCGTCAATTCTTGCTGGCAAATGGGCGCCGCCAATCCTATCTTGTCTATCCACGACGTCGGCGCCGGCGGCTTGTCGAACGCCTTCCCTGAAATCACCAATGACGCCAAGCGTGGCGCCTTATTCGATTTGCGTAAGGTGCCGCTGGAAGAAAGCGGCATGGCGCCGAAAGAAATCTGGAGTAACGAATCGCAAGAGCGTTACGTGCTCGGCATCGCGCCGGAAAGTCTGGCGCTGTTCCGCGCTTTCTGCGAACGCGAGCGTTGCCCGTTTGCCGTAGTCGGCACGGCAACGGCAGAACGCCAGTTGAAGGTGATCGATCCCGAGCACGATAACGCGCCGGTAGACATGCCTATGGACGTGTTGCTGGGCAAGCCGCCGAAGATGCACCGCGATGTCACGCATGTCAAAACCGATTTTCCAGCCATCGACCTGACCGGCATGGATTTGCAGGAAGCCGGCCAGCGCATACTCAGCCTGCCTACCGTCGCCGATAAATCTTTCCTGATCACGATAGGCGACCGCACCGTCGGCGCGACTTCGGTGCGCGATCAGATGGTGGGGCCATGGCAGGTACCGGTGGCCGATTGCGCCGTGACCGCGATGAGCCTGGAAGGTTATCTGGGCGAGGCCATGTCCATGGGCGAGCGTACTCCGCTGGCCGTGATCGACGCGGCCGCTTCCGGCCGCATGGCGGTCGGCGAAGCGATTACCAATATCGCGGCGGCGCCGATCGCCGACATTTCCGACATCAAGTTGTCCGCCAACTGGATGGCCGCTTGCGGCCAGCCGGGGCAGGATGCGGCCTTGTTCGATACCGTGAAAGCCGTGGGCATGGAGCTTTGCCCGGCACTGGGTCTCAGTATCCCGGTCGGCAAGGATTCTCTGTCGATGCGCACTACCTGGCAAGACGGCGAACAAAATAAATCCGTGACTTCGCCGGTATCCCTGATCATTTCCGCGTTTTCCCCGGTCTACGATATCCGCAAATCGCTGACGCCGCAGTTGCGGCTGGATGCCGGCGACACCAGCCTGATCCTGATCGATCTCGGCCGTGGCAAGAATCGCCTCGGCGCCTCCTGCTTTGCGCAAGTCATGCAAAAACTCGGCGACGCGACGCCGGATGTGGATAGCGCCGAAGACTTGAAGGCGTTTTTCTCTGCGATCCAGCAATTGAATCGCGAAGACAAATTGCTGGCCTATCACGATCGTTCCGACGGCGGCCTGTACGCCACCTTGTGCGAGATGGCATTTGCCGGCCGCGCCGGGCTGGCCGTGAATCTCGATATTCTGACCCTGGAAGGCGAGCATGCCGCCGACCAGGGCGATGCCAAGAACTGGGCGGGCCAAATTGCCGAACGCCGCAATGACCTGACTCTGCGCGCCTTGTTCAACGAAGAGCTGGGCGCCGTGATCCAGGTGCGCAGCGGCCAGCGTTCTGAAGTCATGGATGTGTTGCGTGCGCATAATCTGGGCGCCTGCAGCCATATCATAGGCAAGCCGAATGGCGGCGACAGCATAGAATTTACGCGCGACGCCAAGCAAATCTACAGTCAGCCGCGCGCTGCGCTGCATCAGTTGTGGAGCAAGACCAGCTGGCAAATCGCCCGCTTGCGCGACAATCCGGCGGGCGCCGATGCCGAGTACGCGCGCATCCTCGATGCCAACGATCCCGGCATGCAGCCTAAGCTCAGCTTCGATCCTCAGCAAGATATCGCCGCGCCGTATATCGCCACCGGTGTACGACCAAGAGTGGCGATTTTGCGTGAGCAAGGCGTGAATTCGCATATCGAGACCGCGTATGTCATGCACAAATCCGGCTTCGAGGCGGTCGACGTGCACATGAGCGATTTGATCGCCGGCCGCGCCCGCTTGGCTGACTTCAAAGGCTTGATCGCGGTCGGCGGTTTCTCTTATGGCGACGTGCTGGGCGCCGGCGAAGGCTGGGCCAAGACCATCTTGTTCAACGCCATGATGTCTGAACAGTTTTCGCAATTCTTCCATCGCGACGATACCTTCGGCCTGGGGATTTGCAACGGCTGCCAGATGATGAGCAATCTGAAGTCCATCATTCCTGGCGCAGAAGCATGGCCGAAGTTCACCAAGAATAAGTCCGAGCAATTCGAAGGCCGCTTCTCTATGGTGGAAGTGACCGAGTCCGCGTCCATTTTCTTCCAGGGCATGGCGGGCACGCAGACACCGATCGCGATCGCGCATGGCGAAGGTTTTGCCGATTTCTCGACTACCGGCGATATCAATCAAGCCAGGGTGGCGATGCGCTTCGTCGATAACAACGGCCAGGCGACCGAAGCTTATCCTTATAATCCCAACGGTTCGCCGCAAGGGATTACGTCGGTGACCAATACCGACGGCCGCTTTACGGTGCTGATGCCGCATGCGGAGCGCGTGTTCCGCACGGTATTGCACTCCTGGGCTCCAGAGGGTTGGGGTGAGGATGCGCCATGGATGCGCATGTTCCGCAATGCGCGTCAGTGGGTGGACTGATCTGACACTGAGCGGGAAAGCAAGGGCCATCTTTGCTTTCCCGCTTAAACCAGCAGTCTCCAGGATTGATGGCGAAAAAAAGAGGCGCTGCGGCGCCTCTTTTTTATGCGTGATCCGAATTACTGGATTTTTGCTTTCTTGACCAGCGCTTGCTGGAAAGCTTGAACTTTCTGTTGCTGCAGGCCATCGACGATCTGTGGCTTGACTTCTTCCATAGCTGGGAATTTCGATGCGCGCACGTCATCCAGTTTGATGATGTGGAAACCGAACTCGGTCTTGACTGGAGTCTCGGTAAACTGACCTTTTTGCAGGGCAGTCATGGCTTGGGAAAAGGCCGGTACGAAAGTCGCTGGGGAGGCCCAGTCCAGATCGCCGCCTTTAGCTGCGGAGCCGGTGTCTTTCGATTGCTTGGCCAGTTCGTCGAATTTGGCACCGGCTTTCAGTTTGGAAATGATGGCTTTGGCATCGTCTTCTTTCTCTACCAGGATATGGTAGGCGTGGTATTCCTTGTCGCCAGCCTGCGCCTTGGCCTTGTCGTATTCAGCTTTGATTTCCGCATCGCTGACTGGGTTTTTCTTGACGAAATCGACCATCAGGGCGCGGATCAGCAGCGATTGGCGGGCGATTTCCAGCTGGTTTTTAACTTCAGCATTGGCTGCCAGACCGGCTTTTTCGGCTTCCTGCATGAATACTTCGCGATTGATCAATTCCTGCTTTACCATCGCGCGCAATTGCGGGCTGTCTTGCTGGCCTTGTGTCGCCAGTTGTTTGACCATGGCATCGACGCGGGAAGACGGGATGGCCTTGCCATTGACCACGGCCAGATTTTGTGCCATTGCAGGAAGGGCAGTTGCAAGAAGTACTAGCAGCAAATGAGCAGGTTTAAAAGTCATTGTCTGTTCCTAAATAACAAAATAAAAAAAGCGGATTATAAATAAATTGCTTAGGTCGGTATCTCTGACGGAGCCAATGCAACAATCGTAAGCGCATGAATTTCCGTATGCATCATATCGCCAACGGCATCATACACTAGTCGATGGCGGGAAATGCGATTTAGTCCATCAAATTGATGACAAACTATTCTTACACTGTAGTGACCGGCACCCAGTGCCGCCCCGGCATGCCCCGCATGTGCGGCGGAATCGTCTTGCAGTTGGCAGCTGAGCGGTTGGAAAGTTGCGGTCAGGCGCGCCAGTATACTGTCGTAACGCGTAGTCATGCCGATTCCTCCATGTATTTTGCCAACAACAGACTTTGCACGACGATGAAGCCGGGCATGATGGCGACCACGGAAATCAGCTTGAAATTCGCCCAGATGGTGGTCGGGAAATTAAATGCGACATACAGGTTCAAGATGCCCATCACGCTGAAATACGCGACCCAGGCCAGACTCAGGCGTGTCCATATGTGCTCCGGCAATTTGAGCTGGGATTCCATCGCCAGCCGTATCAGATTTTTCTTGAAGACGAATTGCGCCAAGAGGAAAGCGCCGCCATAACACCAATACAAAACGGTCGGCTTCCACTTGATGAAGGTCTCGCTCTGGAAGTAAATGGTGGCGCCGCCGAAAGCCATGATGATGATGAACGATATCCATAGCATGGCGTCGATTTTTTTGCGGCGGACTAAAAGGTAGCCGATCTGGACTATCGAGGCGATCAGGGTGACGGCCGTCGCCAGCAGGATGGGCGCCAGTTCGGCGCTGGCGGCTCCGCCGGCAACCAGGCCGGACAGGTATTCCGAGACCAGAGACTGCGCGGTCGCAGTATGGCTTTCCCCCCATTTAAAGGAGATGAAAAACAAAATGACGGGGAACAGATCAAATAAGAATTTCATTTGCTTGCTACTTTAGATTGCGGTTCAAATTTCAGGGAGGCAGAGTTGATGCAATAACGCAATCCTGTCGGAGTTGGCCCATCGGGGAACACGTGACCGAGATGGGCGTCGCAGATATTACACAAAATCTCGGTGCGCGTCATGCCGTGCGAATCGTCGCTTTGTTCGCGGACGTTGGCCGGGTTAAGTGCCTTGAAGTAGCTGGGCCAGCCGCAGCCCGAGTCGAATTTCGCGTCCGATGCAAACAGCGGCGTGTTGCAGCAAGTGCAGGTATAAATGCCGGCTTCGTGATGATCCCAGTATCTGCCGGTGAACGCGCGTTCTGTGGCGGCGTGGCGCGTCACCTGGTAGACCAGCGGGTCGAGCTGCGCGCGCCATTCGGCATCGGCTTTCGTGATTTTTTTCATGTTGATTTCTCCATTGGATCAGGATGAACAACTGACTTCCAGCTGGCCGGCCCAGTCCGGCGGCAGGTTGGCGTAAGCGGCGTATTCCGGTTGTTCGTCGTACGGTCTTTCGAGTATGCGCAGCAATTTCTCTATCTCGGAAAAATCCTTGTTTTGCGCCTTTTCTATCGCGATCTGGGCCAGATAATTCCTCAGTACATATTTGGGATTGCTGCTTAGCATGCCTTGCTGACGTTGCTGTTCATCGCTGTTTTCGCTGGCCAGTCGTTGCCGGTAGTTCTCCAGCCAAAGATCCAGCGCCGTCCGGTCTATGAATAAGTCGCGCAGCGCTTCGTCTTGTGCCGATGGCTGATTGCCGAGGTGGCTCAGCTGGCGGAAGCTCAGCGTGAAGTCGGCATGGCTTTCCTGCAGCAGCGCGAAGTAGCGCTGGAATAAGTCCTGATCTTGCTCTTGTGTCGATTGCAGTCCGAATTTCCTATGCAGCAAAGCATCCCACTTGCGCTGGAATGCCGGTTCGTAAGTGGCCAGCGCCGCCTGGGTTTCCGCAACGCTGCCTATCAACGGCAGCAGGGCTTGGCCGAGCGCGTGGCAATTCCAATGGCCGATGGTCGGCTGCATGCGATACGAGTAGCGCCCCTGGCGGTCGGTGTGGTTGCAGATATGCTGTTCGTCGTAAGCTTCCATGAAACCGTAGGGGCCGTAATCGATGGTCAGGCCGAGTATCGACATATTGTCGGTATTCATCACGCCATGCATGAAGCCGACGGCCTGCCATTGCGCGATCAGCTCGGCTGTACGGCGGGTCACTTCCGCCAACAGGGCCTGGTAAGGATTCGCCTGTTGTCGCAAGTCTGGAAAATAATGCGCGAGCACGAAATCGGCCAGGATTTGCAATTGCTCTGCGCGGTCGTTGTAATACCAATGTTCAAACGAGCCGAAGCGGATAAAGCTCGGCGCCAGCCGCGTGACGACGGCCGTGGTTTCCGGCGTTTCGCGCATGATGTGCTGGTCGGAGCCGGTAATGCAGAGTGCGCGGGAAGTCGGGATGCCGAGCGCCGCCATCGCTTCCGAGCATAAAAATTCCCGTATCGACGAGCGCAGCACGGCTCGGCCGTCGCCCATGCGGGAGTAGGGCGTCAAGCCTGAGCCTTTGAGTTGGATTTCCCATCGTTGTTGCTGGCGGTCGGCGGCGTCGCCGAGCAGTATCGCCCGTCCGTCGCCGAGTTGTCCGGCCCAGACGCCGAACTGGTGGCCGGAATACACGGCCGCCAGCGGCTGGCTGCCCGGCAACAGGCGGTTGCCGGTAAACGTGTCGATGAATTCCTGCTCCGATGTGGCGGCGACATCGAGGTCCAACAAGGCTGCTGCTGCCGGACTGCGGGCCACCAGATACGGCGCCGGCAGCGGCGTCGGCTGCAGGACGGTATAGAAGGCGGCCGGCAAGGTGGCGAAACGATTGCCTAGCGTCAGGGTGTGCAAGGTTTTTGTGGCGGCGGGTGGGGCGGGGGAATTCATAAGCCGGGTCAGATGCAGAAGATAAGATGCATTTTGCCAGAGTCTGGCAAAACGCGTTTTCTTCATGACGGGCGCGCGAGTGCGCTAAGGGGCGAACAATGGTAATCGGAGCTTAAAATATACTCCCCTCTAGTATTTGTGGGGCGCCAATGTTTGCGCTGACGCCAGGGCGAAAATATAAAAAACAGGGGGGAGTATCCGGTTTAACGCGATATCCCCCTTTGCCGGCTCAGGCGGTGATTCTTTCCCTGGCTTTGCAGCCGTCGATCAGGAAGGACAGGCTGATTACCAGCACCAGTTCGCCTTCGGCTGAGCGTGCGGTGCCCGTGATGCCGGGCGTGCTGATGCAGGTCAGCGGTTTGATGACCAGATCGGCGGTGCCATCCACCGAGTCGACCGACAAGATGTAAGGGTTGGGGGCGGCGATCACGATGCCTACGCGTTCCGAGCTGGGCGCATAACCGAGAATCTTGCCGAGCGAGCGCACCGGCAGAGGGCGGCCGAGATCGCGCAAGACCGGTTGTCCGCCGACGCTTTCGAACGTTTCTGGCAACTCGACCACGCGCTGCACGGTCGCCATCGGCAAGGCCAGCGAGGCGCCATCGGTGCGCACCAGCATGGTCGGCACGATCGACAATTCGATAGGCAAGCGGATCAGGAAGGTGGTGCCGGCGCCTAGCTGGGAAGCGATGCGGATCGCGCCGCGATGGCGTTCGACGGCGGTTTTCACCACGTCCATGCCGACCCCGCGGCCGGATACGCTGGAAGCCACTTCCTTGGTTGAAAAGCCGGGCAGGAATACCAGTTGAAACGCCTCGTCGTCGGTGCGCGCGTCGTGCGCGCTGATGAGGCCCTTGGCGATCGCTTTGTCGCGCAAGCGTTGCGCATCCATGCCTTTGCCGTCGTCGGTAACTTCTATCATGACGCTGCTGGCTTCTTGCCAGGCTTTCAGCAAGATCGATGCGCGCGGCGGCTTATTCGTTGCGACGCGTTCTTCGGCCGTTTCTATGCCGTGATCGAGCGCATTGCGCAGCATGTGCACCAGCGGGTCGTACAGGCTGTCGACCACCACGCGATCGACTTCGGTTTCCGCGCCGGCAATATTCAAGTCCACGTCTTTGCCGAGGTCGCGCGCCAGTTCGCGCACCAGGCGCGGAAATTTCTGGAACAGGCGGCCTACCGGTTGCATGCGGGTCGCCAGCGTGGCGCGCTGCAATTCGGTGGAATAGCGCGAGGCGCGGGTCAGGGTCTCGGTCAGCGCCGACATCAATGGCGCGGCCTGGCCATCGAACTTAAATTGCGATAATTTTTCTAGCAAGACCGCAGCCTGATTCGCCGCTTGCACCGACTCGCCGGCCACTTCCAGCAAGACATTCAGCTTGACCGCATCGATCCGTATGCTTTCTTCTTTGGCCGGCGCATTGGTTTTGACATCGACGCCGGAGAGGGAAGACTTGACGGCTTCGTATTCTTCTTTTTCCGGCGCTACCTGCGCTGCCGCTTCCGGCAGGGTGTCGACCGGGGTCACTGCGCGGAAATAGGCTTCCCAATCGATGCTGGCGCCAACGCCTGCGGCGGCAGTGCTGGCGACGGCTGGCGGCGCGCTGGCTGCGGCGGCCTTGGGTTCGGCGGCGGCTTGCTTGCCGCTGCCTTTCATTTCTATGGCGTCGGTCAGCATCCTTTCCAGCGATTTGGGCATGGTGGAAAGCTGGTCCGGCTCGGTGCCATTATTCAATGCGGTCAATTGATCGGCCACGAAACCGCTGGCTTCCAGGGCGGCTTCTATCGCTTCAGGCGTGACCGGCACTTGCCCGGTGCGCAAGGCGTCGAACAGGTTTTCCGTCAGGTGGCAGGCGGAAACCATGGCGCTCAGGTTCATGAAGCCGGCGCCGCCCTTGATCGTATGGAAAGAGCGGAACACGGCGTTCAGCGTATTCATGTCGCCCGGATTGCGCTCCAGCGTGAGCAGATGTTCTTCTACATTGGTCGCCAGGTCGAGCGCCTCGACGACAAATTCTTTGAGCATGTCATCCATCAGAAACCCAGACTATCAAGTAGGTTGTCTACATCGTCCTGTTCCAGCGCGGCATTCGGGACGGAAGGTCCTTCCATCAATTCTACGGCTTTTTCTTTGAGTTGTTCCGGCGCGTTGTCGATCAGGATTTGCGCCAGTTCGCGCTCGACGGCCTGGGTGATGGCAACCACTTTCTTGATCAGCTGGCCGGTCAGGTCCTGGAAATCCTGCGCCATCATGATTTCCAGTAAGCGCGCTTTTTCGGCATCGGTGGCGGCGATGACGGTGCCGGCAAAGGCTTTGGAATCGCCGGCCAATTGCTTGAATTCGTCCACGCTGAGTTTGCCGGCGAACAACTCTTGCCAGCGGCTGTCCATGTTCTTCGCTTGCTTGGCCAGCTCGTCTTGCTCGGGCATGCCGACGTCGGTTGCATTCAATACTTTATTGGCAGCCTGTTCGGTCAGGGTGGCGACGTATTCCAGTCTGTCCTGAGCATCGTTGATCTGCGACGCCACCGCCGACAACGAGCGGTCGTAACCGAGTTCGCGCATGGAGTCGTGCAACATCCGGACCAGGCCGCCCAGGCGATCAAACATCGGTTTGGACGATTCATCGCTGCTACTGTGGAAGTTAAACTTGGCTGGATTGTGCTCTGCTGACGCCGCAGCGGCTAAGGCGTCCGGTGCCGGCGCGGCCGCGGCGGGGGCGACGCTCGCTTCCAGACGCTGATTAGCCATTTCTTCAAACAATGCGTCCAGATCATCTGCTGAGTCGGTCATAGTCCTTGATTCTCCATAATCGCTGTGATTATTGTGTAGATTTTCCACAAATATCATGGTAGCTCACAGAGAGGCTGGCACGATATGCGGCAGGGATATTGCGCTCCCGGGTCCGGTCATTCTGCATTGCCTCCCCTGATATTTCCAGATGCCGTCCTGGCTAATCCGGGGGCAGTTTCCCTGGTTCGGGCAGACTGCTTTTCCTCACATCATAGTAACAGGACTTTATCGAAGAGTAACCCACGGAAATTAAATTTGTCATGCTTTTGTTGAGGTGGTCGCAGTTCCGGCGCCATTCGGCGTCAGTGAAAGTATGAATTTTTCCGGCGTTGTTATTTGATAAAAGCCGGCGTTAGCCGTCTTTCTGGCGAGTTTCAGCAAGGCTTTATCTTTCGTTACCAGTACCTCGGCGCCGGCGTCGCGGGCGATCTCCAGAAATTTCTGATCGTCGCGGTCGCTGCAGATAGGCAGGCGCAGCGTACTTTTTTCCGGCGGGCTAACGCATTCTATGTAAGCATCGAATTCCTGCTCCAGTGGCAGGTATTGATCGGCCGCTACCGGTAAATGCGGATATTTCAATACCGCCAGCCACTCTTCGCGACAATCGCTGCGAGTGAGGGCTTTAATGCTGCCGTCTTGCATGGCATTTAATAAGGGCAGCCAGCGCTGGTCGCGGAAAACGAATAAATCCAGGCAGACATTGGTGTCAAGTATTACGCGCTTGGGTATGATGGCGGTCATTGTGTCTGTTTAAGTTAATTTATGCTCATTGTATTATCTCCGGCCAAAAGTCTCGATTACGAAACCCCGTTCAAGACAAAAAGATCTACGCTGCCCTTGTTTATGGAGGAAGCCGCCGCATTAAACCGCATCGCCAGGCAATTGTCGGCAGACCAGCTGGGCGAATTGATGGATATCTCTCCGACGCTGGCGCAATTGAATATGGCGCGGTTTGCAGCATGGTCACACCAGCCGCCGGCGGATCAAATCAGGCCGGCGGTATTTGCGTTTAACGGCGATGTATATGAGGGGCTGGGGGCGGCCAGTCTGGACGCGCAGCAACTCGATTACCTGCAGAATCAGGTGCGCATACTGTCCGGTTTGTATGGCTTGCTGCGTCCGCTCGATATGCTGCAAGCCTACCGGCTGGAAATGGGAACGTCGCTGGCAAATCCTCAAGGGAAGAATTTATATGCATTTTGGGGAAATAAAGTTACCGAGGCCTTGAAGGGTAAGCTGCTGCACCGGCAATCTCCAGCCCTGATCAATCTGGCTTCGGACGAATATTTTAAAGTGGTCAAGTCGCCCTTATTGGATGTGCCGGTAATTTCTCCTGTGTTTCAGGATTGGAAAAACGGCAAATACAAGATCATTTCCTTTTACGCCAAACGCGCCCGAGGTTTGATGGCGCGGTATTGCGCTGTCAATGCGCTCAGGCAGCCGGAACAGCTGAAAGCGTTTGATGTTGACGGCTATGCGTATTGCGAAGAAGAGTCGAATCAGAAACAGTGGGTGTACCGACGTAAATTGGCTGAGCGGTAAGAAAAAAAAGCCTACGCGTGAGGTTCGCGGAGGCATTTCGGAATGCAGTTCAGCTTACCAAAATTTCCACCAGGATTTCTTTTCACGCCCTTTGCCGCTCAGGAAGCTGCTTTGCGGGAAATTTTTCAAAAACACCCGGTTGGCGTCGTCGCGTAATTCTGTCATCCCCATCGCATCGTAAGAGCGAACCAGGATATACATCGCTTCTTCAATCGCCGGCGCATCCGGGTATTCCTTGATGGCCGACTGGGCGCGGTTGGCGGAAGCCAGATAGGCGCCGCGACGCAGATAATAATTGGCGACGTGGACATCGTACTGGGCCAGCGCATTGACCAGGTATTTCATGCGGGCGATGGCGTCCGGTGTGTATTGGCTGCCTGGGAACTGTATCGCTAATTGCTTAAATGCATCGAATGAGTCGCGTGAAGCCTTGGGGTCGCGCTCGGTAATGTCCTGATTCGCGAGGAAGTTGAACAGGCCAAGCTGGTCATTGAAATTGATCAGGCCGCGCAGATAGTACATGTAATCGACATGGCTGTGATTCGGATGTAGTTTGATGAAACGTTCAACCGCCGCCAGTGCCTGGGCTTGATCGCCTTGTTTGTAATAAGCGTAGGCGGTTTCCATCTGTGCTTGTTGCGCATAAGTGCCGAAGGGGAAGCGCGATTCCAGTTTTTCAAAATATTGAATTGCCTTTTCGTATGCACCATTGGACATTTCGTCTTTTGCTTCAGCGTATAATTTTGATGCTGACCAGGTTCTGGTCTCATCGCCTTTTTCGCCAAAGACACCGCAGCCGCTTAAACTCAGCGATGCGGCTACAGCCAGGACCAGCAATTTCAAGGATTTAATGTGCATAAGTTTGTGCATGTGCATGAAAACAATTTACGGATTATAGCCGATGGCAAAAAATGTGAAACCAACTGCAGTAGTGATTTTGTCAGATCCCGATCTGGACACCGAGTTTGACGACGGTGTCGATGACGTAGAAACGGGCGAGGATTTTTCTTCCGTAGCAGAGCAAATAGAATTGAAGCTGGACTCCAGCGTCTGTGGTGAGCGTTTGGACAAGACGGTGTCGAGACTTGTTCCCCAATATTCCAGAAGTCGTATCCAGCAATGGATAGAAGCTGGTTTTGTGACCGTGGATGGCAAGCCGGCAAAAACGAAAATGACCGTTCTCGGCGACGAGAAGATCGTTATCCAGCCGCAAGCTGCGCCGGATGAAGGCGCTTATCAGCCGGAAGAAATGACGCTCGATATCGTGTATGAAGACGATGCGATTCTGGTCATCAATAAACCGGCCGGCATGGTCGTCCATCCGGCGGCCGGCAATTGGTCGGGTACCTTGTTAAACGGCTTGCTGCATCGCTGGCCTGAACTGGCCGGGGTGCCGCGTGCGGGCATAGTGCACCGGCTGGATAAGGATACTTCTGGTTTGATGGTGGTAGCCAAGACTCTGGTGGCGCATACGGAGTTGGTGCGCCAGTTGCAGGCGCGTACCGTTAAACGTGAATATTATGCGCTGGTCTGGGGCACGCCAAACTTATCGGGGACGGTAGACGCCGCCATGGCAAGGCACCCGCGCGACAGAATCAAGATGGCGGTGTCGCAAAGCATGTTGGCCAAGCCGGCGATCACGCATTTCCAGCGCGTGGGCAGCGGTATGTTGGAGAAGTTTGCAGTCAGTCTGGTTGCTTGTCAGTTGGAAACCGGTCGCACACATCAGATACGGGTGCATATGCTGTCGCTGGGTTTTCCGCTGGTCGGCGATACTTTGTACGGAAAACAGCATCTGGCGCGCTTTTTCCCTCGTCAGGCTTTGCAGGCGCGCAAACTCGGCCTGATCCATCCGGAAACCGAAGCACATATAGAGTGGGAAGTGCCCTTGGCCGCCGATTTTTCTGCACTGTTGACGCAAGCAGGTGTCGCGCAACCATGATGTCGTCTGTTCACGGCTTGCCTTTCCCCGTCATTATCCCGGATTGGCAGGGCGTGCCGGCGCATGTCCACGCTTTTTGCACCACGCGTCGCGGTGGTTTCAGCGCTGCACCGTATGACGACGGTTGTGGTGGTGGCGGATTCAATCTGGGCGATCATGTGGCAGATGATGTTGTCGCAGTGGCCGCCAACCGCACTTTGTTAAACCGGTGTTTGCCGACGGATGTCATCTTCTTATCACAAGTGCATGGCAATATTGTGGTGGATGCCGCCACGATACATCAGTCGGTGACGGCGGATGCCGTTTTTACCGATAGAGGCGCCGCGGTTTGCGCGGTATTGACGGCGGATTGCTTGCCGGTGCTGTTCTCAGATCGAAGCGGGCATGTGGTCGCGGCGGCACATGCCGGGTGGCGCGGACTGGCGGGAGGTGTGTTGCAAAACACTGTAGCGCAAATGCAAAAAAAGGGGGCGGATGAGATTGTGGCGTGGATGGGGCCGGCGATAGGGCCAGCCCAGTTTGAGGTGGGGCAAGAAGTTTTGGATGTTTTTACTGCTCAAATGGCAAATGCTGCCGAGTGTTTTGTCGCGAAAACTGCCGTAGGCCGGACCGCAAAATATAACGCGGATATCTACGGTTTGGCCGGGCGGATACTGGCGGCGGCGGGGGTGACTCAAGTCTATGGCGGGCGGCACTGCACCGTGACGGAAACCGGGCAGTTTTATTCCTACCGCAGAGATGGCGTAACCGGGCGGATGGCGAGCCTGATCTGGATAGGCTGACCGTTAAGCGGCGATATCGGGCTTCGATGTTTCTGATGTCGATCGTTGGGCTTTCGTTGCCCGTTCTATGGCAGCTTCTTTATTGGCGCGTTTGCGTTGCGGGCTGCGCATCAGATACAAAATCATTGTTAAAGGTAACACGCAATACATTAAAAACGTCATAATTCCTGCAGCCACCGAATATTCGGTGATTGCCATCATTAACACAACATATATCCAGGCGATAGCGACTATATACATAAATTCCTTGTTAATAATTTAAAATTTTCTATCCAAGTCAGAAGTTTCTAAGCCCAAAATTAATCCGCAACGATACGCGAAAATCAGGAGGCACGCATGAAGACTTATGATCCTCAAGCTATGTACTCCGAATGGATGTCACAGCTAGTGAATCAAAACAAGTGGCAGGAATGGATGAAGCCTGTCACGCCAATGGCGGAACCGCCTATGCTCGATGCGCTGAAAGAATTGGGTGCGCAGATCGATCCTGCAACGATGACGCGTTTGCAAAATGAATACATGCAGGAATTCGGCAAGTTATGGCAAGATTTTGCCGTATCCAAATTACCCGCTCTCAACGACAGACGTTTTTCCTCCCCCGACTGGCATAACCATGCCATGCACGCCTACAGCGCCGCTTCCTATTTATTGAACGCACGTTTTTTGATGGCGATGGCCGAAGCGGTGCAGGCGCCGGAAAAAACCAAGCAGAAGATCAGCTTCGCCGTCCAGCAAATGATCGACGCCATGTCCCCGGCCAATTTTCTGGTGACCAATCCTGAAGCGCAGAGCAAGCTGATAGAAAGCAAAGGGGAAAGCCTGGCCAAAGGGATTGCCCAGATGCTGGCCGATATGCATAAGGGGCGCATTTCCCAGACCGATGAATCGGCCTTTGAAGTCGGCAAGAATGTGGCGGCTTCCGAGGGAACGGTGGTATATGAAAATCGCTTATTCCAGCTGATCCAATACACTCCGCTGACGAAGACTGTGCATCAGCGCCCCCTGCTGATGATCCCGCCCTGTATCAACAAATTTTATATTCTCGATTTGCAGCCGGAAAATTCGGTAGTCCGCTACGCTATAGAGCAAGGGCATACCGTGTTCCTCGTTTCTTGGGCGAATCCAGATGAAGAGATGGCGGAAGTCACCTGGGATGATTACATAGAAGACGGCGCGATCAAGGCGATTCATCTGGCGCAAGAAATTAGCAAGCAAGACAAAATCAATGCATTTGGCTTCTGCGTCGGCGGGACGATCATTTCGACGGCGCTGGCGGTATTGGCGGCGCGCGGCGAACATCCTGCCAGCAGCCTGACCTTGCTGACCACCTTGCTGGACTTCTCCGATACCGGAGTGCTGGATGTGTTCGTTGATGAGATGCAAGTTGCCATGCGCGAGCAAACTATAGGCCGTAAAGGATTGTTGCCGGGGCGCGATCTCGCCAGCACTTTTTCCAGTTTGCGCGCCAACGACCTGGTCTGGAATTACGTGCAGTCCAACTACCTTAAGGGGCAAAGCCCGCCGCCATTTGATTTGCTATATTGGAACGCGGATAGTACTAATTTACCGGGGCCGATGTTTTGCTGGTATCTGCGTAACACTTATCTCGAAAATAAGCTTAAACAGCCGGGTGAATTAACTGTGGCGGGCAATAAGATCGATCTCGGCGAGATAGATGCGCCGGTATTTATCTATGGCTCGCGCGAAGATCATATCGTGCCTTGGCAAGCGGCGTTTGCTTCGCTGGCCGTACTGAACCCGCAATCTAAAAAACGGAATCGCTTTGTGCTAGGAGCTTCCGGGCATATTGCCGGGGTAGTGAATCCTCCGGCAAAAAAGAAAAGGAGTTACTGGAAGAATGCGCAAACTGAACTTGACGCGCAATCCTGGTTGGATGGCGCGCAAGAGCATCCCGGCAGTTGGTGGCCGGAGTGGGCAGCCTTCCTGTCTGAGCACGGCGGAAAGATGGTTAAGTCTCCGCTCAAGCCTGGAAATTCAAATCGCTCCGCGATAGAACCGGCACCCGGGCGTTATGTCAAAATCAGAGCAGCTTAACAAGGCAACAAAAGTCGGTCAGTTAATATTTTAACCTGGAGAAAAGTATGTTAAAGCGTATTGCGTATGTAACCGGCGGCATGGGTGGTATCGGAACTTCAATTTGTAAACGTTTATGCAAGGATGGTTATATCGTGGTCGCCGGTTGCGGGCCTAACTCTCCACGCAAAGACAAGTGGTTGGCTGACATGCGTGCCGTAGGGTTTGATATTCACGCTTCCGAGGGTAATGTGTCGGATTGGGAATCGACGAAAGCAGCGTTCGAAAAGGTGAGGGCAGAGATCGGTGAAGTCGATGTGCTGGTAAATAACGCCGGCATCACCCGCGACGGCCAATTCCGCAAGATGAGCAAGGCGGATTGGGATGCAGTCATGGATACCAACCTGAACTCCCTGTTTAACGTCACCAAGCAAGTTATCGACAGCATGGTTGATCGTGGCTGGGGGCGCATCGTTAACATTTCTTCCGTCAATGGTCAGAAAGGCCAATTCGGCCAGACTAACTATTCGACTGCCAAGGCCGGCATTCATGGATTTACGATGGCGCTGGCGCAGGAAGTGGCGACCAAAGGCGTGACTGTGAATACGGTTTCTCCGGGTTATGTCGGGACCGATATGGTAAAGGCGATACGTCCCGATGTCTTGGAGAAAATTGTCTCCGGCATCCCGGTTAAGCGTTTAGCCGAGCCGGAAGAAATTGCCTCTATCGTTGCCTGGATCGCTTCCGACGAAGGCGGTTACGCTACCGGATCGGATTTTTCGATCAACGGCGGTTTGCACATGGGCTAATTGCGGCGATGCGCAGGGGCTTGAGGTGGGTTGTTTTAAATCAGGCTTTTAAAATCTTAAATTGTCGTCATCGTTCTGCAGTGCGGTAAAATATGCCCATCAGAGTCGCGAGGTTCTGATGGGCATATCATTTGCAGCAAGTATAATAAAAAACATAAGGTATAAATCAGGGGGACAAACAAATCATCGTATTTTGTGAGCTTTGAAAATGCGTCGGTTGTTTGCTTGAATTGGTCCGGCATTCCGATGGGAGTTTTCCCATGCAAAGTCTGGACGTGGAAGTTATCAATTGAGATTTCAATGAATAGCGCAAAAAAATCAACACAACATCTGATTAAAAAATATCCGAATCGCCGCCTGTACGACACGCAAACCAGCAGCTATATCACCTTGGTGGATGTAAAACAATTCGTACTCGACAACGACGATTTTGCCGTAGTCGACGCTAAAACCGGTGAAGATCTGACGCGCAGCATATTGTTGCAAATTATTTTAGAAGAAGAAGCGGGCGGTTCTCCTATGTTTTCCAGCGCTGTGCTGGCGCAGATCATTCGTTACTATGGTCATGCCATGCAAGGCATGATGGGATCGTATCTGGAGAAAAATATCCAGGCGTTCATTGATATTCAGAATAAACTGGCTGAAAATTCTAAGGGTATTTATGAGGGGAAGCCTTTCAGCCCCGAAATGTGGACGCAGTTCATGAATGTGCAGGGTCCCATGATGCAGGGCATGATGGGTAATTATATCGAACAGAGCAAAAATCTGTTCGTGCAGATGCAAGAGCAAATGCAAAGTCAGGCTAAGAATATGTTCGGGACTTTCCCGTTCAATGTTGACGATAGCGGGAAGGGCAAGTAATTGAGACTTAAGCTGCTGATTTTTCAGGAAAAACGGCAGGTGTTAAGGCAATACCAGGTGGCAAAGGGTACAATGGCGGATTCGCTGTCGTCCCCTTTTTTGTTTACTTGCACTTGTTATGTCCATTACTGAATTGCGCCGCCAAGAGTCATCCGCCAATCCTAAAGTCGGCTTCGTCTCCCTCGGTTGCCCGAAAGCCCTGGTCGATTCCGAACAGATACTGACCCAGTTACGCGCCGAGGGTTATGAAACCGCTAAATCCTATGACGGCGCCGATCTGGTGATCGTCAATACTTGCGGTTTTATCGACGCTGCCGTGCAAGAATCGCTAGACGCGATAGGCGAGGCATTGGCGGAGAACGGCAAGGTGATCGTCACCGGCTGTCTCGGCGCCAAGAAGGATGCCAATGGTCAGGACATGATACAGGCCATACACCCGAAAGTGCTGGAAGTGACCGGTCCGCACGCCTTGAGCGAAGTCATGACGGCGGTGCATAAGCACTTGCCTAAACCGCATGAGCCCTTCATCGATCTGGTGCCGGCGCAGGGCGTGAAACTGACGCCCAAGCATTTTGCTTACCTGAAGATTTCGGAAGGCTGCAATCATCGCTGCAGCTTTTGCATTATTCCTTCGATGCGCGGCGACCTTGTCTCGCGTCCAATTGCGGATGTGATGCTGGAAGCCGAGAATCTGTTCAAGGCCGGCGTCAAGGAATTGCTGGTGATTTCGCAAGATACCAGCGCCTATGGCGTCGACGTCAAGTTCCGCACCGGCTTCTGGAATGGGAAGCCAGTCAAGACCCACATGACGCAATTGGTGGAAGCGCTCGGCGAACTGGCCAAGCAATACGATGCCTGGGTGCGCCTGCATTATGTGTATCCATATCCGCACGTGGATCAGATCATCCCGTTCATGAATAATGGCCATGTCTTGCCTTATCTGGACGTGCCTCTGCAGCATGCCCATCCCGATGTCCTGAAGCGTATGAAGCGCCCAGCCAGCGGCGAAAAAAATATCGAACGCATCAAGGCGTGGCGTGAAATGTGTCCGGAAATCACGATACGTTCCACCTTCATCGCCGGCTTTCCCGGTGAGACTGAAGAGGAATTTGAGTACCTGCTGGATTTCCTGAAAGAAGTGGAGATTGATCGCCTGGGATGCTTTGCCTACTCCCCGGTGGAAGGTGCGACTGCGAATGAGTTGGCGAACCAGCTGTCGGATGAAGTGCGCGAAGACCGTCGCCGTCGCGTCATGGAGTTGCAGGAAGGAATATCCAAAAAACGTTTGCAAGCCAAGGTCGGCAAGACCATGCGGGTGCTGATCGACTCTATCGATCGCAGCGGCGGCGTCGGACGCAGCGCTGCCGACGCGCCTGAAATCGACGGTGTGGTCTATGTCAAGCCGCCTTTCGAGCCGCATCGTAAGCTCAAGGTCGGCGAGTTCGTTGACGTCAAAATCACGGCAGCCGATGCACACGACCTGTGGGGTGAGGCAGTCTGATGCCAGTCGCTGCATTCGGGACTGCGCCTGATTTCAACCCGGCATCGCTTTGACGTGCCTGTGCGCAGCGTTTCCGTTAAATCGGTACGCTGCGTATTTCATGCGGTTTAGCCGTGTCCTTTCGGTGTTTCTGCGATAACATGTATCTACCTTAGCAATCAGGCGGATCAGCATGTCCAAAAAAACAAACTCCGGCACCGGTTTCAATACCAAACTGATACACAGCGATTATGTCGCACCCTCAGGTTTTGAGGCGTTTCCCGCCGCCATACATCACGCTTCTACCGTCTTGTTCAAGGATGTAGCGGCGATGCGCGCCCGCAATTGGCAAGATAAAACGGCTTACACTTACGGCTTGCATGGCACTCCGACCAGTTTCACTTTGGAAGCGCGATTGGCGGAAATAGAGCAGGGCGAACATTGTCTGCTGGCGCCCAGCGGCTTGGCGGCGATCACTCTGGTGGACCTGGCGCTACTGCAGAGCGGCGACGATGTGCTGTTGCCCGACAACGTGTATAACCCCAGCCGTGAGCTTGGCAGCTGGCTGGCACATAGCTTCGGTATCAGCGTACGTTATTATGACCCGCTCATCGGCGCCGGGGTTGCCGAATTAATCCAGTCCAATACCAAACTGATATGGACTGAGGCGCCCGGTTCTGTTTCGATGGAAGTGCCGGACATTCCGGCGATCTGCGCCGCCGCGCATGCCAAAGGGGTATTGGTAGCTTTGGATAACACCTGGTCCGCCGGCCTGGCCTTTGCCGCATTTGAGCACGGCGTCGACATTGTCATGCAGGCCTTAACCAAGTATCAGAGCGGCGGTTCGGATGTACTGATGGGGGCATTGATTACCCGGGATAAAACGCTGCACGCCCGATTGCAGGCGACGCACATGCGCCTGGGGTTTGGGATAGGCATGGATGATGCGTATCTGGTGCTGCGTAACTTGTCAACGCTTAAGCTGCGCTTCGATGCGCATGATGCCGGCGCGCGCAAACTGGCGTTCTGGTTGAGGTCCAGGCCGGAGATCAGTAGGGTGCTGCATCCGGCGCTGCCCGACTGCCCGGGCCACGATGTTTGGATGCGCGACTTTAAGGGGGCGGGCGGCTTGTTCTCGGTGTTGTTTGACGTCGCCTACAATGAAGTCCAGACCGACTGTTTTGTCGATAATCTCAAGCTCTTTAAGATTGGCTTTAGCTGGGGCGGTGCGCACAGCTTATGTGTGCCGTACCGCATCCAGCAGATGCGCAATTCTTGGCAACAGCCGGGTATCCTGGTTCGTTTTAACGTCGGGCTGGAAGATGCGGATGATCTGATCGCCGATGTCGAGCAAGCGCTGTCTGTGATGAAGCAATCCTGAGCGCTGAAAAACTTCCCGGCTAAGGCAGGCGCTGACAAATAGTTGGGCCTGCTTTGGCGAAGCAGGCTTGCCGGGTGGGGCCTTGATACAAGGCCTTATTTGCTGGCGCTCGCGGGAGTCGGCGCCACAACCGGAACAACTACAGGTGTAGCTGCGGTCGATGCCGGGGCGGCGTGAAGCTCGCCTGCATCGTGCCCTCCCGCCTCACCCTGCATGTCAACCTTGTCGCCTGCCTTAAAAATGATGAACAGGGCTGCTGCCGCAAACGCAATGAAGGCAACGAAAATTTTCCACATGACAGTCTCCTCAATAAACGTGAATTTTTCTATCTGATCGCCCAAACAATCGGGGATACGCTTGGCAGACACATTACCCCGAAAATCTTACGGTTACCTTGCAGTGTTGCGGATATAAAAAATGGGCCTCCGCGGAGGCCCATCTCTTGTCAACTCCCCAGTGATGGGGAGCATGCTGATGTTTAAGCCGCCAGCAATTGACGCAACACGAATGGCAGGATGCCGCCGTGTTTGTAGTAGTCGACTTCGATCGGTGTGTCTATGCGCAACAAGACTTTGACTTCTTGTGTTTCGCCGTTGGCGCGGTGGATCACCAGTGTCACTTCTTGCTGCGGCTTGATCTCGTCTTCTATGCCTTTCAGATCGAAAGTTTCGTTGCCGGTGATGCCCAGCGTGTCGACGCTGTCGGCGCCGATGAACTGCAGTGGCAAGACGCCCATGCCGACCAGGTTGGAGCGGTGGATGCGTTCGAACGAACGGGCGATCACTGCTTTTACGCCCAGCAATTGCGTACCTTTGGCTGCCCAGTCGCGGGAAGAGCCTGTGCCGTATTCTTCGCCGCCGAAGATCATGGTAGGCGTGCCTTCTGCAACGTATTTCATCGCCGCATCATAGATGGACATTTGTTCGCCGCCAGGCTGGAACAGGGTTTCGCCGCCTTCCACGCGCGAGCCGTCTTCCTTGGCCGGGATCATCAAATTCTTGATGCGGACGTTGGCAAACGTGCCGCGCATCATGATTTCGTGATTGCCGCGACGTGAACCGTAGGAATTGAAATCGGCCTTCAGTACACCGTTTTCTTTCAACCATTTACCGGCCGGGCTGGATTCCTTGATCGAACCTGCTGGCGAAATATGATCGGTGGTGATCGAATCGCCGAACACGCCCAGGGCGCGTGCGCCTGCGATGCCAGTCGCTGCGGCCTTTGGCTCCATCGCGAAGTCGGCAAAGAATGGCGGCTCGGCGATGTAGGTGGACGTAGGCCAGTTGTAGACTTCGCCTTCGGCCACGCCTTTGATGTTTTCCCACAGTTTGCCCGGTGCACCCTTGACGTCGGCGTAGTTTTCCTTGAAGGTCTTGGAATTCATCGCGAACTTCATCAGCTTGGCGATTTCTGCGCTGGTAGGCCAGATATCGCCCAGGAAAATGTCTTTGCCTTTGACGCGGCCAACTGGTTCGGTCATCAGATCTTTTGTCATGTTGCCGGCGATAGCGTAGGCAACCACCAAAGGAGGCGAGGCCAGGAAGTTGGAGCGGATGTTCGGATGAATCCGTGCTTCAAAGTTGCGGTTGCCGGACAAGACGGCCGATGCGACTACGTCGTTGGCAACGATCGCCTCGTTCATGGCTGGGGTCAGGTCGCCTGCGTTACCGATACAGGTAGTGCAACCGTAGGCAGTCACGCCGAAGCCGAGTTTTTCCAGGTAAGGCAACAGACCGGCTGCTTCCAGATACTTGGTCACCACGCGCGAGCCGGGAGCTAGCGAGGTCTTGATGTGCGGCGCGACTTTCAGGCCGGCTTCTACCGCTTTCTTCGCCAGCAAGCCGGCGGCCAGCAAGACGCTAGGGTTGGAAGTGTTGGTGCAGGAAGTGATCGCGGCGATCAGCACGTCGCCGTTCTTGACCTTCACGCCATCGGTATTGGTGTATACCGCATCCAGGTCTTCCGCTTTCTTGTTGAAGCCGTTTTCGGAAACTGGCTTGCTGAACAGGTCGGCGAAAGTGGATTTGACGTTGCCGATTTCGATGCGGTCTTGCGGGCGCTTAGGGCCGGCCAGCGATGGCGCAACGCTGGACAGGTCCAGCGACAATTCAGTGGTGTAGTCGATTTCGCCTTTTTTCGGGATACCGAACATCTTCTGGGCTTTGAAATAGCCTTCGAATGCGTCGATTTCCGCCTTGGTGCGGCCGGTGCCCTTGAAGTAATCGATCGTGGCTTCGTCGACCGGGAAGAAGCCCATGGTGGCGCCGTATTCCGGCGCCATGTTGGCGATAGTCGCGCGGTCGGTCAGGGACAGCGAGCGTGTGCCTTCGCCGAAGAACTCGACAAACTTGCCGACTACTTTAGCCTTGCGCAGCATTTCAGTGATGGTCAGCACCAGATCGGTCGCGGTGCAACCTTCGCGCAGGGCGCCAGTCAGGTTCACGCCGACTACGTCCGGTGTCAGGAAGTAGACTGGCTGACCCAGCATGCCGGCTTCGGCTTCAATGCCGCCCACGCCCCAGCCGACTACGCCGATGCCGTTGATCATGGTGGTATGGGAATCGGTGCCTACCAGGGTATCCGGGTAGTAAACTTCATTTTTCTTGGCGTCTTTGATTTTGTGTACGCCGCGTGCCAGGTATTCCAGATTAACCTGGTGCACGATGCCGAAGCCAGGGGGAACCACGCCGAAAGTATCGAATGCCTGCATGCCCCATTTCATGAACTGGTAACGCTCGTTATTGCGTTCGAATTCCAGTTTCATGTTCAGATCGAGCGCTTTCTTTTCGCGGAAATGATCGATTTGTACCGAGTGGTCAACCACTAGGTCGACCGGAACCAAAGGCTCGATGTTTTTAGGATTTTTTCCTTGCTTGGAGGCGACGTTGCGCATCGCAGCCAGGTCAGCCAGCAGCGGTACGCCGGTAAAGTCTTGTAAGACAACGCGCGAAACTACGAAAGGGATTTCGTCGACGCGGGCCGCAGTTGCGCCCCAGTTTGCCAGTTGCTTGACGTGTTCTTCGGTGACTTTCTTGCCGTCGCAGTTACGCAGAACCGATTCCAGAACCACGCGTATGGATACTGGCAGACGTGAAATTTTTACGCCCAGATTTTTTTCCAGTGCCGGCAAAGAGAAGAACTTGCCTTTCTTGGTGTCTGAAATCTTGAAATCTTTCAGGGTTTTGAATGCATCCTTATACGCATTTTGGCTCATGGCTGTTCCTTATTTTTACAAAAATCAACGATCAAAAAACATGCTTGCTAGTCTCCCATTTGCAGACATTCGTACTCAAACATGAGTGTGAATTTCGCGACGATGGGCGGTATATATTTATGCAATTATTATTTGGCTTTGTCTGCTGTTTCCGCTCCGGCCAACACTGGCTCTGCAGTTTTGCACTCGTTTGCCAATTGCTGACCTTTATGTGAGTCGAGCAACAAACCTTTGGCGGGTATGCCTATCCAGATAAAGCCCGCTTTGTGGTTTTCAAAGCGTTGGGCGCCAGTTGTTGTTTCCACTCTGGTCAGCCGATACAGGCGCTTTTTCCAGCGCATCGCCATATGTTGCTGATCTTCGGCAGTGCTGTACATCGTCAATGAATTGCCGAGTTCGCATTTATATTCCGCATTTTTGCTTTGCTGAATATCTGGTTCGGCCTCGTCTTCATCTTTGACGACGGGGCTGGCTGGTGCCGCCGATTTGTTTGATTTGCTTAGTTTTGCTTTGCTCGGATGGTTCTCTGCATGTGCTGCTATCGGGGCGCACAGGATGCCGGAAGCGATGGCAAGGGAAGCAAAAATTCGGGTAATCGGTTTCATTGTTCGTCTCCTCATTTAGAGTAATTCTTGGGCGGCTTCGGGCAATGCCGCCTGGCTTAATTGCGCTCTTTTCAGAACAGTCCAGTAATAACGATAACTGGCTCTGTCATGCAGGCGCCCATTGTACTGAATCGGCCCCCACGCGTTTTGTTTTGCACTGTTTAATATGCAAATTGCCTCGTTGATCTCGGCGCTGCGCGGCGACAAGGCTTTGATTATGGGTTTTATCTGATCCGGATGGATGCTCCACATTCTCGTATAGCCGCATTCCAGAAAGGCGCGATTGGCGTCGCCTGCGACTATAGCGGTGTCCTTGATTTCAGTCGTCACGTTATGTGAAGGGATTTTTCCGTAGCGATGGCAAGCGGCGGCTATTTCAAGTTTGGCTCGCATTACCAGCGGGTGGCTGAACTGGCCGGGAGAGCGCATCGCACTTGATGGAATGGCGCCGTAATGAGCAGAAACGAAATCCATAATGCCAAAGGACAGGCACTCAACTTCCGGCAGCGCGGCGATCTGATCAACTTGCGCCAGGGCGGCATGAGTCTCAATCAACACATGTACGGGCAAATTATCGCGCTTGCTTGCCTGAGTATGAAATTTAATTCTTTGTATCGCATGTTTTACTTGGTCCGCACTGCTCACCTTGGGTAGGACCAGGTATGCGAGTCTGTCGGCGGTGGTGGGGAGTATCAACGACAAGTCTTGTTCAAAAGCAGGGTGGTGAACGTCGTGTACGCGAACGCCGATGCGATTGAATCGATTGTCTTCGCTATTGATCAGCTCGGTGACGAGTCTGGCGTGTGCGATTTCATTGCCGGCGGCTGCGCCGTCTTCGCAATCGAAGGTGATGTCAAATGATGCGTTTAATTCGTGTTGTAACGCCATCGACTTGCGCATCAGCTTTTCGGATCCAGCATAATGATCGCAGACCGGCAAGAAAACCGGTTGTAACTGATCCTGAAATAGCACTAGTGAGGGATGCATCAGTCGTTTTGTAATCTGGGGTGATGGGCGGATCCTGTTCGACGGGAGCCGCCCTTGATGCTATTAGCCTACCAGGTGTTTTACGCCATCACGCTCTTCTTGCAACTCGTTCAGCGTGACGTTGATGCGTTCGCGGGAAAATTCATCGATCTCCAGGCCCTGGACGATTTTGTATTCGCCGTTTTCTGTGGTAACCGGGAAGCCGAACATGGTGCCTTCAGGGATGCCATAGGAACCGTCGGAAGGGATGCCCATGGTGGTCCACTTACCGTTGGTGCCCAACACCCAGTCGCGCACATGGTCGATCGCTGCATTGGCGGCCGACGCAGCCGATGACAGACCGCGCGCTTCGATAATCGCTGCGCCGCGCTTGCCTACTGTTGGCAGGAATACGTCTTTGTTCCATACCTGATCGTTGATCAGATCTTTGACGGATTGGCCGTCAACTGTCGCGAAGCGATAGTCGGCGTACATGGTCGGAGAGTGGTTGCCCCAGACGCACAGTTTTTCAATGGCGGCGACTGGCTTGCCAACCTTGGCGGCGACTTGCGACAGGGCGCGGTTGTGATCCAGGCGCAGCATTGCAGTGAAATTTTTCGCAGGCAGATTAGGCGCCGATTTCATTGCGATGTAAGCGTTAGTGTTGGCAGGATTGCCGACTACCAGAACTTTAACGTTACGCGATGCAACTGCATCTAACGCCTTGCCTTGCACGGTAAAGATTTGTGCATTGGCTTCCAGCAGATCTTTGCGTTCCATGCCTGGGCCGCGTGGACGTGCGCCTACCAGCAGAGCAACGTCGATGTCTTTGAAGGCGGTCATGGGGTCGCTGTGGGCGGTCATGCCGGCCAGCAACGGGAAGGCGCAATCGTCGATTTCCATCATGACGCCTTTCAGCGCCTTTTGTGCTTTTTCGTCAGGAATTTCCAGTAATTGCAGAATTACTGGCTGGTCTTTGCCCAGCATGTCGCCATTGGCGATACGGAACAGAAGGGAATAGCCGATTTGGCCAGCGGCGCCGGTAACAGCTACGCGCATAGGGGATTTCGCCATGATGCATCTCCGAGGTGGTGTAAAAACGATGTTCAAACCTGTGCTAAGGCAAATCTGTGTTGCCGTCGCATGCAAACGCTAATGATACCGATGAAAACACGCGCAGTCAGCCAATTTGCGTCTGGCGGGTGTTTAAAGCTTTACATTGAGGTCGTTCGCACTATATTGCTTGGTGTGGCTGTGTTGAATTCAGCGCGTTTGCTCGGGAGTTTAGGTTGTGCGAGGTGATGTGTCAATCAATATCTTATGTCTTATATAAGACATATCACTTGACACTTTGTTCTGGACGAAATGAATGGTTTTGTGGTGAAATTGCAGACTATGAATTCAACCACGTCAAGCGCAAATAATCCGCTCATCAGTCCGACCACTCCGGGGGCGGGAGTAGGTGGCCCCTCAGTGAATGCGTCTCCCACTTTTAGTCCGCTGTATCAGCAGATTAAAGCCTTGATTACGCAGAGTCTGCAGTCCGGTGAGTGGAAGCCGGGCGAGTTGATTCCCAGTGAAATGGAGTTGGCCGCTCGTTTCAAAGTGAGTCAGGGTACGGTGCGCAAGGCGATTGATGAATTGTCTGCAGAAAATTTAGTGGTGCGCCGTCAGGGTAAGGGGACTTTTGTCGCGACTCACCATGAGGCGCGTGCGCAATTTCGATTTTTGCGCCTGGCACCGGATGAGGGCGCTCCGCATTATCCTGAAAATCAGATCGTCGAAGTCAAGCGCTTGCGCGCTCCGGCGGAGGTGGCGCGCTTGCTCGATATTAAATCGGGTGATTCGGCGGTGTTTATTCGTCGTGTGCAATCGTTTTCGGGGGTGCCGACCATTCTCGACGATTTATGGTTGCCCGGAGCGATTTTCAAGGGTTTGACTGTTGAGCGGCTGAATGAATACAAGGGGCCAATGTACGGTTTGTTCGAGACTGAATTTGGCACGCACATGATACGCGCCTCGGAGCAAATCCGGGCGGTGTGTGCGGATGAGATCGCTGCGCAGTTGTTGCATGTGGATGTTGGTGCGCCCTTGTTGAATGTGGAGCGGGTATCTTTCACTTATGGCGATAAGCCGGTGGAGTTGCGCCGTGGCTTGTATCTGACCTCGCATCACCATTATCGGAACGAGTTGAGCTGATCTTGATTTGGGTCAGTTCGCCCGACTTTGTTTGTGCGTATTTGGCATAAGATGGCGGTTTTTTGTAAAACGAGGTCGTTTTTTGTTGGTGCAATGCACCAAAATGAGCGAAAATTGCAAGGTTTGTATATCCAGACTAGTTAATGGGGAGATTATTTATGTCTGAAGTAGTGAAGAGCAGGCCGCGCTACGGCGTCATGCGCCTGATAGATGCAACGGGATATCGTCTGCCGCTGGCGGGTTTTGTCTCTATTTTGCATAGGGCGAGCGGCATGTTGATGTTCTTATTGTTGCCGTTCATTTTGTATTTGCTGGACAAGAGCCTTACCTCTGAGGTTTCTTTTTCCGTCTTCAAGAATTTCACTTCCGGTGGTTTTGTGAAGCTGGTCATTTTGGCGCTGGTCTGGGCCTATCTGCATCATTTCTGTGCCGGTATCCGTCACCTGTTCATGGACTTGCATTACGGTCTGGACAAGGATGCGGCGCGCAAATCTGCGGTTGGCGTGCTGGCTGTCAGTATTGGTCTGGCAGCTTTGATAGGCTTGAAATTGTTCGGAGTAATTTAAATGGCAAATAACAACATCGGCCCCAAGCGCCTGGTTGTAGGTGCGCATTACGGTTTGCGCGATTGGCTGGCGCAGCGTGTGACGGCCATCGTCATGGCCTTGTATACGGTTTTACTGTTGTCGCTGTTTTTGACTGGCAATGATTTTAGCTATGAAGGTTGGGCGGGTTTGTTTGCTCAGCAGTGGTTCAAGCTGGCCACTTTTACTGTGATCGTTTCCTTGTTGTATCACGCCTGGGTCGGTATGCGTGATATCTGGATGGATTATGTGACGCACAATGTGTTTGTTCGTCTGGTATTTCAGGTCGCCACCATTTTGTGGCTGGTCGCTTGTGCCGGCTATGCCGCACAGATTTTGTGGAGAGTATAAACGTGGCTGCAATTAAATCCACAATTCCTACCCGTCGCTTTGATGCGGTTATCGTTGGTGCCGGTGGTTCCGGCATGCGTGCTTCGCTGCAGTTGGCTGAAGCTGGTCTGAACGTCGCAGTATTGTCCAAGGTTTTTCCTACCCGTTCGCATACGGTAGCGGCGCAGGGCGGTATCGGCGCTTCGCTCGGCAACATGGCGGAAGACAACTGGTACTGGCATATGTTCGACACCGTCAAGGGGGGCGACTATCTGGGCGACCAGGATGCGATCGAATTCATGTGCCGTGAAGCACCGAAGGTCGTGTACGAGCTCGAACACTTCGGCATGCCTTTCGACCGCAATTCGGACGGCACGATCTATCAGCGTCCTTTCGGCGGCCATACCGCGAATTTCGGTGAAAAGCCGGTGCAGCGCGCCTGCGCGGCGGCGGACCGTACCGGCCACGCCTTGCTGCACACGCTGTATCAGCGCAATGTGCGCGCCCGCACCCATTTCTTCGTCGAATGGATGGCGATCGATATCATCCGCGATCAGGATGGCGATGTGCTCGGCGTGGTTGCGCTGGAAATGGAAACCGGCGAAGTCATGATGCTGGAAGCTAAGACTACTTTGTTCGCCACCGGCGGCGCCGGCCGTATTTTCGCGGCTTCCACCAATGCCTTCATCAATACCGGCGACGGCATGGGTATGGCGGCGCGTGCTGGCTTGCCGCTGCAGGATATGGAATTCTGGCAATTCCATCCTACCGGTGTGTCCGGCGCCGGCGTGCTGATTACCGAAGGTGTGCGCGGTGAAGGCGGTATCCTGATCAATAGCCAGGGCGAGCGCTTCATGGAGCGTTATGCGCCGACCTTGAAGGATCTGGCGCCGCGCGATTTCGTTTCGCGCTCCATGGATCAGGAAATCAAGGAAGGCCGCGGCTGCGGCCCGAACAAGGATCACGTCTTGCTCGATCTGCGCCATATCGGCGCCGATACCATCCAGAAGCGTTTGCCTTCGATTCTGGAAATCGGCCACAAGTTTGCCAACGTTGATGCCACCAAAGAGCCTATCCCGGTCGTGCCTACCATCCATTATCAGATGGGCGGTATTCCTACCAATATTCACGGCCAGGTCGTAGCACCGAAGAATGGCGTCAGCGAAATCGTCAACGGCATGTACGCGATCGGCGAATGCGCCTGCGTTTCCGTGCATGGCGCGAATCGTCTCGGCACTAATTCACTGCTGGATCTGGTGGTGTTTGGTCGTGCGGCAGGTAATCACATCGTTGCTTCCGGTCTCAAGGAAAAAGAGCACAAAGGCTTGCCGGCGGATGCCGCCGATCGTGCGCTGGCGCGTCTGGCTGCGCTGGAGAACTCGACCGGTACTGAGCGGGTGCAAGACGTCGCGAATGCGATCCGCAGCACCATGCAGCAATATTGCGGCGTGTTCCGCACCGAAGAATTGCTGCAGACCGGCTACCATAAAATCATGGAAATCGCCGAGCGTTGCAAGCATGTTTCGTTCAAGGATAAATCCAAAGTCTTCAACACGGCGCGTGTAGAAGCGCTGGAACTGGATAACCTGATAGAAACAGCCAAGGCAACCATCACTTCTGCGCTGGCTCGCAAGGAATCCCGTGGTGCGCATGCGCACCGTGATTACGAGAAGCGCGATGATGAAAACTGGATGAAGCATACCTTGTGGTATTCCGAGGGCAATCGCCTCGACTACAAGCCGGTCAACACCAAGCCGTTGACCGTGGAAACCTTCAAGCCTAAGGCTCGTACATTCTAAAGAGATACTGATATGGCACGTACACTGAAATTTAAAATCTACCGCTACGATCCGGACAAGGACGCCAAGCCTTACATGCAAGACTTGACGGTGGAATTGCAAGATACCGACAAGATGTTGCTGGATGCCTTGCAACGCATCAAGGCCGACGTCGATGATTCGCTGGCGCTGCGCCGCTCTTGCCGTGAAGGCGTGTGCGGTTCCGATGCGATGAATATCAACGGCAAGAATGGCCTGGCTTGCACCACCAACCTGAACGAGTTGAGCGAGCCTATCGTGTTGCGGCCATTGCCAGGTTTGCCGGTAATCCGCGATCTGATCGTGGATATGACGCAATTCTTCAAGCAATACCATTCGATTAAGCCTTTCCTGATGAATGACAGCATTCCTCCGGAAAAAGAGCGTCTGCAAACGCCGGTCGAACGCGAAGAACTGGATGGTCTGTACGAGTGCATCCTGTGCGCTTGCTGCTCGACTTCTTGCCCTTCGTTCTGGTGGAATCCGGATAAATTCGTCGGACCGGCCGGCTTGTTGCAGGCTTACCGCTTCATCGCCGATTCGCGCGATCAGGCGACCGGCGAGCGTCTGGACAACCTGGAAGATCCGTATCGCCTGTTCCGCTGCCATACGATCATGAACTGTGTGGATGTCTGCCCGAAAGGTCTGAATCCTACCCGTGCCATCGGCAAAATCAAGGAATTGATGGTGCGTCGCGCGGTGTAAGACGCATTCGATAAGAGCGATGCCAAGCCGGTGTCGCCCTTATTTCATGCAGTTTTTAGAGCTGGATCAAGAACTGCATGAAATAGGAAACGATGAAATTGAAAGTATATATGTCTGAGTCTATAGTCACATCCCACCAAAGCGACCCAGTCAAGCGTGCGCGCCTCAGATGGCGCGCCAGACGCGGTTTGCTGGAAAACGATCTGATATTGACCCGTTTTCTGGACGCGCATGAAGCATCCCTGTCTGACGAAGAAGTGGATGCCTTCAGCCGCCTGATGGAATTGTCGGACAATACCCTGATGGACCTGATCATGGCGAAAAAGCAGCCGGAAGCGGAAGTGGATTTGCCGCATGTGCGCGCCTTGTTGCTTCGTTTGCAAACCGCCTGATCGGGAAAAAATTTTCTGTGTTTTTTTGATTAACGACTCACCCTGGATTGAAGGAAGAGCCATGACTAATTCTGAAACAAAAGCAACCCTCTCATTTTCCGACGGCTCACCGTCGCTGGAAATGCCGATTTACAAAGGCTCGGTTGGTCCTGATGTCATCGATATCCGTAAGCTGTACGGCGCGACCGGCATGTTTACCTATGACCCGGGTTTCATGTCGACTGCGGCCTGTAACTCTTCCATCACCTATATCGATGGCGACAAAGGCGAATTGCTGTACCGCGGCTACCCTATCGAGCAATTGGCAGTCAGTGGCGACTTCCTGGAAACTTGCTACCTGCTGTTGAATGGCGAATTGCCGACTGCTGCGGAAAAAGGAAAATTCGTTGCAACCGTCACCAATCACACCATGGTGCACGAGCAGATGCAATTCTTCTTCCGCGGTTTCCGTCGCGATGCGCATCCTATGTCGGTGCTGGTCGGCACCGTCGGCGCGCTGGCTTCGTTCTACCACGATTCGCTCGATATCAACGATCCGCATCACCGCGAAGTATCGGCTATCCGTCTGGTCGCCAAGATGCCGACACTGGTGGCGATGGCGTACAAATATTCTATCGGCCAGCCTTTCGTGTATCCACGCAATGACTTGTCGTACAGCGCCAACTTCATGCACATGATGTTCTCTACGCCATGCGCCAAATACGAAGTAAATGAAGTGCTGGTGCGCGCGCTCGATCGTATCCTGATCTTGCATGCAGACCACGAACAAAATGCCTCTACTTCCACCGTCCGTCTGGCCGGCTCTTCCGGCGCCAATCCTTTCGCCTGTATCGCTGCCGGTATCGCTTGCCTGTGGGGCCCTGCACATGGCGGCGCCAATGAGGCTGCGCTCGATATGCTGGAATCTATCGGTAACGTAGACAATATTCCTGCCTTCATCGCCCAGGTGAAGGACAAGAATTCCGGCGTCAAACTGATGGGTTTCGGTCATCGTGTGTATAAAAACTACGATCCGCGCGCCAAATTGATGCGTGAAACTTGCTACGAAGTGCTGAATGAACTCGGCTTGCAAGACGATCCTCTGTTCAAGCTGGCGATGGCCTTGGAGAAAATTGCGCTGGAAGACGAATATTTCGTCAGCCGCAAGCTGTATCCTAACGTCGACTTCTACTCCGGCATCGTGCAGCGCGCGCTGGGCATCCCGACTGCCTTGTTTACCGGTATCTTTGCCTTGGCGCGTACCGTAGGCTGGATTGCTCAATGGAAAGAAATGATTTCCGATCCTGAGCAAAAGATCGGCCGTCCGCGTCAGTTGTTTATCGGTTCGCCTAAGCGCGATGTGCCGCCGATTGAACAGCGTTGATTCAAGTCAATTTGAACTGGTAGTAAAAAGCGAGTCCGGGCGGCTCGCTTTTTTTTTCTCCGTTAACTATGCTATGCTTCGGCTCGAAAGAGAATTTTAGATGTGCTTTCGCGAGCCTGCCAAAAGTCATGCCCAGGCTGGTATGGATTTTGATTCAGTCGCGAAAATAGTTTGAAACAAGTCCTTCCCCACAACTTGATGTGCAATCCGCTAACCGGTCAGGCCGTGTCGCGGAAGGTTAGATTAACCCGCTAATCTCGCGAAACGCGAAGAAAGGTGAGCAAGATGATGCAACAATATAACGCCAACTCGTACTTGTTCGGCGGCAATGCGCCGTATGTAGAAGAACTGTATGAAGCGTACCTGAACAATCCCGGTTCCGTCCCCGATAACTGGCGTGCCTATTTCGACGCGATGCAAAATGTGCCTGCGGTCGATGGTTCCGCCAAGCCCGACGTCGCCCATGCGCCTGTGATCGCCTCGTTTGCCGAACGCGCCAAACAAGGCCCGGTCCGTACTGTCAGCGCCGCCGGCGATGCTGAAATGGGGCGCAAGCGCGTCGCCGCCCAGCAATTGATCGCCGCTTACCGCTTTCTCGGTAGCCAATGGGCCAATCTCGATCCTTTGCAGCGCCAGGAGCGCCCAAGTATTCCTGAGCTGGAGCCGAGTTTTTACGGCTTCACCGATGCCGATATGGACACGCAGTTCAATATCAGCAATACCTATTTCGGGCCGGAAAACGCTTCCTTGCGCGACTTGCTGAATTCTCTGCGCGACACCTATTGCCGTTCCATCGGCGCGGAATTCATGTACATCAGCGACCCGGCCGAAAAGCGCTGGCTGCAGCAAAAGCTGGAAGCGATACGCTCCACGCCCAGCTTCTCCGCTGAAAAGAAAAAACACATCCTCGACCGCCTGACCGCAGCTGAAGGTCTGGAGCGCTACCTGCATACCCGCTATGTCGGTCAGAAGCGCTTCTCGCTGGAAGGCGGCGAAAGCTTTATCGCTTCCATGGATGAGACTATCCAGCGCGCCGGCGAACGCGGCGTGGAAGAAATCGTGATCGGCATGGCCCACCGCGGCCGTCTGAACGTGCTGGTCAACACCCTCGGCAAGATGCCGCAAGACTTGTTTGCCGAATTCGAAGGCAAGCACGGCGACGATCTGCCGGCCGGCGACGTCAAATACCACCAGGGCTTCTCGTCCGATATTTCGACTCCGGGCGGCCCGGTGCATCTGTCGCTGGCCTTCAATCCATCGCACCTGGAAATCGTGAATCCCGTGGTGGAAGGTTCGGTCAAGGCGCGCATGGAGCGCCGTGGCGACAAAGACGGCTCGCAAGTCTTGCCTATCCTGGTGCACGGCGACGCCGCATTTGCCGGCCAGGGCGTGGTCATGGAAACCCTGAATCTGGCGCAGACGCGCGGCTACGGTACCGGCGGCACGATGCATATCGTGATCAATAACCAGATCGGCTTCACCACTTCCGATCCGCGCGATACCCGTTCCACCCTGTATTGCTCCGACGTGGTCAAGATGATAGAAGCACCGGTCTTGCACGTGAACGCCGACGATCCGGAAGCCGTGGTGCTGGCGACCCAGATCGCGCTCGATTACCGCCTGGAGTTCAAGAAGGATATCGTGGTCGACATCATTTGCTACCGCAAACTCGGCCACAACGAGCAAGATACGCCGGCGCTGACCCAGCCTTTGATGTACAAGAAAATCGCCCAGCACCCAGGCACCCGCAAAATGTACGCGGACAAGCTGGCCGCGCAAGGCACGATTGCCGCCGAGGGCGGCGATCAGATGGTGAAAGCCTTCCGCGACGCGATGGACGCCGGCAAGCATACGGTCGATCCTGTCATCTCGAATTTCAAGAACAAATATGCGGTCGACTGGATCCCCTTCCTGAACCGCAAATGGACCGACGCCGCCGATACCGCCGTTCCAACGACCGAGTTGAAACGTCTGGCAGAGCGCGTCACCTTTGTGCCGGAAGGCTTCAAGCCGCACAGTCTGGTGGAAAAAGTGTTGGGTGACCGCGCCGCCATGGGCCGTGGCGAAATGAATCTGGACTGGGGCATGGGCGAGCATCTGGCTTACGCTTCGCTGGTGGCTTCCGGCTATGCGATCCGCCTGACCGGCCAGGACGCCGGCCGCGGCACCTTCGTCCATCGTCACGCTGTCTTGCACGACCAGAAGCGCGAGCGCTGGGATGCCGGTACCTATATCCCCCTGCAAAACATTTCCGACAAACAGGCGCCGTTCACCGTGATCGACTCGGTGTTGTCGGAAGAAGCCGTGCTCGGTTTCGAATACGGTTACTCGACTGCCGAACCAAACACGCTGACCATCTGGGAAGCGCAATTCGGCGATTTCGCGAATGGCGCGCAAGTCGTGATCGACCAGTTCATCAGCTCCGGCGAAGTGAAGTGGGGCCGCGCATCCGGCCTGGTGATGATGCTGCCGCACGGTTACGAAGGCCAGGGTCCGGAACACTCTTCCGCCCGTCCCGAGCGTTTCCTGCAACTGTGCGCCGACAACAATATGCAAGTGGTGCAACCGACTAGCGCATCACAAATTTTCCACTTGTTGCGTCGTCAGATGATACGTCAGTTCCGTAAGCCGCTGGTGATCATGACGCCGAAGTCCTTGTTGCGTAACAAGGATGCCGGTTCGCCATTGTCCGAGCTGGCCAAGGGCAGCTTCCATACCGTGATCGGTGAAGTCGATGAAAAGATCGACGCCAAGAAGGTCAAGCGCGTGATCGCCTGTTCCGGCAAGGTTTACTACGATCTGGTCAACGCCCGTAAAGAGCGCGGTCAGAGCGATACCGCGATCGTCCGTATCGAGCAACTGTATCCTTTCCCGCACAAGAGCTTTGCTGCCGAACTCAAGAAATTCCCTCACATGGCGGAACTGGTGTGGGCGCAGGATGAGCCGCAAAACCAGGGCGCCTGGTTCCAGATTCAGCACAATATTTTTGAAGCTTTGGAAGAGGGGCAGAAGCTGGCGTATGCCGGTCGTCCAGCCAGCGCATCGCCTGCCGTCGGTTACTACGACAAGCACTATGCGCAGCAAAAAACCTTGCTGGAAACGGCATTTTCCAAACTCAAGGGCTATGTCCTGACCAAATAATACGGCGGCGCTGCGGCACAAGCTGCTGCAGCGCTAAGCTACCCGAAACGGAGAGAAAAAATGGCAATTATCGAAGTAGTAGTTCCGCAGTTATCCGAATCCGTCGCCGAAGCGACCCTGCTGACCTGGCATAAAAAAGTCGGCGAGGCGGTCGCCCGCGACGAAAACCTGATCGACGTCGAAACCGACAAGGTCGTGCTGGAATTGCCGGCGCCGGCCGCCGGTGTGATCACCCAGATCATCAAGGGCGACGGCAGCACCGTGGTGGCCGGCGAAGTGATCGCTATGCTCGATACCGAAGCGTCTGCCGGCGCCAGCGCCGCTGCAGCGGCCCCGGTCGCGGCAGTCGCTTCCGTCGCGGCTCCTGCCGAAAAATCGGCGGCCGGCATCGCCATGCCCGCTGCTGCAAAAATCCTGGCCGACAACAATATGTCCGCTGCTCAGGTCGAAGGTTCCGGCAAAGACGGCCGTGTGACTAAGGGCGATGTACTGGCCGCCGTAGCCGGCAAGGCCGCTCCTGCAGTCGCACCGCTGGCAGCTCCCGCCGCCAAGCCGGCCTTGCAGCAAGTGGCGGCACCGGCTGTGGCTAAGTTGGGCGACCGCCCTGAAGAGCGCGTACCGATGAGCCGCTTGCGCGCCCGTATCGCCGAGCGTCTGGTGCAGTCGCAATCGACCAACGCGATCCTGACCACGTTTAACGAAGTCAACATGGCCCCGGTCATGGAATTGCGCAACAAGTACAAAGACAAGTTCGAGAAAGAGCACGGCGTCAAGCTCGGCTTCATGTCTTTCTTCGTCAAGGCTGCGGTGGCCGCATTGAAGAAGTACCCTATCATCAACGCCTCGGTCGACGGCAATGACATCGTGTACCACGGTTACTTCGATATCGGTATCGCAGTCGGTTCGCCACGCGGCTTGGTGGTGCCTATCCTGCGCAATGCCGATCAGATGACGATCGCCGACATCGAAAAGAAAATCGTGGAATTCGGCGCCAAGGCCAAAGACGGCAAGCTGACGCTGGACGACCTGACCGGCGGCACCTTCTCGATTTCCAACGGCGGCACTTTCGGCTCCATGCTGTCCACGCCTATCATCAACCCGCCGCAATCGGCGATCCTGGGCGTGCATGCGACCAAGGACCGCGCCGTGGTTGAAAACGGCCAGATCGTGATCCGCCCTATGAACTACCTGGCGATGTCTTACGATCACCGTATCATCGACGGTCGCGAAGCAGTGCTGGGTCTGGTGGCGATGAAAGATGCGCTGGAAGATCCGGCCCGCCTGTTGTTGGATCTCTGATCGGGACATCCCATGAATATCGCCGACGAAATCAAACGTCTGCACGAATTGCATCAGGCAGGAGCCCTGACTGATGCAGAATTCGCGCAAGCCAAGGCCAAGCTGCTCGCTGCTGTCGGCGAGCAGTCCTCTTCTTCATCCGGTTCGGCGTCGTTTTCGGGCGCCGACCAGACACTGAATCAGTTGAATAAGTTTCGCAGGTCGAAAACCGATCAATGGTTGGGCGGGATATGCGGCGGCCTCGGCAAGTTCACCGGACTGGAATCCTGGATCTGGCGTTTGTTATTCGTCTTCTTCACCTTCTTCTTCGGTTTCGGCGTGGTCGCTTACCTGCTGGCCTGGGTCTTCGTGCCTGAAGAAGAGTGAAGTCTTACCACTTAATCTGAAAAATCAGAAAAATTCAGGATAATTCCATGAGTAAACAATTTGATGTCGTCGTGATCGGCGGCGGCCCCGGCGGCTATATCGCGGCAATCCGCGCGGCCCAACTCGGCTTTTCCACCGCCTGTATCGATGCCTGGAGCAACGACAAGGGCGGTCCGGCGCCGGGCGGCACTTGCACCAACGTCGGTTGCATCCCATCCAAGGCGCTGTTGCAATCGTCCGAGCATTTCGAACACGCCGGTCACGCATTTGCCGACCATGGCATCCAGGTCTCCGGCCTGGGGCTGGACGTGGCCAAAATGCTGGGTCGCAAGAACACCATCGTCAAGCAAAACAATGACGGTATCTTGTTCCTGTTTAAAAAGAATAAAGTGACTTTCTTCCACGGCCACGGCTCTTTCGTTGCGGCCAAGGACGGCGGCTACGAAATCAAGGTCGCCGGCAAAGCCGAAGAAAGCATCACGGCCAAGCACGTGATCGTGGCGACCGGCTCCAATGCACGCGCCTTGCCTGGCGCCGCGTTCGACGAAGAAACCATTCTGTCGAACGACGGCGCGCTGAAGATCGCCGCCGTGCCGAAGAAACTCGGCGTGATCGGCGCCGGCGTCATCGGCCTGGAAATGGGCAGCGTCTGGCGTCGCCTCGGCGCCGAAGTGACCGTGCTGGAAGCCTTGCCGGCTTTCCTCGGCGCAGTCGATGAGCAGATCGCCAAGGAAGCCAACAAGCTGTTCGTCAAGCAAGGTCTGTCCATCAATCTGGGCGTGAAGATCGGTGAGATCGTCAACGGTGGTAAAGACGTCACGGTCAATTACACCGACGACAAGGGCGTGGAGCATAAGGCCGTGTTCGACAAACTGATCATTTCCATCGGTCGCGTGCCGAACACCAACGGCTTGAATGCCGAAGGCGTGGGCTTGCAACTGGACGAGCGCGGCTTCATCGCGGTCGACGGCGATTGCAAGACCAATCTGCCGAATGTATGGGCAGTGGGCGATGTGGTGCGCGGCCCTATGCTGGCGCACAAGGCGGAGGAAGAGGGCGTGGCGGTGGCCGAGCGTATCGCCGGTCAGCATGGCCATGTGAATTTCAATACGATTCCCTGGGTAATCTACACCTCGCCGGAAATCGCCTGGGTCGGCCGCACCGAGCAGCAACTGAAGGCCGATGGCGTGGCTTACAAGGCCGGTTCCTTCCCGTTCATGGCGAATGGCCGCGCGCGCGCTTTGGGTGATACTTCGGGTATGGTCAAGTTCTTGGCTGATGCCACTACCGATGAAATCCTGGGCGTGCATATCGTCGGCCCTATGGCTTCCGAGCTGATTTCCGAAGCCGTGGTGGCGATGGAATTCCGCGCCTCGTCGGAAGACATCGCACGCATCTGCCATGCGCACCCATCCTTGTCGGAAGCAACCAAGGAAGCCGCGCTGGCGGTAGACAAGCGATCCCTGAACTTCTGATCGCAACTAAGTAGTTAAGTGGTAAGGCGGGGCAAGCGCCCCGTCCTGTTTTCTGCCAGCGCGCATCCATTGCCAACCCGGACGCTCCCTGGCGGAGCCTTTCTCCCTCTGCGCTTTGCGGCAGACCAGCAACCGCCTCTCCAGCCCCATGAACGTATTAGAGTTTTACCAGGATGCCTTGACACAACGCGGTTTCCAGGCCGACGCGGCGCAACAGCGCGCGGTCGATCGCTTGCAGCAAGCCTATGATGAATGGCGCCATTACAAGGGCAAGCGCGCCAACAAACTGACCCGCATCATCACCCGCCCGGAAGTGCCACGCGGCGTGTATATGTGGGGCGGGGTAGGGCGCGGCAAGTCGTTTTTGATGGATAGCTTTTATTCGGTGGTGCCGGTGGTGCGCAAGACCCGCCTGCATTTTCATGAATTCATGCGCGCTGTGCACCGCCAGCTCGACGAGCTGAAAGGCATGGCCGATCCGCTGGATGAAGTGGCGCGCCGTATCGCGAAAAAATACCGGCTGATCTGTTTCGATGAATTCCACGTGTCCGATGTGGCTGATGCGATGCTGCTGTACAACTTGCTGAACGCCTTGTTCGATAACGGCGTGTCGTTCGTGATGACCTCCAATTATCAGCCGGACACCTTGTATCCGGACGGCTTGCACCGCGACCGTATGTTGCCGACTATCGCCTTGCTGAAGCAAAAGCTCGACGTGCTGAACGTCGATTCCGGCAACGATTACCGCAAACGCGCGCTGGAGCAGGTGCAAGCCTATCTGACCCCGCTGAGCGCCGCCACCGACCTGGCCTTGCGCGAGAGTTTCGCCCGCATCGCCGCCAGCCACGATGAAGATATTCACGTCGATATCGAAGGACGCAAGCTGAAATCCTTGCGCCGCGCCGGCAGCGTGATCTGGTTCGACTTCGCCACCCTGTGCGGCGGGCCGCGCTCGCAAAACGATTACCTGGAAATCGCCAGCCGCTTCCATACCGTGATCTTGTCCGGCATTCCCCACATGTCGGCCGCGATGTCGTCCGAAGCGCGCCGCTTCACCTGGCTGATCGACGTGTTTTACGACAATAAGGTGAAGCTGATCATGTCGGCCGAAGTGGCGCCGGAAGACCTGTACACGGCCGGCACCTTGTCGAATGAATTCCATAGGACCGTATCGCGTATCATCGAAATGCAGTCGAAAGCGTATATGGATGCCGATCAACGCCAGCTTGCGGAGGCGATAGCCTGATGTTGAATAAAAAATTCTTGATGGCGATGCTGGCCGGCGTATTGCTGGCGGCGCCGCTCCATGCGCAAACGCCCGCGGACGAATACGCCGCCTTGTCGGCCCAGGTGAAGGAGCTGGCGACGCGCCACGCCGACCTGCAAACCGCCGGGCAAGCCGAAGCCGCCCTGCAAGAAACCGGCGCCGCGCAAAGCCGGCTGCAAGCCTGGTATGCGCAGGCCGAACGCGCCTGCCATGCAGCCTTCTTCGTGAATTCCTGCCTCGGCGACATCAAGCTCCAGCGCCGCCAGCAGCAAACCGTGTTGCAAAAAATTACGCTCGAAGCCAAGGCCTTGCAGCGCAGACTGCATATCGAGCAACTCGATAGAGCGCTGCAGCAAAAACAATCCGAATAATCGTCGGGCCAGGGCGCGCGCTCCCGCCTGCCGGTGAGAGGCGCTTTCAGCCTCCAAACCGTCCATGATTTCCGTATTATGGGGGAGTATCAGGCAAAATCAGCCTGTCGCCAGCAAAAAATAAGGCGAGTTTTAATATACTGGGGGGAGTATTTTTAAGAGCCCGGGAGCCGGTCAGGCGCGGATTGCACCCCTGCGTAGCGCCGCGCCGGCACAGCGCGCGGCGGCGTCGCAGGCTTACTTGGTGCCGAACAGACGGTCGCCGGCGTCGCCGAGGCCGGGCACGATGTAGCCGTGCTCGTTCAGGCACTGGTCGATCGAGGCGGTCAGGATAGGCACATCGGGATGCGCCGCTTGCAAATGTTTAACGCCTTCCGGCGCGGCCAGCAGACAGACGAATTTGATGCTGGTGGCGCCGCGCATCTTGATGCGAGTGATCGCAGCGGCGGCGGAGTGGCCGGTCGCCAGCATCGGGTCGACCACGATCACCAGGCGTTCGGCCATATCTTCCGGCACCTTGAAATAATATTCGACCGGTTCCAGCGTTTCCGGGTCGCGATACAGGCCGATATGACCGACGCGCGCATTCGGCAACAGGTCGAGCATGCCGTCCAGAATGCCATTGCCGGCGCGCAAGATGGAAATCACGCATAGCTTCTTGCCGCTGATGGTCGGTGCATCGATGGCGGTGATCGGCGTTTCTATGCGCACGTTTTCCAGCGGCAGGTCGCGTGTCACTTCATATGCCAGCATCTGGCTGATTTCACGTAGCAGACGGCGGAAATTGTCGGTAGTAGTTTCTTTGCAGCGCATCAGCGTCAGCTTGTGCTGCATGAGCGGATGTTTTATTTCAATGACGGACTCGGTCAAGATGTTCTCCGGAGATGTTGAATTGGCTGCTATTTTACGTCCCTGTTCTCAATATGGGAAACCGCACTCGGCGATAAATCCGAATTGAATGGTTTTTCCGGCGCTGCTCTGCAAATTGTTTGTATTTCGTTCAACGATAATTCAGTGTAAGAAGTTCCGGACTGTCCAGGCCAGTCAGCCCGGTGAACGACTATCAGATCAGGAGCGGCATATGGACGGCAAGCAGGCATGGTTAAACAAATTATCGTTGGGGGACTACTCCATGGATAGGCATGCCGATCGCCAACAAGACTTGTTGGCCGCCGACGAAGCGCTGGAATCCCATTCGCGCATCGACGTCAAGGGCATACGTGAGGCGATCGCCAGGGTAGAGGCCGAAGCGCGCGCCACCGTCGCCGCCGAAAGCCGCGTCAAGGCCGAAACGCAGGCGCGTGCGCTGGCCGAGGCGCGCGCCCAGGCCGAGGCGGAAGCGGCCGAACTGGCGCAGAAAAAACTCGCCTTGGAACAAGCCGCGGCCGACGGCGACCAGGCCAGGCTGGAAGCGGCGCGCCATTCGAATGCCGCCAGCGCGGCCAGAATCGCCGCCACTGCGCAAGAAACGCGCGATTTGCAAGAGCGCGCGCAGATGGAAACCAAAGCACGCGAACAGTCCGAGCAGCGCGTCAGGCTGGAGCAAGATGCCAGAGAGCGCGCCGCGCTGCAACTCAAGACGGAAGCCGGCATCGCCGCCAGGGCTCAGGCCGAAGCGGAAAAACTGAGCAAACAGACCGAGAGCGCACGCAACTGGGCGGCCGAGCGTTTCGCCGCCTCGCAGGCCGCCCGTCAGCAAGCCGAAGAAAGGGCGCGCGCCGATGCCCGCATCGCCGAGCTGGCCCGCGAACGCGAAAAACGCGACCGCGAAGCGCGCGAAACCGCAGAAATGCTGGCCAAAGTCCGTAGCGAAGCGCTGCAACTCAGCCGCGACCGCGAACAGGCGGAAGCCATGGCGCTGGAATTCGCGATCAACCGCGCACCGGTCGAAGTGCGCGCGCGCGAAGACGCGCTGGCCCGCGTCCTGATCGAGCAAGAACAGGAGGCGCTGGCGCAGGCCAGGGCGGAATCAGAACGTAGGGCGGCCGAAGCGATACAGCTGCGCATGCAAGCAGAACAGGAATTGCGCAGCGCCGCCGCCAAGCGCGAACAGGCCGAGATCTTGGCCGCCGCCACCGCCCAGGCGCGGCGCGAAGCCGAAGATAAAATCCGTCAGGCCACAGAATCGCGCATCAAAGCCGAGCGCGAGTTGCAAACGAATGCGTTGAACCGCATAGAGACCGAACAACAGGCCGACGGCGAAGCCCGCCTCCGCGCCGAGGCGGAAGCGACAGCAGCCGAAGAAGCCAGGCAGCGCCGACTGGCCGAACAGGAAGCGACCGCCAGCGCCCGCCAGCGCATCGCCGAAGAGCAACGCGCCGCCAAGCTGGCCAGGGAGCGCATGGAAGTCGAACAACAGGCGGTGCAGGCGGCGCGTAAGCAAGCCGATGCCGAGCAACAGGCGCTCAGCGCCAGCGCGTTTCAGGCCGAGTTGCTGCAACGTGCCAATACCGCCGCCGCATTGAAGGCGAAAAAAGCCGCGGAGCTCGCTCAAGCAGAAGCACTGCGCGCCGAGGCCGAGGAAAAAGCCGCCGCCGCCTTGCAGGAAAAACTGCAGGCCGAACGCCAGAAGACCGAAGCCGCCGAAGCGCGTACCAAGGCCGAGCAAGCTCACACCGAATTGCTGCACATGCAGCAACAGGCAGAGCAAGCGGCGCGTATCGCCCAGGAAACCGAATGCGCAGCCGAAAAGCTGACGCTGGAAAAGACCATGGAACAGGCGGCGCTGCAACAACAACAGGCGGCGGTGACGCTCAAAAAGAGCCAGGATGCCAGCGCCTTGCTGCGTGTACAGCAACAGCGCGCGGCAGATGAAGGCAAGGCGTTGGAATTGCTGTCGGAAAAACTGGCGGCCGAGCAGCGCCGTGCCGACGCGGTGCAGCGAGTGCTCAAGCTCACCGAGGAAAAGCTGGCGATGGAGCAGGTGGCGCAAGCTGAGACCGAAGCGAGAATGCGCGCCGAACTAGCGGCCAAGGCCAGGGCGGCCGCGCTGGAACAGGCTGAGCGCGAGCAGAGGCTGGCGCTGGAAGCGGCAGCGACCGCAGAACAACACGCGCTGGAACAGGGCGAGTTGCAAAAAGAAATGCAGCGCAAGGCCGCCAGGATGGCATTGTTGAAGACGCGCCAGGCGGTAGAGCTGACGCTTGCCGAACAAAAACGCAGCGCAGCGGCAACCGAAGCGGCCATCGCCGCGCAAGAAAAACTGAAGGCGGAACAGGAAGCGGCCGAGCAAGCGATCGCCCGCGCCGATGCCGATCGCCAGCACGCGGCTGTGTTGCAAGCGCGCCAGCAGCAAGAAATGCAGGCCAGGGAGGCGCGCCAGCGCCTGATGCAGGCCGAGCAGCTTCGTCTGCAAAAAATGCAGGAACACGCCGAATTGCAAAAACAGAGCGCCGCACTGGCGCACAGCAAGGTGGTGGAAGCCGAAGAACTGGGCAAGACGCTCAAGCTGCGCGCCGAATCCGAGCAAAAAGCGCTGGCCATGGTTCAGCAAAAATTGCAGGCGGAAAAACAATTGGCTGCCGAGTTGCAAAACAAGGCGCAACTGGAGCAGGAACAGCGCGACCAGCATCTGGCGCGCTTGCAGGCAGAGCAAGGCTTGCGCGCCGCAACCGAGCTGAAAATTGCGGAAGAAAAGAAATTGCGCGAACAGCATGCCGCCCTGGCTGCAGCGGAGCGGCAAGCCGCCGCTGCAGCCAGCGCCCGCCTGGCGGCCGCCACGCAACTGAGCCGGCTGGAGCAAGAGAAAGCGCAGGCGCAGCAACAAGCGGCCGTCGCGCTGGCGCAACAAGCGCAACTCGAACAGGAAAATGCGCAAGCCGCGCAACGTGCAGAACTGGCCGCGCAAGAAAAATTAGCGGCGGAAAAAATCGCTAACGAGGCCGCGCAGGTGCGCGCCGCGGCGGAGCGGCAACAGGTCGAACTGGCGACAGCCCGCGCCCACGCCGAGCAAGAAGCGGCGGTATCGGCGGCCGCCAAATTGGCGGCCGAACAGCATTTGCATGAACAGGCGCAAGCCTATGCCGCCAGCCAACACAAGGCGCATCAACTGGTGGTGGAAAAAAATCGCAAAGTCGCTGAATTGGAACTATTGCTGCAACAGCGGCTGGCCGCAGAGGCAGAGTTGCTGGCCGCCGCCGGCGCCAAAACACAGGCAGAACAGAGCGCTGGCCAGGAGTTGCAAGCCAAATTGGCGGCCGAACAACTGGCGCGTCAGTACGCCGAAGCCAGCGCACAGGCCGGGCAGATGGCGCGTGTCGCCAGCGCGGCTACACTGGCCTCGGAACAAGCGCTGTATCAGGAACTGGCGGCCCACGCCGATGCGCAAAAGCTGGTGGCGGCATTGTCTGCTCAGCGTTTGCAGCAAGAACGGAAATTGTGTTTAATGCAACAGCGACGTGCGCAAGCCGAGCAAGATTTGCTGGACATGATGACTGCCAAGCAACACGCGGAGATGCAGGCGGTCGCCGAAGCCGGCGCGCGCGCGCAGGCTGAACAAGACCAATTGTTATTGGTCCAGGACCGGCAACAGGCCGATCAGGAAGCCCGCTTGGCCGCCGAATGCTTCAATGCGGCGGAAAAAAAATGGCTGGTGCAAGCGGCGGAAACCGCTCTGATCAAACGTCAGGCCGCTGCCGCGCTGGAAGAAAAGTCAGTCTTAGCGCTGGAACTGAAGCGCGCGGAACAGGAGCGCCTGCAGGCTGAGCAGCAATTTAGCTGCGCGCTGCAAAGCAAACTGGCGGCGGAACAACAGGCGCAGCAAGCGCTGCAGCAACGTTGGTCGGCGGAGCAGCAGTTGGCGCAGGCAGCCGCCACGCGGGCCGCTAACGAGCAGGCTGCGGCGGCCTCGGCCGCCAGCCGGGCCGAAGCGGAACAGGCGCTGTTCGTCCAGTCCGCCGCCCATGCCGAAGCCAGCCGTATCGCCGCTGTAGCGACTGCAGAGCGCTTGCGCGAAGCCGAAAGTCTGAGCGTATTGGAAAGCCAGCGTGCCGCCTGCGAGTCGGCAGCCTTGAGCCTGGTGCAGAAAAAAGTGGCGGCCGAGCAGCAAGCCTTGTGCGCTGCCGAGCAGCGCAGGCAAACCGAACAGGAATACCTGAGCTTGTGCGAAACGCGGGCGCAGGCGGAACAGGAAGCCCGGCGCGCCATGCAAGCCCGCTTGAGCAGTGAAAAAGAGGCGGCTGAACTCGCGCAGCAACGCGCGGCAACGGAGCAGCATGCCGCAGTGCTGGCGCAATTGCAGGCCGACGAATTGCATGCAATGCAGCATGCAGAATTGCAGCGGCTCGAACTGGAGCAGCAGCAATTGAGCGCAACCCAACAGCAAAAGCAATTGGAGCTCGATAATCTGCAAGTAAAGCGGCAAGCTTTGCAAGCCATAGAAGAAAAAATGGATGCGGAAAAACTGATCCTGACTGCGGCCGCAGAACGCAAGGAGCTGGAGCAGACCTTGGCGGAACAAAGCAAGCAAAGGGCGCAGCAGGCGCAACTGGCGCTGGCGGCGGAACAGGAAAAAGCCAGGCTGGAAAGGCAGCTGGCCGAAGGCGCCGCCCTGCAGGCGCAGCAAGAGCAAACGGTGATCGCGGAATTGAACGCCAGACTCGGGCAACAAAAACAGGCGCTGGAATGCGAAGCGGCGCGCGCCGCTGCCGAGCTGAAATTGGCGACGGAAACGGCGCAAGCGCATGCGCTGCAACGGGAATTGCTGGCGCAAGCCAGCCGGCAAGCCGCCAGGGAAGAACAGTTAAATACCATACTGCAGCAGCGCGTACAGCAACAGGGCGCAGCGAACGCCGCGCTCGAGCAAGCCGTGGCGCAGGCGCAGGAGTGCCAGGAGCAACAGCGGCAGCAACAGGATGCGCAGGAGGCGCAGCAGACGGCAGCCAGACAGGCCCGCCAGAGCCTGGAGCAAGAGCATCGGCAAGCCGAATTGCTGGCGCAGGAAATAATCGCAAAGCTGCTGAATAACCGGCAACAGAGCGCGCTCTGGCGCGAGAAGGCAGCGCAGATGCTGGCCAGCGCGCCGGTCGCCGTGGCTTACGATGCGGCCCAGGAAGCGGGCGGCTTCCGTTTCCGTCTGCGACCATCGGCGCTGGCCGGCCTGATACTGTGCGCAGGCGTGGCCGGTTTCGCCGGTTTCGGGTTGGTCGGAAATGCGGGATTGAAAACGCATGCGCTCGCTTTGCAGGCGGTCAGCCCGGCGCTCAGCCAACAAGGCAAGCAAGGCTTGCAGCTGAGCTACGAGCTGGCGTTGCCGCAGCAAAAAGCCGATGCGCCGGCGCAGGCGGAAGATAAAGTCAAAGCTTCCCCGCAGCTGGCGCTGGTGACCGGCAAGTAAAAATAATCCCGGAAATGCCGGGATTATTTATGAGGGAAATACGATGGACGCCACAAAGCCGCCGTCTGCATGATTGTAAATGCGCAGTTTTCCGCCATGACGCTTGACGATGCGGTCCACGATCGCCAAGCCCAGGCCGGAGCCGTTGGCCTGGCCGCGCGACATATCGGCACGGGTGAATGGCCTGAGCAAGCGGGTCAGGTCGGCTTCCGGGACGCCTTCGCCATGATCGCGGAAACTGATCAGTACCCCCTGTTTTTTTTCGTAATTTTTGTAGCGGCACTGTATGTCGACTGTGCTGACCGGTGCGCCCGCGGTTTTTCCATAGCGGCAGGCATTCTCTATCAGGTTGCTGAACAGGCGGCGCAATTCGGTCTGGTTGCCAGGGATGACGATCCCGGGCGCGATGGACGAGCGCAAGTGTAAGTTTTGCAGGCGCGCCGATTCCTGCACTATCTGCTGCAATAGTTCGCTCAGATTGACGGTCTCGAATTTCAGACTGTCCATAGGCTTGGCGTAATCGAGAAACTGGCCGATGATGGCATCCATTTGCTGCAGATCCGAGCGCATCCCGTTTCTGGCGTCATCGCTGAGCGTCGCCATCTCCACTTCCAGCTGCATGCGCGCCAACGGGGTGCGCAAATCGTGCGAAATGCCGGCCAGGATGACGGCGCGGTCGGAATCGATGCGCGTCAGATCTTCCACCATGCGGTTGAAGCTGATATTGGTTTCCCGGATTTCACCCGGCCCCTTTTCCGGCAGCGGCGGCGGCGGCAAGCCTTTGGCAAGCTGCAGCGCGGCGGTGCTGATGCGCGACAGTGGGTCGTTAATCAGTTTTGAAATGACCGCCGCGCCGAGCAAGGTCAGGAACAGGCTGATGGCAGCCCAACTCAGCAATTGCAAGCCGATTGGGGTTTCCAGGCGGTCCGGCTCCATCCTCAGCCAGTACTGGTCATCTTCTATGTCGAAGCTGATCCAGAAGCCGCTGACGCCGTTCATTTTTTGCGCAAAGCGGGTTTCCGGCCCCAGTTTGTTCAACATTAAGCTTTGCAGTTCTTGAAAGAAGGGAGTGGCTTCCGGTTCTTCAATGCGGTCGTTGTCTTCCAGCAGATAGACGCGTATGCCTTCATTGGCGGCCAGATCGAATAATAATTCGCGTCGCTTTTCCGGCGCGGAGTGGGTCAGGGCGGCGCGGGTGATCGTGACGATGGAAACGATCTGAGCCGAAATTTGCTGGGCGCGCGGGGTTCTTTCCACCACCCGGAAGCTGGCCAGCCAGGCGGCCATGCTGGCCATGACCAGCATGGCCAGCAAGAAGAAGGTGCGCCAGAATAGCCCGCTCTTGAGCCATTCCAGACTGTTCAGGTAAGAGCGCATTCAGCAGGAAGGGCTCAGCGCGACTGTCCGTCGGGGATGAAGACATAGCCGAGTCCCCATACGGTCTGGATGTATAAGGGATTGGAAGGATCGGGCTCTATCAGTTTGCGCAAACGCGAAATTTGCACATCGAGGCTGCGGTCGAAGACTTCATATTCGCGGCCGCGCGCCAGTTCCATTAATTTTTCTCTGGATAAAGGCTGGCGTGCGTGGCGGGCGAACACCTTCAGCACGGAAAATTCGCCGGTGGTCAGTGCGATGTTTTCATCGGTTTTTTTCAGGGTCCGGGTGGCGAGATCGAGTACAAATTCGCCAAACGCAAACGTTTGTGGCCCCTCGGAGGGGGCGCCCGGCAATTCGTCCGGCGCCTTGCGCCGCAGCACGGCATTGATGCGCGCCACCAGTTCGCGCGGACTGAAAGGCTTGGGCAGATAGTCGTCCGCGCCCATTTCCAGGCCGATGATCCGGTCCACCTCTTCGCCCTTGGCGGTCAGCATGATGATGGGGGTGTTGTCGCCGGCGCCGCGTAAACGCCGGCAAATCGCCAGCCCGTCTTCGCCGGGTAGCATCAAATCCAGCACCAGCATGTCATAGCGCTCGCGTATCCAGAGCTTGTTCATCGCCTGCGCATTTTCAGCGCTGACGACATGAAATCCTTGTTCGGTCAGGTAGCGACGCAATAATTCGCGCAAACGCAGATCGTCGTCCACCACCAGTATCTTGGCTTTGGTGGTGTTGCCGCTGGGCAGGGATTCAGTAGGGGAGGCGAAATTATTCATGCGGTTATCTTACTGTCATCAAAAGATCTTGCAAATCGGTTTGCTTATGGTGTTTACAAAGTGTTACATACTTTACTGGATACCACAGTAGATTGAAGCTGGCTGGCGTAAACTCAAATTTAGGTGGTAGAGAGTAGCATTCGGACAGAGTTTGCGCATAGAATTCGTGTTCCGCGACGATGTCGCTTTTGCCATGCCTCGTTCCTGCTAGATCCGAACTGTTCTATCGTTTGTTGGCTAATGATGCAATGAATATACCGTACCTGAAATTACCTGTCCTGTTGCTCTTGCTGATGACGGCGGGGACGGTTGCGGCTGAGCCCAGTCGCAGCGGCGGGAGTTTCTGGGGGCGGCTGGGCGGAAATGAGGTGACGCGCAGAGACGAAACTTTAAGAAGGCGGCACGAGCGGCAACAGGCCAGGCGCGCCGAACGCGACGAAATGCTGGAGGGGGAACGTTGCGCGGAAAGGCGAAGCGGTGAAATCGCCTGCGTACGCCCTGACGGCATGCAAAAACGCAATCGCCTGACGCCGGACGAACGCCGCGCACTGCGCCGGCAAATCCAGGATGCCGGACACGAGTTGTATGTCCCCGCGAAATAAACTGCGGAGCGGTGTTGCGATCAGCGTCGGTTTTGCTTCATGATCTTTTGTTGTTCGCGCTGCCAATCTCTTTCTTTCTCGGTATCGCGCTTGTCGTGCTGTTTCTTTCCTTTTGCCAGGCCGATCTGACATTTGATCAAGCCTTTGCTGTAATGCATATTCAGCGGCACCATCGTGTAGCCGGAACGCTCCACTTTTCCTATCAACTTGCTGATTTCGGCGGCATTCAGCAGCAGCTTTCTGGTGCGCACTGAATCGGGATGAATGTGGGTGGACGCGGTCGGCAGCGCACCTATGTGGGCGCCGAACAGGAAAATTTCGCCATTACGGACGATGACGTAAGCTTCCTTTAATTGCAGGCGGCCGGCGCGTATCGCCTTGACTTCCCAGCCCTGCAATACGATTCCGGCTTCGAATTGTTCCTCGATAAAATAGTCGTGGAAGGCTTTTTTGTTATCAGCAATGCTCATGTGGAATCAAAATTGGTTACTTTGCCGTCTCAAAAGTGCATTAGCGATTTCGATACGGGAGGCGACTCGGTTAAAATGCGAGCCTGTGATTCTACCAAATGGTTCTTCTTGATGGCAGTCGTACATAAAACAGTTTTTGTCGGGTATAGCGCGGCGCAAATGTTTGCGCTGGTTGAACAGGTTGAAAATTATCCTCAATTTTTACCCTGGTGCGGCGGCGTCAGGGTGGCTGAGCGCACCGGGCAAGACCTGACCGCGACCCTGTCCATCAATTATCACGGCATCAAACAGCAATTCACCACGAAAAATACGAATCAGCCGCCGCATCTGATGCAAATGAAGCTGGTGGATGGGCCGTTCAGGCAATTGAGCGGATGCTGGAAGTTTACCGAGCTCAGGGCGGATGCCTGCAAAATCGAATTCGACTTGAATTACGAATTTTCCAGCAAATTGCTGGAGCATTTGATCGGGCCCGTGTTCGGGAAAATCGCCAACAGTTTCGTCGATTCCTTTTGCGCGCGGGCAGAGGTCTTGTATGCCTGATGCCCAGAGGATAGACGTGCAAATTTGTTATGCGGGCAAGGCTGGCATCAGCTTGCTGTCCTTACAGCTTGCGCCGCAGACCACGATTTTGCAGGCGATACAGCAAAGCGGAATAATCGATATCCATCCGGAAATTGACGTTAGCATAGTGAAGGTCGGCGTGTTCGGAAAATTAAAAACGCTGGATGCCGTGCTGCATGCAGGTGATCGCATCGAAATCTATCGCAGCCTGATCGCCGACCCGATGGAGGCGCGCCGTCGCCGCGCACACAAGCAATTGCAAGCCGGGTGAGTCTATTGCCTGTTCTTCATCTAAGCCGCGGTGCTGGTTCAGCAACCTGACAGAACGCGTTTGACTTCGGATAATTCCTTTTCGCGTTGCTGGTCATCCATAAAGCTTCGTTCTCCATTTTTATCGACGTTGGCCATCCTGACTCCCGATTCCAGCGATTGCAGGTAAGCGCGGGCGCGTTCGCAATTCTTGGCTTTGTCGGTGCCGGCTTGCTGTTCGTCTGCGGATTTCTTTTCTTTTTCAGCCTGTTCCGCCCTTCGTTTATTAAATTCCTCGTTTTTGCTGGCCGTGGTGGCCGGCTTTTGCGGTTTGCTGGCGGCCGCGTCGCCGGCTGCCGTCGTTGCCGGGGCCGTGACGGCAGGTTTGCCAGGCGACTTCAGTATGCGATTGGCCGGCACGGTGGCCGGCGGAGGTAAGTCGGAAAACTGTTTGCTGCCCTTGTCGTCCAGCCATACGTATTGCGCCTGCGCGCTGGCGCAGCACAGTAAAGTGATGATCAATGGCAGTAGCAGACGGTTCGGTAACATGGTTTAACTTTCTGGTGAGAACGTATTTATGCATGAGTTTTACACGCCACGAGACGACTTCGCAAGTTTTCTGTATAATTCGCTTTTGCGCCTATAGGAAATACTATGCGTTTACTTCAAAAAGCACTCACGTTCGATGACGTGCTACTCGTTCCGGCATACTCGAACATCCTCCCTAAAGATACCTCGCTGGCCACCAAGCTGACCCGGAATATTCATTTGAATATTCCGCTGGTATCCGCTGCCATGGATACCGTCACCGAAGCCAGGCTGGCAATCGCCATGGCGCAGGAAGGCGGTATCGGCATCATCCACAAGAACCTGACCGCGAAAGAACAGGCGCGGGAAGTGGCCAAGGTCAAGCGTTTCGAATCGGGCGTATTGCGCGATCCGATCACGATCCCGCCGGCCACGAAAATCCGCGATGTGCTGGCTCTGTCCCAGCAATACGGCATCAGCGGCTTCCCGGTCGTCGAGGGGAAAACCGTGGTCGGCATCATCACCAACCGCGATTTGCGCTTCGAGGAAGACCTGGAAGCGGAAGCGCGCGCCAAGATGACGCCGCGTGAAAAACTGGTGTGCGTACCGGAAGACGCCGATCTGGCCGAAGCCAAGCGCCTGATGAATAAGCACCGCCTGGAGCGCGTGTTGGTCGTCAACGACGCCTTTGAATTGCGCGGTCTGATTACGGTCAAGGATATTCAAAAAGCGACCGAGCATCCGTTCGCCTCCAAGGATGAACAAGGCAAATTGCGGGTGGGCGCGGCGGTTGGCGTCGGCCCCGATAACGAAGAGCGCATAGACTTGCTGGCAAAAGCCGGGGTTGACGTGATCGTGGTCGATACCGCGCACGGCCACTCCAAGGGCGTGCTCGATCGCGTTAAATGGGTGAAGACCAAATACCCGCATATCGAAGTCATCGGCGGCAATATCGCTACCGCAGCGGCAGCGCTGGCACTGGTTGAGCATGGCGCCGATGCAGTCAAGGTGGGCATAGGTCCAGGCTCGATTTGCACTACCCGTATCGTTGCGGGCGTCGGCGTGCCGCAAATTACCGCGATCGCCAATGTAGCCAACGCGCTGAAAGGCACAGGCGTGCCTTGTATCGCCGACGGCGGTATCCGTTTTTCCGGCGACGTTTCCAAGGCGCTGGCAGCCGGTGCTTCCACGGTCATGATGGGCAGCATGTTTGCCGGCACCGAAGAAGCGCCCGGTGAAGTGATACTGTTTCAGGGGCGCAGCTATAAGTCTTATCGCGGCATGGGTAGCCTGGGCGCGATGGCGGATGGTTCGGCCGACCGTTATTTCCAGGATGCGGCCAACAATGCAGATAAGCTGGTGCCGGAAGGTATCGAAGGTCGCGTGCCATACAAGGGCAGCGTGCTGGCGATCCTGTATCAGCTGGTCGGCGGCGTCCGTTCTTCCATGGGCTATTGCGGCTGTGCTTCGATAGACGACTTGCATACCAAGTCTGAATTCGTAGAGATCACTTCGGCCGGCATGCGCGAATCGCATGTGCATGACGTGCAGATCACCAAGGAAGCGCCTAACTACCGCGCCGATTGAGCGAGAGCATTATTCCCCCGATGAAGGAAGCCTGGAGCGCGGCATGAATACGAAGACAGATCATTCCAGTCCGATTACTGCGATCCAGCTTGATTCGGGGTTCGAGCGCATGCTTGCCGAGAAAATCGAGACCAGAATGGCGCGTTTTGAGCGTTTCGGTCAGAAATTGTTCCGGGTGGCGAATTGTTTTGTGAGTTTTGGCAATCTGTCCGCCAGGTTTGATGCGACAGGGCGTTCTATCGCCGCCATGGAAGCGGCATTTTGCGATAGTTTGCCGGTGCCGGAAGAAATTCTGGTAATACCCGATTTGCGCAATCATCCGCAATTGAGCGCGCACAGGCTGGTGGTCGGGGCGCCGTATATCCGTTTTTATGCGGCCCATCCGATCTACGGGCAGGCGAACAAACTGCTAGGCTGCGTGCTGCTGATCGATTACCAGCCGCATGCGCTGGATGACGAATACCGGCAATTGCTGGCCGATCACGCCGCAATGATAGAGCGTGAACTCGCTCTGGGCGTGGTGTACCAGATGCAGCTGGAATTGGTTAAGCAAAACCGCAACCTTAAACGCGAATCGCTGATCGATCCTTTGCTCGGCACCTGGAATAAGGCGGCGATCGTCCGTTCTCTCAGTATGGAAATGGAGCGCTGCTCCAAGGCCGGCAAGCCGATGGCCTTATTGCTTGCCAGTCTGGATCAGATAGCCGGCTTGCGCGACTTGCACGGAGTCTCCTTGAGCGATCTGGTATTGGTGAAAACCGTGAGTCGTATCCGTTCTTGCATACGGCCGTTCGATGCGCTGGGACGGTTTGGCGAGGATGTGCTGCTGGTGGTGTTGCCGGGTGCTTCCCACTTGGTGGCAGTGGCGGTGGCCGAGCGTATCAGGCTGGCTGTCATGATGCATCCCGACACGATAGAAAATGAAGAAACTGTATTGACGATCAGTGCCGGCGCAGTGTCTACCGATATTTTTCCCGATGCAGAACCGGAGCTGTTAATCAGCCTCGCCGAAAAAGCCCTGCTGTCCGCCAGGAGTGCAGGAAACAACTGTGTTGTACAGGCTACGCCGGCACAACCTGACATACTTATTTAAGTTATGCATTCAAAAATTCTTATTCTAGACTTTGGCTCCCAAGTCACCCAGCTGATTGCCCGGCGCGTACGCGATGCCGGCGTTTTTTCAGAAGTTCATCCTTACGATGTCAGCGACGAATTTATACGCAACTATGGCGCGGCCGGCATTATTTTGTCGGGCGGCCCGAGCAGTGTGACGGAAGGCGATACGCCGCGTGCGCCGACGGCGGTGTTTGAGGCCGGCGTGCCGGTGCTGGGCATTTGCTACGGCATGCAGACCATGGCCGAGCAGCTCGGCGGCCAGGTCGAAACCGGCAAGGTGCGCGAGTTCGGTTATGCCGAAGTGCGCGCGCGCGGCCATACCGCTTTGTTCACCGGCATCAACGACTTCGTTACGCCGGAAGGTCACGGCATGCTGAAAGTCTGGATGAGCCACGGCGACAAGGTCAATGCAATGCCGGCCGGCTTCAAGCTGATGGCGTCTACCGACAATTGCCCGATTGCCGCGATGGCGGACGAAGAGCGGCGCTTTTATGCGGTGCAATTCCACCCTGAAGTCACGCATACCTTGCAAGGCGAGGCGATACTCGGCCGTTTCGTGCACGAGATCTGCGGCTGCAAATCCGACTGGAATATGCCGGACTACATCGCCGAAGCGGTCGCTTCGATACGCGAACAGGTCGGTAGCGACGAAGTCATCCTGGGTCTGTCCGGCGGCGTCGACAGCAGCGTGGCGGCGGCCCTGATTCACCGCGCCATCGGCGATCAGCTGACTTGCGTGTTCGTCGATCACGGCTTGCTGCGCCTGGACGAAGGCAAGATGGTGATGGACATGTTTGCCAAGAACCTCGGCGTCAAAGTCATTCACGTCGATGCCACGGCCCAATTCATGGGGCACCTGACCGGCGTGGCCGATCCGGAAGCCAAGCGCAAGATCATAGGGCGCGAATTCGTCGAAGTGTTCCAGGCCGAATCCGCCAAGCTGTCAAATGCCAAATGGCTGGCGCAAGGCACCATCTACCCGGACGTGATCGAGAGCGCGGGCAAGGGCAAAAAAGGTTCGCACACCATCAAGAGCCATCACAATGTCGGCGGCTTGCCCGACACGCTGAACCTGAAGTTGCTGGAGCCGCTGCGCGAACTGTTCAAGGATGAAGTGCGCAAGCTCGGCGTCGCGCTCGGCTTGCCGCATGGCATGGTGTATCGCCATCCTTTCCCCGGTCCTGGCCTCGGTGTGCGCATCCTCGGCGAAGTCAAAAAGGAATTCGCCGATCTGTTGCGCCGTGCCGATGCGATTTTCATCGAAGAATTGCGCAGCACTTTTGTCGATCCGAATGCAGAAAATCCGGTCAGCTGGTATGACGCCACCAGCCAGGCGTTCGCGGTATTCCTGCCGGTCAAGTCGGTCGGTGTGATGGGCGACGGCCGCACTTACGACTACGTGGTGGCCTTGCGCGCCGTGCAGACGCAGGACTTCATGACCGCGCACTGGGCGCATCTGCCGCATGAATTGCTGGGCAAAGTTTCGAACCGCATCATCAACGAAGTACGCGGCATCAATCGCGTAGTTTACGATATTTCCGGCAAGCCACCGGCAACGATAGAGTGGGAATAAGACGTGACTTATAGCGTCAAGGAAATATTTTATACCTTGCAGGGCGAAGGCAATCATGCTGGCCGCCCTGCGGTATTTTGCCGTTTTTCCGGATGTAATTTATGGAGCGGGCGGGAAGAAGACCGCGCCACGGCGACTTGCCAGTTTTGCGATACCGATTTTGTCGGCAGCGACGGCGAACGCGGCGGCAAGTTTACAACAGCGGCTGCGTTGGCCGCGGTCATCGATCAGCTCTGGCCCGATGCTTATCCTGCCAGCAAATACGTGGTGTTCACCGGCGGCGAACCGCTGTTGCAACTCGATACCGAATTGATACAGGCCATGCACGGCGCCGGTTTCGAGATCGCCATAGAAACCAACGGCACCTTGCCGGTGCCGGCCGGCGTGGACTGGATATGCGTCAGTCCGAAAATGGGGGCGGAACTGGTGGTGCGTAAAGGTGATGAAATCAAGGTGGTGATTCCTCAGTCCGATCAGGATATGCAGGTATATGCCAATCTTGATTTCCAACATTACTTCGTGCAAGCGATGGATGGCCCTTTTCGCGACGATAATACGCGCCGCGCCATAGAATTCTGCAAACGGCATCCGCAATGGAAGCTCAGTCTGCAAACCCATAAACTTCTACAAATTCCTTAAGTTTTTCATGCTAACGATTACCAGAAAGATGGAATTCGATGCCGGTCATCGCATTCCCGATCACAGCAGCCAGTGCCGCAATTTGCACGGGCACCGCTATACTTTGCAGATCACGCTGACCGGTGACGTCGTGCAAAAGGATGGGGAGTCCGATAACGGCATGATCATGGATTTCGGCGACATCAAGGCGCTGGCCAACGAGCATCTGGTGAATTTATGGGATCACTCGTTCATCGTGTACGAGAAGGATTACATCATCAAGAATTTCCTGGAGCAATTGCCAGGACATAAAACTGTAATCATAGACCGCGTTCCTACCGTTGAAAACCTGGCGCAGATCGCTTTCGATATCCTCAAGGAGGTGTATCACGACAAGTTCGGCCGCGTGCTGAAGCTGACCAAGGTCACGTTGTACGAAACGCCGAATTGCTGGGCCGAGATCGACGGCTGATGAGTTCCGACCTGGGCATGCAGGATCTTGAGTTCATGCGCCTGGCCTATGAACAGGCGCAACTGGCCTGGGCAGAGGGCGAAGTGCCAGTGGGGGCGGTTCTGGTGCGCGACGGCGAAGTGATTGCGCGCGGCTATAACCGGCCGATTTCCCGGCACGACCCGACCGCGCATGCCGAGATCATGGCCTTGCGGGCGGCGGCGGAAACGCTGGGCAATTACCGTTTGCCCGGTTGCGAATTGTACGTGACGCTGGAACCCTGCATCATGTGCGCCGGGGCGATGATACATGCGCGTCTGGCGCGGGTGGTGTTTGGCGCCAGCGATCCCAAGACTGGCGCCTGCGGTTCGGTGTTGAATATCTTCGAGCAGGAGAAATTGAATCACCACACCCAGTTAAACGGCGGCGTCATGGCGAAAGAATGCGGCGCCTTGCTAAAGGATTTTTTTTCCAGCCGCAGAAAGTCGGCGGCGCAAATGAAATTACTGGCGCGCGCCGATCTCGATCTGAAAATTCCTCCCATCTGAACATCTGATATGGCCATGAGTGAAGCATCGTTGCAACCGGAAAAACAGCGCGGCATCGCCGTGATCGCCGTCAGCGGCGCGCCTGTGGACGAGCTGGCGGTGCAGCGCGGCTTGCAGGTACTGGCGCGGCAAGGCTTTGCCGTGCATAGCTATTACCGGCCGGAGCAGAAGTTCCAGCGCTTCGGTGCCAGCGATGCGGAACGCGTCGCCCAGATCCATGCGGCGGCCAGCAATCCCGACGTGCACGTGGTGATGGCTTTGCGCGGCAGCTACGGCTTGTCGCGCCTGTTGCCGCAGATCGACTTCGACTTGCTGGCGGCTAGCGGCAAATGCTTTGTCGGTTACAGCGATTTCACACCTATCCATCTGGGTTTGCTGGCGCGCGGCAAGATCAGCATGGCCGGCCCCATGTTGTGCGACGATTTCACCCGCGAAAATCTGTGCGATTACACGCTCAGCCAGTTCGCCGCCTGCCTGGCTGGCCGGCAGCATGCGGTGGAGTTCGACGATGGCGATAACGCGGATATCGACGCCCGTGGCATATTATGGGGCGGTAATCTGGCGATGCTGAACCATTTGCTGGGCACGCCGTATTGGACCGGGGTCCAGGACGGCATCCTGTTCCTGGAAGACGTAGGCGAACATCCTTACCGGGTAGAACGGATGTTGCTGCAACTGCATTACGCTGGCGTGCTGAGTAAGCAAAAAGCGCTCGTGCTCGGTGATTTTTCCGCATATAAATTGGCGCCGCACGACAATGGCTACGATTTTGCCGCGATGTTGTCTTATCTGCGCAGCATACTCGATATTCCTGTGCTGACCGGCTTGCCGTTCGGTCACATACGGGAGAGGGCCAGCCTGGTGGTCGGCAGCCAGGCGTATCTGCAATTGCGCGATGGCAAGGCCAGGCTGAGCATGCATTACGCCTGGTAAGTTTCAGATAAAAAAAGCCGCCCTTTCATCAGCCGGGCGGCTTTTTTCATTGCGGCAGCGCTTTAATCGGCAGCGTAGATATCATTGTCCTTGGTTTCGCGGACGAACAACATGCCGATCACGAAAGTCATCAGGGCGATTACGATCGGATACCACAAGCCGTAATAAATGTCGCCCTTGAAGGCCACCAGTGCGAAGGCGGTGGTAGGCAGCAAGCCGCCGAACCAGCCGTTGCCAATGTGGTAAGGCAGGGACATCGAAGTGTAGCGGATGCGGGTAGGGAATAATTCCACCAGCATCGCCGCGATCGGGCCGTACACCATCGTTACGTAAATCACCAGCAAGACCAGCAAGGCCAGCACCATAGGCTTGTTGACCTGGGCCGGATCGGCCTTGGCTGGATAACCGGCAGCCTTGATGGCGTCACCGAGTTCCTTGGTGAACGCTTTTTCTTTGGCGGCCGCTTCTTCTTTAGGCAGGCCGGCCGAACTATACGATGCGATCACCTTGTCGCCGACCTTGACCGAGGCAAGCGTACCTGCAGGTGCGCTTTCGTTGTTGTAGTTAACCGATGCTGCCGCCAGTTTGGCTTTCACGATGTCGCAAGACGAAGTGAATTTCTTGGTGCCGGTAGGATTGAACTGGAATTGGCAATCGCCCGGATCGGCAGTCACCACTACCGGCGCATTTTTCAGGGCTGCTTCCAGCGCCGGATTGGCATAGTGAGTCAGGGCGCTGAAAATCGGGAAGTAGGTCAGGGCGGCGATCAGGCAGCCGGCCATGATGATGGGCTTGCGGCCTATCTTATCGGACAGCGAACCGAAGATGATGAAGAAAGGCGTACCGACCACCAGCGAGGCGGCGATCAGCATATTCGCAGTCAGGCCGTCCACTTTCAAGGTTTGTTGCAGGAAGAATAAGGCGTAGAATTGGCCGGTGTACCAGACTACCGCCTGGCCGGCAGTCAGGCCGACCAGGGCCAGAATCACGATCTTCAAGTTTTTCCACTGACCGAAAGATTCGGTCAGCGGAGCCTTGGACGTCTTGCCTTCGGCTTTCATCTTGGCGAAGGCCGGCGATTCATTCATGGACAGACGGATCCAGACCGACACCGCCAGCAAGAATACCGAGACCAGGAAAGGCACGCGCCAGCCCCATTGTGCGAATTGCTCTTCGCCGATCGCGGTACGGGTGCCGACGATTACCATCAGCGACAGGAACAAGCCCAGAGTGGCCGTGGTTTGTATCCAGGCCGTGTAGGCGCCGCGCTTGTCGTGCGGGGCGTGTTCCGCCACATAAGTCGCCGCGCCGCCGTATTCGCCGCCGAGCGCCAGACCTTGCAGGATGCGCAGGGAGATCAGGATGACCGGCGCGGCGATGCCGATTGTGTCGTAACTCGGCAGCAAGCCTACCCCGAACGTCGAGAGGCCCATGATCAGGATGGTGACCAGGAAAGTGTATTTACGGCCTATCATGTCGCCCAGGCGGCCGAACACCAGCGCGCCGAAAGGGCGCACGATGAAGCCGGCGGCGAACGCCAGCAAGGCGAAAATAAATGCCGTATTCGGATCGGTGCCGGCAAAGAATTGTTTCGCAATAATGGCCGCCAGCGAGCCATACAGGTAAAAGTCGTACCATTCAAAAACGGTGCCCAGGGAAGACGCAAAAATCACCTTGCGCTCTTCCGATGTCATGCCGCCCGAGCTGGCTATGCGGCCTGACATTGCTTGTGCTGTAGTCATGCTGGTCTCCTGATTGTGTTTGGAATGTGCGTGCAAAAGAAGTCATGTACTGTCTTGCTTGCCCCAACCTGCCTTTTGCGCGATTACAGTGTGCACATTGAAACTTACAACACGCTGTCTTGAAACTTACAGAAACTTACGGCGGTATAACGTGTTTTGTCCGGCGTTGCCGGTTTTCAGAGTGGGCTGTTCTCCCTGGCCTGAGGTGTAACAGGGGTTTCGCGGTGTATGCACCTCGCCTGCGGAACGATCAGCGCTTGCAAGCGCTGCCTTCCTAAGGCAAGGCCGGCGGGGGAGAGCCGGCCACCCGTTTTCACGGTTCCGTAACGCTAAATATACTCCCCCTCAGTATATGTAGAGGCGCTTTGTTTATCATGGCGACAGCATGAATTTGACAGATACCCCCCATTTACTCTATAAAACAGGAAATTTTTAAGAAGCATGGGAGCAAGCATGATGCATAGCGTACGCTCGGGACGCCGGCCAACTCATCTCCGGCCAGACGCCGGCGGAGGATGGCGGCGCTTCTGCGGCTTGAACGGGGCGGTGAAATGACTGAGTCGATAACACAAGCGAATCAGGCGCTGAACCCGTTTTTGCACGAACTCGGCGTGGAATTTCTGGAAATGGAAAACGGCCAGGCCCGACTGGCGCTGGACCTGAGCGAGCGCCACATGAACAGCTGGCAAATCACCCACGGCGGCGTGCTGATGACCATGCTCGACGTGGTGATGGCGATGGCCGGGCGCTCGCTCAGCGCCGAGCTGAAAGGCGTGGTCACGCTGGAAATGAAGACCACGTTTCTGCAACCGGGCGGCGTGCCCGGCGGGCGGATAGAGGCGCGCGGCAAGGCCTTCCACCAATCGACCACCATGTGTTTTTGCGAAGGCGAAATCTGGAATGGCGAGCGGCTGGTGGCGAAAGCCATGGGCACCTTTAAATACCTGCGCCGCCTGAAATCGGGCGAAAACATGAAGAAACTGTACGGCAGCGATTGAGCCGCCCTGGCAACAAGGAAAAGCATGACCTCGACTTACCAACGCATCGTATTGGCGACGCGCCCGCGCGGCAGCGTCGTTCCCGAAAATTTCCGGCTGGAGACAGTCGCCATCCCCGAACTGCAAGACGGCGAAGTACTGGTGCAAAACCATTACCTGTCGCTCGACCCGTATATGCGCGGTCGCATGTCGGCCGCCAAGAGCTACGCCGAACCGCAAGCGCTGGACGCCACCATGATAGGCGGCACCGCCGGCGTGGTCGTAGCGTCCAGAAACCCGCAATTCGCCGCCGGCGATTGCGTGACCGGTATGCTGGGCTGGGCCGGGATGGGCGTGGCCGACGGCGCGCTGTTGCGTAAGGTCGATGCCACGCACATTCCGTTATCGGCCTATCTGGGCGTGCTCGGCATGCCGGGCATGACGGCCTGGTATGGCTTGAACCAGATCATGCACGCCAAGCCCGGCGAAACGGTGCTGGTGACTGCCGCCAGCGGCGCGGTCGGCAGCGTGCTCGGGCAACTGGCCAAGCTGCGCGGCTGCCGCGCGGTCGGCGTCGCCGGCGGCGCCGAGAAATGCGCTTACGTGGTGAATGAACTCGGCTTCGACGCTTGCGTCGATTACAAGGCCGGCCAGCTGGAAACCGATCTGGCGGCGGCCACGCCGGACGGCATCGACGCCATCTTCGAAAACGTCGGCGGTGAAATCTTCGACGCCTGCCTGACGCGCATGAATGCTTACGGCCGCATCGCCCTGTGCGGCATGATCGCCGGCTACGACGGCTCGCCGGTGGCCATCAATAATGCGCGGCTGCTGTTGACCCGGCGCCTGAGTCTGCGCGGTTTCATCGTGACCGAACACCAGGACTTGTGGCCGCAAGGCTTGGCGGAACTCAGTGCGCTGATGGCCGACGGCAAACTGAAATACCGCGAATCGATCGCAGCCGGCCTGGCGGCCGCCCCCGAAGCCTTGATCGGTTTGCTGAAAGGGAAAAATTTCGGCAAGCAGCTGGTGCAACTGATTTGATGGGGAAGGCAGATTGCATAACGCGCTAAATCCGGCGTGAGATAATCTGCCATCTCAACATTATTTGCCGTTAGCTACGGCCGCATAGCCATGAATTCACTCCACATCATTCTCGGCGACTGGAACACGCTGCAAAAAGACGCCCAGGCTATCCGTTACGCCGTCTTCGTTCTCGAACAAAAAATACCGGCCGACCTCGAATGGGACGTCATGGATGCGCAATGCCTGCACGCGGTCGCCTACGACGGCAATAATCAAGCGCTCGGCACCGGCCGCCTGCTGCCCGATGCGCATATAGGCCGCATGGCGGTGCTGGCCAGCGCGCGCAACACGGGGGTCGGCGCGGCGATATTGCGCGCCCTGATAGAGCAGGCCAGACAGCGCGGCGATCGCGCGGTGCACCTGAACGCCCAGCAATCGGCGGAAGCGTTTTATTTACGCGAAGGTTTCGCGCGCGACGGCGAGATTTTCGTCGAAGCCGGCATTCCCCATGTCAGCATGGCGCACGTCTTGTAATCATCCCCCGGGCGCTATTCCGGCGCGGCCGGACTTTTGCCTTCCTGAAATGCCAACGGCAACACGCCCCGGTGTTGCCGCCATGATTCCTGCTCTGTCTCTACGCACTGGCCGACGCATTAAATTTTTCATTCGATGAAAAATTTAATACGGCTGCGACATTGACTTGGCATTCGAATACATTATTATAAAAATTAATATTTATTTAAGAAATAAACTTAAATATTTTTTAATGTATTGCCACGGACGCCAGGTTTAATCATGGCGAAGGTGGGCATGCATATTTTCTTTTAATTGGGGTTGCAATCCGGAAATAACTTTTTAAACTGTACTGTGCCGTTTTCACCAATACGGGGGAATCATGAGTATCTCGAACATGAAAGTCGCAACACGCTTGACGGTGGGATTTGGATTGGTGCTGTCGTTTTTACTGACCGTCTTGTTGCTAGGCACGACGCATATGGCGCAGATGCAAACCCGTATGGAAGAAATCGCCAATATCAATAACGTCCAGGCCAAGCTGGCTTCCACCATGTATCTGACGATCACCGAACGCGCGCTGGCGCTGCGTAATCTGATCTTGCTGATCGAAGAGGCGGAAATTCAGATCGAGGTCACCCGCATCAAGGCGCAGGCGAAAAAATATGCGGAAGCCGAAGAAAAACTCGGCAAGATGCTGTCTGAAGACCCTAACGCCACTCTGGCGCAGAAAGAATTATTCCAAAAAATCAAGGAACAGGCGAAGTTGTCGGCGCCATTTGTGACACAAGGCGCCGAACTTAGTTTGCAAAAAAAGAATGAAGAGGCTTATCGTTTATTGCGTTACGACTTCCGTCCGGTGCAAAAAAAATGGTGGGGCATGCTCAACGAATTCATGAGCGTGGAAGAGAAACAGAATAACCAGGCCATACTGGAGGCGGAAAAAGCGTATGTCAGCGGGCTGACCCTGATGTATGTCTTTGGCGGCGCGGCTTTATTTGTGGGCATGCTGGCCGCCTGGATGATCGTGCGCGGCTTGCTGAAGCAATTGGGCGGCGAACCGCAATATGCGGCCGATATCGCGGAAAAAATCGCCGCCGGCGATCTCGCGCTGGAGATCAGCGTGGCCGCGCACGACCGGCACAGTATGCTGCACGCCATGCGCGAAATGCGCGACGGGCTGGCGAATATCGTCGGCATGGTGCGTTCCGGCACCGACACCATCGCCACCGCGTCCAGGCAAATCGCATCGGGCAATATGGATTTGTCTGCGCGTACCGAACAACAAGCCGGATCGCTGGAAGAAACCGCTTCATCCATGGAAGAACTGACCTCGACCGTCAAACAAAATGCCGATAATGCCAGGCAGGCCAATGTGCTGGCGCAATCGGCTTCGGAAGTCGCCGTCAAAGGTGGCAGAGTCGTGTCGGAAGTAGTCGGGACTATGGGTTCGATCAATGCCTCGTCGCGCAAGATAGTCGACATCATAGGCGTGATAGATGGCATCGCGTTTCAGACCAATATCCTGGCCCTGAATGCGGCGGTGGAAGCGGCGCGCGCCGGCGAGCAGGGACGCGGTTTTGCGGTAGTGGCGACGGAAGTGCGGAGTCTGGCGCAACGCTCCGCTGAAGCCGCCAGGGAAATCAAGAAGCTGATCGACGATTCTGTCAGCAAGGTCGATGCAGGCGCACGGTTGGTGGACGAGGCGGGCATGACCATGTCGGAAATCGTGAGCAGTATCAAGCGGGTGACCGATATCATGGGCGAGATCATGTCCGCCAGCATGGAGCAGACCGCGGGCATAGAGCAAATCAACGAAGCCATCATGCAGATGGACGATGCGACCCAACAAAATTCCGCCCTGGTAGAAGAAGCCGCGGCGGCGGCGACCTCATTGCAAGATCAGGCCGACCATCTGGCGCAACTGGTCAGTACGTTTAAGCTCGATAGCGTAAAAACCGCAAGCCTGTCCAGCCAATTTCACGCCGGAACCGAAAAAAATATCATCCCCATCATAAAAAAAGCGCTGCCGGCGGAGCGACAGCAAGCCGCGGTTAAACAGATCAAGCGGGTGGCCAACGTCAAGCTGCACGACAAGAGCATAGACGCGGATTGGGAAGAGTTTTAGCGAATTTTGCTGCCGAGCGCGGCGGCTTCGCGGCAAACTGCAGCGGATGCCTTTGCCGGTACGCGGCGACCGGTATCGCTGTCAAGAGTCTTGCATTTTTGCTGAAATAGTCAAAAGCGCAAAAGAGCTACCCGTTCTTCTCACATTGAGGAAAACAACATGCAAACCGCGCCCAAAGTTGTGCAACTAAAAACCGAAAGTCCCGCCCAGTCTGAAGCCGGTGGGCAATTCGGGCGCTTTGTGCCGCAAGCGCACGCCAGACGCACTGACATCAGTTGGCATTACGGCGCGCCGCTGTCATCCGTGCGGGAGCATCTGTTGCATCAACGCCCGGCCAGCCTGTGGCTGACCGGCTTGAGCGGCGCCGGAAAATCCACTATCGCCTATGCGCTGGAAAAAATCTTGCTGGAAAGAGGGCATTGCAGCTTCGTGCTAGACGGCGATAACTTACGGCACCACTTGAATAGCGATCTCGGTTTTTCCCCCGCCGACAGACGGGAAAATATCCGGCGTGCGGCCGAAGTCGCCCATCTGATGAACGAAGCCGGGCTGATTGTTATCACGGCCTTCATCTCCCCGTTTCAAGAAGATCGCGCCATGGCGCGCGAAATTATTGGCCCCGACCGCTTTGTCGAAGTGTATGTCAGTACTGCGGGCAAGGTTTGCGAGGCGCGCGACCCCAAAGGCTTGTACGCTAAAGCGCGGCGCGGTGAAATTCCGGAATTTACCGGCATCACTTCCCCTTACGAAGCGCCGCAAGAGCCGGATCTGGAAATCGACACTGAATTATTGTCGACCGAGGCCGCCGCAGAGCGGCTTTACTACCATCTGTTAGGCCCTTGCTTTAGCAAATGATGTCAAGCACGGACGCCGATCAAACGCGGACCGCTTCCGCATTCGATGTATTCAATGGCGATGCCGACGGCATCTGCGCCTTGCATCAGTTGCGTCTGGCCGAGCCGCTGGACGCGCGTCTGGTGACCGGCGTGAAGCGCGATATCTGCCTGTTGCCGCAATTTACCGCCGGCCGCGGCGACCGGATCACGGTGCTCGACATATCGCTGGACGCCAATCTCGCCGCTTTGCAAAGCCAGCTGGCGGCGGGAGCGCAGGTGGAGTACTTCGACCACCACAGCGCGGCCATGGCGTTTTCTCATCCCGCTTTAAAGCTGCATAGTGACGAGGCCGCCGACGTCTGCACCAGCATCCTGGTTAACCACCATTTGCAAGGGCGCTACGCAGTCTGGGCTATCGTCGCCGCGTTCGGCGATAACCTGATAGCGCCGGCGCGCGCCATGGCGCTAACCGCCGCTTACAGCCAGCGGCAAAGCGAGCAATTGCAGCAGCTGGGCACCTTGCTCAACTATAACGCTTACGGCGAACATCCTGAAGATTTGCATTTCCATCCGGCGCAACTGTACCGGGCTTTGCACGCGTATCGCGACCCCTGCGATTTCATCGCCGCGGCGCCGGAGTTTTCGATTTTGCGGCGCGCCTATGCGCAAGATCTCGCCGGCATGGAAACACTGCAAGCGAGCGCACAAAGCCAGACCGCTGCGATGTATATCTTGCCCGACCTGGCCTGGGCCAGACGGGTTTCGGGCATGCTGGCCAATAAGCTGAAAAATCTGGAAACAGAGCGCTCTTTTGCGGTGCTGACGCCCAAAACGGATGGCAGCTTTGTGGTCAGCGTGCGATCGGCCTATCCGCAAGATAAGCCGGCCAGCGACTTTTGTTCGATGTTTTGCAGCGGCGGCGGACGCCGGGCGGCGGCCGGCATCAATGCGCTCCCCTCGGATGAGTTAACTCTTTTCGCCAGTAAATTTTTTGCGTATTTTTAAGCGGAAAATCTTCATTCAAGCTCTTCTACGGAGGTGAAAAATGCAAGCGCCAAACGGCAAGCCCAATCCAGTATCCGCTACTTCAGCGAGCGCCAGACCGAGACCGGTATTGATGATACCCTTACGTCGTTGCGGCAGCCACGCCTTGCGCCTGCGTCTGAACAACAGCCGGGAATTCTATTCGCCTTACCCTCTGCATATCGTCGACTTCATGCCCTTGCTGCCGCGTTACGGCGATTTGGCCGACGATCAGGCCTATTTCCGGCTGGTGGTCGATGTGATAGGTTTGCAAGCGGTCAGCATGGTCAAATGGAAAGAGATCGTGTTCGATCCGGTCGAGATATTCGAGGCGCTGCGCCATCAACGGCGCAGCGTGCACAGGATATTGTGGGAACTGCTGTTGCGCGCCGGCGAGCGGCAGCACGCCAGGGTGGTGATGGATAAGTCGCTGGACAGCGTGCAATACGCGGAAGAATTGCTGGAATTATTCCCCGATATGTTGTTCCTGAACGTGGTGCGCGACCCCAGGGCGCAAGTCGCCTCCATGAACCGCGCCATCATCCACGATTACGACTCCAGCCTGAACGCCATGGCCTGGCTCGACGCGCACCGGACCGCCAGAAGGCTGATCGCGCTTTATCCGGAACGCGTATTGACCATACGCTATGAGGATTTTTTGGCGAATCAGGAAGCCGTGTTGAAAAACATTTGCCGGTTTTTCGGCATCGCCTTTGTACCGGAAATGCTGGACGTCGCCCACTCGAATGAAGCGCAAAAAATCGCGCAATTGTCCGCCTTGTGGGAGAGCAATTGCTTTCCTCCCATTTTGGCCAATAAAGACAAGTTCAAGCAACAGCTGAGCATGGAAGAAATCGCCGTCATAGAAACCCTGTGCCGGGAATACATGCAGCTGTATGGCTATGAAATGATGAGCAGCGCCGATGTGCTTATCTCGAGCAACAGCTTGCTGGAGGCGATGGAAACTTCGGCAATGGCCAGAGAGCAAGCCTGGTCAGCCCTGGAAGAAAATAACTACAAGGACTATATCCTGCGTCGTTTTCGCGCCGATTACCTGGCGGGACTCAGCCAGCGCCTGCCGGTGTTAAGCAGCAGGCCATCCGTGCTCTGAAATATAGAGCGCCGGCCAGACCGGCGCTGTTTGCGTTAAACCTTGTTTTCCAAAAATCTGAAAAACGAGCTCTTGTCAGGTCGTGCAAGGTATACAAAAGGCTAAAAAAGAACATCTTAGCCACGGCGAACACAGCGAGAACCTATAGAAAACAAATGCTTGTGCTGTGTTCGCCGTGGTGAAAAAACAGCTTTTTACTGCGCATAGATGCAGACGTGAAACAACAACGTTTAAGGAAGCGCAGATTAAATCGAAAGGCGTCATTCCCGCGAAAGGTGTAGCGGGGAATTCGGGTAGCATGCTACCCGCCCGCGCAACGACTTGAGCATGCATGCTCAAGCGCGCCCTGCAAGGGGGAATCCATGTAAATCAAACACTTAGGTGTATCCCCGCTTTCGCGGGGATGACGAAACCGGAATAAATCCGTTCTTTCTTAACGCAAACAGAGTCCGGCTTGCGCCCGCTAAGCCCGGGCAAAAGCGTACAGCGCATTCAGCACCGCATCCGGCTGTTCCGCCATCAGCGCATGGCCGCAATTCTCGATCAGCGTAGTCTTGCTGCCGGCAATCGCCTTGCTCAGCGCGGCCGTGGCTCTGGCCGGCGTCATCATGTCTTTCTTGCCGAGCACGAACAGGGTGGGGCAGGCCACCGCCAGCGCCGCTTGCTCGCCGTTGCTGTAGGCATTACAGGCCGAGAAATCGGTATAAAACACCTGGGCCGGGTTGATCTTGGAAATGCGCTGCATCAGGCGCTGGCTGGCGCCCATCACATAGAAGCCGGGGCCGGGGCAGGATGGTTTTTGCGCGATCGAGCTGTGCGAATAGATATTCACCATGTCGATCGCGCTCTGCTCTTGATCGCGCGCCGCATTCAGCAAGGCGTCCGAGACTTTCATCGGGTAAGCGGCGCCGATCAGGGCCAGCTTGCCGACGCGCGCCGGCGCGCGGGCGCAGGTTTCCAGCGCGATCAGCGAGCCCATGCTGTGTCCGACCAGCAGCGCTTGTTGCACGCCGGCCGCATCCAGCAAGGCCAGCAGCCAGTCGGCCAGCTGCTCCACGCTGGCGAGTGCCGCGCCCTTGCTGCGGCCGTGGCCGGGCAGATCGACGGCCAGCACGTTGTAGCCGTGATGCGCAAAATAGCGGGTTTGCAAAGCCCATACGCTATGGTCGTTCTGGGCGCCGTGGATGAAGGCCACGGTCGGCAATTCCGGGTTGAAAAGCTTGCCGCCGGTGTAGCAATAGGCGTCTTGTCCGTTAACCTGGTATAGCATCTCAGGCTCCTTTCTGAGCGGCTTTCAAGCCACGTGCGAGGTCTTCTATCAAATCGTCGACATTCTCCAGTCCTATCGAGAGGCGCATGCTGCCTTCCGTGATGCCGGAAGCCGCCAGCTGCTCGGCCGGCACGCGGAAATGCGTGGTGGAAGCCGGATGGATCACCAGCGATTTGGCGTCGCCGACATTGGCCAGGTGCGAGAAGATATTCAAGGATTCGACGAAACGCTGGCCGGCCGCGCGGTTGCCCTTGATGCTGAACGAGAACACCGCGCCGCAGCCCTTAGGCAGCAGGGTTTTGGCCAGCTCGTAATCGGGATGCGTTTCCAGCTCGGGGTAAGAGACCGACTCGACCGCCGGATGCGCGACTAAGAATTCCACCACCTTGCGCGTGTTGGCGACATGGCGGTCCATACGCAAACCCAGGGTTTCTATGCCTTGCAAGATGGAGAAAGCATTGTGCGGACTCATGCAGGCGCCGAAATCGCGCAAGCCTTCGCGCCGCGCGCGCAATGCGAACGGCGCCACTGTCGATTCTTCGGAAAACACCATGCCGTGAAAGCCGTCATACGGTTCGCACAGCTCGCCAAAGCGGCCGGTCTTTTCATACGCCTGTTGCCAGTCGAAAGTGCCGCCATCGACCAGCAAGCCGCCGATCGCGGTGCCGTGCCCGCACAGGAACTTGGTGGCCGAGTGAAACACCAGGTCGGCGCCGTGATCGAAAGGGCGCAGCAGATAGGGCGTGGTAAACGTGGAGTCGAGCATCAGCGGCAGGTAATTGTCGTGCGCGATTTCCGCCACGGCCGGGATATTCAGCACGTCCAGGCCGGGATTGCCCAGCGTTTCGGCAAACAGCGCCTTGGTATTCGGCCGTATCGCCGCGCGCCAGGCGTCCAGGTCGCGCGGATCGACGAAAGTCGTTTCTATGCCGAAGCGCTGCATGGTGTAAGCCAGCAGGTTTTGCGAACCGCCGTACAGCGCGCGCGACGCCACGATATGCGAACCGGCGCCGGCGATGGTCGCCAGCCCCAGATGCATGGCGGCCTGGCCGCTGGCGACGGCGATGCCGGCCACGCCGCCTTCCAGCGCGGCGATGCGCTCTTCCAGCACTGCATTGGTGGGATTCGAAATGCGCGAATACACGTGGCCGGCGCGTTCCATATTGAACAGCGAGGCGGCGTGGTCGGAGTCCTTGAAGACGAATGAAGAAGTCAGGTAAATCGGGGTGGCGCGAGCGCCGGTGGCCGGGTCGGGGGCAGCACCGGCGTGCAGCGACAGCGTGTCGAAACCGTGATATTTAGGGCCGCTCATGGGGAATGCTCTCCAGTTAAAGATGGCGCAATGCTACCATTAAGCACGCTGAATATAGTGCGTTTTACGCGGGAAAACTTGAGCCGCGCTAGATTTTTTACAAGGCTTGCGTTACATTGCAAGCAAGGACGAAAAAATACGGATAACAGGAGGGCTAGGCATGAAAGTCTCGGAAATTCTCGAAGTAAAAGGCAATATTTTATTCACCGTCACACCCGATGCCGCGATTGCTGAAGCGGTCAGCGTGATGGAAGAAAAAGATATAGGCTCGCTGGTGGTGATGGAGTACGGCGACCTGGCCGGCATCCTGACTTTCCGCGAAGTGATACGCGCGATACACAATAACCAGGGTTCGCTTGGCAATGGCACGGTACGCAAATACATGGATGATCATCCGATTACCGTGACGCCGGAAACCGAAATCAACGAAGTGCGTCGCATGATGCTGGAAAAGCACTCGCGCTATCTGCCGGTGATGGATGCCAAGACCCTGCTCGGCGTGATCTCTTTTTACGATGTCGCCAGAGCAGTGCTGGAGGCGCAAAGCTTTGAAAACAAGATGTTGAAAGCTTATATCCGCGACTGGCCGGCAGAACAAAATGAAGAATAAACTTCGCACCATGTTGGATTAAATTCACGACGCCCGCACAGCTTTTGCTTGCGGGCGTTTTTTCTTGTCTGATGAAGGGGAATCTATGCATATCGCCGTTGTAGGAGCAGGTCTGGCCGGCCTGAGCGCCGCCCGCCAATTACAATCCCAGGGTCATCATGTGACCGTCTATGAAAAAAATGCCGAAGTCAGCGGGCGTATGGGTACGCGCCAGACCGAGCTGGGCGGTTTCGATCACGGCACGCAATACTTCACCGCCAGTTCCGATCGTTTCAAGAAAGAAGTGGCCGACTGGCGCAAGGTCGGCTGGGTCTCGACCTGGAACGGCAAGCTGGCCAGTCTGGATGGCGCCGTGAAAAAGGCTGCCGGCCGCAGCGCCACCCGCTATGTGGCGGTGCCCGGCATGAGCGCCCTCGGCACGCAACTGGCGCATGGTCTGGATATCAGAACCGAACAGCAGGTGCTGGCGCTGGAACCGTATGGCAAGCAATGGCTGCTGAGCGTGCAGGCCGACACCACGGCGATCGCCGCCTCGGCCGGACCTTTCGACGCCGTGGTGCTGGCGATTCCGGCCGATCAGGCCGCGCCCTTGTTAAGCGTGGCGCCCGCTTTCGCCAAACAGGCGGATCAGGTGCGTTATGCGCCGTGCTGGGCCATGATGCTCGGTTTCCAATTGCCGCTGGAATTGCCGTATGACGGCGCCTGGGTCAGCCACTCGCGGCTGGGCTGGATCGCGCGCGATACTGCCAAGCCGGCGCACCGTGCCGGCGAACGCTGGGTCTGCCACGCAAGCGCAGCCTGGAGCGCCGAACATCTGGAAGACGAACCCGAGCGCGTCAAAGAGAAATTGTCCAAGGCGTTTCACGAAGCGACCGGCTCGCGGATACAGCCGATACACGCGGCCGTGCACCGCTGGCGCTATGCGCAAGCGCCGCAAACGCTGGCGGCCGATTGCCTGTGGAACGCCAGGCAAGGCATAGGCGTGTGCGGCGACTGGTTTGCGGTCGGGCTGGAAGGGGCGGGGCGGGTGGAAAACGCCTTCCTCAGCGCCCAGGCGCTGGCGGCGGCGATAGGTGCGTCCGGGGTTCCGTGATTTAGCTGCGCTCGCCGGTTTGCAGGCGCCATAGCGCCGCATAGCCGCCATTCAGCGCCAGCAATTGCTCATGGGTACCGCTTTCGACGATTTCGCCTTCTTCCAGCAAGTGGATGCAATCGGCCTGGCGCACCGTCGACAAGCGGTGCGCAATCACGATAGTGCTGCGGTTGCGGCTGACCACGTCCAGGCTGCGCTGGATCGCCGCCTCGGTTTCATTGTCGACCGCGCTGGTGGCTTCATCCAGGATCAGTATCGGCGGGTTTTTCAGGATGGCGCGCGCCAACGCCAGTCTCTGGCGTTGTCCGCCCGACAGTTTCTGTCCGCGCTCGCCGATGCGGGTGGCGAAGCCCAGCGGCAGCTTGGCTATGAATTCCGTGGCTTCTGCGGCCTGGGCCGCAGCAGCAATAGCGCTGTCCGGCACATCTTGCAAGCCATAAGCGATATTCTCGGCGATGCTGCCGTCGGTTAGAAAACTGTCCTGCGCCACATAACCGATGGCGCGCCGCAAGTCTTGCAGATTTAAGTCGTCAATCGCCTGACCATCGAGCAGGATGCGGCCGGTTTGCGGCGTATAAAAGCGCAGCAAGAGCTTGACCAGCGTCGACTTGCCGGAGCCGGTAGAGCCGACGAAGGCGATGGTCTTGCCAGCCGGAATATGCAGGCTCAGGTGCTTGAGCGTGGTTAGCTCACCGTAAGAAAATTCCACGTTCTCGAAACGCAATTCGCCCTTGACCGCCGTGGCGGCGATATGTTTTCCTTCGTAGGCGATATTGATTTTGGTGTCCAGCAAGCGCATGGCCCGATCGATTGCCGACATCGAGCGCTGATACATGTCGGCCACGTCCGCCAGACCGGTCAGCGGCCACAACAGGCGCTGGGTCAGATACACCAGCACCGAGTAGGCGCCGACTGCCAGCTCGCCCTGCAGGGTCAGCCAGCCGCCATATACCAGGGTGGCCGTAAAGCCGGCCAGGATCGCCATCCGTATCACCGGTGTGATGGCCGAACTGACCGCAATGGCATTCGCATTCGCCTCGCGATAGGCGTTACTCGCTTGCGCGATATGGCGTGCTTCAAAATCCTCGGCGGCAAACGCTTTGATGGTGGCCAGGCCGAGCAGATTATTGTTGAGACGGGCGCTGACATCGCCGGCCGCTTCGCGCACCGCCGCATAACGCGGCGCCAGGCGCTTCTGGAACCAGAACGCGCCGAACAAAATCGCCGGCACCGGCAGCAGGGAAATCACGGCCAGCGCCGGCTGCAGCGCGAAGAACACGGCGCTGACCATGATGGATGAACAGACTACCTGGATGATCTGATTGGCGCCGCCGTTCAGGAAGCGCTCCATCTGGTTGATATCTTCATTCAGCACCGACATCAGGTTGCCGGTGCGCTGGTTTTCAAAATACGCCATCTCCAGCTTTTGCACATGGGCGTAGGTATCCAGTCGTAGATCGTGTTGCAGGTTTTGCGCGAGTTTGCGCCAGCGCAGCGACAGCAGATATTCAAACCACGATTCGCCGCCCCAGATCAGCACATTCACTGCGCCCAGCAGCAGCAACTGATGCCAGGTGTCGGTGATGCCGAATTGTCCCAGCACGCGCTTCGCCAAAAAACTTTTCTCGCCATTCACCACGATATCGACCGCCACGCCGATCAGCACTTCCGGCAGGATGTCGAAGAATTTATTCAGGATGGAATACAGCATCGCGATCCGGAAATCGCGTTGATAGGTGCGCGCGTAGACCAGGAGTTTTTTTAGCGGATGAGTTGAAGGCATATCTGGCTAGTGTTGAAAGGAAAATAAAAAAGGGACTGCAGATTCTACAGTCCCTTTTTGTTTCACGCTTGAAGCTATGCGTCGATTAGTCCTCGCGGCGCAGGTGCGGGAACAGGATCACGTCGCGGATGTTCGGCGAATCGGTAATCAGCATCATCAGGCGATCGATGCCTATGCCGCAGCCGCCGGTCGGAGGCAAGCCGTATTCCAGCGCGCGGATGTAATCGGCGTCGTAGAACATGGCTTCTTCATCGCCGGCGTCCTTGGCGGCGACCTGGGCCTGGAAGCGTGCGGCCTGGTCTTCGGCATCGTTCAATTCCGAGAAGCCGTTCGCGATTTCGCGGCCGGTCATGAACAACTCGAAGCGCTCGGTAATGCCAGCCACCGTGTCGGAGGCGCGCGCCAGCGGCGAGACTTCGACCGGGTAGTCGATGATGTAAGTCGGCTCCCACAATTGCGCTTCGGCGGTTTCCTCGAATAGCGACAATTGCAGCGCGCCCAGGCCGGAAATCACATGCGGCTTGACGCCGAATTTCTTTAGTTCAGCCTTGAGGAACTCGGCGTCGTGCAATTGTTCATGCGTGTAATGCGGCGCATATTTGTTGATCGCGCCGACGATGGTCAGGCGCTGGAACGGCTTGCTGAGATCGAGTTCGCGCCCCTGATAAGTCAGCACGGCGGTGCCGTGCGCATCAACGGCCGCCTTGCGTATCACTTGCTCGGTGAAATCCATCAGCCATTTGTAATCGACATAGGCCGCATAGAATTCCATCATCGTGAATTCCGGATTGTGACGCGGCGACACGCCTTCGTTACGGAAATTGCGATTGACTTCAAATACGCGCTCGAAGCCGCCGACCACCAGGCGCTTCAGATACAGCTCGGGTGCAATACGCATATACATCTGCATGTCGAGCGCATTGTGATGCGTGATGAAAGGCTTGTCCGCCGCGCCGCCCGGTATCGGGTGCAGCATCGGCGTCTCGACTTCCATGAAATCGTTGCTATTCATGAAGTTGCGGATCGAATTCATGGCGGCGGTGCGCGCCTTGAAGGTGCGGCGCGTCTCTTCGCTCACGATCAGGTCGACGTAGCGCTGGCGGTATTTCATTTCCTGATTCGCCAGGCCGTGGAACTTGTCCGGCAACGGGCGCAGCGATTTGGTCAGCAGGCGCAGCGTGGTGACCTTGATGGTCAGCTCGTCGGTCTTGGTCTTGAACAGCACGCCTGCTATGCCGAGGATGTCGCCCAGGTCGTAGTGACGGAAGGCTTCCATCGCGGCTTCGCCGGTTTTGTCGCTGGTGACATACAGCTGGATGCGGCCGTCGGCCTTGAGGCCGGAAGCGTCTTGCAGCGTGGCGAACGCGGCTTTTTTGCCGGCTTCGCGTTTCAGCATCATGCGGCCGGCCACGGTCACTTGCACATCCATGGCTTCCAGCTCTTCGCGGCTAATGGCGCCGTATTGCGCCTGCAGATCGGCCGTCTTGTGTTGCGGACGGAAGTCGTTAGGGAAAGCGACGCCCTTGGCGCGGATCGCATCGAGCTTGGCGCGGCGTTCGGCGATGATGGAGTTTTCATCTTGCGCTAATTCCTGCGGCGCAGCCGAAGTGGCTTGATTGCTTGGTTCTGACATGTTGTGATTTCCTAAAATTTTTGCTACTCAACCCGCAATATAAGGGGCATTCAAATATGCCGGATATTCCCTCCCTTTCAAGGGGAGGGTTAGGGTGGGGATGGGTTGCCGTAGCAAATGAAACCCATC
>JACPWS010000082.1 GCA_016196925.1 Burkholderiales bacterium | reverse complement strand
CGGCCAGCGTCTGCCTGCTGCTGTATCAGGGCCCGCTGGGCGGCACCGCCCGGCAAAGGCTGGCGACCATGCGCGAAAGCACCGACGGCTTCGAGATCGCGCGCAAAGACCTGGAGCTGCGCGGCCCCGGCGAATTCCTCGGCGCGCGCCAGTCGGGCGAAGCCATGCTGCGCTTCGCGAATCTGGAAAGCGATCAGTGGCTGGTGGAGCAGGCGCGCAATCTGGCGCTGGAGCTGCTCAAGGACGACCCGGCCACGGTGGCCGCCCATCTGCAGCGCTGGCTGGGGCAGAAGGAAGAGTTTTTGCGGGTGTGAGCGTTGCTATCGGTTTATGTCGTCAAAGGCGGAATCTGGTCCACGAAAAACACGAAAAGCACGAACAAAAACACCCCCTCTTTTCGTCATTCCCGCGCAGGCGGGAATCCATGTTTTCAAATACTCCAGTGGATTCCCGCCTGCGCGGGAATGACGGCATTGAAAGATTCTTTTTTTTCGTGCTTTTCGTGTTTTTCGTGGACCAAGCCTGTACGCCCTTAAGCATAGCCTTCAGGCATTGCTTGCCAAGTTAAAATTAGCTCCCCACGCAAGCAACCGAAGGAAAACCATATGACTCTCGACCTCAAGGGCCGCGTGGCCATCGTGACCGGCGCCGGCAACTTCGAAGCGGCCCACATCACGCTGACGCAAGGCGTCTGGCCAGGCCGCGACGGCGAAATCGTGCCGGACAGCGGGACTGCGCAAGGTCAACTGGAACTCAGCAAGGCCATGCGCCGGCAATAAGGTCGCCGGAATCGCTAAAAACCTTCCATATTTTGTAACTATTCAGCCGCTATGAAAAAGGTCAAAACCCCTCAACACAGAGACACAGAGACACGGAGAAAATCAGGAGAGTAGCGGTAAATTTGCTTTTCTCTGCCTTTGTTGTACCTCTGAGCCTCTGTGTCTCTGTGTTGAGAGGTTTGGTTTTTTATTCTTCTTCATCGCGGCTGAATAGTCACCATATTTTTTCATTTTAGGGGCTCTGTTTGCGTTAAACGTTGTAATTTCATCTTGCCAGTCGCAAACCATAAGCCGGCGCGGGTCTGATCAACGAACTCTGTTTGCAACGTCATCCCAGCGTGCTTTTAGCTGGGATCCAGTAAGCCCGGATGCGGCGCGGCACGGCCATTTCCAAGCGCAGCCGCAACCGGCGGGCGGGCGCGGCAACAGTTGGCGGGGCGCACCCGACGGCGGCAAAAATTCAAGCCAGGAAATATTTATTGCGCCAGGAACAAGGAAAGCATGGCTAAATTCATCTCCGCTATAAATTTTCCTTTATCTCTTTGCGCACTGTGCCAAACTACCGGCATGACACTTACTGAATTAAAATACATCGTTGCCGTCGCCCGGCAAAGGCATTTCGGCCATGCCGCCGAAGCGTGCTTTGTCGCGCAGCCGACGCTTTCGGTCGCCATCAAGAAGCTGGAAGATGAACTCGGTGTGACGATCTTCGAACGCGGCGGCACCGAAGTGTCCACCACCCCGCTGGGCGCGCAGATCGTGGCCCAGGCCGAGCGGGTGCTGGAGCAGACCGCCGCCATCAAGGAAATCGCCAAACAAAACAAAGACCCGCTGGCCGGCCCGTTCCGCCTCGGCGTGATCTACACCATCGGCCCTTATTTGCTGCCGACGCTGGTCAAGACCATGATCAGACAAGTGCCGCAAATGCCGCTGGTGCTGCAGGAAAATTTCACGGTTAAATTGATGGAATTGCTGCGCCAGGGCGAGCTGGATGCCGCCATCATGGCCCTGCCCTTGCCCGACCAGGGCATGATGGTGCAGCCGCTGTATGACGAACCGTTCGTGGTCGCCCTGCCGCAAGACCATGCCTGGGCCGCACGCGACCACATTTCGGCGGAAGAATTGAAATCCGAAACCATGCTATTGCTCGGACATGGCCACTGTTTCCGCGACCAGGTGCTGGAAGTCTGCCCGGAAATGGCGCGCTTCTCTACCAACGGCGACGGCATTGCGCGCAGCTTCGAAGGCTCCTCGCTGGAAACCATACGCCACATGGTCGCCTCCGGCATAGGCATCACGGTTTTACCCATGGCTTCGGTGCCCGATATGCAAGCCAAAGACGGCATGCTGCGCTACCTGCCTTTCTCTGACCCGGCGCCGGATAGGCGGGTGGTGATCGCCTGGCGCAAGAGCTTTACGCGCCAGGCGGCGATAGAAGCGATACGGCAAGCGGTGCTGGCTTGCAACTTGCCCGGCGTCAGCATGCTGGACCAGGCCGCCACTGCGCAGTAGAATCTCGCCCTTTTCTGGGAGAGTTCTTATGCTGACCGAAGCGATACAGACCGAGCGGCTGCAATTGCGCATCCTGCTGCCGGAACACGCGCCGCTGCTGCAAGCCTATCTGCTCGCCAACCGCAGCCATCTGGCGCCGTGGGAACCCTGGCGCGACGAAGCTTACTTCAGCCTGGAACACTGCCAGGAAAGGCTGTTCCACAACTTCCGCCAGATCGAAGCCGGCCAGGGACTGTTTTTCGCGGTCTGCGACGGCGAAGCAATGATAGGCGTCTGCAACTTCAACAACATCGTGCGCGGCGTGTTCCAGGCTTGCCATCTCGGTTACGCAATTGCCGCCAGCCATCAGGGTCAAGGCTATATGCGCGAAGCGGTCCAGGCCGGCATACGCCACATGTTCGAGGCCGAAGGCTTGCACCGCATCATGGCCAATTACGTCCCGGAAAACCTGCGCAGCGCCGCGCTGCTGCAGCGCCTGGGCTTTGCGCGCGAAGGCTACGCCAGGTCTTACCTGAAGATCAACGGCGCCTGGCGCGACCATGTGCTGACGGCGCTGGTCAATCCCGCTGACTGAAGCGCTAACGCCGGTTTCGCTTCGCTGCATCCGCTGTGCAACAATGCAATCAGCGCGCACAAGGCTATACTTCATGCCTTTCTGGCAAGCGACAATATTCCCGACTGCCTGCTATCTCCTGTTGAAGAGCACAATGAACCTGAAGTTATCGCGACGTTCTTTGGTAAAAATCTGCGCTTTGGCGCTGGCGCTGGCGGCGCCACTGGCGCAGGCGCAAATCGCGGCGGAAGCAACCGCGCCCGCCGCCCGCCCGCGCATCGCGCTGGTGCTGTCCGGCGGCGGCGCGCGCGGCTTCGCCCATATCGGCGTATTGCGCGCCCTGAAAAAAATGCGGGTGCCGGTCGATATCGTGGTCGGCACCAGCATGGGTGCGGTGGTCGGCGGCGCCTATGCGGCCGGGCGTTCGGCCGAAGAACTGGAACAAACCATACGCGACACCGACTGGGAGCGCGTGCTGGCGGACCGGCCGGCGCGTTACGAGCTCGATTTCCGCCGCAAGGAAGAAGACGTGCTGTTGCCGTCGCGCATAGAATTCGCCGTCACCAAGGCCGGCGCATCGCTGCCGGCCGCAGCAGCCGGCAATGCCGCGCTGGAAACCGCCCTGACGCGCTTGCTGCCGGCCGGCATGCGCGACCATCCTATCGACCGGCTGGCCTTGCCGTTCCGCTCGGTCGCCTCCGATTTGCTGAGCGGCGAACTGGTGGAACTGAGCGACACCCCGCTGCTGCTCAGCCTGCGCGCGTCGCTGGCGGTGCCCGGCGTGTTTGCGCCGGTGCGTATCAGGCAAAGGCTGGTGGTGGATGGCGGCCTGGTCAGCAACCTGCCGGTGGAACTGGCGCGCTCCATGGGCGCCGACGTAGTGATCGCAGTGAATGTCGGCACGCCGTTAGCCAAAGAAAGCGAACTGAGCAGCGCCATCGACGTCAGCAAACAAATGCTGCAAATCCTGACCGAGCAAAATGTGCAGCGTTCCATCAAACAGCTGGGCGGCAAAGATATCCTGATCGCGCCCGATTTAACGGGTGTCAGCTTTCTCGATTTCGGGCAATTCGAACGCACCATCCAGGCCGGGGAAGACGCGGCCAAAAAAATGCAAGCCCAATTGCTGGCCTTCAGCATTCCCGACACGCAGTATGCCGCGCTCGAATACCAGCGCCTGACCGCTTTTGCTCCGGATAAGGCGGCCACCAGCGCGCTGCCGCTGGCCAGGATAGAAGTCCAGAGCGGCGGCCATATCAACCCGCAAGCCCTGATCGCACAATCGGGCTTACACAGCGGCCAGGCGGCGACGCCGGCACAGGTGCGGCAAGCCGCCGCCCGCCTGTACGGGCGCGGCGACCTCGATAACGTCGATACCGAGATCAGCGATGCGGACGGCCGGCGCAACGTGCTGATCAAGCCTACCGAAGCCAATTCCAGCCGCAACCGCCTGCGCGTGGGGCTGGAACTGGCCAGCGATTTCTCTGACGGCAATCGCTTCGCGCTCAGCGTGATGCACGTGGCGTCTTCGCTCAATAGTTATGGCGGCGAGTTGCGCAGCATCGCGCGTATCGGCAACCAAAGGCAGTTCGGCAGCCAGTTATGGCAACCGCTGGCGGCCGGCTCGCCCTGGTATCTGGCGCCCTCGCTGGAATTCAGTGGCGGCAGCGGCGACTTGTTCAACCAGGGCAGGAAAATCTACCGCGTCAGCGGACGCAGCAGCAGCGCCAGCCTGGTGTTCGGACGCCAGCTCGACAACTGGGGCGACCTGCAGATCGGCGTCAGCCGCCGTTTCGCCAAATTCAGCGTGATTTTGCCAGAAGATCCGGCCTTGCCGGGCGCGCAAAATTACGACACCACCCAGTTCGCCCGGTTCCGCGTCGATACGCTCGATTCGCTGGCTTTTCCGGTGCGCGGCAATTTAGTGGACGCCGTGCTGGAACGCTCGCCCAGCAAGGGGCCGCAGGAACCCTCGCTGGCGCGTTCGCAAATCGAAGGCTTGAGCGCCTTCCAGTACGGCGACTGGGCCGGCCATCTGTATGGCGAATGGTCGCGTGCGCAGCGCGGCCAGGCTCCGGTGTCGCTGGGCGGCTTCTTGCGCCTGTCCGGCACTAGCGCCGATTCGCTGGAAGGCAATACGGTCGCGCTCGGCCGCGCGGTGATAGCGCGCCGCGTCGGCGCCATGCCGGCCGCGGTGGGCGGCGCGATACGGCTGGGCTTTTCCGCCGAACTCGGCGGCGCTTTCGGCGCCGAACAAACGCGCTATTCCGGTAATATCAAGCAAGCCGGCAGCGCATTTCTGTCCATGGATACGCGCTTCGGCCCCCTGTATTTCGGCGCCGGCGCGACCCGCGGCAACGGCTCGTCGCTTTATCTGTTCCTCGGGCCGATCTGGTGAAGCTGGGCGGGTGGCGGCGCCTCGCGCCGCAAGGCCGTAAACGCGGAAAATTCCCAGGAGCGCAAGCCCAGCAATAAGGTAAAACCGTCGCGCTCTTGCGGCTGTAAGCGGCGATCCTCCTGCTGCAGGCTGGCCAGCTCGGCCACCAGCTGCTGTATCTTTTGCACAACTTGCTGCGCGCTCGTGGCCGACAGACGGGCCGGCACGCACAGCAAGGTTTCGCCGGCGCCGTCGAAACGCCCGTTGAAATAATCGCCGACCACGTAGTCGCGGAAATACTGCTGCACCGGGCCATCCGGCCGCCAGTGAAACGCGGCCGACACATTCAGCCGGTAGCGGTTATGCGGGCGCAGTTCTATCAGCTCGAGGCGATCGAGCGCCACCAGCTGCAAGATACATTCCGCCTCCGACAAGCGATAGGTTTCCACGATCTGCTCCAGCGTCCAGTGCCCAAGGCAGCAAATCGCCACCAGCAACAGCTTGGGGTCGGCCATCAGCGAACGCTCCTGCGCCAGGCTCAGGGTGTCCGAATGCGGCGTCACATCGGCGGCCTGGCGCAACACATCTTCCAGCGCGATCCCGGCCGCCTTGCAAATCTGCGCCAGGCGCGACAGCGTCATGTCTTTTTGCCCGAACATGCGCTTCATGCTCGACTCGCTCATGCCTATGCGCTCGGCCAGCATCTTGTACGTTACCCCGGCGGCCCGTAATTCGGTACGCAAGACTTGCAGCAGCAATTCCGGCGAACTCATGCGCTCTCCTTAAAAATTCAGACACCTGGGAAAAGTACCGTATTTCAATACTGTAAATATCGAATACATGATCTTCGCACATTTAACTGGTACGTTCTACGATTAATTGCAACACTGCGACCCGTGCTCCGGCGACTCGCGCGTAGATGTTTTCACGCGATACCGGCGACAAGTTTCAAGCTCCCCTGAGCGTTGCGGATAGCGGTGCCTCCCCCGCCTGCTATCCGCTTTTTTATTGCCTGTAGAAAGCGAGCCACGTATGCATGCTGTTAGCAGATACTTACTGAGCCTACTACTCACCGTTCTGGTGTTTGCACTCGGTTATGCCTGCGGCGCGCGCCGCAGCGACGCCCCCGCCTGCGGCCGGGCGGCCGCGACCAGCATGGCCAGCAGCAAGCTGCCGGCCGCTCAAGGGCAAGCCGCGAGCAACGCGTTTAAGCGCAAACCCTTGCTGATGTGAGCGCTCCGGCCTTATGGCCGAAGCGACAGCGTGCAGAGAGCGGCATCGCCGGCATCGATAGCACTTATAATGCGCCGGTACGCAACCACCGCTCGTTTTCATGCATACTCTCTTCCAACGCTTAAGCTTATATTTCAAACTGGTCAGGCTGGATAAGCCGATAGGCATACTCTTGCTGTTATGGCCGACGCTGGCCGCGCTGTGGATAGCCTCCGGCGGCAAACCGGACTGGCAACTGGTCGCCATCTTCAGCCTGGGAACGGTATTGATGCGCTCCGCCGGTTGCGCCGTCAACGACTATGCCGACCGGGATTTCGACCGTCACGTGAAACGCACCGCCGAACGCCCTTTAACCAGCGGCCAGATTTCCGGCAAGGAAGCGCTGCTGGTAGCGCTGACCCTGGCCCTGCTGTCGTTTGCGCTGATCCTGCCCCTGAATGCGCTGACCAAACAGTTATCGCTAGCGGCAGTCCTGATCGCCGCCAGCTACCCTTACTTCAAGCGTTTTTTCGCGATACCGCAGGCGTATCTGGGCATCGCATTCGGGTTTGGCATTCCCATGGCATACGCCGCGGTACAAAATACGCTGCCGTCTAGCGCCTGGATATTGCTCATCGCGAATATTTTCTGGGCCGTCGCTTACGACACCGAATATGCGATGGTGGACCGGGACGACGACCTGAAGCTGGGCATCAAGACTTCGGCGATTACCTTCGGCAGCTATGATGTCCTGGCGGTCATGCTGTGTTACGCCATCGCTTTCGTATTGATTTTTCTGGTCGGCTGGCAAGCTGGCTTGCGCGGCTGGTTCACGGCCGGGATGAGCCTTGCACTCGCTTGCGCCGCTTACCATTACACGCTGATCCGCGAGCGCGACCGCATGCGTTGCTTTGCCGCCTTCCTGCACAATAACTGGCTGGGAGCCGCTATCTTTGCTGGCATTGCACTTGACTATGCATTACAGTGATAGAAACACCACGCTTTTTTACCGTCCCACTTGTTGACCTGACACAAACTTAATCCGGAAACACTGTCTAGACTGTAAGCAAATTCATTTCATCACCCACCATGAAAGGAAGTGCCATGAACTCAGTAGAACAGCATAAAGATAAATTAGTGAGCGATCTGAATCACGTCATCCGGGATGCCGAGGATTTGCTAAGGAACACCGAACAGCAGGCCGGAGAAGGCTTTAAATCGGCCAAACTGCGTTTTGAAAATACTTTGAAAAATGCCAAGGCTGAAGTCGCAAGGATAGAAGATGTCGTGGTCACCCGCACCAAAGATGCGGCGCGCGCCACCGATGTCTATGTCAAGGAAAACCCTTGGCAATCGGCCGGCATCGCTGCCGGCATAGGCTTGTTGATTGGCCTGCTGATCGGCCGCAACAAGTAAGCATGGCGCTCACCGATTCGCTGGCGCAACTGGCGGCCACGCTGACCGGCATCCTGCACACCCGGCTGGAACTGATCTCGGTAGAACTGGAAGAAGAGCTGACCCGCTTTTCTTCCATGTTGCTATGGTCGTTGACGGCCCTGTTTTGCGCCGGTATCGCCGTCATGCTGGCGATACTATTGCTGGTGGCGCTATTCTGGGATAGCCATCGTCTGGCTATCGTTTCCGCGCTGCTGCTGCTATTTTCCGGCGCGGCGATCGCACTCGGCGTATGGCTGCGCCGGCGTCTGCGCAACAAACCCGGGCTATTGTCTTACACGCTGGCGGAATTAAAAAAAGACAGCGCGGCGCTGCAAGGAAAAGCAGCTTCATCTCCATCGGAATAAGGCTGTCCATATGGAAAGCAAGCTGGAACAACTGGCGCTGCGTCGCCAAGCCTTGCTGCTGAAAAGTCAGGCGCAACGCAATCTGGTGCGGCTGTATGGCAAGGAAATAAAACAATCGTTGGGATGGGCCGATCTGGCCTGGGACGTGTGCGGCAAGGTGGGGGCGGCCGTGCAGCGCCGGCCGGCGATAGGCGCGGCCGTGCTGGCCGGCATCCTGCTCCTGAAACCGCGCCGTGCGATTTCCCTGAGCAAATCGGCGCTGAACGCCTGGCAACTATGGCAAAAACTGGCGCCGCTGCTGCAGCGCTTTCAAAACCGGGCATCAGGCCGCGAACAAACGGATCAAACGGATCAAACGCTGTGAGTCAGCGTCACTGCGGCGCCGGATGCCACCCACTGAAAAAAAACTGATTCAGGCTTGCCGCCCGAACTCGTCGCCCAGTTCCTTGCCCCTGAGTTCGGCGGCCTTGATCGCCGCGACGATCGCCGCTTTCACGCCGCTCTCCTCCATGCTGCTCAAGGCCGCATAGGTGGTGCCGCCTTTGGAAGTCACCCTTTCGCGCAGCAGCGCGACCGGCTCGCTGGCATGCAGGGCCAACTGCGCCGCGCCGTTGAAGGTGGCGATCGCCAATTGCGTGCCCTGCTCTGCGCTCAGGCCGAGTTCTTGCGCCGCCTGCTGCATCGCCTCGATAAAATAGAATACATACGCCGGCCCGCTGCCGGAGATGGCCGTCACGGCGTCGATCATGCTCTCCTGCTCCAGCCACAGCGTAAAGCCGACGGCGCGCATGATGCTTTCTGCCATTTCCCTTTGCGCCGCGGTCACGTCCGGCAAGGCGTACAAGCCGGTCATGCCTTTCGCGATCAGGGCCGGCGTGTTCGGCATGCTGCGCACGATCTTGTTGTAGCCGTTCAGCCAGCGCGAAATATCGCTGGCGCGGATGCCGGCCACAATCGACAGCAATAACTGTCCGCGCAAATACGGCATCAATTCTTCCACCACATCGCGCAATTGTTGCGGTTTGACCGCCAGCACGATGACATCCACGTGCGCCAGCCTGTCGTCGACGCCGAGCGCGGTGCTGACGCCGAATTCCGTTTCCACCCTGGCCAGCGAAGTCTGATTGACGTCAATGACATGGATATGTTCAGGCCCGGTTAAGTCTGCAATCAAACCGCCGATCAGGGCGTGAGCCATATTGCCGCCGCCGATAAACGCTATCCTCAATTTATTTTGCATAATGTCTGCTCCCAAAAATGGCTGTCCCTATACGCAGCATAGTACTTCCTTCGGCAATTGCCGCATGTAAATCGGCGCTCATCCCCATCGACAGGGTGTCCAAAGGCAGGCCGTGGGCGCGTATCTGCTCGCTCAATTCGCGCAGGCGGCGAAACGCCTGCCTTTGCTCTTGCATGCCTGCACTCGGCTCGGGAACCGCCATCAAGCCGCGCAGGCGCAAATGCGGCAGGGCGGCAATTTTCAGGGCGACGGCCGCCGCCTCTTCCGGCAAGACCCCGCTCTTGCTGGCTTCGCCGCTGATATTGACTTGCAGGCAGATATTCAGCGGCGGCAATTCAATCGGGCGCTGCCCGGACAAGCGCCCGGCGATTTTTTCCCGGTCCACCGAATGCACCCAGGAAAAATGCTCGGCGATGGCCCGGGTTTTATTGCTTTGTATCGGACCGATGAAATGCCATTCGACAGGCAATTCTGGCGCCAAAATCTGCAGCACGCGGATTTTTTCCAGCGCTTCCTGCAGGTAATTTTCACCGAACGCCTGTTGTCCGGCGCGCGCCGCCTGCAGCACCGCCTCGGCAGGGAAAGTTTTGGAAACGGCCAGCAAGCCGACCTGCTGCGGGTCGCGCCCGGCCGCCACGGCGCAGGCACGGATATCGGCAAGTACGGCTTGCAAGTTGTCAGAAATTAAGGACATAATCAGGCTATCAATGATCTGCTTTTTATCGTTGCGCCATCCCGCCGCCTGAGCGCTAAAACCCGGGCGGGCCAGGGATGAGCACTCGTTACAACGAATACACCACCGGAATTATAAATGGACATTTCAGAACTGCTGGCGTTCTCGGTCAAGAATAACGCTTCCGATCTACACTTATCTTCCGGCTTGCCGCCGATGATACGGGTGCACGGCGACGTACGGCGCATCAACTTGCCGCCGCTGGAACACAAGGACGTGCATGATCTGATTTACGACATCATGAACGACTCGCAGCGCAAGCAATATGAAGAACACCTGGAATGCGATTTTTCGTTTTCGATTCCCGGCCTGGCGCGCTTCCGTGTGAATGCCTTCAACCAGGAACGCGGCGCGGCGGCCGTCATGCGTACCATTCCCTCCAAGATCCTGTCGCTGGAACAGCTAAATACGCCTAAAATTTTTGCCGAACTTTCGCTGAAACCGCGCGGCCTGGTGCTGGTCACCGGCCCGACCGGCTCCGGTAAATCGACCACGCTGGCGGCCATGGTGAATCACGTCAATGAAAACGAATACGGCCACATCCTGACCGTGGAAGACCCGATAGAATTCGTGCACGAATCCAAGAAATGCCTGATCAACCAGCGTGAAGTCGGGCCGCACACGATGTCGTTCAACAACGCGCTGCGCTCGGCCCTGCGTGAAGACCCGGACGTGATCCTGGTCGGCGAATTGCGCGACCTGGAAACCATACGGCTGGCCCTGACTGCCGCCGAGACCGGCCACCTGGTGTTCGGCACCCTGCACACCTCGTCCGCCGCGAAGACCATAGACCGTATCGTCGACGTGTTCCCGGCCGAAGAAAAAGAGATGGTGCGCTCGATGCTGTCGGAATCCTTGCAAGCCGTGATTTCGCAAACCCTGCTGAAGACCAAGGACGGCTCGGGCCGGGTCGCCGCGCATGAAATCATGCTCGGCACGCCGGCGATACGCAATCTGATCCGCGAAGCCAAGATCGCGCAGATGTATTCGGCGATCCAGACCGGCAGCAATGTCGGCATGCAGACGCTCGATCAGAACCTGACCGACCTGGTGCGGCGCAATGTCATTTCCGTCGGCACCGCGCGCGCAGCCGCCAAGATACCGGACAATTTCCCCGGCTAATTGATCAGATAGGAAGCAAATCATGGAACGCGATCAAGCCACCAAATTCATGCACGACTTGCTGCGGCTGATGCTCAGCAAGAACGGCTCGGACCTCTTCATCACGGCCGAATTCCCGCCCGCCTTCAAGATAGACGGCAAGGTCACCCCGGTTTCCAACCAACCGCTGACGCCGGCTCATACGGTCGATCTGGCGCGCGCCATCATGAACGACAAGCAGGCGGCGGAATTCGAATCGACCAAGGAATGCAATTTTGCGATCAATCCGGCCGGCATGGGACGCTTCCGCGTCTCGGCCTTCATGCAGCAGGGCCGCGTCGGCCTCGTGCTGCGCACGATCACGACCGCTATCCCGAAATTCGAAGACCTCGGCTTGCCGGACAACCTGAAAGACGTCGCCATGACCAAGCGCGGCCTGGTCATCATGGTCGGCGCCACCGGTTCCGGTAAATCGACCACGCTGGCGGCCATGGTCGGCTATCGCAATGCGAACAGCTATGGCCACATCATTACCATCGAAGACCCGATAGAGTATGTGCATCCGCACGGCAATTGCATCGTGACCCAGCGCGAAGTCGGGATCGATACCGAAGACTGGGGCGCGGCGCTGAAGAACTCCTTGCGCCAGGCGCCCGACGTGATACAGATCGGTGAAATCCGCGACCGCGAAACCATGGATTTTGCCATCGCCTTCGCCGAGACCGGCCACCTGTGTCTGGCCACGCTGCACGCGAACAGCTCGAATCAGGCGCTCGACCGCATCATCAACTTTTTCCCGGAAGAGCGGCGTCCGCAATTGCTGATGGACCTGTCGCTGAACCTGAAAGGCGTGATCTCGCAGCGCCTGATCCCGCTCAAAGGACGCAAGGGCCGCGTCGCCGCGGTGGAAATCATGCTGAATTCGCCGCTGATTGCCGACCTGATCTTCAAGGGCCAGGTGCATGAAATCAAGGAAATCATGAAAAAATCGCGCGAACTGGGCATGCAGACTTTCGACCAGGCCCTGTTCGACTTGCACGAAGCCGACCAGATCAGCTATGAAGATGCGCTGCGCAATGCCGACTCGGTCAACGAATTGCGGCTGGCCATCATGCTGAAAGGCAAAGACGCCAAGGACCGCGACCTGTCGGCCGGCACCCAACACCTGGGCATCGTATGAGCGCACTCGATTTCAGCGCCGACGACCTGCACGGCCAGGCGGTCGATCTCAGGCAATATCTGGGCCAGCTGGTGCTGATCGTCAACACCGCCAGCGCCTGCGGCTTCACGCCGCAATACCAGGGACTGGAAGCGCTGTACCGGCAATTCAAGGACCAGGGGCTGGTCGTGCTCGGCTTCCCCTGCAACCAGTTCGGCCAACAAGAGCCGGGCTCGGCGCAAGAAATCGGCGCCTTTTGCGAAAAAAATTACGACATTACCTTCCCGCTGTTCGCCAAGATAGACGTCAACGGCGAACTGGCCCATCCGCTCTACCAGCACCTGAAATCCGCCGCACCCGGCTTGCTCGGCACGCAGGCGATCAAATGGAATTTCACCAAATTCCTGATCAAAAGAGACGGCGCCGTATACAAGCGCTATGCGCCGCAGACCACGCCGCAGGAGATGCTGGCGGATATACAGAAGCTGCTGGCGGAGTGAGGCGAGCCAGACGAACCGGCAGCTCGTAGCTGCGATTACGCTGCACTAATCGCAGCTACGCAGACTCAATTTTGTAGCAGACATAGTCATGCACGACCCCGTTCGATTCTTTGCGCCCTTCATGGGAAAGGATGCCGCCAATTTTTTCCATTGCCTTGCGCGAACGCCAGTTATCTTTGGCCACATAAAACAATACGGCCTTAGCCCAAGAAAACGCGTGGCACAGCATGAGTCGCTTCATTTCCTGATTCGTTGCGCCGCCCCAATGACTTCTGGCAAGGAAAGTAAACCCTATGGTCACCTCCCGCTCGCCCGGAGTCCAATCGTAGTAACGGGAAGAACCGATGATCTTGCCGGTAGCGTTGTCCGTGACAAGCAGCGCAGCGCCGGAAGTCAAGGCCCCGACAAAGAAACCCGCCTCAAAAACCGGGCGCTGATAGCGCAACGGCTCTAAATGCTGCTCCCAAATCAAGGGATCTGATGCCGCCGCATACAGCGACTCGAAATCCGCCGTTTTCAACGGTCGGAGCGAAATTGTTTCCCCAACGAGGCTTGGCTGCAGTTGAAATTCAGGGGCTGCGTTCATACTGTTTTTATGTTCCCGTGAGTCAATCTTCATTTTATGAATATAAGCAAAAATTTCCAATAAGCCATTTTGCTTCTGCTGTCTTGCTCAGCCGGTAGCTGCGATTAGCCCAGTGCAATCGCAGCTACACGGGCATTTCTAGGGAGTATGCTTAAAAATCAAGCTATTGTCAGCGTATTTAAAGGTCTTTTAAAAATACTCCCCCCTAGTATTTTTAGCCTTCAGAGCCGCCCCGGATCGCTAGGCAGGCTCTTGCAGAGCGCGGTCGAGCAATTCTATCCAGTGCTGCACCGGGGTTGCGGTGCCCGATTGCAGATGGGTCAGGCAGCCTATGTTGGCTGACAAAATCCTATCCGGCTTGGTTGCCAGCAAGTTGTTCAGCTTGTTGTCGCGCAGCTGGTAAGCCAGCTTGGGCTGCAGCACCGAATAGGTGCCGGCCGAGCCGCAGCACAGGTGGCTGTCGGCGCACAGTTGCACATCGACCCCGACCGCGCGCAGCAAGCCTTCGACCTTGCCGCGGATTTGCTGGCCGTGTTGCAGCGTGCAGGGTGGATGCCAGGCGATCCGTTGCCGGGTTTTCCCGGCCAGTCTGGCGACCAGGGTGGTTTCGAATTCGGGCAGGATTTCGCTGAGGTCGCGCGTCAGGGCCGAGATGCGCTGCGCCTTGGCTGCATAGGCCGTATCGTGCGCCAGCAAGTGACCGTAATCCTTGACGGTGACGCCGCAGCCGGAAGCGGTCATGACGATCGCTTCCGCGCCGGCCTCCACCGCCGGCCACCAGGCGTCGATATTGCGCCGCATGTCGTCCAGCCCGTCTTCTTGCTGGTTCAAATGGTAGCGGATCGCGCCGCAGCAGCCGGCCCCGGCCGCGACCAGCAATTGCACCCCGAGCGCATCGAGCACGCGCGCGGTGGCGGCGTTGATGTTCGGCGCCATGGACGGCTGCACGCAACCGTCCAACAACAGCATCTGGCGCGCATGCCGGCGTTGCGGCCAGATCCCGGCCGCCTGCGCCGGCGGCACCTTGTTCTGCAACGCCTGCGGCAGCAAGGGGCGCAGGGTCTGACCGGCCTTCATGGCCGGCGCAAACAGCCATTTGCGCGGCAAGACTGTTTTCAAGGCGCCGCGCACCAGGCGCTCGCTCCACGGCCGCTGCACTTGCTGCTCGACCAGCTTGCGCCCGATGTCGACCAGCCGCCCGTATTGCACGCCGGATGGGCAAGTCGTTTCGCAATTGCGGCAAGTCAGGCAGCGGTCGAGGTGTTGCAGCGTCTTGAGCGTGGCCGGTTTGCCTTCCAGCACTTGCTTGATCAGATAGATGCGGCCGCGCGGCCCGTCCAGCTCGTCGCCGAGCAATTGATAAGTCGGGCAAGTCGCGGTGCAAAAGCCGCAATGCACGCAGCTGCGCAGGATATGGTCGGCTTCTTTGCCTTCGCGGCTGTCTTTAATGAAATCGGCGAGATTGGTTTGCATGATCCTAGAGGTCCTTGTACATGCGACCCGGGTTGAAAATCCCGGCCGGATCGAACGCCTGTTTAAGATGGCGATGTATTTGATCGAGCGGCGCGGACAAAGGCGCGAACACGCCGATCTCCTTGTCGCCGCCGCGGAACAGGCTGGCATGGCCGCCGGCCGCCGCCGCCGCCGCGCGTATCGCGGCCGGACTCTCGTCGCTGAACAGCCAGCGTTGCGCCCCGCCCCATTCGATCAGGTTTTTGCCGCTCAGGTTCAGCGGCGCCGCCGTGGACGGCAAGGACAGGCGCCATAAGCCATGCTCCTCATCCTGGCAAAAGAAATCCAGCGCCTGCTCGCGCAGCGCGGCCCAGTACGCGGCGCCGTCCTGCAATTCTTCGCCGCCGAGTTTTTGCCGGGCGGCGCGCACCGCCGCCGTAGCGCCGGACAGGCGCAGCATCAGGCGCCCGACTTGCCAGCTGCTGGCCGAGATCGGCAGCGGCTGCGCGGCCCACTGGTTCATGCGCCTGAGCGCCTCGGCTTCGGACCAGGCAAACACCAGGGTGGTCTCTGCATAGGGGCGCGGCAAGACTTTCAGCGAAACTTGCAACAGCAAGCCGAGCATGCCCATGGAGCCGCATAGCAGGCGCGAGACGTCGTAGCCGGCGACGTTTTTCATGACTTGCCCGCCAAAGTGCAAGACCTGGCCGCGCCCATCCATCAGGCTGGCGCCAAGCACGAAATCGCGCAGCGCACCGACATACGGCCGGCGCGGCCCGGACAGGCCGGCGGCGACCACGCCGCCTATGGTGGCGCCGGCGCCCCAGTGCGGCGGCTCGAACGCCAGCATCTGTCGCTGCGCGGCCAGCGCCGCCTCTATCTCGGCCAGCGGCGTGCCGCAACGCGCCGTGATCACCAGCTCGCTAGGGGTCGTAAGCCAGAATGCCGGCATAGGCGCGCGTATCGAGCACTGCGCCGTGCGGCGCTTGCCCATACCAGTGTTTGCTGCCGCCGCCGCGTATCTGCAAGGCGGCATTGCCCGCTCCGGCGGCGAGTATGCGCTCGCGAAATTCCTGCACGCGATTGTCGCTGACCGTTTCCATCCTCATGTTGAGCTCTCTGCTATCCATTTAAAAACGCGGCAAATCGGGGAACTTGAGCAAGCCTTGCCTGACATGCATGCGCCCGAATTCGGCGCAGCGGTTCAGGCTGGGAATCGCCTTGTCGGGATTCAACAAGCCAGCCGGATCGAACGCGCGTTTCACCGCCAGAAACGCCTCCAGCTCGGCGCTGGAAAACTGTACGCACATGGAATTGATTTTTTCTATGCCGACGCCGTGTTCGCCGGTAATGGTGCCGCCGACTTCCACGCAGAGTTCCAGTATCTCGGCGCCGAAAGCTTCGGCGCGTTCGAATTCGCCGGCTTGGTTGGCGTCGAATAAGATCAACGGGTGCAGGTTGCCGTCGCCGGCGTGGAACACGTTGGCGCAACGCAAGCCGTATTTCGCCTCCATGGCGGCGATGCCGAGCAAGACTTGCGCCAGGCGCTTGCGCGGTATGGTGCCGTCCATGCAGTAATAATCGGGGGAGATGCGGCCGGCCGCCGGAAAGGCATTCTTGCGCCCCGACCAGAAACGCAGGCGTTCCGCTTCGCTGCGCGACACCGCAATCGCGGTCGCCCCGGCCTGCTCGAGCACGGCGCTCATGCGCAGTATTTCTTCCTCGACTTCTTCCGGCGTGCCGTCCGATTCGCATAACAGGATCGCTGCCGCATCGGTGTCGTAACCGGCTTTGACGAACGGCTCCACCATGCGCGAAGACGTCTGGTCCATCATTTCCAGGCCGGCCGGAATGATGCCGGCCGCGATCACGTTCGCCACCGCATCGCCGCCTTTCACCACGTCGTCGAACGAGGCCATGATAACGCGCGCGGTCTGCGGTTGCGGCACCAGTTTCACCGTGACTTCGGTCACCACGCCCAGCATGCCTTCCGAACCGATAAACACGGCCAGCAAATCGAGGCCGGGCGCATCGAGCGCCGCACCGCCGAGTTCCAGCACTTCGCCGTCCATGCCGATCGCGCGCACGGCCAGCACATTGTGCACGGTCAGCCCGTATTTCAGGCAATGCACGCCGCCGGAATTTTCGGCGACATTGCCGCCTATGGTGCAGGCGATCTGGGACGAAGGGTCAGGCGCGTAATACAGGCCGTGCGCCGCCACCGCATCCGAGATCGCCAGGTTGCGCACGCCGGGCTGCACCACGGCTATCCTGGCGTTCGCGTCGACTTTCAGTATGCGGTTGAATTTGGCGGTCGACAGCACCACGCCGTCGGCGATCGGCAAGGCGCCGCCCGACAAGCCGGTGCCGGCGCCGCGCGGCACGATGGGCACCTGCAAACGGCGGCAGATGGCGATCACGGCGATCACTTGCGTCTCGTTTTCCGGCAAGACCACCACCATCGGCAACTGGCGATAGGCGGCCAGGCCATCGCATTCATACGGCCGGGTATCTTCTTCCTGGTATAGCACGCAATGCGCCGGCAAAACGGCGCGCATCGCCTGCACCACATCGCGCTGGCGCTGCCGGTATTGCCCGCTGCTGTCTGTCTGCTCCATCATCGCTCCTTTTTTATTTAGTGTAATGAGCTTTGTTACGCTTGTGATGAATAGTTTCGCGCCGGCGACCTGAATAGTTTTCAAGCGTAAAAAAAGGACGCCGCAGCGTCCTTTTTTTCAGGCATCGTCGTATCAGGCAGAAAACGAAGAACCGCAACCGCAAGTGGTTTCCGCATTCGGATTCTTGATGACGAACTGCGCGCCTTCGAGATCGTCTTTGTAATCGATCTCTGCGCCGACCAGGTATTGGTAGCTCATGGAATCGATCAGCAACTGCACGCCGTTCTTGGTCATGGTGGTGTCGTCTTCATTCGTGATTTCATCGAAAGTGAAACCGTACTGAAAACCGGAACACCCGCCGCCCTGCACGAATACGCGCAGCTTCAGGTCAGGATTGCCTTCCTCCTCTATCAATTGCGCCACTTTAGCAGCTGCACTGTCGGTAAAAATAATTGGTGCTGGCATTTCGGCGACGGCATTCATTTCTTGCTCCTTCAATCTAAGATAGTTCCATTATAGACCTGGGCGCAAAACTATGCATTGGAGGCCGCCAGTTTCAATACCGGCTCTTGCGCGAGATCATGACTGAGTTTTCCAGTCACCATGGCGCCGCCCTGCATTTCCAGCGTCTTGTAATGGACATCGCCGGAAATTCTGGCTTTGGCTTGCAGTTCCAGCAACTCGCTGGAAAACACCGGGCCGTTGATGGCGCCGTTGACCACCACATGGGCGGCGCGCACTTCGCCATCGATTCTGGCCTGCTCGGAAATCACCAGCATGCTGGACAACTCGGAATCGGCAACCACATTGCCGCGGATATGGCCGTCGACGCGCAAGCCGCCCTTAAAATGCAGGTTACCCTCGATCACCGTGGCAGCACCTATCAAGCTGTCTATCGTGTTTTTGCTCTTGCGACTAAACATGTACACCTTCCATCTTCACGAAATCCACCAGGAAGCACGACGCAAAAATCTGCTTCCGAGCGTTCCGGTTCAGGTTTATAAATTGATGCTTTGTTGGGCGCGCAACTGGCCTTTATCGAGTATTTTGGCCTGTACCGCCTTGACCGTTGCGCCATCCGGCAGGGAAATGTTACCCTCAAGGCGCTGATAATGCCTGAAAGACAATTTCAGCTTGCCAGCCTCACCCGATTTCGGGTCGGGGAATTGCATCATAACAGTTTTCCCTGCCTGCACCAGCGTCAGGCTCAACTGCATTTCACCGATGAAATCGCGGGCGCCCTTGCCGCCCTGCATCACCAGCACCCGGTAGCGCAACTGGCCAGGCGTATCGATATCGGCCTTGATACGCTGCACGGTGACGCCATCCGGTCCGGTCGCGGCCGGCATCAGGCTTTCAAAAAAAGCCAGATCGTCCTTGAGCTTGATGTTTTCTGCCGTTAAGGCCTTCGCCTGCTCAGTCAACTGTTTCTGCGTCGAGCGGTCGATATTCACCTGGCTTTCTATGGTGTTGGCGGCGAGCGATAACTTATCTCTTTCGCTGCTCAGCTGATCGACTTGCTTTTGCAGCGCTTGTATCTGTTCCTGACTGATCCTGGGTCCGAAAGCGAAGTTGCGACCAAGATCATAAGTCCAGGTGGCGACCGCCGCCGCCAGTCCTATCACCACGGCAGCCATGGCGAGCTTGAGCGGCCAGGGCTGCTGATGCGTAATCGTCATTTTCGACGCCAGATGGCGGCGCTGCCAGAAACGTGACTTGGCCATAGGTTTAAGGCAAGACCGGAACCTGCATCAGGCCCGTGGTTTCATCGAGGCCGAACATCAGATTCATGCACTGCACCGCCTGGCCGGACGAACCTTTGACCAGATTATCCTGCACCACCAGCACGATCACGGTATTGCCATTATCGGGCCGGTGCAAGGCCAGCCGCAACATATTCGAGGCGCGGGTAGAGCGGGTCTCCGGATGCGAACCGAAAGGCAGCACGTCGACGAAAGGCTCGTCGCGATAAGCATCTTCAAACAAGGCTTGCAATTCTGCATTGCCGATGTCCTGACTGAGGCGCGCATACAGGGTGGAATGCATGCCGCGTATCATGGGCGCCAGGTGCGGCGTAAATAACAAGCCGACCTTCTCGCTAGTCATGCGCTGCAATTGCGCTACGGTTTCCGGGGTATGCCTGTGGCCGGATACGCCGTAAGCCTTGAAGTTGTCGCTCGCTTCGGAAAACAGGATGCCGATCTCGGCCTTGCGCCCGGCGCCGGACACGCCGGATTTGCAATCGGCGATCAGGTTGGCGGTATCCACCACGCCAGCTTTCAATAAGGGATAAAAACCGAGCTGCATAGTGGTCGGATAGCAACCGGGATTGCCGATCACCTGCGCGCTCTTGATCGCCGCGCGGTTCAATTCGGGCAAGCCGTACACCGCCTGTTCCAGTATCTGTGGGCAGCTATGCGGCATGCCATACCATTTTTCAAACTGGCTGACGTCTTGCAGACGGAAATCGGCCGCCAGATCGATCAGCTTGACGCCGGCCGCCAGCAATTCCGGCGCTTGCGCCATGGCGACGCCGTGCGGCGTAGCGAAGAACACCACATCGCACTCGTTCAACTTAGCCTTGTCCGGGGCGGAAAAGGCGATATCGACGCGGCCGCGCAGGGAAGGGTACATATCGGCGACCGGCAAGCCATCTTCCTTGCGCGAGGTAATGGCGGTCAACTGCACTTGCGGATGCGTTGCCAGCAAACGCAATAATTCCACGCCGGTATATCCGGTACCGCCAACGATGCCTACCTTAATCATATGTATTCCTCACCAGAAATTTTTCAACATTCTAACAGCAGTCGAAGCGAGCAAGGCATTGGCGCCTCAATTCCATATATTCACTCTCCAAAAACAAAAAAGCCACCGAAACGGCGGCTTTTTTGATCCAGCGTAAAAACAGATTAACGCTTGGAGAATTGCTTTGCGCGACGTGCTTTGCGCAGACCAACTTTTTTACGTTCAACTTCGCGGGCATCGCGAGTAACGAAGCCGGCTTTGGACAATTCAGGCTTCAAAGCTGCATCGTAGTCGATCAGGGCGCGTGTGATACCGTGACGCACGGCGCCGGATTGACCGGATTCGCCGCCGCCGTGAACGTTAACCATAATGTCGAAAGTTTCGAGATTATTAGTCAGTTCCAGTGGCTGGCGAATGACCATCAGGCCAGTTTCGCGGGAGAAGTACTCATTGGCTGGCTTGCCGTTGACAACGATCTTGCCGCTGCCGGATTTCAGGAAAACGCGAGCAACTGCGCTCTTGCGACGGCCAGTTCCGTAGTTGTAGTTACCGATCATGGCTAATCCTTAGATGTCGAGTACTTGTGGTTGCTGAGCGGCGTGCGGATGTGTTGCATCTGCATAGACTTTCAGCTTCTTGATCATCGCGTAGCCGAGTGGGCCTTTAGGCAACATGCCCTTAACTGCCTTCTCGAGTGCACGGCCAGGAAAACGCTGTTGCATTTTCTGGAAATTGGTTTCATAGATACCGCCTGGATAACCAGTGTGACGGTAGTATGTTTTGTTCAGAGCTTTAGTGCCCGTCACACGCAGTTTACCTGCATTGATAATGACGATGAAATCGCCGGTATCAACGTGTGGGGTGAACTCTGGTTTATGTTTGCCGCGCAAACGGAGTGCCACTTCGCTGGCAACACGTCCGAGTACTTTATCTGTCGCGTCAATCACGAACCAGTCGCGCTGAACCTCATGGCCCTTAGCGGAAAAGGTTTTCATGATGAATCCTAAAAAAGTTAAAAAATGCTCTGATGCGGTGGTCCTGCCACGCTGAAACCGGCAGTCTCTCCCTTGTAATTCCTCTCTTGAGCGTACAGAGAGCCCTGGATTATAGGGGCTTCAAAGACCCAGCGCAAGGATTGTTTAAATTTTGGGCAAATACCGCCCACACAAAAAAATGCCCGAAGACCAGGCTTCGGGCGGAATCCACCAAAGGAGTAGGTGGAGGAGACAATTCGGGAGCTGGTTAAAATATGGACTTCGTCAACATAAATAACTAACCGGCGAGTCAATAATAGAACAAGAAATTGTGCAGTGCAAGGTAAATGAAGGGATTGGCGCAAAAACCGGATTTGTACGGTAAGCTACAATCTGATTCAGGCTTAACACACTCACGAGGAAAAAATGGAAGCAACGGTACGCTGGACCGGTTTGTCCGGTATGACATTTTTGGCGGAAACAGGTTCCGGTCACGCAGTATTGATGGATGGCGCACCGGAGGGCGGCGGCCGCAATCTGGCGCCACGGCCTATGGAAATGGTCTTGCTGGGTACCGGCGGCTGTACCGCTTACGATGTGGTGCTGATTTTACGTAAAAGCAAACAAGACATACGCGGCTGCGACGTCAAATTGAGCGCAGAAAGAGCAGAAACCGAACCAAAAGTCTTTACCAAAATCAATTTTCACTTCACCGTACGCGGCCGCAAGCTGAAACCGAATCTGGTAGAGCGTGCGATAAAACTATCACACGAAAAATATTGCTCGGCTTCCATCATGCTGGAGAAAACTGCCGTCATCACGCATAGCTACGACATCGTAGAAGACCTGGATTCGCCGTCGGAACACGATCAGGCGGCCTGAGGCTCAGGCTCCGGCTTGCCGAATAAATGCGTGTAAGTCGGGTAAAAAGAACAATACATGATGACGGTCAGCACCACCGAAACCGGCATCATGAGCAGCACCACCACAATGGCCTTGCCGACGACCACGGCGATCAAGAGACTGACGATGGTCGGCAAGATGACACCTATCAGCAACCAGGCCAGTCCGTAAACCAAAAACGCCTTAGCGCTGCGCTGCACGGCGAAAAAGCTATAAAACGCGGCTTTAGCCACGGACATTTTGTTCCAGGCGATCAGCGGCGCGGCAAACCAGAACGCCATCAGGGCCGGGGTATAGACCAAGGCCGAGACTAGCATCCCGAGAAACAGGCTGCTCTCAGGCAAAGTCTTGGGGTCTATCGGTTTTTGACTGGTGATAAATTCCCAGAACACCCCGCCGTCGACCAGGCTGGAAGCCCAGATTGCCAAGGTGACGGCCAGCACATAACACAGGCCCAGCCCCAGCAAACGCGGGAACGCCGGCGAGCGAAAACCTGTCAGCAACAAGTTAGGGGAAATCTTTTGGCCCTCGTCCAACTGGCGGCAAGCCTGCATGAAACTCATGGAAAATACCGGGATCAGTATCAGCGGCAAGAATTGTCCGAAAAACGGAATCAGCCCTATGCCCATGATCAGGAACATATAGGAAAAAAACAGGGTCAGCATATCGGCCGGTTGTTTGCGGAATAGTGCAAAGCCTTGTTTGACCCAATCCCAGCCGGTCTGCGCGTTAACCGGATTCATGACCTGGCCGGCAGCGGTGGAACAGTGCGCGATTCGCGCAGACGCAAAATTCTTTCGAAATGCGCAGGGTCGTGCGGCGTCAGCATTTCTGCATCGCGCGGCAAGTGATAGTCGTATAGACGGGACAGCCAGAAGCGCAGGGCGGCGGCGCGCAACATGGCTTGCCAGGCCATTCCCTCTTCCACGGTAAACGGACGCAGCTCGTGATAGGCGTTCAGCATCGCCTGCACCCGCGGCACATCCAACTCCCCGCTCACCACATCGATGCACCAATCATTGACGGTGACTGCGACGTCGAAGATCCAGCAATCGCAGCCGGCAAAATAAAAATCAAAAAACCCGGTCAGGCGCTCGCCATCGAACATCACGTTATTGCGGAACAGGTCGGCGTGCACCGGGCCGCGCGGCAAGGCGTGATAAATCGCGGTGCTCGCAAACGCATCCTGATAGTGGATTTCTGCGCGCAGCAAATGCTGATTGGCGTCCGACAGGAAAGGCAGAACCTCGGGCGTGGTTGCGTGCCACCAATCGAGTGCGCGCAGGTTAGGCTGCCGAATCGGGAAATCCTGCGCCGCCAGATGCATGCGCGCCAGCATCGCGCCGACCGCAGCGCAATGGCCGGCTTGCGGCGACATTTGCGAACGGCCTTCGAGCTTGCTGACGATCGCGGCCGGCTTGCCATGCAGCGCCACCACCAGTTCGCCATCCCGGTTAGCGATCGGCGCCGGCACCAGGATTCCGCGATCGGCAAGATGGCGCATCAATTTCAGATAAAACGGCAATTGTTCGAAATTCAGATTTTCGAATATCGTCAAGACGAATTCGCCGGCTTCGGTGCCGATAAAGAAATTACTGTTTTCTATGCCTGAGGCGATGCCTTTGACCGCCAACGCTTTGCCAAGCGGGAATTGCATCATCCAGGGTTCGAGATCGCCCAGGCTTACCGGTGTAAAAACTGCCATGTTTTATGTTGATATCAGTGCGGGAGGGTTATTTCTTGGCCGGTGTGCTGGCAGGGGCCGGTGCGGCGGGAGCGGGCGGCAGAACCGGCGGCGTTTCGACTTCCTTGCCTTCTTTCTTGCCGCCGAATTCCAGTATGGTCCACTGCGCCGCGCGATTGGCGTCGCCCTGGACCGTGCCTTTGGGAGCGTTGCCCACTTCGGGGTCGGCTTTCAGCACATAACTGCTGTTGCCGGATTTAACATGAACTTCGGTCACTTTACCGCTGTTGGAGCGTTTTTCCGTAATTTTATTTTTTGATTCAGGCTTGCTGATGGTGATGCCGGAATCGGGGCCTTCTTCCAATTTTTCCAGCTTGGGGGGAGTCGCATCGGGTTTGCCGGCCGCTTGCGCCATGGCCGTTGTCGACAAACACGCCAGCATCGCACTGAGCAGCATTCCGCAAGATATTCTGGAAATGGATTTCATGATTTCACTTTAAGTTCATGGTTGTCGGCCATTGTAACAAACGACAGTCGCGGCTGACAGCAATATCGGCCAAATGCAGCGGCGGCTCAGAGCGCATCCGGCGCCACCAGCGGCAAGTCGAGCAGAAAGCGCGTACCTTGTCCGATCCGGCTTTCCACACTGATTTGCCCGCCCAGCATGGAGGTGACGATGTTGTAGCAGATGTGCAGACCCAAGCCGCTACCGCCCTGCCCTAATTTAGTGGTGAAAAAAGGATCGAAAATCCGCCCCTGATCTTCCGCCTGTATACCCACACCATCGTCGCGCACGACCAGACCTACCCGGCCGGACACACCGGCATTTGCATCCAGCCAGATATGTCCTGTGCTTTCGCTGGAAAACGCGTGCAACAAGGCATTGTCGAGCAAATGCGTCAGCACTTGTTGCAACAGGCCGGGATAGCCATCCAATTCTATGCCGGCGGCGATGTCGACGCTGATATTGTGCCGGATAAAGCCGACCCGGCTGCTCAGGGCCGCCACCACTTCTTGCACCAGTTTCCGCAAATCGAAAAACTGCCTCTGCTCGCCCGCCTTATCGATAGAAACTTGTTTAAAACTGCTGATCAGTGTCGCGGCACTGGTCAGGCCGCGCAACAGGATAACGGAGGACGCTTGCATGTTGGCAAAGTAAGTTCCCAGGTCGGAGCGTCGTAAATTCTGGGCCTCGAATTTCCCAGCCAGATCGGCCGTGCTTTCCTGCACGGTGCTGGCGATCAGCAGGCAATTGCCGATCGGCGTGTTAAGTTCGTGGGCGACGCCGGCCACCAGCGAACCGAGAGCGGCCAGTTTTTCTTGCGCCGCCAGTTGCGCCTGGGTGCGCTCCAACTGAAGGTAGGCACTGGCATTGTCGAGCGCGATCGCGCCATACGCGCACAGCGTATGAAAGATCATGCGCTCGCGTTCGCCGTAAGCATGCGGGCGCGAAGACTGTATGGTCATCACTCCGAGGATCTTGTCGCGTATTTTCAAAGGGGCGAACAACATGCTCAGGGTTAAGATGGTGCCGGGTACCAGCGTCGGGTTATCCTGATCGGGCATCAGCTCGACCACAATTTCGCTTTGTTGTTTAATGCAGCGAACCGCGTGCGAATTCGGATCGGACAAGGGGATACGGTCGTGCGGCAAGCTGACGCCATTTTCGACGCCGAAGGCCAGATAGACGCCCCGCTCCTCGGCGTCCATCAGATAAATCGCAAACGCGGTAACGTGCAACAAGCCATGCGCATACCGGTCCAGGGAGCTGAATACCGCAGAGGAATTTAGATTTGCCGTTATTTCCTGGCCGATTCCCCCCAACAATTCCAGGCTATCGGTAGTCTGCTGCAGGATTTCCGCGCGCCGCATTTCAGAGTCGGCCAGTTGCCGGTGATATTCAGTTTCCACGCGCATGCGCTCGGTCTGATGGCTGACTTGCATCGCAATTACGCGGCTGGTCACCTCTTGGTTATGCGTCTTGTCGCGCGTCACGGCCGCCTGACGCGCCGCAAAAAAAGCGTTTTGATATTCGTCTTTGGCGGCATACGCGTCGGCAATCGCATCATAGACCTCGGCCGAAATCGTGTAGCCGTCCATGCCGGCCGCGGTATCGAGCACTTGCTGCAGGTAATACAACGCGGCGTCGGCGCCACCCGCTTCCGCCGGCGGCGGCAAGGCATGTCTGGCGTAAATCGCAGCCAATACCCTGAGCGCGTCTATCCTGTGATAGGCGTCTTTACTATGATCCGCCAGGGTCAGCGCGGCTTGCGCGACCGCCAGCGCCTGCTGCGCCTGCGCCAGTTGCAGCAAAGCCTCGGCCTGGCCGCGGCGGGCAGCGATTTGCAAATCGGCTTGTCTGAGTATATCGGCGCGCTCTTCCAATTGGCGGAAACAAGCGAGGGCGTCGACGAAGTCTCCCCTGTCGAGCGCCAGATCGCTCAGATAACGCAAGGCCACCGCATAATTGCGTGAAGCCTTGAACGCGGAAAGATGGATCAGCGCTTCTTCCAGAAAATCTTTGGCGGCATCCAGACGCCCGAGCCGGCGCAAGGTTTCCGCCAGCTGGCACAGCGCCGCGCCTATGCTGCCGGACCAGCCGGTGATGCGCGCCAGATCGCAGGCTTTTTGCACCCACTCCAGCGCCGTCTCATGGTCATTCATGCTGTTAAACGCATCGCAGACATTGACCGCCACGTGGATGGCGCTGCGCCTCTGCCCCGTTCCCAGCGCCAGCTGGTAACTTCGCATGCCGTAAGCCGCGGCCCGGCCGAAATCGCCCTGCAATGCGGCGGAAGTTTGCAAATAGCCAAAAATCGGCACCGTCGTGACGGGAAATTCGATCGCCAGCGCTTCGGTCAAATATCCGCCCCAACACAATTTGGCCGCATGCGCATCGCGCAAACTGGCATTCGACGCCAGGCCCGCTTCGGAAAAAATCTCCCTTACCCGGTCGCCGGCTCGCCGCGCGCAATCGAGCGCAGCCTGTAATTCCTGGTCGCAAATGACTGAAGCGCCGCGGTGCCGCGCCAGCCATGCCAGTAAAAAATGGGCGTCGGAGCAACCGCGCCAGTCTTCCAATGCGCCGAAGCGCAGCAAGGCATCGGCCGCCAGTTTTTGCGCCGTTTCCAACTCAGAAAACAGCCACTTGGCTTCGCCTTGCACCAGCAACAAACGCGCCGCCAGCCTGTGCCTGGCGCTATCGGGCAAGTCGGCGTGCGCCAACAAGCTGCTGGCTTCTTGCGCCAGCACCAGGGCCCGCCGGCTGTCTTGCTGCCTTAGGTACCAGGCAAGCGCCACTAAACGGACTAGCGAGGTGACGTCGCGCACCGCCGGCAATGCTTGTTCAAGACTCAGACATTCCTGGCTTTGCACGAACAACTCCAGCAACTGTTCGTTGCTGCCGGATACGCCCGCGATCTGCTTTTGTTTGCTCATGGCGCTCACTCCATCTGGTTTCGCCGTTTGCCTCTGCGCTCAGGATGAGCATGAAATGACAGGGTATAGTCTCAGGCATAGAATGTCGCTGATTCGCCGGTGATGCAACAAAAAAATGGGGCAGCCATTGCTGGCCACCCCATTTTTCTGCAACTCAGTTCAGATCAGGCTGACGCCTGAAACCGATCAGAATGCGTGACGGATACCGACGTTGATCAGCTTGTCTGTCGCGCCAGCTGTCTTAGTGTTGATCATCGCGAACTTGTCGTTCTTAGTGTAAGCATACGAGGTGTAGACGTTAGTGCGCTTGGACAGGCTGTAGGTGTAACCCAAGGCAAATTGCTGCGAGTTAGTATCGGTATCGCCGACTGTCTTGTCGTCGAACCTGGTGTAGTCAGCCAGGAATGCGCCGGCGCCGACAGGTACGGTTGCACCGATCATCCAGACATTGGCCTTACCTTCTACGCTGCCTACTGTCACTTTGAGGCGTTCGAAAGCAGCGTGCGCTTTTACTACGCCGAAGTCGTAAGTGCCGCCAGCCAGCAATTTCTCGATATCGCCAGCTACGAGCATCTCGTAAGGAACTTTAGACTTTGCATCTCTCGCTTTTTCGTAGGTCAGGCTAGCCAATACTGGACCAGCTGCATATGCGCCAGACACGGCAATGATGCTGGATTTCTTCGTGTCGCCTGCTTGCTCGCCGAAGCCGTATTGCGCCGCGCCTACGAAACCGCTCAGGTTAGTGGTGGTATAAGTCAAGGCGTTGTCATTGCGTATAACTGTGCCGAACATGCGGTGCATGTTGCCGGCCAGGCCGACTGCGAACGGGTCGATAGCTTCAGAAGCGACATAAGTCAGGGATTTTTGACGGCCCAGATTGACGGAACCGAAATCACCGGACAAGCCAACGAAAGCTTGACGACCGAAAGCCAGACCGCCTTGATCGGAAGTACCCTTATCGGCGTTCAAACCCATTTCCAACACGAAGTTGGCTTTCAGACCGTTACCCAGATCTTCAGTACCCTTGAAACCCAGACGGGAACCGGATTGCAGACCGCTGTCCAGGGAAGTCGTGGCACCCTTACCGTCGCCGTTGTTGTCGTTAACCAAACCCATATCGACCACGCCGTACACGGTAACGGAAGATTGAGCGAACGCTGCACCGGAGAATGCACCCATCAAGGCGAGTGCGAGGAATGATTTTTTCATAGCGTAATATCCAGAAAATTATTGTTAGGCTTCTGCTGCAACACAACAAAGAACGCAACAGAAACAGAATTGCAGGTCTTATCAACAGCCTTGAATCAAAACGATGATCCAATGACAAGTGTCACGATACCTGCCGAAAGTGACCGCTTGATGAATTGGGGGGAAGCCCGTCTGTCTATACTTTGCAGCATGTTGCAATAAAAAGACGGGCGCCAATTTGATATGCATCAGCGATGCTTATGATGCATGGATTGCAAATTGGTTCGCATTATATGCAATTTTCCAAAATGCTGCAAAGCATCAAAAATATGGCGCAGGCAGGGAAATTTTCAAGTCCGGGAAAGGAAAAAATTTTATCACTATTCAGCTGGAGATGAAAATCCTTAGGCGCAGAGGGCGCAGAGGATGCAAAAAGCTTTTCTCTCCGTCCTCTGCGCGGTTAGCATTTTTGTGTCATCAATGGCGGCGCTTCCAGGATGGGTGAACAGTTACAAATTTTTTAGCCGCGGTTTCCCAAGCATGCCGTTTCCGGTTTGCCAAGCTGCGCCCGGGGTCGGATAGGCGGCAGCGCGCTAAATCCCACCCATGCACAGATACTTCATTTCCAGATATTCATCCATGCCGTATTTGCTGCCCTCTCGCCCCAGACCGGATTGCTTGACGCCGCCAAAAGGCGCGACTTCATTCGAAATCAGGCCGGTATTGATGCCGACCATGCCATATTCGAGTTTCTCGGCCACGCGCCAGACGCGGCCGATATCGCGCGAGTAGAAATACGAGGCCAGGCCGAAATCGGTGTTATTGGCGGCGGCCACCACGTCTTCCTCGGTCTGGAACTTGACCACGGCCGCCACCGGGCCAAAGGTTTCTTCCTTCATCACCAGCATGGCTGGCGTCACGTTCGCCAGCACGGTAGGTTCGTAAAACAGCTCGCCGGCCGCATGCTGCCGGCCACCAGTCAGCAAGCGCGCGCCTTGCGCCAGCGCATCGGCTACGTGCTCTTGCACCTTGGCTACGGCCTGGGCGTCAATCATCGGGCCCTGGTTCACGCCAGCTTGGAAACCGTCGCCGACCTTGATATTCTTGGCGGCGGCCGCGAGTTTTTCCACGAAAGCGTCGTACACCGAGGCATGCGCATAAAAGCGGTTGGTGCAGACGCAAGTCTGACCGGCATTGCGGAACTTGGATTGCAGCGCGCCGGCCACCGCCGCATCGAGATCGGCGTCCTCGAACACGATGAAAGGCGCATGGCCGCCCAGTTCCAGCGCCAGCTTCTTGACGGTAGGCGCGGACTGGCGCATCAGGATACGCCCGACCGGGGTCGAGCCGGTGAACGACAGATGGCGCACCACGCTGCTGTCGCACAAGACCTTGCCGACTTCTATCGAACGCCCGGCATCGGCCGTCACCACGTTGATGACACCGGCCGGTATGCCGGCTCTGTGCGCCAGCTCAGCCAGCGCCAGCGCCGACAAGGGCGTCTGCTCGGCCGGCTTGATCACGATGCTGCAACCGGCCGCGATGGCTGGCGCGACCTTGCGCGTAATCATCGCGATCGGGAAATTCCAGGGCGTAATGGCGGCGCACACGCCTATAGCCTGTTTCAGCACCAGCGTGCGCTTGTCGCTCCAGGTGGAAGACATCACATCGCCGGCGACGCGCTTGGCTTCCTCGGCAAACCATTCGAGGAAGCTGGCGCCGTACACGACTTCGCCTTTGGCTTCGGCCAGCGGCTTGCCTTGCTCGGCCGTCATCAGGGCCGCCAGATCGTCGGCGTGCGCCAGCATCAGCTCGAACCACTTGCGCATCACGGCCGCGCGTTCCTTGCCGGTCTTGGCGGCCCAGGCCGGAAACGCCGCCTGCGCCGCGTCGATTGCCGCCTGGGCGCCGGCGCCATCCAGATTCGGCACGCTGCCCAATACCGCATGATTGGACGGATTGCTGACGGCGAAGGTGCTGCCGCCGTCTACCCAGGCGCCGTTGATATACGCCTGGTGGCGCAGCAAAGAGGCATCTTTCAGGCTCAGTTGTTGAGTTACGGACTGTACTTGCGACATGCTGTCATCTCCAATTAATTTTCAGATCAATTTTTCAGATTAAAACAAAAGCAGCCGCGATGCTGTGCCGCTTTCAGCGCCGTTCTTGCGGAATCAGGACACGCTCTTAGGCTTGGCTTCTTCGCGCCGGTTGAAACCGGCCACCATATCGAAACGGAACAGACGGCATTCCAGCGCGCCGTTGAAGAAAGGCGTCTTGCGCGATTCTTTCAGGCGCAGCATTTTCGGCAAACCGAGGTCGGCGGTGAACAGGAATACGCTCCAGCCGGCGAAGCGCTGCTTTAAGGTCGTGCTGAAGGCGCTGAAAAACTCTTTGGCCAGCTCGTCCGACTCTAGCGTGCTGTCGCCGCGCACGCCTATGCGCTCGCCGTATGGCGGGTTGGTCAGCAAAATGCCGGGCTGCTCGCTCGGCGCCTTGATTTCCTGCGCCTCGATCTGCTTCAACGGCACTTCGAAACGGATGCCGGCCTTGTTCAGGTTATTGCGCGTCATGACTATCATGTCGCCGGAGATATCGCTGCCGAAAATAGTCGGCTCGGCCGGCAAAGCGTTCGGCTTGAAGCTGAGCTTGATCGCTTGCCAGGCGTCGGCGTCGAACTGGTGGAATTTCTCGAACGCGAATTCGCGCCTGGCGCCGGGCGGGATGCCGGCCAGCATCTGCGCCGCTTCCACCAGGATGGTGCCGGAGCCGCACATGGGGTCGAACAGGGGCATGCCCGGTTTCCAGCCTGTGGTGCGCAACAAGCCGGCCGCCAGGTTTTCGCGCAGCGGCGCGTCGCCGGTTTCCAGGCGCCAGCCGCGCTTGAACAAAGGCTCGCCCGAGGTATCGAGGTAAATCGTGAAATTGCGTGCATCGAGGAAGCCGACGATGCGCATGTCGGGGGTCTTGGTATTCACCGAAGGACGCTGGGTGAACTGGTCGCGGAAGCGGTCGCAGATCGCATCCTTGATTTTCAGCGTGGTGAATTCCAGACTCTTCAGCGGCGATTTTACTGCCGTGACGTCGACCCGTATCGTGTGGTGATAGCCGAACCAGTCTTCCCACGGCTGTTCCAGCACCAGGTCGTAGATATCGTTTTCATTCACGTAGCTGGAATGCGCCATGCGCAGCAGCACGCGCGAAGCGATGCGCGAATGCAGGTTGATGCGCCAGCCGTCGTGCAGACTGCCGGAGCAATGCACACCGCCCGGCACCTGGTTGTGCACGGCCATGGTGTTGCCCATCAGGGCGATTTCGGCCAGTTCTTCGGCCAGGGCTGCTTCCAGGCCGCGTGGGCAAGGGCAGAAATAGGAATGACGTGTCATAGGGGGACCTTTTATCCTTTAGTCACTTCTATAAATCCAATTGCCGGGCGCATCTCTGCGTTACAAATCCTCGCAATACCGACGTATTGCTCCGGTTTGTGCCTTGATCTGCATCCCGGAGTGAATTTCTAGAAGTGACGTTGTAATTCAAAAAAACGTGGTGAAAAATACGTCCGGTGGCCGGACCTTTGATGGTGCGCATGGCGCACCCTACTTCTTTAAAACGGCTTGACCACCACCAAAATCAAGACCGCCAGCAAGATCACGACCGGCACTTCGTTGAACCAGCGGAACCAGCGGTGGCTGCGTTGATTGAGCCGTTTTTCAAATTTTTTCAAGATGCTGCCGCAAGCGTGGTGATAACCGAGCAGCAGCAGCACCAGCGCCAGTTTCGCGTGCAACCAACCATTGCCCGGCCCCTTGCCTATGCCGTAAGCGAGCCACAGCCACAGACCGAAACCGAGAGCCGGTATCAGCAATATGTTCATGAAGCGGTACAGCTTGCGCGCCATCAGCAATAGCCTTTCGGTCGCTTCCATGTCGTTTTCCAGCGCCAGATTGACGAAGATGCGCGGCAGGTAAAACAAGCCGGCGAACCAGGACATGACGAACAAAATATGCAAGGCTTTAATCCAGAGCATGGGTTTTCTTTCTTTGTTATTGACGCACTTCGCCGTGGAGAAGCAGGGACTTCGCGGGGCATGCCCCGCGCCTGCGTAACGGTGTCGCCTTGCAAGGCGGCACTCCGTTTGCATGGCGTTTATTCACGTACTTCTCCATGCCCGAACACCACGTATTTCAGCGAGGTCAGGCCTTCCAGGCCGACCGGGCCGCGGGCGTGCAGCTTGTCGTTCGAGATGCCGATTTCGGCACCGAGGCCGTATTCGAAACCGTCAGCGAAACGGGTGGAGGCGTTCACCATCACCGAGGCTGAATCGACTTCGCGCAGGAAACGCAGCGCGCGGCTATAGTTTTCGGTGACGATGGCTTCGGTGTGTTTCGACGAATAGGCATTGATATGCTCAATCGCCTCATCCATGTCGGCCACGACCTTGACCGCCAGTATCGGCGCCAGATATTCGGTGCTCCAGTCGGCTTCGCTCGCCTGCACCAGCTGCGGATAGCCGGCCAAAATCTGGGCGGCGGCCGGGTCGCAGCGCAGCTCGACTTGCTGGCCGGCGTAACGATCGGCCAGCGCCGGCAAGACCTGAGCGGCGACGGCTTGCGCCACCAGCAAGGTTTCCATGGTGTTGCAGGTGCCGTAACGATGGCATTTGGCGTTAAAGGCGATCTCCAGCGCTTTTTGCAGATCGGCCTGGTCGTCGATATACACGTGGCAGATGCCGTCCAGGTGCTTGATCATGGGCACGGTCGCTTCGCGCATCAGGCGCTCTATCAAGCCCTTGCCGCCGCGCGGCACGATCACATCGACGTAGTGCGGCATGGTGATCAGGGCGCCGACTGCAGCGCGGTCAGTGGTTTCCACCACCTGCACCGCTTCCGCCGGCAAACCGGCGCCTTGCAGGCCTGCGCGCACCAACTGCGCCAGCGCCTGGTTGCAATGGATCGCTTCCGAGCCGCCGCGCAAGATGGTGGCGTTGCCGCTCTTGATGCACAGGCCGGCCGCGTCCACCGTCACATTCGGGCGCGCTTCGTAGATGATGCCGATCACACCGAGCGGCACGCGCATCTGGCCGACCTGGATGCCGCTGGGCCGGTATTTCATATTCGAGATTTCGCCGATAGGGTCGGCCAGGCTGACGATCTGCTCCAGACCCAGCGCCATGGTGGCGATGGCCTGGTCGGACAGGGTCAGGCGATCCAGCATGGCGGCCTCCATGCCATGCGCGCGCGCAGCCGCCAGATCGAGCTCGTTGGCGGCGCGCAGGGCAGGCGCCTCGCGCCGTATCGCGGCGGCGATCAGGCTCAGCGCCTGATTCTTGGTCGCCGTATCGGCCCTGGCCATGGCGCGCGAGGCAGCCCGGGCGCGCTGGCCCAGCTGGTTCATGTAGTGCTGGATATCCATATTTTCCATCTCTCAGAGGCGAAATATACTATCCCCTAGTATATTTCATGACGCTTTAAATTCGCGGACAGTAGGGCATTTTTGGCACATACTCCCCCTGTTTTTATACTTTTTTAGGACGTAGGGTGCGCCATGCGCACCATGCACCCGGGCTGAAAAGCATGGTGCGCATGGCGCACCCTACCCTCTCGCCACCCGCAAACCCAGTTGCAACAGCGCATCCCAGGCATCGCCCGCCAGCGCCTGAGCGCGCAAGCCCTTGACCATCTTATCGACTTGCGCCGCTTCCTGCAGCGCGTTTTGCAGGCTGGACAGGCTGACGCGGCGCAAGGCCGGCTCCATCAATTTTTCGCGCGGGCCCCAGATCCGGTATTCCTTCAGCAGTGCGCCCAAGGGCCGGCCCTGGCTCATGCCGGATTTCAGTTTCAGCAGGGTGCGGACTTCTTCCGCCATCGCCCACAGCACCAGCGGCAGCGCTTCGCCCTCGCCTTTCAGGCCGTCCAGCATGCGCACCAGGCGCGTCACGTCGCCGGCCAGCATCGCTTCGTTCAGCTTGAACACATCGTAGCGCGCCACGTTCAGCACGGCGTCGTGAATCGCTTCAAAACTCAGTTTACCGGGCGGATGCAGCAAGCCCAGTTTCTGGATTTCCTGATGCGCGGCCAGCAGATTGCCCTCGACCCGGTCGGCGATGAAATCCAGGCTCTGCCTGTCGGCGCTCTGGTTTTGCGCGGCCAGGCGCTGGCTGATCCAATTCGGCAACTGCGCGCGCTCGACCAGCGGGATGTCGATATACACCGCCGCCTGTTGCAAGCTGGCGACCCAGGCCGCCTTTTGCGTGGCCCAATCGAGCTTGGGCAGCGTGATCAGGGTCAGGTTATCGGGCGACAGTTGCTTGACATAGTCTTGCAAGGCGGCGCCGCCATCCTTGCCCGGCTTGCCGCTGGGGATGCGCAGATCGATCAGCTTCTTGTCGCCGAACAGCGATTGCGACTGGTTCGCCGCCAGCAAGGCGCCCCATTTGAAGTTGCGCTCCACCGTCAGGATGTCACGCTCGTAAAAGCCCTGGGCCTTGGCGCTGCGGCGTATCTTGTCGGCGCATTCCAGCGCCAGCAAATGCTCGTCGCTGCTGATCACGTACAGCGGGGCCAGCGTCTTGGCCAGATGACCGTCGATGGCGTCGAAGCGTAACTGCATCTCAGTCGTCCAGTTTAACCACGGCCAGGCGGCGCATGATCTGCTGCACCAGGTCGCTTTGCATATCGCGATACAGCAAGGCTTCTTCGGCTTCCTTCGCCAATACCTGGGCTTCGTTGAAGCTGATATTGCGCTTCAGTTGCAGATCAACCGGCGCCAGAAATTCCTTGCCGACCGCATTGCGCACGCGGAAACGGAAACCGTAGTTCAGGTTGTACTCGCGCACGCGGCCCTGGCTGTTCAGCGACAGGATTTGCTTGTCGCGCGTTTCGCCCAGCACTTCCAGCATGACTTCGGCATCTTTCGCTTCGGCCATGATCTGGGTCTGGCCGTTGGCGCGAATCTGGCGTTTCAATTCGCCACCGAGCGGCGAGCTGTCCGGCAAGCCTATGTAGATGCTATGGAAAGGCAAGGCCACCGGCCCGCGCAAGGCAAAACCGCAAGCCGACAGCATGGCCAGCAAGGCGATGGCGCTCAGCAATTTCAAATGACGCATGCGGCTTACTCCGGTTTCATTCACGAAATTAATATCAGGTAAATCTAAGAAACTTCCGTCCACGAAAGACACGAAAAGCACGAACAATTCCCAACCTGGTTTGTATAAGCCCTGATTTCGTGGGTTTCGTGTTTTTCGTGGACTATACGCCTCAGGCGACGATATTCACCAGCTTACCCGGCACGATGATGACTTTCTTCGGCGTGCCCTCGATGAATTTCTGCACGCTTTCGACCGCCAGCGCCGCCGCTTCTATCGCTGCCTTGTCGGCATCTTTCGCGACCTTGACGCTGCCGCGCAGTTTGCCGTTGACTTGTATCATCAACTCGATTTCATCCTGCACCAGCGCGGCATCGTCGACTTGCGGCCAGGGCGCGTCGATGATCTCGCCGAACTCTGCCGCCAGGCCCAGCTCTTGCCACAGCGCGTGCGTGATGTGCGGGCAAACCGGATACAGCGCACGCAGCAAGATGCTGAAGGCTTCGCGCAAGGCGGCCGCATGGCCTTCGCCTTCGGCTTTAAAACCCTCGATGGTGTTCAGCAATTTCATGGCACCGGACACCACGGTGTTGTATTGCAGGCGATCGTAATCGGCGTCGATTTGCTTCAGCGTGACATGCACTTCGCGGCGCAGCGCCTTGACGTCGGCCGCATAGCTGGCCGGCGCGGCAGCACCATCGGCAATCGCGCCCGACAATTTCAGGGCCGAGGCCCACAGGCGGCGCAGGTAGCGCGAGGCGCCTTCCACCCCGCTATTGCTCCAGGCCGCGCTCTGGTCCGGCGGACCGGCGAACATGGTGAACAGGCGCGCGGTATCGGCGCCGAACTGGGTGATGATGTCTTTCGGCTCCACCACGTTGTTCTTGGACTTGGACATTTTCTCGATGCCGCCCATCTGCACAGCCTGGCCGTCGCTCTTCAGCGAGGCGCTGACCGGGCGGCCCTTGTCGTCGTGCTGGACTTCGATTTCGTTCGGGTAGTACCAGGTCTTCTTGCCGCTGGCGTCTTCGCGATAAAACGATTCGTTCAGCAGCATGCCCTGGGTGAACAGGTTCTTGAATGGCTCATCGATCTTGACCAGACCCAGGTCGCGCATGGCCTTGGTCCAGAAGCGCGCATACAGCAAGTGCAAGACCGCGTGCTCGACGCCACCGATGTACTGGTCCATCCCCATCCCACCCATCCAATAGTCGTTGCGCTCATCGACCATGCTGGTCGCATCGGGGCAGGTATAGCGCATGAAATACCAGCTGGAATCGACGAAGGTATCCATGGTGTCAGTTTCGCGCTGGGCTGCGCCGCCGCATTTCGGGCATGCGACATTCAGGAACGCCGCGTGGGTTTTCAAAGGATTACCGGAACCATCGGGGATGCATTCGGTCGGTAACACCACCGGCAAATCCTCGTAAGGCACAGGCACATCGCCGCAACACTTGCAGTGTATGATCGGGATAGGCGTGCCCCAGTAGCGCTGGCGCGAAATACCCCAGTCGCGCAGGCGCCAGGTGGTTTTCTTTTCACCGAGTTCTTTGGCCGCCAGATCGGCCGCCACCGCATCGACTGCGGCTTTATAGCCCAGGCCGTCGTACTTGCCGGAATTGATGCAGACGCCGCGCTGTTTGTCGGCGTAAGACTCGGCCCAGGCTTCGGTCGTGAAGCTTTCGCCTTCCACTGCGATCACTTGCCGGATCGCGATACCGTACTTGTTGGCGAATGCAAAATCGCGCTCGTCGTGCGCCGGTACGCCCATCACGGCGCCGTCGCCGTAAGTCATCAAGACGTAATTGCCGACCCAGACTTCGACTTGCGCGCCGGTCAACGGGTGCGTCACGAACAAACCGGTAGGCAGACCCTCTTTTTCCTTGGTCGCCATCTCGGCTTCGGTGGTGCCGCCGGCCTTGCAGACTTCGATGAACTCGGCCAGCTTGGCATTGTTCTTCGCGGCCAGCGTGGCCAGCGGGTGCTCGGCCGCCACCGCGCAAAAGGTCACGCCCATGATGGTGTCGGGGCGGGTGGTGAACACGTACATCTTGCCTTGCAAGGGAAACCCATCCCCATCCCGGCCTTCCCCTTGAAGGGGAAGGTGAGCAGCGTTGACCGGATCGGTCAAGTCATAAGGAAATGCGAAACGCACGCCTTCGCTCTTGCCTATCCAGTTGCGCTGCATGGTGCGCACTTGCTCGGGCCAGCCATCCAGGCTGTCTATGCTGTTCAGCAATTCGTCGGCGTATTGGGTGATGCCGAAGTAGTAACCGGGGATTTCACGCTTCTCTACCAAAGCGCCGGAACGCCAGCCGCGCCCGTCTATCACTTGCTCATTCGCCAGCACGGTCTGGTCGACCGGGTCCCAGTTGACGACCTGGGTCTTTTTGTAGGCCACGCCTTTTTCCAGCATTTTCAGGAACAGCCACTGGTTCCAGCGATAGTAGTCCGGGTCGCAAGTCGCGACTTCGCGACTCCAGTCGAAGGCCAGGCCAAGCGGCTGCATCTGCGATTTCATGTCTGCTATATTCGAATACGTCCATTCCGCCGGCGATTTCTGGTAGGCGATCGCCGCGTTTTCCGCCGGCAAACCGAAGGCATCCCAACCCATAGGCATCAGGACGTTATAGCCCTTCATGCGCAACTGGCGCGCCAGCATGTCGTTGATGGTGTAGTTACGCACATGGCCCATGTGCAGCTTGCCGGAAGGGTAAGGCAGCATGGAACAGGCGTAGTACTTGCCTTTAGGAAAGCGCGGATTGTTTTCTACCGCCTTGTAGGCATCAGTGTTTTTCCAATGGGCTTGGGCCGATTGTTCGACTTCGGAGGGACTGTATTTTTCTTGCATGGCGGGAGAGAAAAAGTGAAAGCGGAATAGGACTCAGAACCCTTGATTATAACTGCTTCAGGAGCATTCCTGAACGCGGGCATTCACTCAAGAATGGAGATGCCTGGCAAGGTTGACTCGATACTGCGAATCTATTGTCTCAACTGAGTTTAAAAAAAGGCTCCACCTTACGACAAATGCAGAAAAGCAAAGATTGACGAAAAACAATTATATTTCAATTCAACAACAAAGCATTTGCCAAACACATAGCTTTTAGAGTAGAATTAATGGCACAACTTTTGTCACAAACTCAAGTAAATTTAATAAAAATTCATTTACTCTTTGGATTTTTATACTCTAAGTCTTAGCTTACGCAACGACTCGGCGCAGAACAACAATCCTCTACTGCGCGTCTTATCAGTCCATTCTTTTCGAAATTAACCTACGGTCTACCGGTTAGGTGAAGCGTTCGATGTGAATAGAATAAAAAAGTGGACATAAACTATTATCTATAGGCGCATTAATTTTTTATTAATGCCTCAATATTTACTTCGCATCAAGAAGATGCCGTTTTAGTTTTTGTTGTACAAAGCCTCTACATACCCCAAAACTCTCTATGAGTTGACCACTGGTCAATTCGATTTGTTGACCGGCCTATTTAACAAAGATTGATTTATGAATTTCAACTACGAGAAAAAATTTGAGCTGAATGTCCGGGAGTCGATGCGAGTAATTCCGCAATATTTGCAATGGATCTTGACTTGGATGACTGGCAAACCACTCTTTCTGAAAGAGAAGCATCTTTCGTTGCCAAGGCGGTTGGACGTATTACTTGCGCCCATTATTGCATTATCTACTATGGGTGTTCTTACCCAACTCGCACAACAAGAAACTCGAATCCGTTGGATTGGAATTGTCGTGCTTTGGATTATATTGGTTGGAATGTTGCGTAAAATTCAAGTTACGCACCTTCATCATGCAATTCATAACAGGTTGTTTGACATTCCCTCTCTTAACAAGATTTACGCAATGTTCGTACCGTCCTTAATTTTAGTTCAAAATGGGGAGGAATATCGCAGAGAACACTTGGCTCATCACAACGCGAACAACTTTACGACACAAAATGATGCCGACGCTGCGTTTCTTGCACGACTGGGATTCCTTCCTGGTAGAAACAAAGATGAGCTCTGGATTAATTTGTGGATGACAGTTTTTAGCCCAGTGTTCCATTTTTTGTTTGCTAAGGCGAGACTTGAGTCCATCCTTTTTAGAAACAAATCTGCCGCAACCGTGTGTGCAATCTTGAGTATATGTGTATATTTTTCAGTAATAGCCTGGGCTGGATTGGATGCGTTCCTAGTTGCCATACTAATTCCAATGTTCTTTTTGTATCATGCCAGTGCCTTGCTACAGTTTCTTACGGAGCATGCATGGAACGTGGTCGCAGGGTCAGTCAAAAATTGGGATGAATATAAGCTACGTTGTTGGGGTCGTTTTTGTGGAGAAGCCTTTCCCGATTATCCTAATACTGGAGCATGGCGTTGGGTTCGTTATACCGCCTCGATCGTTATGTGGTCATTTAGAATGCTAGTGCTTCACTTACCTGTCCGTTTGGGGTGCTTAGTTTCCGATTTACCGGCTCATGATTGGCATCATTTATCGCACATGGCCGGTCAAAATTCAAAAGACTGGATTAACAGTATTTATTTGCGTGAGGTAGCTATTGCTAACGGAGATATCCCAGCTTTTTCTTCCCGGGAATTATGGGGTATGGCGAACATGATTGAGCACCAATTTAATTATCTTGAAAGTATAGCAATTAGCCATAATTTGCCTTCCTCAGAATTTGCTACAAGACATGATGGTTGAACTTTGGAGAAACAAAATGGCATACCTCAACACACATAAAAAGACAGTGCTTGTCCTGAATACAGAGTTTTCCTCACCTTTGCTTTTTAACGCAGCAGGACATGCACTCTTGGGGCTTATCAGCAAATGTGACCTTGGGAATTGGAACCTGCTGAATTACCCAAGTCCTGGATTTGGCATAGAAAGTAAAATCAGCGAATATCCTGTAGTAGTTCTTCGGGTTAAACGTTCTGCACAACTGGAAAAACTGGTTCAGCAACTGGATGAGGCTAGTGTGCCATATAACGCATTTCTCGATGCAATGATAGGTCAGACAGCCGAACAGCAGCAGCAGGCGACCTTCAACGCACATCCCAATTCTTCGCGCATTATGTGTGTTGCTCTATTTGAAATAGAGGACATCATACGTCCAATTATTAAATCGTTCTCTGTGTACAAGGAAAGTGACTCCACTCACTTGAATAACACATTGGTTCCACAGCTATGAATGATCTCCAGGCGAGTATTCTGCGCCTGACAATTTGATTCGTTTTTGGCGTACTAGTAACTCAGGCCAGCCAGCTTATTTTGCAGTGAGTGTAAATTCATTGCGATGAAATATATTGTCCTTCCTGGGGAAGTAATTCCAATGTGTGACCTTTATAGCAAATAATTGGTATAGATGAACGTTCACCTATTTGGATAAGTTCATAACTTATTTTTGATGCAGTCACGAGAAAAAATAATAGATCAGCAACCAATTAATATTATTGGTCTTTAACGAATTTTTAAATAGTAATAGTTACAGGACTGACTTAGTCAGCAAGGGAAAATTTCGCATGAATTTCTATTTACCATTAATCATGTTTTGCTTTTCTACCAGCATTACTCCAGGGCCAAATAATTTGATGATTATGATGTCTGGGGCAAGATATGGGATACGCCGGTCTTTGCCACATTACTTTGGTATTTGTATCGGTTTTAACGTAATGGTTGCCATAGTAGGAATGGGGTTAGGGGAGATTTTTATCAAAGTTCCAAGCTTGCATTTAGTCATTAAATACGCAGGTGCTGCCTACATGTTGTATTTAGCATGGAAAATTATTCGATCTAGTACTGAGCTAGAAACGCCAATCGAAAATAAAAAACCATTGAGTTTTATACAAGCAGCCCTGTTCCAATGGGTTAATGCTAAAGGTTGGATTATGGCGGTAGGAATTTTTTCTGCTTATAGCGTATCTACAATGAATATGTTTAACCAAGCTTTGCTTTTTGCTGGAATATTTTTCATTATTGGATTGCCTTGCATTGGAATGTGGCTAATTAGCGGGGTTGCAGTAAGCAGATATCTTAAAAATGCAAAACATATGTTTTTTTTCAATTTAACAATGGGGATATTGTTAATAGCATCTATTGCATTAATGCTCCTTGAAAGAAATTAATTTCAATGCAACCATATGTTTTCAAGAAGATACTATATTTATGAAAGCCATAATTTCAGAAGTAAATAAGTTAAGAGTTACTTATAACAAAGAAATTAAAAATTTAAATAATGAAACTTTGAAAAAGTTATCAAAAGATATTCGTAAAAATAAAATCTTAAACAACCTAAAATGCTCTCAATATTTACTGGATGATATTGAATGCATGATTGTAGATAACTCATTAAATTTAAACAAAACTAAATTACATATAAATGCGAGTGAATGTAATTTCATTTTTTCTATTTTCAATGCGCCCTATACGCCAAGCCTTGGGGTTGAGGCATTTTATTTTGAAAAAATTCAAGTTGATGAAGTGTTGCATAAATATCAAACAAATGTTTTACCTATTCTGATAAAAGAGGCATCAAAAGGATTTTTTTCAGCCCACACAGTTGCTTTATTTCCTGAAAATCACATTTCCGGAGAGCAGTTAATCGGAGACAAAATCTTTTATTTTGTAAATAAATTTGCATTGCGACATGCGAATACAACTCAAAAAATTTTGAAAAAAATGGTTACATCGAGTTCTTTCAATAAATTGAAGGCAATTAGCTATCAGGAAATCGAGAGTGCTGTTGTCTACTGGGTGTGGCTGCACGAATACCATCATCAAACGCAGGGTTTTTTACCCATCCCTAAATACTTGAAATTGAAGTCTATTAAAATTTTGGCAGGCTTAGAAGAATTGCGAGTGGATTTGGGCAGTATGCTTTTATGCGTTGAAAGCTATAGTACGATGGGAAATATGTCTGAGTTTGTTTTCCAGTTTATTCTTTCAGAAAGACTCTTACGATACGGTACCGATGGGGTTCAATTCAATATTAACGGCAGCGAGAACCCATCTTATGATGCATTATCAAGTTACATGTTTTTCAATTATTTAATTGAAAACAATGGAATTTCCATCCAAAATAACAAAATTCATCTCAACGACAATTTGATAAATGTTTTAAAGGAGCTACTTCAAAAAATTTACGCTATTGAAGCCCTTATTTCAACTAAAAGTGAAACAGAAGTTAAAGAAGAGTTGTTGAATTTTTCACATAAATTACTATGTTCAAAAAATGAAAAGTTGATTTCTGCGAACATTTATTACAAATATCTAAGACATACGATTTTATAACTGTCGGGTAGGCATGATGATTTTATCGTAATAAGCCGAATGCCGGATATGTCTATTGTAGTACTTACGAAATGTTTGAACATACATTGTATGTCTTTGTCATATTCGGATCCTTTGTACAGAGCGCTTTGGTTCTATTTGGAGCCTATACGTTATATTGAGTTTATAGCCTTAATGTGTGCATTCTTAACATTACTTAAGGCTTGACGACTCTGTTTTCCGTGACAAAAGCGATCTTGCCCAAGCCTTGCGCCTGGGCGGCCGCCATCACCCGGGCGATGATTTCGTAGCGGGTGGACTTGTCGGCGCGCAGTTGCAACTCAGGTTGCTGGCTGGCGACGGCGGCCAGGCGGCTTTCCAGCTCGGAAAAGGCTATACGTTGTTGATTCCAGTACAAGCTGCCGGCGGCATCGAAAGCCAGCTGTATGCTGGCAGCCGGCTGTGCAGTCGCACCGGCCCTGGTCTGCGGCAAATCGAGCCGGATCGCACTGGTCAGCAAGGGCGCGGCGAGGATGAAGATCACCAGCAACACCAGCATGACGTCGACCATGGGCGTGACATTGATGTCGGCCATGGCGCTCAACGGCCGGCCGCCGTGTTTGCCGCCATCGTTGAATTGACCGAAGCTCATCGCCTTTATTCTCGCTCAGGCGCGGCGCAAGTGCGCATGCAAGTCGTGCGCAAAGGCGTCGAGTTCGGCCAGGGTAATCCGATTGATGCGGTTGAAGGCGTTGTAGGCCAGCACGGCCGGGATCGCCACTATCAGCCCGAACGCGGTCATGATCAGCGCTTCGCCGACCGGGCCGGCCAGCTGGTCGAGTTGCACCGCGCCGGAAGCGGAAATCGCGCTCAGCGCATGGTAGATACCCCAGACCGTGCCGAGCAGGCCGACAAAGGGCGCGGTGGCGCCGATTGAGGCCAGCATGGTCAAGCCGTTTTCCAGGCGCACGGTGAGCCGGTTCAATTCCTGGCGCAAGGCGCGCGTCAGCACTGCGCCGGGGTCGGCGCCGGCGCTCAGGGTGGCGCTGTGCTGCGCGCTATCGGCGGCGTGGGCGCCGGCGTGCGCCAGCGCGGTGTAGATGTTTTCCTGGTCGGCCGCCTGCAGCAGCGCCAGTGCGTCCGGCAGCGTGGGGGCGGCCCAGAACGCGCTCAGGGCCGGCGCGGCCAGTCGGATGCGCCGGAAGGCCCAGGCCTTGGCCAGGATCAGGGTCCAGCTCAGCAGCGACATCGCCAGCAACAGCCAGGCCAGCAGATGACTGACCTCATCCGCTTGTCCCCAGTAATGTGCCAGAGCGGACGGCATGCCGGCGCTTAGTTCAAGCCCAGCACGTCGTACATGTCGTACAGGCCGGAAGACTTATCAGCCAGGAAGCGCGCTGCGCGCAAGCTGCCGTGTGCATAGTTGATGCGGCTGGACGACTTGTGCGAGATTTCCACGCGCTCGCCTATGCCGGCAAACATGACGGTATGGTCGCCCACGATATCGCCGCCGCGGATGGTGGCGAAACCGATGGAAGAAGGGTCGCGCTCGCCGGTCACGCCTTCGCGCGCGAACACGCCGACTTCATTCAGGTCGCGGCCCAGGGTGTCGGCGATCACTTCACCCATTTTCAGGGCGGTGCCGGATGGCGCATCAACCTTGTGGCGGTGATGCGCTTCGATGATCTCGATGTCGTAGCCGTGCGCAAAATTCTTGGCGGCCATTTCCAGCAATTTCAGCGTGACATTCACGCCCACGCTCATATTCGGCGCGAACACGATCGCGGTCTTTGCGGCAGCGGCGGCGATCGCCGCCTTGCCGGCTTCGTCGAAACCGGTGGTGCCGATGATCATCTTGACGCCGTGCGCGGCGCAGTATTCCAGATGCCGGAGCGTGCCTTCCGGCCGGGTGAAGTCGATCAGGAAATCGGCGCCGGCCAGGCCAGCGGCCAGCTCGGCAGCGATCGCCACCCCGGTGGCTTTGCCCAGCGTGGCGCCGGCATCCGTGCCCAAAGCTGGCGAGCCGGCCACGTCCAGCGCGCCGGCCAGCACGGCATCTTGCGCATCACTGATCGCTTCGATCAGCATCTTGCCCATGCGGCCGGAAGCGCCCGCCACCGCGATTTTTAATCTAGCCATATTGCCTTCTTTATTTTTTCTTGGGAGCTTCGGTGACATTGGTCGACTCGACCCGGTTCAGGCCGAGCGCCGATTCGGTGATGCGCGCCAGGTAATCTTTTTCAGTCGGCAGATTGCCGCCTTCAAACTTGGCTACCGTGTTGTTCTTGAAAAACACCGTGACGCGGCTGGTGATTTGCTCGCCATTCGGCTTGGTCAGGCGGAAAGGATAATCCCAGCGGTCTTCATGGAACATATCGGTCAGCAAGGCGGTGCCGAGCAGGAAGCGCACCTGTTCGCGCGTCATGCCTTCTTTCAGCTGCGACACCATTTCTTGCGAGATGAAGTTGCCTTGCTGAATCGTCACGCGGTAAGGGGAAATATAGCCGAGGAACTTGGCGGCGCCGGTCGGTGCCGTGACTTGGGTGCCGCTGGCATCTGCGGCTGGTGCATGCGCCGGCGCCCCCGCCAGCAGCGGGTGTTGTGATGCGCATGCCGATAAGCACGCAACAATGACAAACCCCGCCAGCTTGCCAGCCTTGCCCAGAAGTGATTCTGAAAACAACAATCGCATAGGTAACCTCAGTAAGTGAGCAACATGCCCTAAAACCCGATATCATAAAGCAGATAGCACTCTTTTGACCGAAAACATGACAAACAGCACCCCCAACCTGAAGGCCAGCGGACTCAAGGCCACTCTGCCACGACTGAAAATTCTGGAAATTTTCCAGAACAGCGCAGTACGTCATCTGACCGCGGAAGATGTGTATAAAATCCTGCTGAATGAAAATATGGATGTCGGTCTGGCCACCGTGTATCGCGTGCTGACCCAGTTCGAGCAGGCCGGCTTACTGCACCGCAATCACTTCGAGACCGGCAAGGCGATATTTGAGCTGAACGAAGGCTCGCACCACGATCATCTGGTGTGCCTCGATTGCGGCCGCGTCGAAGAATTTTACGACGAGCAAATCGAAAAACGCCAGCAAGCGATTGCGCTCGAGCGCGGCTTTAAAATTGCGGAACACGCGCTGGCCCTGTACGGCAGCTGCACCAAGGAAAACTGCGAACACAAGAGCGGCAAAATCTGAAATAACTGCTCACCCATTCTGTATGCATCGCCGGCTATCGAACAAAAACGCTAACCGCGGCGCAGAGGACGCAGAGAAAAGCTTTTTGGGTTCCTCTGCGATCTCTGCGCGGCAAAGGATTTTCATCTCCGGCTGAATAGTTGCAATCTCAAGCCTACTGGCTCAAGGCGTTCGACAATAGTTTGGCCGTGATATCGACGATAGGGATTACCCGCTCGTAAGCCATGCGGGTCGGGCCTATCACCCCGAGGGTGCCGACGATCTTGCCGTTCACACCATAGGGCGCGGTGATGATGCTCATCTCGTCCATAGGCAGCAGTTGCGATTCGCCGCCGATAAAGATCTGCACGCCGGTCGCCTTGCTCGACACATCCAGCAATTGCATCAGACTGTTTTTTTGTTCGAACATGTCAAATAGCTTGCGCAGCGAAGTCATGTTGGAAGACAGATCCTCGACGTGCAACAAATTGCGCTCGCCGGAAATCACCACTTCATCGGCCTGATCGGCCGCCATGGCATCGCTGCCGGCCTGCACCGCCGCCTGCATCAGGCGCGTCATATCGTTTTGCAACTGACGCAATTCGCTGTTGATGCGCAAGCGTGCGTCTTCAAAACTGAGCCCTCCGAAATTCTGGTTCAGGTAATTGGCCGCCTGCACCAGCTGAGGAGGTTTGTAATCGACATCGGTCAGCAGCAGGCGGTTATGCACATCGCCGCTGGGCGCCACCACCACCAGCAAGATGCGCTTCTCGGACAGCCGCAAGAATTCGACTTGCTGAAAGATAGATTCCTGGCGAGGCGTCATCACCACGCCGGCAAATTGCGACAGCGAAGACAAGACCTGGGCCGCATTCGCGATGATTTTTTGCGGCGGATTGGTCAGCAAGCTAGGCTGCATGCGCGACTCCAGCGCCGCCTCATCGATTTCCTGCACGGTCAACAGTTTGTCGACGAAGACGCGATAGCCGCGCGGCGTGGGGATGCGGCCGGCCGAGGTATGCGGGCTGGCGACGAAACCCATCTGTTCCAGGTCGGCCATCACATTGCGGATAGTCGCCGGCGACAACTCCAGCCCGGAAATCTTGGACAGCGCGCGCGACCCTACCGGCTGGCCGTCGGCGATGTAGCGTTCCACCAGGGCTTTTAACAGGGTTTGGGCGCGGATATCGAGTTTCATGTTTTTATTTTATGCGAGCCGGCCGCGCATGAACATAGAAAAACTCATCAGCCTGCCAACAATTCGTGTAAATCGTGCAAATCGCGGAATTCGGCATCCGGCTTAACATGACGATGAACAGTATCGTCCGGCTGCAGGCCGCTGCGGTTCATCCAGCCGCCGCGCAAACCGGCTTGCTGCGCCCCCTGCACGTCGAGCAAGAGATCGTCGCCCACGTACAAGACTTGTTGCGGCGCAAGCTGCAAGGCGGCGCAAGCGGCCAGAAAGATGCGCGCATCGGGCTTGGCGCAACCGAAGCGATGCGCCGCAATCGAAACCTGGAAATGCGAGGCCAGTCCTATCGCCTGCAAATCGGCGAAACCGTTGGAGACGGTACCGAGCGCCACCCTGGACGCCAGGGCCAGCAGGGCCGGCCGCACATCGGCATACAGGCTGACCTGGTTGCGCGCATCGGCAAACACCGCCATAGCCCGATCCGCCAAGTCCGGCGCGGCGCCGTGTTCGGCGAACACCTGGCTCAGCAAGGCGTGGCGCAAGGCCCATAAATCGTATTGAAAGCGCGCGTCGGTCTGCACCAAGGCATGCCGCCGTTCGCGCAAACGCTCTATCGTGTAGTGTTGCGTGACGCCGGGCACATGCTGTTCCATCCACAGCTGCAGCGTCGCCTCCGCCTGCCGTATGACCGGCGCCACCGGCCACAAAGTATCGTCCAGATCCAGCAATACCGCTTTAATCATCATAAACTACGCTCATTTCCATCTGTTTTTAGCGCAATTATGTTCTAATCTGAGCATCTGCGTCAGCCCCCACCATCTTTATGACCGTTCAGGCCAAAACCATAGCACTCGTCGGCAAACTGAATGCCACCGGCGTTACCGAATCGATGGCCGAGCTGGCCAACTTCCTCGATCAGGCCGGGCACACCGTGCTGTTCGAGGCGGAAACCGCCCAGCACATGCAATTGCAAGCTTACGCCTGCGTCACGGCGCCGGAAATCGGCAAATACGCGGACGCCGCCATCGTGGTCGGCGGCGACGGCACCATGCTAGGCATCGCGCGCCAGCTGGCGCCGTACAAGGTGCCGCTGATAGGCATCAACCAGGGCCGCCTGGGTTTCATCACCGACATTCCGCTGGATCGCATGCTGCCGGTCATCGCCGAAATGCTGGAAGGCAAATACGTGTCGGAACAGCGCAGCCTGTTGCAGGCGATCGTGGTGCGCGACGGCAACCAGATTTTCAGCGGCATGGCGTTTAACGATATCGTGGTGTCGCGCGGCGCCGGTTCCGGCATGGTGGAATTACGGGTCGATGTCGATGCGCATTTCATGTATAACCAGCGTTCGGACGGCCTGATCGTCTCGACCCCGACCGGCTCCACCGCGTATGCGCTGTCGGCCGGCGGCCCCTTGCTGCACCCCAGCCTGCGCGGCATCGTGATGGTGCCGATTGCGCCGCATGCCTTGTCGAACCGCCCTATCGTGCTGCCGGACAGCAGCGAGATCGTGATCGAGATCGCGGCCGGGCGCGACATCAGCGTGAATTTCGACATGCAATCGTTCGCCAGCCTGCTGCACCGCGACCGCATCATCGTCAAACGCTCGGCCCACACGGTCACTTTTTTGCATCCACGCGGCTGGAATTATTACGATACCCTGCGCGAGAAACTGCACTGGAATGAATATCCCTCAGTGGCAGGCGCACTGAATTAAACGGCTATTGCTAAAATAGCGCCCGTATCGGTTTTCCCCTCTCATTTTCCTGACAGACCTTATGCTGCGCACGCTTGCCATACGTGATTTTGTAATTGTCGATGCACTCGAGCTGGAATTTTCGGCCGGCTTCAGCGTCCTCACCGGCGAGACCGGCGCCGGCAAATCGATACTGATCGATGCCCTGACGCTGGCCCTGGGCGGGCGCGGCGACGCCAGCATGGTGCGCGAAGGCGCGCCCAGGGCCGACATCAGCGCCGAATTTGCTGTCAATACGGAAGTGGCCGCCTGGCTGGAGCACCAGGAATTAGCCGACCCTGAGCAACAACTGCTGCTGCGCCGCACGGTGGACAATGCCGGCCGCTCGAAAGCCTGGATCAACGGCATCAGCGCCAGCGCCGGGCAATTGCGCGAACTCGGTGATTTGCTGGTGGATATCCACGGCCAGCATGCGCATCAATCCTTGCTGAAAGCCGAAGCGCAGCGCGCCCTGCTCGACATGCAGGGCGGCTTGCAAGCGCCGGCGGCGCAAGTCGCGCTGCTGTACCAGGCCTGGCGCAACCTCAGCAAGCAACGTACCGAATTCGAAAGCAACGCCAAGAGCGTGCTGCAAGAAAAAGAGCGGCTGGAATGGCAAGTCGGCGAACTCGCCCAGCTGCGCATCGCCCCCGGCGAATGGGAAAGCATCAGCCAGGAACACAGCCGGCTGGCGCACGCCGCCAGCTTGCTGGAAGGCGCGCAAGAAGCCGCCGCCCTGATTTCGGAAGCCGATCACGCGGTGCTGTCGCAACTCACGGCGGCGCAACAAAAACTCTTGAAATTGCTGGATTACGACGCCGCCCTGAAGCCGGTCACCGAAGCGCTGGAATCGGCCTGCATCAACTTGCAGGAAACCACCTATGCGCTGAACGATTACCTCGATCGCACCGAACTCGATCCGGCCCGCCTGCGCACCGTCGAAACGCGGGTGGAAGCCATCCACAGCACGGCGCGCCGCTTCCACGTCGCGCCGGAACAGCTACACCAGGAATTCGCCAGCCTGGCGCAGCAACTGGCGCAACTGGCCGATGCCTCCGACATGGATGCCTTGAAAGCGCAGGAAGCCAGGGCGCAGCAAGCCTATCTGCAAGCCGCGCAAAAACTCAGCCAGGCACGCGCCAAAACCGCCAGGGAACTGAGCGCCGCCGTCACTGCTGCCATGCAAGACCTGAGCATGAGCGGCGGCAGCTTCGCCATCGCGCTGAACCCGGCCGAAGCCGCCGCCTGTGGCCTGGAACAAATCGAATTCATGGTGGCCGGCCATGCCGGCGTGCAGCCGCGCCCACTGGCCAAGGTCGCCTCCGGCGGCGAGTTGGCGCGCATCTCGCTGGCGATTTCCGTGATCACTTCCTGCGCCACCGCCACCCCGACCCTGATCTTCGATGAAGTCGACAGCGGCATAGGCGGCGGCGTGGCCGAAGTGGTCGGTCGCCTGCTGAAACGCCTGGGACAAGAGCGCCAGGTCTTGTGCGTGACCCACTTGCCGCAAGTCGCCAGCCAGGCCAACCAACACTTCCAGGTCAGCAAGGCCAGCGCCGGCGGCAAGACCGTCTCGCAGATCGCCGCGCTCGACAACAAGCAACGTGTGGAAGAAATCGCGCGCATGCTGGGCGGCCTGGAAATCACCGCCACCACCCGCAAACATGCGCGAGAATTGCTCGCCTCTTGAATCACCCTATGACATTTTTAAAAGAACCCGATTACTCGCACGGCAAGACCGCCAAAACCGCGGTGCTGCTGATCAACCTCGGCACCCCCGATGCACCGACCACCGCGGCGGTGCGGCGCTACCTGAAAGAATTTTTATCCGACCCGCGCGTAGTCGAAATCCCGCGCCTGCTCTGGTGGATCATCCTGAACTGCATCTGCCTGCCTTTCCGCTCCAAGCAATCGGCCGCCAAATATGCGGCGATCTGGAGCAAGGACGGCTCGCCCTTAAAAATTCATACCGAAAAACAGGCGCTGCTGCTGCAAGGCTATCTGGGCGAGCGCGGCCACGAAGTCAAGGCGACCTACGCCATGCGCTACGGCTCGCCTTCTATCCCCAGCGTGCTGCAAAAACTCAAGGCGGAAGGTTATGAACGCCTGCTGATCTTGCCGGCTTATCCGCAATATTCGGCCAGCACCACCGCCTCGAATTTCGACGCGGTGTTTCGGCATTACCAGCGCGTGCGCAATGTGCCGGAACTGCGCCTGGTCAGGAATTATCACGACCACGAAGCGTATATCCAGGCGCTGAAACAAAGCGTGCTCGATCACTGGATGGTGAACGGCAAATCAGAAAAACTGGTGATGAGTTTCCACGGCTTGCCGAAAGCCTTCCTGCTGCGCGGCGACCCGTATCACTGCGAATGCTACAAGACCGCGCGCCTGCTGGCCGAACAACTGGGCCTGGACAAAGACGATTACGTCGTGACTTTCCAATCGCGCCTGGGTCGTGCCGAATGGCTGCAACCCTATACTTTGCCGACCGTGCAGCAACTGGCGCGCGCCGGCGTTAAGCGGGTGGACGTGATCTGTCCCGGTTTCATCGCCGATTGTCTGGAAACCCTGGAAGAAATCGGCATCGAAGTGCGCCGCGAATTTATCGACGCCGGCGGCAAGGAATTCCATTACATCCCCTGCCTGAACGAAAATCCGGCCTGGCTGCGCGCGCTGGCCGAAATCGCCGAACAACACCTGATAGGCTGGCCCACCATGCTGACGGTCAGCCTGCGCGAGCAGCACAAGCAACGCGCCTTGCTGAGCCGTTCCGAAGCCAAACGTCTGGGAGCAGAGCGATGAAGCAGGACATCTATTTCATCGGCGACGTGCAGGGTTGCTGCGAATCTCTGCAAGAGTTGCTGAAAAAAATAGAGCGGCAATCACCGCAGGCCTATTTGCTGTTCGCCGGCGACCTGATCAACCGCGGCCCGCAATCGCTGGAGTCGCTGCGCCTGGTGCGCGACTTGCAGCTGGCCGGACGCGCCGACAGCGTGTTCGGCAACCACGATCTGCATTTGCTGGCGGTGGCCCAAGGTATACGTCCGGCGCACCATAGCGACACCCTCGAAGAAATTCTGCAAGCACCAGATTGCGAAGCATTGCTGGACTGGTTGCGACGCCGCCCGCTGGCGATCCTGGAACAAGGCCATCTGCTGATTCACGCCGGCCTGTATCCGCAATGGTCGACCAGCCAGACCCTGGCGCTGGCGGCCGAAGTCGAGGCCATGCTGCGCAGCGATGACTGGGTAGCGGTGTTGCGCGACATGTACGGCAACACGCCGGACCGCTGGGACGATGCCTTGCGAGGCGCCGACCGCTGGCGCTGCATCATCAACGCCCTGACCCGCATGCGCTTTTGCAGCACGGATGGCCGCATGGATTTCAGCAGCAAGGACGGCGCCGCCAACCCGCCACCCGGCTGCGCCGCCTGGTTCGACCTGCCGCGCGCCAGCAGCGACAGCTGCGTCGTGTTCGGCCACTGGTCCACGCTCGGCCTGCTGGTCAGGCCCGGCCTGCTCAGCCTGGACAGCGGCTGCGTCTGGGGCGGCCAGCTGACCGCCGTGCGCCTGCGCGACCACAGCGTAATCCAGGTTGAGTGTGCGCAGCAGAAGCAGCCGGGCAAGCATTGATGCGGGGCATTTTCAGCAAAATTATACTACCTACCAGTATATTTTAAAGCGCCTGTAAATTCGCTGACAACACGGTGATATTGTCACATACTCCCCGTTTTTCTCATCATTACCGGCACTTCTACCGGATCCGCCAGGCCCAGCTCGCGCAGCACCAGGGTGCGCGCCTGCTGCGCCACTTCGCGCCGGTGCGCGCCCTCGGTGGGGATGGTCGGCAGGCGGATCAGCTCGGCCGTCATGCGCGAGGCGCGCAGGATGGCGTGCAGGCTGTCGACGAAACTCATGTCGCCGATGAAGTCGGCCGCTGCATGCAACTCGCCTTGCGCATCGACGTAGCGCAAGGCATACGGCTGCACCGGCACGCGCGCTTCGATGGCTGCTTCGAACAGATTGGCGTGAAACGGCAGCACCGTGCCTTGGGCGGCGGTGGTGCCTTCCGGGAAGAAGGCGATGCGTTTGCCGGCTTCGATCTGGCGCACCAGGCCTTCGTAAATGCGGCGCACTTCGCGCTGCTTGCCGCGCGCCAGGAAAATCGTGCCGCCTTTTTCGCACAGCCAGCCTATCAGCGGCCAGCTGCGGATATCGGATTTGGCGACGAAATGGCAGGGATGCAGGGTGTTGATGACAAAGATATCCAGCCAGGACACGTGATTCGAGACGATCAGCGCGCGCTCGGCGACGTCGCCTTCGCTGTGGTCCTTGAACACCACATCGACCGTGCAAATTTCCAGCAATTTTTTCGACCAGCGCCGCACCAGGCGCTCGTGGGTGGGCGCGCTGGTCAGCGGGAACAGCAGAGCGCAAGTCAGCAAACCTGCCAGCAAATGTAGAGTGATGCGAAAAAAATGCCAGCCTATCATGCAAAATCCGTGTGAGCTGCCCGTGTTGGGCAGGAAAAAGGTTGGTAGGGTGCGCCATGCGCAGAAAAGTCCCCTCCCTTTCAAGGGGAGGGTTAGGGTGGGGATGGGTTTCTTGTGCGAACGAAATCGATCCTCACCCAGCCTCTCAACGCAAGGCGTCGAAGGCCAGATGGCCGGACACCACGGTGGCTTTCACCACGCCCGGCAATTCGTAACCGAGGAAAGGGGTGTGCTTGCCCTGGCTGGCCAGGGCTTTGGCTTCCACCTTCCAGCGCGCGGCCGGGTCGAACAGGCACAGGTCGGCGGAGCAACCGACGGCGATACTGCCGGCCGGAATCGCCGCCACTTGCGCCGCGGCATGGCTGATCTTGCCCAGCGCCTGCGCCAGGGAAACCGCGCCGCAGCTGTCTTCGGCCCATTTCAGGGCCAGCGACAACAGCAATTCCAGGCCGGTGGCGCCAGGTGAGGCTTCGGCGAAAGGCAGCAATTTTTCATCGTCGTCGACCGGGGTGTGGTCGGAGCAAATCGCGTCGATGGTGCCGTCTTGCAAGGCTGCGTGGATCGCAGCGCGGTCGCGCTGGCTGCGCAGCGGCGGGGTCAGGCGCGCATTCGAATCGAAAAAGCCGATATCGGCGTCGGTCAGGTGCACGTGGTGGGCGCCGACGTCGCAGGTCAGCGGCAAGCCTGCGCGCTTGGCCTGGCGCACCAGTTCCAGCCCGGCGGCGGAAGAAATCCGGCACAGATGGACTTTGGCGCCGGTGGCGCGCATCAGTTCAAACAAGGTGTGCAGCGCGATGGTCTCGGCCATCACCGGCACCCCGGACAAGCCGAGGCGCGAGGCCAGCGGGCCGCTGTGCGCCACCCCGCCCTTGCCGATGTAGGCGTCTTGCGGACGCAGCCAGACCGTGTAGCCGAAGGTGCCGGCGTATTGCAAGGCGCGCTGCAGGGTATTGGTGTCTTCTATGGTGGCTTCGGCTTGCGAAAAACCGATGCAGCCAGCCTCGGTCAGCGCCGCCATCTCGGTCAGGGCTACACCCTTCAGGCCCACCGTCAAAGCACCGAGCGGATACACGTGCGCCTTGTTGTGGTTGCGCGCCCTTTGCTTCAGCATTTCGACCAGGCCGGATTCATCCAGCACCGGGTCGGTGTCAGGCGGGCAGACCAGGCTGGTGACGCCGCCGCGCATGGCGGCTTGCAATTCAGATTCCAGCGTGGCCTTGTATTCGAAGCCCGGTTCGCGCAGGCGTGCACTGAGGTCGACCAGGCCGGGCGCGACGATCAGGCCGCTGGCGTCTACGATCTGGTTGGCGACGAAGTCGGCCGGAGTCTGCCCCAGCGCGACGATCTTGCCGGCGGCGATATAGATATCCTGTACCTGGTCCGCACCGCTGGCGGGGTCGATCATGCGGCCATTCTTGATGTGTAATTTCATATTTTTTCCTTACTCCGCACTAGTGCCGGCCACGATACTCATCACCGCCATGCGCACCGCGATGCCGAACGTCACTTGCGGCAAAATCACCGCTTGCGGGCCGTCAGCCACCGCCGAATCGATCTCGACGCCGCGGTTCATCGGGCCCGGATGCATCACGATCGCCTCGGGATGCGCCAGCGCCAGCCGTTCCGGCGTCAAGCCGTAGCTCTTGAAATATTCCTGGGCGGAAGGCAGCAAGGCCCCGCTCATGCGCTCGTTCTGCAGGCGCAGCATGATGATCACGTCCACGCCTTTCAAGCCTTGGTTCATGTCGGTGAACACGCGCACGCCCATCTGCTCCAGGCCGCCCGGCAGCAGGGTGCGCGGGCCGATCACGCGCACTTCCGGCACGCCCAGCGTGGTCAGTGCATGGATGTCGGAGCGCGCCACCCGGCTATGCAACACGTCGCCGACGATGGCCACGGTCAGATTGGAAAAATCTTTCTTGTAGTGGCGTATGGTGTACATGTCCAGCAAACCCTGGGTCGGGTGGGCATGGCGGCCGTCGCCGGCATTCACCACGTGTACGTGGTGCTGCCTGGTATCGTTCAGGTGCTTGGCGATCAGGAAAGGCGCGCCGGACGTGGCGTGGCGCACCACGAACATATCGGCATGCATCGCGGCCAGGTTGTCTATGGTATCGAGCAGCGATTCGCCCTTGCTGGTGCTGGAGGCGGCGATGTTCAGGTTGATCACGTCGGCCGACAAGCGCTTGGAAGCGATCTCGAAGGTGGTGCGGGTGCGCGTGGAATTCTCGAAGAACAGGTTGAACACGCTCTTGCCGCGCATCAGCGGTACCTTTTTCACTTCGCGGTCGCTGACGCTGACGAAGGAAGAAGCGGTGTCGAGGATGTGGGTGACGATGGATTTCGGCAAACCGTCGATAGTCAGCAAATGCTGCAGTTCGCCGTGTTTATTCAGTTGGGGATTATGCATGGGCTATAGAGAGGCTGAAGCTGCCGTCGTCTGCGCGGTGCAGATGGACGGAAACAGCGGGTTCAAAGTGGGCGACATGGGCGACGAAATCGGCGGCGACCGGCAGCTCGCGCCCGCCCCTGTCCACCAGGGCCGCCAGCATGATGCGCGCCGGGCGGCCGTAGTCGAACAGTTCGTTGATCGCCGCGCGCGTGGTGCGGCCGGTGTACAGCACATCGTCCACCAGGATGATGGCGGCCCCCTCGACCTCGAACGGGATGTAAGTCGGCTTGACCTCGGCGTGCAAACCCTTGGCCGCATAGTCGTCGCGGTAAAACGAGACGTCGATGTAGCCTGGTTTGTTTTTCAGGGCCAGATCGGCCACCAGGCGCTCGGCGATCCAGGCGCCGCCGGAATAAATGCCGACGATGGCCAGCTTATCCTGTTGCATCGCATGCGGCTTGATCTGATTCAGCAGTTGCTGATACAACAGCTCTGCATCCGGCAAGGGTGTGGGAGTAGTCATAGATTCTCGTCAAAATATTGTTGCAGTATCAGGGCGGCGGCTTGCGCATCGATATGCTCGCCGCGGCGCGCGCTCAGCACCGCGGAAGAATAGCGCTCGTCCACCAGCAGCGTCGCCACATTGAAGCGCCCTTGCAACTGGTTGGCGAAGCGGCGGCAGCGCTGCGTCATTTCATGCGCTGCGCCATCCGGATGGCTGGGCAGACCGACCACGCACAGCACCGGTTGCCAGGTGGCGATCAGGGTGGCGATTTCGGCGAATTTGCCATCGTTGGTGGGGGCGTGAATAATTTGCAGCGCTTGCGCCTGGCGCAGCACGGTGTTGCCGACCGCCACGCCTATGCGTTGCAAGCCGAAATCGAAGGCCAGCAGCGTACCTTCCGCTGCAGCCATCAGGCGTGCCCCGCTTGTGCGGCCAGCATCATGGGATCGATGCCCAGCAGTCTGATGGCGGCGGCAAAGCGTTCTTCTACCGGCACCTCGAACAAGATGCTGGCATCGGCCGCCACGGTCAGCCAGCCGTTCGCCAGTATCTCTTGCTCGAGCTGGCCGGCACCCCAGCCGGCATAGCCGATGCTGATCAGCACGCGTTCCGGCCCCTCGCCGGCGGCCAGCGCTTCCAGCACATCGCGCGAAGTGGTGAACGCGATTTCGTCGGTGACTTTCAGCGAGGAAGAAAATTGCCCGACCGGCGCATGCAAGACAAAACCGCGGTCGTCCTGCACCGGGCCGCCGAACATCACCGCGCGCTTGCCGATAGGATGCGAGTCGGGAATGATTTCCAGCTTGAGATCGACGCGCTCGAACAAGGTCGCCACCGTCATATCGGTAGGCCGGTTGATCACCATGCCCATCGCACCGCGCGCGCTGTGTTCGCACAGGTAAATCACGCTGCCGCCGAAGATAGGATCTTGCATGGATGGCATGGCGATCAGGAAATGATTGCTCAGATCCAACTCAGGGCCGGGATGTTCAGTTTCGGAAGAAACGCGCTTCACTGCCGGGACCGGAGATTCCGCCGGTTCTGCTGCTCCGCGTAAATTGGAGTGGAGGGATTTTGTATACTTCGCCATAACTGCATTTTAGCAGTTTTGACGCGGTTTTTCGATGTCTGTTCGATGTCTGTTTAATGCCTGTTAGCGGACGTTAAAGACAGGAAAGGGATGGAAAATACCGATTTCACAACAAGCTCCCCATAAAAAAACACTGCCAGACATTGCTGCCCGGCAGTGCTTTTTCGGTTCGGCCTGCGCCAGACGGATTAAACGACGACCGCCTCTTTGCCGACAAAATGCACGATCGCTTCCAGTAAATCGTCTTCACGATACGGCTTGCCGAAATACTCGTTGACCCCGAGTTCCTTGGCGTAATTGCGGTGCTTGTCCGCGGTACGCGAAGTGATCATGATGATGGGGATATGGCTGGTACGGGCATCGCTGCGCACGTTGCGGGTCAGGTCGAAACCATCCATGCGCGGCATTTCGATATCGACCAGCATCACGTCCGGCGTCACCGATTGCAGTTGCTCGAGCGCATCGATGCCGTCTTTGGCCAGGACCACCTGATAGCCTTCGCGCGTCAGCAGACGCTGGGTCACGCGGCGCACGGTCAGCGAATCGTCGACCACCATCACGGTTTTTTGCATGCGCAAGCCTTGTACCGGCTCCGCCTTGGCGGCCGCTACCTCGGTGCTGCCGTGCATGTCGGCCACGGCGCCGAGTTCTGGGGCGGCTTGCATGCCTTGTTCCAACTGGCGTGCATGCTCGTGTTCCAGGCGATGCGCCAGCGGCACCGGATTCAAGATCAGCACGATCTCGCCGGAACCGAGCACGGTGGCGCCGGCGATGCCGGTCATGCGCGCCAGTTGCGGGCCGATATTCTTGACCACCACCTCGCGGTTGCCGAGGATGTCGTCGACGTGGATCGCCACCCTTTCGGTGCCGCTCTTCATGATCAACAAAGGCGTGTATTGCTGCGTCAGCGGCGCGATTTCATGCTGTCCCAGCATGGAAGACAGGTAATACATGCTGACGCGCTGCCCTTGCCACAGCACGGCGCCGTCGTTATAGGCGTTCGCCAGCGCATTCGATTTCAATTGCTGGACCTGCTCGACCAGCACCGAAGGCACGGCATAAGTCTTGTCGCCGGAACTCAGCAACACCACTTGGGTCACGGCCAGCGTCAGCGGCAGGCGTATCGTGAATTCTGCGCCCTGCCCTTCGTTGCTAACGACTTCCACGCGCCCGCCCAGCGAAGCGGCTTCGGAACGCACCACGTCCATGCCCACCCCGCGTCCGGCCAGCTCGGTGACTTCGGTCGCGGTGGAAAAGCCCGGTTCGAAAATCATATTGGCGGTTTCTGCATCGCCGGGATTTTCATCGTGAGCGATCAAGCCTATCGCTTTGGCTTTGTCGCGTATCCGCATCAGGCTCAGGCCCTGGCCGTCATCGCGGAAGCGGATCACGACTTCGTTACCTTCCTGGCGGATTTCGATCAGCAATTCGCCGGTTTCCTGTTTGCCTTGCGCGCGGCGCTGTTCGCGGCTTTCTATGCCGTGCACGATGGCGTTGCGCAACAGATGCTCAAACGGTCCGGCCATTTTTTCCAGCACGCTGCGGTCCATCTCTACCGAGGCGCCGCGTATGTCGAGATTGACGCGCTTGTCGACTTCCTTGGCGGTCTGGCGCGTCACGCGGTACAGGCGCTCGGAAATGCTGGCGAACGGTATCATGCGCACCCGCATCAGGTCTTGCTGCAATTCGCGCGTCAGGCGCGCCTGCACGTGCAAGTCGTTGGAAGCGCCGTCTATGGTGCGGGTCAGGTTGGTTTGCACGGTCGCCACGTCGCTGACGCTCTCCGCCATCATGCGGGTCAGCTCTTGCAAACGGGTGAAGCGGTCGAATTCCAACGGGTCGAATTCGCGGTCGGCGGAATGCGCCATGCGCGAGGTGATCTGCGTTTCCGCCTGGATTTCGACTTCGCGCAACTGGTCGCGCAAGCGATTGACGTTTTCCGTCAATTCAGTCAGGGAAGTGCGCAGGGTGCCGACTTCGTTTTCCAAGCGCGAACGCGAAATCGACACTTCACCGGCCTGGTTCACCAACCGGTCCAGAATATCGGCGCGCACCCGCACCAGCGGCACCGGCGCGCCCAGCGCTGCCGCCGGACTCAGCGGCAGCGCCGCGGCGCCGTTACGCTCGGGCAGCGGCATCAGCGGCGCCAGATTCAGCAAGGCGCTGCTGGCTTCCGGCGCGGCCGTTGCGGCTGGCGCGACCGCCATGATTTCCTGGAATTGATCGAGTTCCTGCGCCGCGCTCAGTAGCGGGGCCGCCGTTGCATAAGCTTCAGGATTTTGCAGACGCTCAAACAAATGCATGCTGTGATCGTGGCGCGCCAGCAAATCTTCCAGCAAAGGCAGGCGCACCACGCTTCCGCCGTGCATCAGATTTTCGATGCGGGTTTCCATGTCGTGGATATGTTGCCCCAGTCCCATGGCGCCGGCCATCCTGGCGCTGCCCTTGATGGTATGCATCAGGCGTGCGATCGATTGCGGGATCGCGCTGTCTTCCGGCTGTTCCTGCCAGGAACGCAGCAATTGCCCGACCATAGGCAAGAGATCATTGCCCTCTTCTATAAACACCGGCAGCAAGTCGAGATCGAGATCATCCTTGATCTGCAATTCGCTCTCGACGCTCTCGCTGGTCCCGGGCGCGGCTTCGGCAAACTGCGCCGGCACCATGAGCGGAGTCGCCGGCAATGCCGGCGCGACTTCTGGAACGGCATGCGAGGCTGCCATCTCCGCGACAGACAAGTCTGCCGGCGCCAATTGTTCGTTGGTCGAAGTCAGGAATTCTTCATCGGCGCCGGCGCTGGAACGCGCTATCACGTCTTGCAGCAAATGCTCAAGCTGACTCAGTTCGTCCGGCGCCGGCGCGGCCATTTCAGACAAGGCGAATTTCTGCAACATGCGCTTGGCGGTTTCCAGCGCATGTTCGAGCACATCGTATTCGCCGCCGAACAAACCGACCGGATGCCTTTCCAGCCTTTGCAATACCAGTTCCAGGCTATGCGCCAACTCTTGCAAAGGCTTCAAGCCCACCGTGGCCGAGCTGCCGGCCAGCGAATGCGCGGCGTGGATCGCATGAGTGGACACGTTTCTATGCGGCTCGTGCCGCCATTCGGCAAAGTCCTGCGACAAGAAGCGCACGATCTCGTCGGTTTCCGCCATGTAAATCGTGTACAGGGGCAGGCTGATTTCTAGCTCGCCTATGCGTTTGATATTGTCATCCTGGCTGAGCACCGGTTTGGACAAATCGGGAAAATCTATAATTCGTGCGCTAACCGGTTCCGCCGTCGGTACTGCCTCCGGGCTTGCGATGCTTACGTGCCGGTGCATGAGCTCGTCAGCCGGCCTGATCTCGGCCGCGGTTTCCGCCTGTGCCTCCAGCGATTCCGGCATGTCCGTGATTGGCTCGGATAACTGCCCGGCAATTTCGTGAATTTCAACCAGTTCCTGAATTCCAGGAATCTCTGCAATCTCAGGAAGTCCTGCCACTTCGGGAAGTGCCACAATTTCCGCAACTGCAGGAAGCGCAGCCAACGGCAGGGACGCACTAAGGCGGTCGGTAGCGGGCGCAGGGAATTCCAGCGCAAACTCCGGCTCCGGCGCTTCAGCTGCGGCGACTTGCATTGCCGCGGGCACCACACCCTCGCCATGCTCTGTATGCGGCAGGCTGACGCTGTCTGGCAATTCGTCAAACGGCTCCAGCTCGAAATCCTGCGGTACATCGGCCACGATAGTGTCCGCGTCCAGCGCCATTTCAGGCGCAAGCGCTCGTTCCGCTGCCAGCTCCGGCAACGGCGCGACGGCAGCCGCGGCTAGCGGCTCTTCAGTGTAGCTATAGGCTAATCCGGCCTTGATACGCTCTGCCGCCGCGATGAGGGCGGCGCCGGTCCGGTTCGAGTATCCGGCTTGCTTTAACTCGCCCACCCAGTCAACCATGTCAGCAGCGGCACGCTCCAGCAGGGCATACAGATGTTCGTTGCCGTGGCGCGACTCGGACAGCCACAGATTCATGACTTGTTCTATGCTCCAGGCGGTTTCGCCGAACACGGTCAGGCCCACCATGCGGCTGCTGCCTTTCAGCGTATGGAAAGAACGGCGCAAGCTGGTCAGGTATTCCAGATTGTCGGTATCCTTACGCGACAAAGGCAGGGTTTCGTGCACGAATTGCAATACCTCGTCCGCTTCTGTCAGGAAAATTTCCAGCAATTCGGCGTCGATCGCCGCATCGCTGTCCGGCAGCTCGGGCACTTGCGCCAGATGGATTGCGGTGACCACCGGCGCGCTGGCCTCTACCATTTCTTGCAAGTCTGCCGGCGAAGCGGAGAAATCGGGCTTATCGAGCAAATCCATCATCGTTTTGGCGCGGCCGGTGGCGTCGCTGTCATCCAGCAAGGCCGCCACCGAACGTTCCGATTCCAGCGAATCTTTCAGCTGTGCCTGCAAGGCGCTATCTTCGGGCGCATCGGCCAGCGAGGCCAGCAGCCTGGCCGATTCTTGCTGTTGCCTGGCCAGCTCTTGTTCTGCCGTCAAGACCGGAGCGATGTCCGCATCCGCCGCCGCCGACAACTGATCGTCGGCAGCTGCGGCATGCGCCGCCGGCAGCAATTCCTTGCCGGCCGGCGTTTCCAGCAAGTTGGAGCGGAAGATGCCCGCTTCGGCATCGAAGCTGAATTTCTTCTTGGCCGTTTCCGGCTGGGATTGCAGGGTTTCTATAAAAAAGGAGAGTGCGCCTATGTTCTGCGCCACATTTTGATGGGCGGCGGCGCTGTGTGCCGCGGTCGTCTCAGCATCATCCGCGGCCGGCGCCGCAAATTCGCCGACCAGACGGCGCGTATGCTCGACCGCCAGCATGGCGTCGTCCTGGTCGAGTATCGCCAGGGCGCCGGCGATCTGGTGCAATACGCTGTCCACCGGCTTTAAAGCTTCGGTGCCGGCCGGTTCACGGAAATATTCGTCGAGCGTTTTCTCGACCTGACGCAAGCTGGTCTGCATCTCGGTCACCAGCACGGCCATGGTCTGGCGCTGCTGCGCTTCGCGCGAAATCTCGCCCATCCAGGCCGCCTGGGTTTGCGGCTCATCGCCGGAAACCACAGACAACAGACGCGCGGTAATCTCGTCGGCTCTTTCGGAAAAATGGGCCGGCAAGTGCGTGATCTGGTCCAGCGCATTTTCTACAAATAACAAGCTGGTAGCCAGCTCCAGCCCCAGCTTGCTGCCATCGGGCGAATGCGCCACATGACGGGCGATGCCGCTCAGTTCACGCAATAACTTCGAGAGCGAAGGCGCGTTCAATTGCGCACCGGTCTCGGCCAGATCTTTCATTTTTTGCGAAAATTTATCCGCCAGCCCGGTTTCACTGTTGGCTATCCTGCCCCACAAATTCTTGACCGCCGTCAGCTGCTCCTTGGCTGTCGCCAGGGCGCCGGCGGCGATCTGACCGTAATGTTTCTGATCGTAATCGGCCGGCACCTGGTTATCCAGTTGATAGGCCTGGCGTATCCTCGCCACGAACGGAGACGGCTGCTCGACTTGCGCCAGGAAAAACAAGGCGTCTCGCAGCAAGCGTTCCGGGATTGTGCTGACGCCATCCACCAGGCGGCGGATTTGCAGGTTGATGCGGCCGAAAATCTGTTTTACATATTGCTGGTTCTCTATCGCACCCTGCGCGACCGCTTCGGCAAAGGCGCGCATCACTACCCAAAAAGCCTTGCCTTGCGCATTGCCCTGCCCCTGCTCGACTTCGGCGATCAAGTCGTGCATCGCTTGCACGGCCGCCAGCTGTTGCGTTTTGTCTTTGCCGGTCAGTACCGTCAGCAACAATTTTTCAAAACGCGGGCGCAGGCCGGCATAGCTGACGGCGGGCGGCGGACGCCTGACGGCCATTTCAGGGATTGGTTCTTGCACCGACAGGGCCGGGAAAAACAAATCCGCCGGATGAATTCTCTCCGCGCCCTTAATTTCCAGCAAGGCGCGGTAATACGGAAATAAACGCACCGGCTGATGCGCGGCGCCGGACAGCAAATCTTCCAGATAACGCAAGACGGCATGGAAAGCATCGTTAATCAGCGTGACGTTGGCCTCGCTCATTTCCAGTTGTTTGCTCTGCAGCCTTTCCAGCAAGTCTTCTATGGTTTCGGTGACGATGGAGACGCCGTCTATATCCACGATCTGCAAGGCGCCGTGCGCCTGATGCAGATAGCTTTTTGCATGCAATAAGCTGGTGGAGCGGGCTTCAGCATCCTGCGGCAGTGCTTCGGTCAGCATCTTGCCGGCATTGCTGATGGCTTCGCGCACTTCCCCCATCACCCAGGACAAGGGGCCGATGTCGAACTGATCCTGAGGCAGCTGTGGCGAATTTGAAAAATCGGATGTCATGCATACTCCGCAAACTCAAGTGGCGATGAACTCCGGTTCATCGCCGTGCAATTATGATCAGGCTGCTAGGCTAACAACCCAAGGCTGGGAAATCAGGCAGCAACCCGGAAACGGGATACCGAGTTCTTGAGTTCTTCAGCCAGCATCGACAATTCCTTAATCGATTCCGCAGTTTGCTGGGTGCCATTTTGCGTCTGTTCGGTGATCGTCAAAATGTGCTGGATGTTTTGCGCCACGCCGTTGGCCGAGGTCGCCTGTTGCTCGGTCGCCAGCGAGATGCCCTGAATCAGTTCCGCCAGACGATTCGAAACGCTACGGATTTCAGACAGCGCAGTACCGGCCGCATCGGACAGTTTCGCCCCCTCGACCACACCCTGGGTGGATTTTTCCATCGCCGCTACCGCATCGTGGGTATCGGTCTGAATCGTACGCACCAGCGCACCGATCTGCTTGGTCGCTTCGGCCGAACGTTCCGCCAGCCGCTGCACCTCTTCCGCCACCACCGAGAAGCCGCGCCCGGCTTCGCCGGCGGAGGCCGCCTGGATCGCCGCATTCAGCGCCAGCACGTTGGTCTGTTCGGTAATGTCGGAAATCAGTTCGGTGATTTCGCCGATCTCTTGCGAGGATTCGCCAAGACGTTTAATCCGCTTGGACGTTTCCTGGATCTGTTCGCGGATCTCGTTCATACCCTTGATCGCGTTTTCCACCGCATATGCGCCTTGCTCCGCCGCCGCCACCGATTGCCGCGCAACTTCCGCCGATTCGTTGGCGGAGCGCGAGACGTCGGTAATTTCCGCTGCCATCGTCAGAACGACCTGGCCGGCATCGGTAATTTCGCGCGATTGCTGCTCGGACGCATCGAGCAAGTCGCTGGAAATATTTTGCGCCTGGTTGGAGGCCGAGGTAACCTGCTCCGCCGTATTGGTCACGCGCCCTACCAGTCCGCGCAACTCTTCCACCGTATAGTTAACCGAGTCGGCGATCGCGCCGGTGATGTCTTCCGACACCGTCGCCTGCACCGTCAAGTCGCCGTCCGCCACTTCCTGCAATTCGTTCATCAGGCGCAAAATCGCGGCCTGGTTCTGGTCGTTGGCGGCTTTCGCTTCTTCTTCCTGCTTTTGCGCCTGCAACATCTGGGCATCGGCCTCGAGGCGGCGTTCGTTCGCTTCCTTGGCGCGGTTGCGGCTATCCTGCAACAGTACCAGGGCGATGCCTACCGCGGCCGCCAAGGCCACCAGGGCGCTCAACAACATCAGCCAGAAAGACAAGTTACTGGAGTCCTGCTGGGCGGTATAAGTCTTCTGCAACTTGCTGATCTTGCTCTTCAACTCTTCGTTTTCATTAAACAGCAATTGTTCGGATTGTTTTGCTGCAATAAAATTTTGCAGATTGCCGAGGATGCTGGACACCGATACCTGGTATTCGCTGAAAGTTTTTTGCAATTCAGTCAGTTTCTCGCGGGTGTCGGCATCTTTGCTTGCAGTCAGGCGCAATACATCGCTGCCTTTCAAGAAACCGTCGACCAGGTCGCGGAAAGTGTTGGTATCTTTGCCGAGCAGGAAGGCCGTTTCCGGGTTCACACCCTCGGAAGTCAGGAATTCGTTGGCGCTGCGGCCCAGACGCTGGGTCAGCATGACCAGCTGGCCGGAAGCGGAAATCTCGCGCGCGGAACCGCCGCCCTGTACTTTCAACGTCGAAATTTGTTCAGTCAGTTCCAGCAAGACCGGGGACAGCGTATTCAGTTTTTGCAGGGTTTCGCCGAAGCCGGTCAATTCCTTGCGACGCTTCAGTATAGTGTCGGCCGCCTTATCCGAGTTTTTCCAGGCATTCAGGGTGGCCTTCACGACCGGTTCCAGCGTTGAGTCTGCCCTATCGACGCTGCGGCCCTGATAGCTGCCGCCGTTCAGCAGGATATTCAAGTCGTTGTTCATTTCCTTGCGGCTCTCGTCGAGCTGCTTAAACGCTTCGACGTTACCCTGAATCGCGTTAGGCGCCGCCTTACCGATACGTTGCGAGTGCATCAGCGCCTCGCCGGCGATTTGCGCCTGGGTGGAAATCAAGGCCGACTGGCTAGCGTTCAGATACACGAACAGCGCGCCCATAAACAAGGCTGCCGCCATGATGAGGGACAAGATGCGCATCTGCCGCTGCAGCGACATGCGTCCGATCAGCGGCAGGCGGATATCGCCACCTTTTTCCAGCGCATCGCCGATGAAAGTCGCATCGGCATGCGTTTCAGCCTGGCTATGAAGCGGTGCGCCGAGTACCGGATCGTTCGCCACCGGCGCCTTGCTGACCGCTGCGGCAGGAGGATCCTGCGCATCCGGCGCCAACATTTTTACATTGCTCGCTTCTTCAATCTCAGTCGAATCAGCATTTCCGAACGACCTTGCCGCAACCTCTGCCCCGTCAAATTCCGGATCTTCTTTTCCCTTGGACAAGAACGGTAGATTAAATGCCATTACTAAGTCTCCTAAACGATTGAAAAGCGGTCAATGGGCGTTTTAGCGCACTGACTTATATACCTATCTGCAAAAAGTCCTGATCCTGCACCAACATAGCCAAACTGAGTTCGGACCAGACGTTGCCGTCGCGGTCGCGATATTTTTTTGCCAGCCATGGTTTGCTTCCATGCTCTGCGGCCTCGGGCGGCAATTCTTCCATTTCTGCGACGTTACGCAAACCGAGCACCTGCGACACCAGCAAGCCGCTGTTAAACGCCAGTCCGGGAGCGAACGCAACGATGCGGCAAGCCGCCTCCAACTTGGTCGCGTCATGTCCCTGAAAACGCGGCAGATCGACCACGCTGGTCAAATTGCCGCGGATATTCGATAAACCTATATACCAGTCCTTGGTCAGCGGCACCCTGGTCATGGCGCCGGCCGAGACGATTTCGCCGGCTTCGCGCAAATTCAGCAAATAGCGGCCCTGACCTATCATGATCCCGAGCTGACTGAGCTGGGTATAGCCGCCGCGCTGGGCCGCTTGCATCCGTTCCACCAATTGCGCCTGGAATTCACGCAAACGCGTGCGGCGCACGCCGCTATCAGATTTCACCGCTTCAAGATTCGCTGCAGAGGTTTCGTGCAAAGTCTGGTTCATGAGGCAATCCGAAGATATCCGATAGGAAGGCTGAGATAAGGTCCGACGATACGCTTAGCCGAGCGCGGCTATCTTGGCCAGCAATTCTTGCGGGTCTATCGGCTTGACCAGATAGTCGCGCGCGCCCTGACGCAAGCCCCAGATGCGATCGGTTTCCTGGTTCTTGCTGGTGCAGATAATCACCGGCACGTCTTGTGTTTCGGGGTCGCGGGCGATCGCGCGGGTGATCTGGAAGCCGTTTTGTCCCGGCATCACGACGTCCATCAAAATCAGCTGCGGCTTGTCGGCCTTGATCTTGCTCAGCGCTTCTTCGCCGTTTTCAGCCGTGGAAACCGAAAAACCGTTTTTCACCAGCACATCGGTCAGAAAATAGCGTTCGGTCGGGGAATCGTCCACCACCAGAATTTTTTGTATGGCCATATTATTTCTACCTCACATTAAACTGCAATTATTTAAGCTGCGACGATGTGTAATTTCTCACCGTTTTCAGCAAGCTATCCTTGGTAAATGGCTTGGTCAGATATTCATCCGAGCCCACCATCGCGCCGCGCGCCCGGTCGAACAAACCGTCCTTGGACGACAGCATGATGACAGGCGTGTCGCGGAATTTTGCACTCTTTTTAATCAGCGCGCAGGTCTGATAGCCGTCCAGCCTGGGCATCAGAATGTCGCAAAAAATCAGATCGGGATGCGTATCATTGATCTTGGCGAGCGCGTCGAAGCCGTCTTCAGCCAACACAATTTTATAACCTGCCTGTCCGAGAAATATCTCGGCCGACCGACGTATGGTGCTGCTGTCGTCGATCACCATGATCTTCAAGTTCTCATTGTCTGCCAACGTTGACATAAGATTATCTCTTCCCGTCAGTATTAAGGTCACATGTCACTGTAACAAAAAATAGCAAGCTTGCGCTTTTTTTCCTTGAATAAACACTCTACGCAACATCGTCGGCAAAATTCAATCAGATCACGACCATTTCAAAGTCGTCTTTGCGGGCGCCGCATTCTGGGCAAGTCCAGTTCATCGGGACCTCTTCCCATTTAGTCCCGGCAGGGATACCTTCTTCGGGCAAGCCTTGCTCTTCATCATAGACCCAGCCACAAATCAGACACATCCAAGTCTTGTATTCCACCACCGCCACTCCCTTTTCGCTCACGACTAAAGCCCTTCAATCAAGTAAAATATTAAAACTGCTGCAAATCCCCCGCGTCAGACGCCGTTATGGTGTCAGCGCTCGCGCTGGCGATCCCGCGAAGTCAGCTATATTAATCTACCCAACGTGCAAAACCAAATTTCTCCACTTATCCTCAGTTTCGACGCTTCCGACCCGGTCGCGGCTATCGGCGTACAGGCCGACCTGGCGTCCTTCGCCGCCATGGGCTGCCACGGCTTGCCGGTCGTCACGGCGATACTGACCGGCGATACCGCGCAGATCGATGACGTCCACCCGCTCGACGCCGACCTACTCAACGAACAAGCGCGCACCGTGCTGGAAGACATGCAAGTCGCGGCCTTCAAGGTCGGCCAGGTGGGCAGCGTGGAAAATGTCAGCGTGATCGCCGAAATCGTGTCCGATTACCCCGATCTGCCGCTGGTGCTCGACCCATTCCATGCGGCCGTGCCCGATCAGGGCGAAGACAGCGAAGACTTGTTGCTGTCCATCCGCGAATTGCTGATCCCGCAAGCGAGCGTATTGCTGATCTCTGCAGTCGAATTGTCGCGCCTGGCGGAAACCTGGAAAGAAACGCCAATCCCGGACGAACTGGAAGCCGACGTCGCCAGCCTGATCGAATCCGGCTGCGAATATGTGCTGGTCACGGGCACCGCGGCAGCGGCCGGCGCCGTCGCGAATACCCTGTTTAACGAAGCCGGCGTGGTGCGCAACGACCATTGGCCGCGCCTTGCCGGCGCTTACGTCGGCGCCGGCGCCACCTTAGCGGCGGCCATCGCGGCGCTGCTGGCGAAAGGCCTGGAAATGCCGGAAGCGGTGCTGGAAGCGCAGGAATACACCCAGGCCGCCATCGCCCACGCCCAAAGACTGGGCATGGGCAAACTGATCCCCGACCGTTATTTCTGGGCGCGAGAGCCTGAATAGTTTTTTCATTATTATTGGCGCACTAT
>JACPWS010000080.1 GCA_016196925.1 Burkholderiales bacterium | reverse complement strand
GCGTCCTTGCGTGTGGTGCGGCCGCGGTCGCACGCCTTGGCGACCGCATAGACGTACGCCTTGGCGGCGTTCATCGCCGTATACATATCGGCGAGCTTCGCTTGCATGATCTCGAATTCGCCGATCGGGTGGCCGAACTGTTTACGATCGTGAACATACGGCACCACCACGTCCATACAGGCTTGCATGATGCCGAGCGGGCCGCCGGACAACACGGTGCGCTCGAAATCGAGGCCGGACATCAAGACATTCACGCCCTTGCCCAGGCCGCCCAGCACGTTTTCGGCCGGTACTTCGCAATCCTGGAATACCAGTTCGCCGGTGTGCGAGCCGCGCATGCCGAGCTTGTCGAGTTTTTGCGCGATGCTGAAACCCTTGTAGCCTTTTTCGATCAGGAAAGCGGTCATGCCGCGCGGGCCGGCTTCCAGGTCGTTCTTGGCGTACACCACCAGGGTGTCGGCGTCCGGGCCGTTGGTGATCCACATTTTTGTGCCATTCAGCACCCAGCGGTCGCCTTTCCAGTCGGCGCGCAGCTTCATGCTGACCACGTCGGAACCGGCGTTCGGCTCGGACATCGCCAGCGCACCGACGTGTTCGCCGGAAATCAGTTTTGGCAAGTATTTCTGCTTTTGCTGTTCGGTGCCGTTGCGCTTGATCTGGTTGACGCACAGATTCGAGTGCGCGCCGTAAGACAGGCCGACCGAAGCGGAAGCGCGCGAGATTTCTTCCATGGCGATGATGTGCGCCAGGTAACCCATGTTGGCGCCACCGTATTCTTCGCCAACGGTAATGCCGAGGATGCCCAGCTCGCCCATCTTGCGCCACAAGTCCATCGGGAACTGGTCGCTGCGGTCGATCTCGGCTGCGCGCGGGGCGATTTCGGCGGCGGCGAATTGCTGGATGGCTTCGCGCAAAGCGGCGATGTCTTCGCCATGATCAAAGGTCAAACCGGGTAAATGCAACATGTCGTCCTCTTTATCTAATAGAAATTAAAATTCGGCTGTATCAATGCGCTGAACTTTTTACTTTAGTTGAAGCCTGGGCTATATCCAAGCACGGCTTTGCGCCGGCCGGATCAGGGGCGCGGCGCGCAAAACAAAAATAATACGTCGAATTGACGTTTACGTAAACGTCAATTGCGCTGATTTTTACCTGAGCGTAGTTTTACCGGGCATCCTGCGCCGCCCCCACCTGCGCCAGCAAACGCCGGCTGTCCTCTTCGTGCGCGCCGATTTCGTCCAGCATCACTTCTATGTCTTCGCGTTGCTGCTCCAGCGCCGCTCTATGCCGCGCCAGCACCAGCAAGAAGCTTTGCAACTGCACTGCGGTATCTTTCGGCGAGCCGTACATGTCGACCAGGCTCTTGATGTCCGACAGGCTGAGGCCGAGGCGTTTGCCGCGCAGGGTCAGCTTCAGATGGGTGCGTTCGCGCGCGGTGTACACGCGGTTGCGCCCGCTCGGGCCTTCGCGCGTGGGGTTCAGCAAACCCTGGTCTTCGTAGAAACGGATCGCGCGCGGCGTGATGTCGAATTCGCGGGCGAGTTCGGTAATGGTGTAGGTGGCCATGGCTTAGGGTAGGGCAAACACAAAGTCGGATTTCTGATTACAATCTGCAGTTAACGTAAACGTCAAATAGCGTTAAAGCGCATTGTAGGCTATTCCGCCCCAAAATATGAGAGCCGCCATGAATCCCCTGGAATTGCAATTAAATTACCCTTTCGGCGACACCTTGCCGGAATCCGGCAAAACCCTGGAAATCGCGCCCGGCGTGCTGTGGGTACGCATGGGCTTGCCGTTTGCGCTGAACCACATCAACCTGTGGCTGCTGGAAGACGAGATAGACGGGGTGCACGGCTGGACCGTGGTCGATTGCGGCATCAATAGCGACGCCACGCGCGATGCCTGGGAAGTGCTGTTCGGCGACCGCCACAACCACCTGCGCGGCTTGCCTATAGTGCGCGTGCTGGCCACCCATTGCCATCCCGACCACGTCGGCCTGGCCGACTGGCTGTGCAGCCGCTGGAACGTGGCGCTGTGGATGACGGCCGGCGAATACGCGTTTGCGCGCATGATGGCCGCCAGTCTGGCGGGCGCCGACGGCAGCGCGATGTTCCCGCATTTCCGCCGGCACGGCCTGACCGACCCCGCCCTGCAAGAGCAAATCCAGGAACGCAAGAGCTATTACACGCGTCTGGTGCCGAACATGCCGGCCGCCTACCACCGCCTGCAGGAAGGGCAGGATATCCGCATAGGCGGGCGCGCTTGGCAAATCATCAGCGGTTTCGGCCACTCGCCCGAGCACGCCTCGCTGTATTGCACCGACTTAAACCTGCTGATCTCGGGCGACATGCTGCTGCCGCGCATCTCCACCAATGTCTCGGTGTTCGCGATCGAGCCGGAAGCCAACCCGGTGCAGCAATACCTGGCTTCGCTGCAAAAATACCTGCGCCTGCCGGACGACGCGCTGATCCTGCCCTCGCACGGCAAACCGTTCCGCGGCCTGCAAACCCGCGTGCGCCAATTACAGGAACACCACGCCGAACGCCTGGCCGAAGTGCTGGCCGCCTGCGCCAGCCCGCAATCGGCCTGCGACATCGTCCCCCTCATGTTCCGCCGCCCGCTTGATGCCCACCAGCTGACCTTCGCACTCGGCGAAGCGCTGGCGCACCTGCATAAGCTGTGGTTTGACGGCGTGCTGAAGCGGGAGCTGGGGGTGGATGGGGTGTTGCAGTTTACGGTTATTTAATATACTGGTGGTGAGTATATGAAAACTACCCGTCCTGCCGCTTAATCGACGGGCGGCAGACGCCGGCCTAGGCATATACTCCCCAAATAATCGTACTGTCTGGGGCTAGCCGGCAAGCCGGCGGCCTGGGCTGCGCCTACGACAATGCCGGCCGAAATGGACTAAGATGAATGCAACTATGTTCATCAGCACGGCCCTCCATGCCTCCGCCCACCGAACCCGCAGCCGCCAGCGCCGACGCCCGCTTCCTGGAATTCCGGACATTTTCCATACGTCTGGGCCTGATGGTGGCGGCGGTGCCGGCAGTGGCGCTGCTGCTGCACTGGTACTTGCGGCACGACCTCGATAGACACGCGCTGCTGGCCGGCGCAGGCTCCACGCTCGCGCTGCTGATCTATCCGCTGGCCATCGTGTTCGGCGCGCCGCGCCGCTGGCTGCCCTGGTGCATGGTGGGCGGATTGGCGAGCTTCATGCTGCTGATTATCTGGGGACTGTCCTACCTGCCCGACGGCTACCACGACAGTCTGTGGCTGCTGCTGTACCCCATGCTGTTCGGCCCCTTGCTGGGCATGCCGTTCGGCCTGCGCGAAAATGCGGAAAAGCTGGTGTTGCTATTGCTGATCCCGGTGCTGGCCGCGCGCGCGATTCCGGCGTTCCCGCTGCTGCAGTTCTACGTGATGGTGCTGCCGGCGCTGATGGTCAGCGTCTATTTCAAGGGCATGGTCGACCGCATCATAGAAGCGAACCACGCCTACCGGCAGCAGATCGAGGCGCTGGCCAACCGCGACGCCCTGACCGGCTGCTTTAACCGCCGCTATTTCATGGAACAAGCGACGCGCCTGCTGAAGCAGGGCCAGCGCTCGGGCTTGCCCACCAGCCTGCTTATGCTGGACATCGATCATTTCAAGAGCGTCAACGACCGCTACGGCCACGCCGCCGGCGATCTGGCGCTACGCGCAGTGGCGCAGCGGCTGGGCGCCACCCTGCGCGAGACCGACCTGGCGGCGCGCATAGGCGGCGAAGAATTCGTCGTCCTGCTGCCCGACACCGCCCGCGAACCGGCGCTCACGGCCGCCGAAAGGTTGCGCCTGGCGATACAGGACGCCGGCGTGAGCGTTCCCGGCCTGCCCGAGCCGCTACGCGTCAGCGCCAGCCTGGGCGTCGCGCTGACGCTGGCAGACGGCGACACGCTGGATGCGCTGCTGGAGCGGGCCGACCAGGCCCTGTACGCCGCCAAACGCGGCGGACGCAACCGGGTGGAGAGCGGCTGAAAGCAATTGCCCAAAAGCCCTCAGACAGCAGGCACAGCGTTTAACGCCTGTTGAATAAACTTCGCCTTTTCCTGCCGGTAGCGCACAGGCCCCAGCGCCAGCGCCTCCAGCTTGACCCGGTTATACGCGACGACCAATTCAGGATCGGCGCGCAGCGCATCGCGGAAATGCATGAAAAATTCGAACTTCGACCCAACCGCCACCACCTGCAGCGCGACGTCCAGCTCCTTGCTATCCGCCTGCAACATGCACAACTCGGGCGTGCGCAAGGTATCCGGCTTGATCGCATAACCGAGACCCTGCAAGACGGCGACCGCCGCCGCATGCTGCTCAGCCGCCACCAGCACGCAGATATCCAGATCGCCCTTGGAAACCGCCCCCGGTATCGCGCTGGCGCCGACATGCTCGAGCCGCGCCAGCGGTAAGGCGGCTTGCACCGCGGTGGCGACTTCGGCATAGAGAAGCGCGGCGGCGGGCTGGTAGTGTTCTGGATTCAGCAGTTGCATCGGCGTGGCGAATCGGGGATTAAGGAGAATGTAACATTGCAAGAGTTGATCTCGTGCCCGTGCTTTAGTTTTATGGCTTGAGCTTCGCCATTTACTCTTGCGCCATTTCCAGGACTTTACAAACAGTTCGCCAATTGCGATCTGTCATCGGCACACCCAAGAGTTTTTCGGCACTTGCCGCGAGCTTTGATCTACCCACTCCTTCCGGAGCATGCAGATAAAACACGCCATCGCTCAGATGAAAGCGTTCGCTCTCCTTCTTCAGGCTAGAGAGTTTGACTAAATCAGGGCTCTCGGGCCGAGATGCGAGAAAGCCAAGATGCAAACTGGCAGGATCAGTTTCAGCCTCGGCAAAGGGATTTGCCGCAATAGCTTTCTGTATTGCTGCTCGGCTGAGAACCAGGATACAGGGTTCGAAACCATGGCTTTTTTTAATTTCAACGGCCATTTTTTTGGAGAGTTGCGCGGGGTTTTCTTCAGCGCTCTGGAAGACGACATTGCCGCTTTGAATGTAGGTTTTGACGTTTCGTGCGCCCATGCCTTCCAGAGCGGCGGCCAGCTCCTTCATCAGAATAGAGTTCTTGCCGCCAACGTTGATGCCTCGAAAAAGGGCTATGTAAGTATTCATTTCCTCACCGGTTGAGGTTGGTCGTAGCACAAAGAAGGGACAGATTGCAGGTGGACCCTTTCGACGGAAACGCGCGCTATTATTGCACATATGCCCTGGCGACCAGAATTTCCGCAAACTCGTATGCCTGCGTCTTAATCTGCTCTGAAATTTCTTCCGTATTGTCAAGATATGGGTTCTCAATCCACAACCTTTCTTGCCATGGAAGAGCGGAAATTTTCTTCGCATCTGCTCCAAAATCGTTACTCCAGAAAACCACGGCAACGTTATAAGCCCGCGCCGCGAGTTCCGTCATCATTTGTTGAATGTGCTGAATAGATGTGTCGTGTGAATGTGACGAGAGGATGCAGATATCAGCATCCTTGAAGAATGAATCAAAGTAATTTTCAACTGACTTGTACTCCGCCATCTTTTCCTGATAGCTGCGGTTTGCTGTGAAGAGTGTTGTGAGTTTTTTTGGCGCTCTAGGATGATTGACTGATTTTACGACGTTGCGCGGAAGCCGATCGTATCGTTCACCACACAGTGCCTCAACAAGAAAGCGCTGAAATGAAGTTTTCCCTGTGTTGTTGTCACCGACAAGAATAAATGCCCAACTTGAGAACATATGATGATTCCTTAAAAGCGCTAACGTTGATTTAATTTCCAATTTGTAAATATATTAGAATATTTCCACAGAAACAACAAACACCCCATGAAAAATAATTAATAACATCATGCGCTTGCAGCACACTGCTAAATCAGCCCCAAGCCGCACCGTATACTCAAGGTACAAACCCTCAGTCACGCACTTTTTGTAGCCGCCCAGTCTCCCACCGATAGCGCAGCCATCAAATTTGTAGTTTAATTACATAAATTCCTCCTACTCCACCCACAGGAAGCGCCATGCCTAGACAATTGCCAACCATCTTACTGGCTGCCTTACTGACCGGCACAGCCCTGCCAGCCCTAGCGCTGACGCCGCTGGAACGCATAGAACCGGCGTTCTGGTGGGTCGGGATGCACAGCGAGCAGTTGCAGCTGATGGTGCATGGCGAGCGCATCGCCGAGTTTGTGCCGCAGTTGCGCTATCCGGGCGTGCGCCTGCTGGGGGTGAAGCGGCTCAGTAATCCGAATTATGTGTTCCTCGATTTGCAGATCGGCCCCAAGGCCAGGGCCGGCAAATTCGAGATCGTGTTTCGCAAGGGCAAGCAGCAAATCCGTGCGCCGTATCAGCTGAAGACGCGCGAACCGGGCTCGGCGCAGCGGGACGGCTTCAACGCCTCGGACGCGATCCTGAACCTGATGCCGGATCGCTTTGCGAATGGCGACCCGGCGAACGACACTATTCCCGGCTATGCCGATCCGGCCAACCGGGCCGACGACAGCGCCGGGCGGCATGGCGGCGATCTCAAGGGGATGGCCGATCACCTCGATTACATCGCAGACCTCGGCTATACCGCGCTCTGGCCGACGCCGCTGACCGACAGCAATCAGGCGCAGTATTCGTATCACGGCTATGCCGCCACCGACACTTACCAGATCGATCCGCGCTACGGCAGCAATGAGGAGTATCGCCAGTTCGTGGCTAAGGCGCGCAGCAAGGGAATCAAGGTGATTCAGGATATCGTACTGAACCATATCGGCGACCGTCACTGGTGGATGCAGGATCTGCCATCCCAAGACTGGCTGGGCTATGACAGTAAGTTTGTGCCCACTTACCATGCGCGCACCACGGCCAGCGACCCGTATGCGGCGCAGGTGGATAAGCAGAATTACGCGGCCGGCTGGTTTGAGGAGCACATGCCGGACATGAACCAGAAGAACCCGCTGCTAGCCACCTATCAAATTCAGAACACCATCTGGTGGATAGAATACGCCGGGCTGGCCGGCATCCGCGCCGACACTTACGGTTATTCGGACCAGGCGTTTCTGGCGCAGTGGTCGCGCCGCGTGCTGCAGGAATATCCTAAGCTGAATCTGGTCGGCGAGGAGTGGAGCACCAATCCTGTCAACGTGGCTTACTGGCTGCGCGGCAAGCAGAATGCGAACGGCTATGTCTCATCCATGCCCAGCATGATGGATTACCCGCTGCACGACACCCTGCGCAAAGCGCTGGTGGCGCCGGACAGCCTGCACTCCGGCCTGGCCGATCTGTACGAGGCGCTGGTCAACGACAGCCTGTATCCCGAACCGAACAACATGGTGTTGTTCGAGGGCAACCACGATGTGTCGCGCCTGTACAGCGCCTTGAACCACGACTTCGATTTGTACAAAATGGCGCTGGCTTACATCCTGACCATGCGCGGCATCCCGCAGTTTTACTATGGCACCGAGCTGCTGATGACCAGCCCGCTGGAAAGGGATGACGGCGCTTTCCGCAAAGATTTTGCTGGCGGCTGGGCCGGCGACAAGGTGAATGCATTTACCGGCGCCGGGCTGACGGAGCAGCAAAAAGAGGCGCAAGCCTACCTGAAAAAACTGCTGAACTGGCGCAAGGGCCAGCCGGTGGTGCATAACGGCAAGCTGCTGCATTACGCGCCGCAGGATGGCGCCTATGTGTACTTCCGCTACAGCGCGCAAGGCAAGGTGATGCTGGCTTTCAACAAAAACACCCGCCCCGTCACGCTGGATACGGCGCGCTTTCGCGAGATGCTGGGGCCGCATAGTCAGGGCCGCGACGTGCTCAGCGGCCAGACCTTAGCGCTGGGCCGCAGTCTGACGCTGCCGGCGCGCGGGGTGCTGGTGCTGGAGGTGAAATAGCTGTATTGAGCCGTAAATTTTGCACTGTCGTTATTGATTGGCAGCAAAAGTCGCTGGATCCCAGCTAAAAGCATGCTGGGATGACGTTGCAAAAATGTGTGGCTTATCGAAAAGCTGCGGTGGTCGCTGACGAATCGCTGACGTAGATTTATAACGGTCGCATTTCCGCAAGCAGGGTTTCAGGAGCGATATCCTGCTCGTGCGGCCAGGTCACGGCGCCCCAGAGTATGCCGACCTGATTAAAATAATTTACATCCTTTAACTCTTGAAATACGCCTTTGTTTAAATAAGGCTTTACATCAAAAATACCCTTGCGCCCATCCTCAATTTCGATGGCGATCCGGTAGTCTGGTAGGGCGGTTACCGATTTCACGTCGCTATACATGATGTCCTCACAAGGGGAAAATACCATTCGGTCGCGCCGTATACTCGAAGGCGTCATCCCTGCTACACCCTTCGCCGGAATGACAAACAAAAGTGTTCGATCTAAAAAACAGTACTACACACAAGGCAAAATTTGAATAGAAAAAGGGCAAGGCCGCAAGCCCTGCCCTTCTTCACTCCACCCTAATTCAGCTTAGAACTTCTTCCACAGCTTGACGAAGTAAGATGCGCCGCCCAGGCCGAACTGCACGCTGTCGTAGTAGAAACCGTTGTCGGTTTCATTAGGATCCTGGCGGGTAGGCTTCACATTGAAAATGTTATTGCCGCCGACGGTCAGCTTGGTGCTGTCGTTAAACGCATAGGTCAGAGCGACGTCGGCCGAAGTCTTGGGCTCGTAGTAGGCGTTAGGCACACCGGCAGCAGTACCGGAGAAAGTGCCCAGCGTTTGCGGGCCATAGTGTATGACCTTGAACTCGCTGGACCATGGACCCTGGTCGTAGTTGAACGCCAGCGTACCCTTCAGGCGCGGGCCGCCCTGCTCGATGAACAGGCGCTCACGCTCGGACAACAACACATCTTCATAACCTTTCAAAGATGGCGGCGCCGAGACCTTGGTGACTTCGGTCTTGCCGTAGTTCAGGCCGAGGTAGGTCGAGAACTTGCCGGAAGCCAGGCTCATCTTATGCGAGGCAGTCAGATCGATACCCTGGGTCTTGGTATCGATAGAGTTCACGAAGAACTGCGCCTGGCCTACGCCCAGCGCCGACAAGGTGGCGCCCAGAGCCGGGTAGTTAGTCGCGTCGAAACGGCCGGACAGCACGATGCGATCCGAGATATCGATGCGATACAAGTCGGCCGTCATCGAGAAGCTATTGCTAGGCTTGTAGGTCAGACCGAAAGCGTAGTTCTTGGACTTCTCTTCCTTCAGTTTAGGAATGCCGGCCGCGTTCGCGACCGTGCCGCCGTTCGGCGCCAGCACTACGTCCATAGGAACGCCGCTGATGAAGTCGGTAAATGTGGACGAGAAATATACTTGCTGCAGCGATGGTGCACGGAAGCCGGTGCTGACCGAGCCGCGCAAATTGACGTTATCGGCCGCCTTGTAGCTGCCGGCCAGCTTGCCGGTCAGGGTGGAGCCGAAATCGCTGTAATGCTCGCCGCGCACGGCGGTTTGCAGCTTGAACTTATTCGTGACATCGGTTTCGATATCGACATAGGCGGCCACGCTGCTGCGGTTCTTGTTGGTCACGTCGCCAGGCTGGAAGCCGGGGAAGCCCTGGCTGCCGGCGTTGCCGCCGAAGCCTACGCCATCCACGTCGTTATACGAACCCGGCTCGCCGGCGGCAATCTTGTAGTTTTCACGCCGGTATTCACCGCCGAAAGCCACGTTGACGCCCTGCATGAAGCCGTCGAAGTAGCGGCTGAAATCGAGGTTGGTGGTTGCTTGCGAGAACGAGAAGCCGCCCGCATCGAAACGGCTGGGGCTGATGCCCTTGCCGCCGGCCAGCAAGTCTTTGTTGGCGATAGAGGCGTTCAGGGTATTGCTGATGTTGTACTTGAGTTCGTTAAAGCCGTAAGTCTGCGACAGGTCGGCATTCCACTCGCCCATCTTCCAGCGATAACCGGCGATGCCGTAGTAATCGTTGATGTCGCCATTGATATACGGTACGAAGCCGTCCGGATACATCGCGGCGGAATTGCGCGAAGGGATATCGCCGGAACCTACGCCGCCACGGGCCCAGGCCGCCGACGAGGCTTTGCGTTGCTGGGCGCCGAGCGTGAAGTAGAACTTGTCGCTGCCGCCGTTCGGCACTTCGCCGTTCAGGTAAATAGTCGGGCCGGTAACCTTGGTGTCGCCGATGGTGCGCGGATTGCCGGGGTCGGCGCGATTCGAGCGGCCGCGGTCCATGTATTCGGCGGTGATGCCGAGCACGCCTTTTTCGCCTATCTGCACGCCGCAATAGGCGGACGGCAGGTAGTTCTTGCCGTCGCCGACCGAGTACTGGCTATAACCGAAAGTCGCTTCGCAACCGAGGTTCTTTTTCAGGGAGATATCCATCACGCCGGCAATCGCATCCGAGCCGTACTGGGCGGCGGCGCCGTCGCGCAAGACTTGCACATTGCTGATCGCCATCACCGGGATCGCATTCAGATCGGTGCCGGTGTTGCCGCGGTTGCGCGCACCGAACAGGTTCACCAGCGACACGGTATGGCGGCGCTTGCCGTTCACCAGCACCAGGGTCTGGTCCGAACCGAGGCCGCGCAAGGCAGCGGAATCGACCAGGTCGGCACCGTCGGCGCCGGTCTGGCGGGTGGAATTAAAAGAAGGGGAAATATTCGCCAGCGTTTGCGCCAGATCGAACTGACCGCCGCTTTCGGCCGATTTCGATACCGAGATGAAATCGATAGGCAAGGGCGTATCGGTGGCCGAGGCGTTGGCGCGGCGCGAACCGACGATGGTCATGGTCTGCATGCCAGGCTCAGCCGGTTTGTCGGCAGCCGGGGAAGTTTGCGCCAACACCAGCGCGGGATTCATCGCCGCCACCGATCCGGCGCCGTACAAGGCGAGCAAAATTGCCTTTCGCAATATCGTCATAAAGGGTCCCCTCAAAATAATCCAAATTCATTCAAAAAATCGCTCCGCCGACCAGCGGAAGGATGCCAACTATCTATAGCCCGGGGCCGATCTGTGTCCGGCCAGACTGACGCCGTTGAGCGTCAAAGTGAAATAGATACCTGCGCCGCAAGACAAAATAGCAAAAATCGTCCGCACCAGAAAAGAAAATTTCAGATGTGCAACAGCATGTGGGCAAGTATCCCTGCCGTCTTCGTTTGAAGTCAATACCGGTGTATCTTTTATGAGCGACAGAACAGGCGAATCGCGGGAAAAACGCGCTAATATCGGATGGAAAATTTAGCATTCCTCAGAAATGCTCCGCTAACTTCATGGAAATTTAAGAATTTGCGAAATTTTATACGGCCGCCTGCCGACGTTCCAGACCAGCAAAGCGCGCGATGGTGAACGATGTAAAGGAAAAAAGCAAGCGGCACTTAGCGCGTTTCACAATCTGGCCAGATAGCGCAAGCCGGCGATGGCGCGGCTGCCGTACCAGGAAATCATCTCGCCGTCGAGCAATTGCACAGGCTTGCCGAGCTGGCCGGCCAGCGCAGCGGCATGCTGTGCAGTGAAGCGGTAGGGTTCGGTCGAGAGCAATACGCGATCGATGTGCTGCAAGCCTTCATCGTTCCAGCTGAACTGCGGATAGCGTTGCGCGCTATCGCCCGGCGACCACGTTTGCCAGCCTATCAGGGCCAGCATGGCGGAAATATACGTGTCGGGCGCGACCGTCATCCACGGGTCGCGCCAGATGCAGTACAAGACTTGCTGCGGCGCAGGCGCGGCGGGCAAGGCTGCATACGCTTGCCCGAACCCGGCGCACAGGCGCTGCGCCGCTTGCGTAACGCCGAAGATTCCGCCCAGCAAACGGTACAGCGCCAGATTGTCGCGCGGTGTCAGCGGATGGGTGACGATAATGTGCGGCACATATTGCGCCAGCAACTCCACCGTCGGCTTTTCATTTTCATCGATGTTGACGATCAGATGGGTGGGGGCCAACTGCCGGACTTTTTCCAGATTCACATTCTTGGTACCGCCGACTTTCGGAATATCCCTGACGCCCGCGGCCGGATGGATGCAAAAACCGGTGCGCCCGACCAGATGAGCACCTAATCCCAGATCGAACAGCAATTCGGTGATCGACGGCACCAGGCTGACGATGCGCGGGGCGCCGGCCAGATAGGGCTGATGCCATTGTCCGGCGGCGTCGCGCAAGCCGGCGGCGCTATTCATTCCTGCGCTCCCGGTTGCGGCGCCCGGCTCTTGCGCGGAGCGCGCGCGAATGCGAAATCGTAAATCACGTTCGGCAACAGGCGCAGCAATTTCGCCAGCACGCCCATCTGCCAGGGGATCACGCGATACGAGGCCCCGGCCTGTATGGTGCGCACGGCGCCGGCGGCGAATTTTTCCGCCGGCATCAGGAAGGGCATGGCGTAGCGGTTGATCTGCGTCATCGGCGTATCGATATAACCGGGGGTAAGCGTCACCACGCGTATGCCGCTGGGCTTCAGTTCCAGCCGCAGCGATTCGCAATAACTGATCACGGCGGCCTTGGAGGCGCTATACGCTTCCGCCCCCGGCAAGCCGCGGATGCCGGCCACGCTGGCGATGCCGACCAGGCGGCACGGCTGCTGCTGTGCGATCTCTTTCATCGCCGCGATAAACGGCGCGAAGGTGGCGACCGTGGCGATCAGATTAGTTTGCAACACGCGTTCGAACACCGCCAGATCGCCGCTGTATTCGGTCAGCGTGCCGACCGAGATCCCGGCATTGGCGATCACCACTTGCACCGGGCCCGCCGCCTGCATGAAATCGGCGGCGGCGGCGGCCAGGGCCGCATGGTCGGTGACGTCGAGCGCGTACACGCGATGACGTTCTGGATGCGGCAGGCTCAGCCGCAATTGTTCGAGCGCCTCCCGGCGGCGCGCGACCAGGCCCAGGCTGGCGCCTTGCGCGGCATAGGTTTTGGCGAGCGCGGCGCCGATGCCGGAAGATGCGCCGGTGATGAAGACGGTTTTCATGAGTTCCAATAAAAAAAAGTCCGCCATCGCGGGCGGACTTGAGCATGGCTGGTTACGTTTACTTCTTCTTGCCCGCCGCCTTGGCCGGCTCGGCGGCGGCCGGGACATTTCTTTCTTTCTGGATCTTGGCTACCAGATAATCCATCACTTGCAGCACGGCGCGATTTTGCGCATCTTCTGACACGCGGCCGACGGCGCGCACCGACATCACGGGTGAAGTCACATAACGGCCGTCGATCGCGATATTCGGTACGCCGTCGACATGATAAGCGTCAGACATCTGGGCGGCGCGCGCCACCTTGCTCTGGATCGCGAACGAGTTGTAGATTTCCTGGAATTTCTGCTTGTCGAGGCCGGACTTGGCGACAAATTCCATCACTTCGGCATCGGTCTGCAAGCGGTTGCGGTCGATGTGATAGGCATTGAACACCTTCATGTGGAATTCTTCCAGCTTACCCATCGCGTCCAGCGTGTAATGCAACTTTTGCTGGGTGACCAGGCCGTGCATATTCACGTGCACGCGCTTGAAGACGATGTTGTCGCCCTGTTTTTTCACCCATTCGGCCATCAGCGGTTCCAGCGCATAGCAATGCGGGCAAAAGTAAGCAAAAAACTCCACCACTTCGATTTTCTTGCCGCTCTCGGCCGGCTGCGGCCTGGCCAGCACTTCGTACTCGACACCGTTTTGCGGCATGGCCGGCGTTGCTCCCACCGCTGCCGCTACCAGACTCAAACCCAGGGCCAGAAACATCCGGCGCGTCACTAGACTGAAAAAATGCATCGCGATTCCTTTAGAAATTATTTAGCAGTACGTACGACAGCAACATCCACGCCATTCTCGGACAGCTTGGCGCGCATCCGGTTCATCGTTTCCACCTGGCTGAAGGGACCGATACGAACGTGATACATGACCCCGGTATCAGACGATTTCTCTACGATGCGCGCTTCAAAACCCAACAAGGCCAGCTTGGCGCGGCCATTTTCTGCGGCCGGTTGCTCTTTAAACGCGCCAGCCTGCAAAAAGTAGACGTATTTATCGTCCGGCGTTTCGGGCTTGACGGCCTCAGCGGTTTTGTCGGCGGCTTTATCCGCGGCCGGCTTGGTTTCGGTTTTCGCTTCCGCCATCTTATTCACGGCGGCGTCGGCCGGCTTATTGGAGACGGCATCCTTGGCGAAATCCTTGGCCGCGTCCCTGGCCGCTTCTTTGCCGCCGTACAGCGGCTTGTTCGGGTCTTGCAACTGGGTCTGCGGGACATCCGCCTTATCCGACTTGCCGCCCTTATTGGTAAATGGGGTGGAAGATTTGGTAATCAGCAATGCCACCGCCACCGCGATCCCCAGGCCTATGACCAGGCCAATGATAATGCCGGTCAGGGTATTGCCGCGCTGGCGGCTTAATTGTGTTTGATGTGCGTTCATGCGTCTCCGGCTATCTGATGTTACATCTTGTTCGGGGCCGACACGCCTATCAGCGCCAGGCCATTGCGCAATACCTGGCGCGTCGCCAGCATCAGTGCCAGCCGCGCCATTTTTGTGGCTTCGTCATCGACCAGTACGCGTTCGGCATTGTAATAGCTATGCAACTCGCCGGCCAGTTCGCGCAGATAAAATGCGACCTGGTGCGGCCCGAGCTCATCGAGCGCTTTCTCCAGCGCTTCCGGATACTCGGCCAGTTTCGCCAGCAAGCTCGCTTCGCGCGGCGCCGTCAGTGGCGACAAATCTAAGGCATCCGCTTTCAGTGCCGTTGCCAGCTCTGCGTCGCTGCACTTTTCCAGCACCGAGCAGATCCTGGCGTGCGCATACTGCACGTAATACACCGGGTTTTCATCCGATTGCTCGAGGGCGACATCCACGTCGAACACGAATTCGGTATCGGCCTTGCGCGAAATCAGGAAGAAGCGCACGGCGTCGCGCCCTTTCACCACGTCGCCGTTGCCCGACCACTCGATCAGATCGCGCACCGTCACATAGGAGCCGGCGCGCTTGGAAATCTTGACTTCGGCGCCGTCCTTCATCACGGTGACCATCTTGTGCAACACGTAATCCGGGTAGCCTGGCGGAATGCCGGCATCCACCGCCTGCAAGCCGGCGCGCACGCGCGCGATGGTGCCGTGGTGGTCGCTGCCCTGGATGTTGATGGCCTGGCGGTAACCGCGCTCCCATTTGGTCACGTGATAGGCGACATCCGGCACGAAGTAGGTGTAGCTGCCGTCGGATTTTTTCATCACGCGGTCTTTGTCGTCGCCGTACTCGGTGGTGCGCAGCCACAGGGCGCCGTCTTGCTCGTAAGTCTTGCCGGCGGCTTTCAAGGCATTCACTGCAGCCTCGACCTTGCCGTCTTTATACAAGGAAGTTTCCAGGTAATAGTTATCGAATTTAACGCCGAAGGCCAGCAAATCGGCATCCTGTTCGCGCCGCAGATAAGTCACGCTGAACTGGCGTATCGATTCCAGATCGTCCACATCGCCGCTGGCGGTGGCCGGGGCACCATCGCTGGCCGCCACGGTTTTCCCGGCCAGGAAGTCTTGCGCGATTTCGGCGATATAGTCGCCGTTGTAAGCCGATTCCGGCCAGCCGGCCTCGCCCGGCTGGTAGCCCTTGGCGCGCGCCTGCACCGACAAAGCCAGATTCGCGATCTGCACCCCGGCATCGTTGTAATAAAACTCGCGTGTCACCGCATAGCCTTGCGCTTCCAGCAAGGCGGCCAGCGCATCGCCGAGCGCGCCCTGGCGGCCGTGGCCGACATGCAAGGGACCGGTAGGATTGGCCGACACAAATTCGACCACGACTTTCTGACCCGCGCCGCGCCGGCTCTTGCCGTAATCGGCGCCTTGTTGCAAGACCGTCTTGACGATAGCCTGCTTGGCGGCGGTGGCGACGCGGATATTGATGAAACCGGGGCCGGCGATTTCGGCACTGGCGATCAGCTGGCTGTTCTGCGCCAGCAAGGCCGCCACGATAGCCTGCGCCAGTTCGCGCGGATTCTTGCGCAGCGGTTTGGCGATCTGCATCGCGATATTACAGGCGATATCGCCGTGCGCTGGATCGCGCGGGCGTTCCAGCAAGATCGCGGGGGTGACATCGGTGTTGACCAGCAGCGGGTCGACGGCATTGCTAATCAGTTCGAGGATTTCTTGTTTTTGTTCAGCTAACATGGCGCGGTGTGTTCATTGCAAGCGGCAATGAAGCAAAATAGGGACAGCGGACATTATACTGTCTCGCCCCCGCCCCTGTCCGCCCGCAAGCATGCGATGCAGGTTTTGTTGCGAGGGCGGCGCCCCGGACGGGGTCGCTACGGGTTCATGCATGCTGCTTGACGGAGTTAATGGCGACCTGCTGCCGAAACATGCTGAAGACGCGCAGCATCTTGCCCAGGAACAAGCCATTAAACAGGCCAAACGACAGGCTGGTGAACAGCATGAAGCTTGGGTCGCTGCGCAATGCCGCTTGCAGCACCAGCATCACGCTGACGCCGTATTTCAACGCGAAAATCGCCAGCATCAAGATCAGCGGCGCCCAGCTGCCGCGATAAAACACCATGGCGGTGGCGGGCAGGATACGGACCTCTTCCGGCTTCACGCGGTGCCAGGAAACGGCGGCTCCGGCGCATATGGCCCCCAGCCAGCTCAGGATGGCCAACGGATGCATGCCGAAACTCGCCAGCATGCCGTGCAGCGACAAGGCCAGCATCAGCAGCGGGATGATGGCTATCGCTGCCAGACTCAACTCCCTGTCGCAGCTGGCTGCGGCGCCGCGATACAACAGAAATGCCAGAAGGGCCCAGACCCAGAACGGTGTATGCATGACGATTTGCTGCAACATGATTGCCTCCTTTAGTTGGTTTAACACTGCGATGGAAACAGTATTCCAAGGCGGGAGCGCCGCCGCCAACGCTTTGCGATGAAATGCGGCGGCTGGTCGCCAATGCCCGCGACGGCGGCGTGGAACGCGAACGGGTGGGCGTGTAGAATGTCAGGTTTTCTTCGTCTGGATACGCTATGTGGTTTAAGAATTTGCAAGTTTTTCGTCTCACTTCCCCATGGAAAATCGACGCGGAAGAACTGAATACGCAACTGGCCAAACTTTCCTTCGCACAGTGCGCCTCGAACGAGATGCAAAGCCAGGGCTGGGCTTCGCCGCGTAACAACGACCAATTGGTCCATTGCGTCAATGGGCAGTTCTTGCTGACGCTGGCGACCGAGAAAAAACTGCTGCCCTCGAGCGTGATTAATCAGGTGACCAAGGCGCGCGCTTTGGAAATTGAGGAGCAGCAAGGCTTTGCCCCCGGGCGCAAAGCGATGAAAGACTTGAAGGAAAGGGTGACCGATGAATTGCTGCCGCGCGCGTTCGGCGTGAAGCGCAATACTTTCGTCTGGATCGACCCGCTCAATCAATGGCTGGTGGTGGATGCCTCCAGCCCAGCGCGCGCCGATGAAGTCATCAAACTCTTGCTGAAGTGCTGCGATAAACTGCCGCTGGAAAGCTTGCGCGTCAAAACCTCGCCGCAGACCGCCATGACAGGCTGGCTGGCCGGCAATGAAGCGCCGAAAGGCTTTACCATCGATCAAGATACCGAACTCAAGTCATCCAACGAAGACAAGGCGACCGTACGCTATGTGCGCCACACGCTCGATCCTGACGATATCCAGCGTCATATCACCGCAGGCAAGCAATGCACCAAACTCGCCTTGACCTGGGATGACAGGATCAGCTTCGTGCTGACCGACACGCTGACCATCAAGCGTATTAAGCCGCTGGATATCCTCGATGAAGACAAGGATAAAGGCACGAATGAGGAAGAACGTTTTGACGCCGATTTTGTGCTGATGACGGCAGAGCTGGCGCGCATGCTGAGTGACGTCGTGTTTGCGCTGGACGGCGAATTGAGCGACGCCATGGCGGCATAAGCGGCCACGGCTCCGGTGGCGACGCGTAAGCGTCGCCACCGGATGCTAAATGTATAGACGAAAAAAAGACGAGCAATGCTCGTCTTTTTTACATCTGGCGGAGCGGACGGGGCTCGAACCCGCGACCCCCGGCGTGACAGGCCGGTATTCTAACCAACTGAACTACCACTCCGAAACTACTTAACTTTGGCACTACAATGTCTATCTGATGGTGGGTGCTGAGAGGCTCGAACTCCCGACCTACGCCTTGTAAGGGCGCCGCTCTACCAACTGAGCTAAGCACCCATACTCTTGCTTAGTTCAGATATACACTCATCGTTTGTCACCAACGACTACAGAAGAGAGATTATAGGGTGTATTTCATGCTTTGTCTAGGGAGTTTGCTGATTTTCTATAAGATTTTCGCAAAATCTTTTATCCCTTTTTCTGCCGACTCTCTTGCTGGAACGGCTAGCCAGATTTTTCACCGTTTTTCACTGCGTTGCCGCTATTCCGGCTTGGGCGCTGCTTCCCTGAAAACCCATAATTTGCTGCCGATGAAATTCCAGCACAGGCCTATGCCCGTGGTCAGCAGCTGGGACAGCCAGGGATGCCAATCCCAGCGATGCACGAACACGCTCATCAGGCCCAGGTTCAGGCACCAGCCTATCGCCAGCACGGCGAAATATTTGGAGGCAGCCTCCACATGCGATTTCCCGCTACCGAAAGTCAGGAAATAATTCAGTACATAATTCACTACCGAGCCCAGGATATAGCCTATGGCGGAGGCCGCCACGGTTGCCGACTTGCCGGACATAGCCATTGCGACCGCCACGCAGGCATATTGCACCGCCGTACCGGACAAGCCGACCGCGGCAAAGCGCAGGAATTGCCGCAAGATGGGCCTGGATAGCAGCGAAACAAGTGATTCGGGAAGCAAGATAGGTGTTCTCTATGAATTCTGAGGGTTTTACTTACCGTTAAGAGCCGGCCCGGTTTGCCCGCAGCAAGTGAGGCAATGAAAGCTAAAAAAACTGCAGCAAAAAAGCGGAACGGCAAAGTCCAAAACTGAAGCAAGCGCAAAAAGCAAAAACCCCCGATCATTACTGAGCGGGGGTTTTCTGGGATAAAAGCCTGACGATAACCTACTTTCACACTGGTTGCAGCACTATCATTGGCGCGGAGTCG
>JACPWS010000077.1 GCA_016196925.1 Burkholderiales bacterium | reverse complement strand
GCGCGAAATGCAGGTGTTGCAGCGCGACGCTACGGTGGCACCCGAGCCGCAGGATCCCGCGCTAAGCCTGGTGTCTTACGAAGAGATGGATAAAAAGCTGGTGCTGGGACGCATCAGCCGCACGCTGGAACTCGACAGCGCCGGTCAATATGCGGCGCTCAATATGCGCTTTTCCCATCTGCTGGAGCGGGAGGCGCTGAGCACTTCGCTCAATCCCTTCCGCCCCGAAGTAGTCCTGAACGCCATCCATGCCGCCTGGTGCGAATTCGATCCCGATAGCGCATCGCACGACTTGATCTTGCCTTTATTGCGTGCCGACATTCTGTTCGATCTGGAGCCGATCTTGCTCGCCCTGAATGATGCCTTGATCGCCAGAGGGGTATTGCCGGATTTGCACGAATCGTATCGGGTCAAGCGCAATACCACCACGACTGCCGGCAGCCGCCGCGCGGAAGTCGGCCAGCATGCGCAGGACGTGGCGCAAAAACTCAGAAATTATCTGGCGGGCGCCGGGCATACCGCAGGCGGCCAATTCGCAGGCGGGCATGCCGCGGGTGGACATCCGGTGGGCGGCCATGTCGCTGCGCCGACCGGCGAGCGGGCGGGCGTAGCGGCCCAGGCGCCGGAAGCGACCAGCACCCGCTTATTTCAGCACCTGGCCGATTTGCAAAAGAGCATGGCCTTGCGCCAGTTGATGGCAGGTGCGCAAGATGTGTTGCGGCTGTCGCAATTGCGCGAACAAATGCCAGACCTGGCCGGCACCGGCGTCGAACAGCATACCCTGGCTTTACTGTCGCAAGTATTCGACAGCGTCTTCCGCAATCAGGCGATTCCCGAACAGATCAAAGACTTGATCGCGGTGTTGCAAGTGCCGGTGCTGAAAGCGGCGCTGATGGATAGCGAATTCTTTTTCCAGGAAAGCCATCCGGCCCGCAGGTTGATAGAACTGCTGTCCCGGTACAGCCTCGATTGGGACGAAAACAAGGGGCAGCAAGACCCCTTGTTCCAGACCATGCAGCGCAATGTGCACCGCGTCCAGCAAGAGTTCGACCAGCAGATCGCCCTGTTCGACGAAGTGGTCACCGATCTCGAAAATTTCATCCGCCAGGAAGAAGCGGCGGCCGAAGAAGCCTTGCAGGCGCCGATCAAGACTGCGCTGAAGAAAGAAAAAATCAAGCAAGCCAATATCGCCGCGACCCATGAAGTGGCGATGCGCGTCGGTAGCGGCGAGGTGGTCGCCTTCGTCGAAACGTTTTTAGAAAACCGCTGGACCAAGGTGCTGACGCTCGCTTATTCGGTCAAGGATGAAAAGCCGCAAGCGGTAGACGATGCCGTTAAAACCATGGACGACCTGATCTGGAGCGTCAAGCCCAAGATCAATCTGCAGCAAAGACAGGAATTGCTGAACCGCTTGCCGGCTATCCTGGCGCGCCTGAACAAATGGCTGAGCCTGATCAAATGGGAAGACGCCGACCGCGTGCAATTTTTTGCCGATCTGGCCGCATGCCATGCATCGATCGTGCGCGCCCCGCTCGATTTGTCGCCCGAGCGGCAAGTCGAAATTGCAGTCGAAGTGGCGCAAAAGGCGGCCGAGCGCCGTCTGGCCAGGCGGGCCGAGGTCGAGGCCAAGGGAGTTGCGGAAGCGGCGCCGGACGAATTCGCCGCAACCGTGGCCGGCCTGGAGCGCGGGGTCTGGTTGCAGCTGACCGGAAAGAACGGCGTAGTCAGCAAGGTCAGGCTGGCCTGGGTCAGCCCTATGCGTAGCCTGTACATTTTCACCACCAGCCAGAAAGAGCAGACTTTTTCCGTCGCGGCGGAAGAGCTGGAGCTGGCCTTCCGCGAACAACGGGCCCAGTTGCTGATGCTAGATAAGGTGGTGGATCGCGCCTTGCTGGAAGCGCTGGAACAAGAGCCTGAAGCAGAGCCGGAAGAAAGTATTTCCTGAGCGCACACGCTTATTAATTCTGCACCGTCGGTTTCCAGCTTAGCGCCGGATGCTCATCCGCTTGTTCAAACGATATTGACAAACAGTCCGTTAAATGCGAATTGCCCTTGCGCATTGCCGGCGAGCTCTAAAATCCCCCTACCTGTTTCCCTGATGGCTTCCTATAATTAAACGGGTACTGAGTAACACTCGCATTGGTGAGCGAACTTCTGTTGCGGACGAGAGTGGCGGGTGTCTTGCATTGATTTTAATGGCCAGTAATTTTGCACTCAATGGCCGTTGCAAACTCGTTATATTTTTAACAGGAGTTATGATGAAAACTGATCTGGTAAAAATTCCTATAGTGCGCTGGCTTCCCGCAGTCATGGTGATGTTTCTGGCGGCTTGCGGTGGCGGCGGTTACGGCGGCGGAGGCGGCGGCAGTAGTTCCGGCACCATCACCACATATACGGCGACGCTGACAGGCACGGCGGAAGTTCCTCTCAACTATAGTGCTGCAACCGGTAGCGGGACAGTCACAGTTGACTCATCCACTATGGTGCTTACTGCGACGGTGACGACTTCCGGCATCGCCGGCACCGCGGCGCATATTCACGAGGGGGCGGTAGGTATCAGCGGTTCCATTATCTTCCCTTTAAGCGAAGCTCCTGCCGGTAGCGGCAAATGGAGCACGACAGTCACACTCACTAACGCGCAGCTGACAGAGCTCAGAGCTGGCAGGTACTATATCAATGTTCACAGTGCGCTTTACCCCGCAGGTGAAATTCGCGGTCAGATCTTGTCGCAAGGTACAAGTTATTAAGGGCGCGTCAGGACATTCTAGAAAATTACATTAAAACCTCCTTCCCGGACTGGCGGAGTTCATGCCGCGTAGATCAAACGTTGCTTAATTGTCGCCGCACGTGGGCCGTACGGGTAAATTCTGTATGTGTTACTGTACGGTTTTTTTTCCCGTGCCTTGCTGAACAAATTGGAGAAGAAGATGAATACATTGTTTAAGAAATCAAACCCCTCCTGGCGGGCTTTTGCTGCAATCAGTATCTTCGTGGTAGCCGCTTGTGCGACAGCTGACATGAACCCGGGTATAAAAATCAAATTGAGCGGCAATCAGGAAGTCCCGGCGGTCAGTACCGCCGCAAACGGTATTGGCGCAATCACCGTGGCGGCCGATAAATCGATCAGCGGCAGCGTTACTACCAGCGGGGTGGATGGCAAGGCGGCACATATTCATGAAGGCGCAGCAGGTAAAAATGGACCGGTTATCATCCCTCTCACTAAAACAGCGGAGGGTGCATGGGTAGTCCCGCCTGGAGCCAAATTGAGCGACGCGCAATATGCTAGTTATATGGCAGGCATGCTCTATGTAAACGTCCACAGCGCAGCGAATCCCGGAGGTGAAATACGCGCGCAATTAACTCCGCCGGCACCGCGGGCCGAGAGGGTAGGGGGATATTGAAAGCGACAAAAGTCGCGGCGATGTAAGGCGGGAATGGGGAGTAGGGAGCTAATTGTCTATCCAATTGCTGCATAGTAAGACTGCATGGAGAGTGTTCTTTCCGGCAGTCTTTTTTTTGTTGTCTAGTGGTCTGCAGAAACACTGCCTGGCCGTTGCAATGCAAGAGTCAGACGACTTCTGCTGTGAAAAGATGAGTCAATTTTCGTCTGTTGCAACAAATTGCATTGCGATTGAGGTAATAAAGAAATCCTTGTCGGGCTCATTGTGAGCGATTCAGGTATAATCACCGGTTCTGTCCAAAATTTCCTCTTCAAGTCGTTTGATCGTTTGAATTTTCGTCTGGATTCATGATCCGGTCGGAACAGGTATTTGTGGATTCTTTCTCTCTTATTGGTGCAAATTAATTTGGAGGGTGGGGATGTCCGATCTGGCTTCTTTGTCTACACTCGCGCGTTCTGACGCGCAACTTCCGGTTCACGTTTATTTTGATGAAGCGCTGCTGCAGCGCGAAATCAAGCAATTATTCCAGGCTGGCCCGCGCTATGTCGGGCACGAACTGATGGTGCCGAATCTCGGCGATTTCGCGACCCTGCCGTCCGAAAACGAAGGCCGCATGCTGGTGCGCAGCGCTCAGGGCATAGAGCTGATGTCGAATGTCTGCCGCCATAGACAGGCGCTGATGTTCAACGGGCGCGGCAATGCCAGGAACATCGTCTGCCCCCTGCATCGCTGGACTTACGACTTGAAAGGCGAGCTGATAGGCGCGCCGCATTTCTCCGATACGCCTTGCCTGAACCTGAGCCGCACGCCGCTGCAAAACTGGAACGGCTTGCTGTTCGAGCAAAACGGCTACAACGTCATGGAAAAAATGGCGCAACTGAGCGTCACCAAGGACCTGGACTTTAGCGGTTATATGCTGGATCACGTCGAAGTGCATGAATGCGATTACAACTGGAAGACTTTCATCGAAGTCTATCTGGAAGATTATCACGTAGCGCCTTTCCATCCCGGCCTCGGCAGCTTCGTGACTTGCGACGATTTGCGCTGGGAGTTCGGCGCCGACTACAGCGTGCAGACCGTGGGCGTGAACCAGGGTTTGCTGAAATCCGGCTCCGAAACTTATCGCAAGTGGCAAGAGCAGGTACTCAAGTTCCGCAACGGCGCAACGCCGCAATACGGTGCGATCTGGCTGACCCTGTACCCGAACATTATGGTCGAGTGGTATCCGCACGTGCTGGTGGTCTCGACGCTGTGGCCGAGCGCCACCGGCAAGACGCGCAACGTCGTCGAGTTTTACTACCCGGAAGAAATCGTCCTGTTCGAGCGCGAATTCATCGTCGCCGAGCGCGCCGCCTATATGGAAACCTGCATCGAAGATGACGAGATCGGCCAGCGCATGGATGCCGGCCGCAAGATATTGCTGGAGCGCGGCGTCAACGAAGTCGGCCCTTACCAGTCGCCGATGGAAGACGGCATGCAGCACTTCCATGAATGGTATCGCAGCAAGATGCAATTTTAAGTTTTGTACAAGGGAGGCCATGCCTCCCTTTTTTTGGAACAAGTAATATGCAATCCCTGTGGATGCTGGTGGCCAGCCTTTTGTTTTCGATCATGGGCGTGTGCGTCAAGCTGGCGTCGGCGTCTTATGCTACTTCCGAAATCGTCGCCTATCGCGGCCTGATAGGCATGCTGATGATATGGCTGCTGATGCGCTGGCAGGGCGGCACGCTGCGCACCCGCATGCCCCTGCAGCATGTGCGGCGCGGCGCGGTGGGCGTGGCGGCGCTCTGGCTATGGTTTTATGCAATCGGCAAGTTGCCGCTGGCGATGGCCGTCACGCTGAATTACATGTCGCCGATCTGGATCGCCGCCATCTTGCTGGCGACCGCCTGGCGGCAGCGTCGGCGGGAGCGGCAATGGCAGCCGGTCGCGGCGATACTGATGGGCTTTGGCGGCGTCGTCTTGCTGCTGCGCCCGTCCATCCATGCCGACCAGATGCTGGGCGGCATGGTCGCGCTGGTTTCGGGCATGCTGGCGGCGCTGGCCTATCTGCAAGTGCGGCAGATGGGGCGGATGGGCGAGCCCGAATACCGCGTGGTATTTTATTTTTCCGCCACTTGCGCGCTGGCCGGCTTTTGCGGTGCGGCGTTCGCCGGCGGCGGCAATGCCTGGCATAGCCATGAGGCGCGCGGCGTCGCCCTGTTGCTGGCGATAGGCTTGACCGCCGCGTCCGCGCAGATGGCGATGACGCGCGCTTACCGGCTCGGTAACACTTTGCTGACGGCGAACCTGCAATATGCGGGCATCATCTTTTCCAGCATCTGGGACGTGCTGATCTGGCGCGACCCCATGTCCTGGCTGAGCTGGCTCGGCATAGGCGTGATTTTGGCTAGCGGTCTGGCCGCAAGCTTTTATAATACAAAGAATAACCGGCCGACGCTCGATAGCGACCCCATCAGTTCCGAATGAAACTCCAGGAGTATCACCATGTACACCACCCTGATCAGCGCGCAAGACTTGGCCGCACATTTGCAGGACGAGAATTGGCTCATCCTCGATTGCCGGCACGATTTGATGGACACCCATGCCGGGCGAAACGCCTATCAGCTGGCGCATATTCCGGGGGCGCAATTCGTCCACCTCGATCAGCGTTTGTCGGGCGCGCAACTGACGGCGGACGGCGTGTTCCGCGGCCGCCATCCCTTGCCGGAACAGCAGCATTTCATAGAAACTTTAAGTGCGCTCGGGATTAACGACGACAGCCAGGTGATCGCCTATGATGCGCAGGGCGGCATGTTCGCGGCGCGTCTGTGGTGGATGTTGCGCTGGGTCGGGCATGCCGCAGTGGCGGTGCTCGACGGCGGCTTGCCGGCCTGGCAGGCGCAAGCCTTGCCGCTCACGCAAGAGGTGCCGGCGCCGCGCGCCGGCAACATCACGCTGCGCCCTGGCCTGACCGCGCACGTCGATGCCGAGGCGGTGCAGCGCAATATCGCGAGCGCCGAGCGCACCCTGGTCGATGCGCGCGCGGCCGATAGATTCCGCGGCGAAAACGAAAGCATAGACCCGGTAGGCGGCCACATCCCGGGCGCGAATAACCGCTTCTTCAAAGAAAACCTGCAAGACGACGGTCGCTTCAAGACGGCCGAGCAGCTGCGTTTTGAATGGGCCGGGGTGGTGCCGGACGCCAGCCGCGCCATCATGCAATGCGGCTCCGGCGTCACCGCCTGCCACAATCTGCTGGCGCTGGAAGTGGCCGGTTTGAGCGGTGCGGCCTTGTATCCGGGTTCCTGGAGCGAATGGTGCGCCGACCCGGAACGGCCGGTGGCGAAGTAAGATTTTTTTTGTCCACGAAAACCACGAAAACCACGAAAACCACGAAAAGCACGAAAAAAACCAGATTCTTATTACCGTTACCCCGCGCAGGGTGTGGCAGGGAATAGCAGAGTGAAGTTCAAGATTTCGTTCGTGTTTTTCGTGGTTTTCGTGGACAAGCTGTCCTTATCTATGCCGGGTCACGAACAGCACCAGCATTACCCCCAGCGTCACCAGCAGGATTTGCGGGATGGTTTCTTTCAGCGTCGCGCGCCGTTGCATCTGCGGCATTAAGTCGCTGACGGCGATATAGATAAAGCCGGAAGAAGCGAACACCAGCACATACGGGATCATGCCGCTGGCGCTCTCCAGCGTGTAATAGCCGAGCACGCCGCCGAGCACGCCCATCAGGCTGCACGCCAGGTTGTACAGGTAGGCGCGGGTGCGGCTGAAGCCGGCATTCAGCAACACGATGAAATCGCCTATCTCTTGCGGGATTTCATGCGCGATGATCGCCAGCCCGGTGATCAGGCCGAGCTTGGGATTGGCCAGAAACGCGGCCGCGATCAGGATGCCGTCGGTGAAATTATGCAAGCCGTCGCCGACCAGGATCAGCCAGCCGGCCTTGCCGGCCTCATGCGCGTCGTGTCCATGTTCGTGATGATGGCCGTCGGCTTCGTGGTGATGCGAGTGGCGCAAAATCGCGAATTTTTCCAGCAGGAAGAAGGCCAGCAAGCCGCCCAGCAGGCAGGCGAACAGGCTGCGCGGATCGGCGCCCGATTCGAACGCTTCCGGCAAGGCATTCAGCAAAGCGGTAGACAGCATGATGCCGACCGACAGGCTGACCATGCGCTCGACGACTTTGGACAGCAGGGAAAACGAAAAAATCGCGGCGGCGCTGATGCTCAGCACGCCGGCGATGGTGGTGGCAAACAGGATGGATAACAGCGGGGAGTGAATTTTAAGCCTCAGGAGTTGCAACCGGGTTGCAAATTAAAGCACAGTGCAGGCTTTTGTGCAAATCCCGTCCTGCGGCGCATTGCGGAAACCGCTTAAACTTGAACGCATCGTGGTCGACGAAAATCACGCAAAACACGCAAAACACGAACCTGTCAAACCCGCGAGTTGCCGGGAATTGCATCGCTCACGCGAATAGAAGAGCGCTGCAGGGAAGAATTTTTCGTGATTTTCGTGTTGTTCGTGGACCGGTGCTTTCGAATTTGCGCGCTTCGCCAGCGTTATTGAATCAGGCTACCCCATGTTCCCTGAACCACGCCAGGCAGCGCGCCCAGCCGTCTTTGGCGTCGGCTTCCACATAGCTGGGGCGGTAATCGGCGTGGAAGGCGTGGCCGGAATTCGGGTAAATCTTGAATTCCGAGCGGCTGCCGCCTTTTGCCAATTCGGTCTGCATTTTAAAGATCGCCTCGGCGCCGATACCGCCATCCTTGGCGCCGTACAGGCCGAGCACCGGGGTCTTCAGCGTGGCGGCGATGTCTATCGGGTGCCGCGGCGTCAGGACGCCGGCGTCGCCGTTCAGGCGCCCATACCACGCCACGCCCGCCTTGACGGCCGGGTTATGCGCCGCATACAGCCAGGCGATGCGGCCGCCCCAGCAAAAGCCGGTGATCGCCAGTTTATTCAGGTCGCCGCCGTTTTTGCCGGCCCAGTCTGCGACGGCATCGAGATCGCCGATGACTTGCGCATCGGGCACCTTGGCGATCACTTCCTTCAGCAAGGCGGCGATCGACGGCTGGCCGGCGGCGTCGCCCTGGCGCACGAACAGTTCCGGCGCCAGCGCCAGATAACCTTGTTTGGCGAAGCGCCGCGCCACATCGGCGATATGCGCATGCACGCCGAAAATTTCCGACACCACCAGCACCACCGGCAAGTCGCGCTTGCCTTGCGGCTGGGCGCGATACACCGGCACTTGCTGGCCGGCGATGTCGAGCATGACGCGGTCCGCCAGCAAGCCCTCGCTGTCGGTATGGATCACGGTCTGCCCGCAGACCGGCAAGGCGGCCGCGGCGAAACCGGCGCCGAGCGCGGCTTGCAAGAAAGTGCGGCGATCGAGTTTGCCGTCCAGTCCGGAGGCGCCGGTCAGGCTACTGATATCCTGTTGCTCTTGCATTTGCTGCTCCTTGGCGATGATGGTGAAAAGGGGAGATGCACTAACGGCCTGCCTGGCTACCGGCGGCCGCGCGCTGCCGATATTTGCGCTTTCTTTGTCGCAGGTCGCATTGTATGATTAATTCGCCCGCCCGGCAGCCGCCGTAGCGAGCATAAAAAAACAAAACAGTCATGCAATTTTTAAATTTCCCCACCCTCGCCGCGTTGCGCTGGACCGTGCTGGCGATGGGCGCTTACTATCTGGCGGCGCGCACCGGCATGGCCTTGTTTTCGCTGCAGCCCAGCAATATCACCTTGCTGTGGCTGGCGTCCGGCATAGGCATGGTGATGTGCATGCGGCTAGGATATATCGCCTTTCCGCTGATCGTCGCCGCCAGTTTCGCCGCCAATTATCCCGGCATGGCGGAGGCCGGAGCCGCCGCGCCGGCCTTGCATACCCTGGTATCGGCCAGCGCCGACGGCGTGGCCGGCGTGCTCGCGATGCAAATGATGCGTCATTTCGTCCCCCAGGGTTTAAGCAAGGCCAGCGATCTGCTGACGTTCAGTATCGCGGTATGCCTCGGGCCGACCCTGGTCAGCAGCCTGATGATCAGCGTAAACCTGGTGCTGGGCGGCTATCTCGCGTGGGACAGACTGGGCGGCTTCATCCGCATGCTGGTGGTGGCCGACAGCCTGGGCATCTTGCTGGTCTATCCGTTGTACCAGTCCTGGCAAGCACTGGCCTGGCCGTCGGCGCAGGACGGCCGCTGGTTAGCCGGCGTGGCCCTGACTATCGGTCTGATGTTGTGGCTGGCGGTGCAGGGTTACCCCGGTTTCGTGTATTTCATCATGCCCGCGCTGTTGCTGTTGGCGTTTCAGGTGCGCCTGAACGGCGTGGCGCTGTTGCTGGCGCTGGCGATGATCGCCATCATCGCCGTCACCGGCCGCCAGCTCGGGCCGTTTTACAGCGCCAGTTCGGTCGAGGCGAATTTCATGCTGGTGTCGTTCGTCTATACCACCACCTTCGTGATCCTCGGCATCGCGCTACATAACCAGCAATTGATCGCCAGCGATGCGTCGCGCCAGGTATGGCAGAACGTGGCGGAGCACGATACGCTGACCGGCTTGCTGAGCCGGCTGGTGTTCCTGCCTTTGCAGCATGCCGAGCATCAGCGCAGCGCGCGCAGCGGGCGGCCGTATGCGCTGGCGATGCTGGACATCGATCATTTCAAGGAAGTCAACGATATCTATGGCCATCAGGTCGGCGACGCGGTGCTGAGCCAGGTGGCGGAACTGATCAAGAGCAATCTGCGCGACATCGACAAGGCGGCGCGCATAGGCGGCGAAGAGTTCGCCATCCTGTTCCCCGAAGCGACGGCGGAAGCGGCGGCGGTGGCGCTCGAGCGGCTGCGCGCGCAATTGCAAGCCAGCGTATTGCGCGCCGGCGAGTGGCACATCTCGGTCACCATCAGCATAGGGGTGGCCGCCTACCGCGGCGGCGACCAGACGCCCGATGCGGTGCGCGAAACCGCCGATCGTTTATTGTATGTCGCCAAGAACGGCGGCCGGAATTGCCTCAGGTACTGAGCGTCGCGCCCCGGGTTTTAAGCGTTTTTATGGGAGTATGCGTCAAAAATGCGCTATCGTCAGCGCATCTGAACGCAGTTTAAATATACTCCCATCCAGTATATTTTTGGCTCCGGGGCCGGTTCAGGCCGGCTGCAGGTAAAACGCAGCGGGCAACTGGGCGCCGGCCGTGGTGATCTTCAGGTCGCCGTGCAGGTTGCCGAGCACCACTTCCAGCTCCGGCCCGCCGAGTTCCAGCATCACCTGGCGGCAGGCGCCGCAGGGGGCGATAGCGTCTTCGGTATCGCCGATCACGGCCATGCGTTCGAAATCGCCGGGGCGGAAACCGGCGGCGACGGCGGCGAACAGGGCGGTGCGTTCGGCGCAGTTGCACAGGCCGTAAGACGCGTTTTCGACATTGCAGCCGTGGAATACCTGGCCGCTCCTGGTCAGCACGGCGGCCCCGACCTTGAAGCGCGAATACGGCGCGTAAGCGTGCTCGCGCGCCAGTGCGGCTTGCTGCATCAATTCTTGTGGGGTCATTTTTTATCCATGAAAGAAAAAGGGTAACTATTTAGCTCACATGAAAAACATTAAAACCTCTCAACACAGAGACACTGAGACTCACAGAGACAAACTGAGCAACTCCCTGTTTTTCCTCTGTGGTGGAGCAGGGAATTCGAACCGCGTAGCGGTTCCTTCTTGCAAGAAGGAACTCCCTCCTCTGTGCCTCCTGTGAGAGGTTTAAGGTTCTTTTTTCATTTCCTATAGAGCGCTGAATAGTTAATAAAAAGGCTGGTCGCAACCAGCCTGAAAATATTTCTGCGACGACTTATTTTTTAACGCCGAGTTCGATCAGGCGCTCGTTCAGGTAACTGCCGGCGGTATGGCGTTCCGACAGCACGACGTCGGGGCGCGGGTGCAGGAACAGCGGCAGCGAGATGCGCGACTTTTTCGCTTCTGCGCCGCTAGGGTTCAGCACGCGGTGGATGGTGGACGGGTAATAGCCTTGCGAAGCTTCGTCCAGCATGTCGCCGATATTCACGATCAGCATGCCGAAGTCGCACGGCACATCGTGCCATTGCTCATCCTTGCCCAGCACTTGCAGACCGGCCTGGGTGGCGGCCGGCAACACCGTCAGCAAGTTGATGTCGCCGTGCGCGGCGGCGCGCACCGCATCGGGCTCTTCGTCGCCGGAGAGCGGCGGATAATGCAGCACGCGCAGCAGGGTCAGTTCGCTGTCGGTGATCATGTCCGACAAGGGCATCGAATATTTAGCCTTGATCTCGGCCGGCGTGTGGTCTTCCACCCATTGCAGCAATTCGGCCGCGAGTTTGGAACCCTGGTCGTAATACTGACGCGCCGCATCCGACACTTCCTTGGGCATGCGGCCCCAGGGATAGACGTGATAAAACTCTTTCAGGTCGCGCTTGGCGTGGCCCTTGGCGGTCTCGGAAATTTTCGGCGAAAAATAGCCATCCATTTTTTGCGGGTCGAATTCGTAGTTATTCTTCGCCTCGGTCTGGAAGAACTCGTACCATTCCTGGTAGATGGTTTCCAGCAAGCCTTGCGACAAGGGATGGTTGGTCAGCACGCCGAAGCCGGTGTTGTGCAGGCTCTCGGTAAATTTTTGCGCGGCGTCGGGCGCGCGGTAATCGACGGGTACGATAAACATCGGCACTCCTTGGTTTTATTGGGCGAGGGCCGGCAGCAACCAGTCGCTGGCCAGCGTGGCGTCGATCAGTCTGGCGCAGGCGGCGGCGTCGACTTCCATGCAGACGCGGGTTTCCGGCTTGTCGGCTTCCCAGCCGGCTTGCGGATACGGGATCGCCAGTTTCGCCATCATGGTCTGGCCGTTCGCGATGCCTTCCTTGGCGACGCGCACACGGCCAGTCTGCGTCTTGAACAGCTCAGGCGCCACCAGCCAGACGAAGGCCAGCACATCGTGGCCGTAGCAGGCATGGCCGAGGTCGGGCCGTATGCTCTGGTAGAAATTCGCATAGAAATTCACCGCATGCGACAGGGTGTGCATCGCCACGTGATCGTGTTGCTGCGCCAGGTGCGCGAAGAAGCTGGCCGGCAGCACCACCTTGTGCGTGACATCCAGCCCGACCATGGTCAGGTCCCAGCCGGCGGTGAACACCAGGTCGGCCGCATCGGGATCGTTCCAGACATTCGCCTCCGCCACCGGCGAGACATTGCCCGGCTCATCGACCGCACCGGCCATCAGCACCACTTGCTTCAACAGCTTGGGCAGTTGCGGCTCCAGCTTCAGCGCCAGGCCCAGGTTGCCGAGCGGGCCGACCGCCACCAGCGTGATTTCGCCCGGATGCCGGCGTGCCATCTGGACGATAAACTCGGCCGCGCTTTCAGTTTCGGCCTGACCGCCGACTGCGATGCGGCTGGGCAGATTGCCGAGGCCGTCGGCGCCGTGGATGAAGGCGGGCGGCAGGCCCGGCGTCTTCGCCAGCGGGATATTCACCCCTTGCGCCACCGGGATGCTGCGGCCGGCGAGGCGGGTCAGGTACAGCGCATTGATGGTCGCTTGTTCCACATACACATTGCCGAAGGTGGTGGTGATGCCGACCACGTCGATGGCGGGATGGGCTAGCGCAAAGTACAGCGCCATGGCGTCGTCGACACCCGGGTCGGTATCGAAAATGACCTTATGTTTTGTTTGCATAGTAATTCTCCAAAATTGTCGCGTCTGGCCATTGGGCAGAACCCAGACGGACGATTTTTGCTTAGACCCGGTTCAAGGAGGCCGTAATGTGTTTTATCTGTAAGCGAGCAATACGCCGTGAAAACTCCTTCCCCCTGGCGGGGGGAAGGTTGGGATGGGGGGCGAATGGTTGAAATTAGCCATGCGGTTTTTCGACGTGCTTACCCCCTCCCTAACCCTCCCCCTTAAAGTGGGAGGGGATACGCGGCGTTTGCATGCAACTATATTGCTGGCTGAAGCGGTTTTTTTAGCGCGACTTCACAAACGGCACACCGATCGCCTTCGGCGCCACTGATTTCGCCATCAGGCCGGCCAGCACGATCACCGTCACCACGTAAGGAATCATCTGTATCAGCGAGCCGGGTATCTTGCCTATGAGCGGGAAGGCCACCCCTTCCATCTGCACCTGCAGCGCGGCGAAGAAACCGAACATCAGGCAGCCGAGTGCGGTGTACAGCGGGCGCCAGTTGCCGAACACCAGCGCGGTCAGCGCCAGGTAACCGTTACCGGCCGACATGTCGCGCAGGAAGAAGCCGCTCTGCACGATGGCCAGATACGCGCCGGAAAACGAGCACAGCACGCCGGTGCACAGCAAGGCCAGAAAACGCGTGCGCTCCACGTTGACGCCGGCGGCGTCAGCCGCATGCGGGTTTTCGCCGACCGCGCGCAGGCGCAGGCCGAAGCGGCTGTGGTAAATCACCCAGTGCACTAGCGGCACCAGCGCAAACGCCAGGTACACCAGGGCGCTGTGGCCGCCGATCAGCTTGCCGTACAGCCAGCCGATGAAGGGGATATGCGCCACGGCGGCGGTGCCCGGCAAGACCAGATCGAACAGGCGCGCCTGTCCCAGATCGGGGGTGCGCCCGCCCTGGGCAAAAAAGAACTGCGCCAGCACAAAAGTCAGGCCGCTGAGTGCGATATTGATGGCGATGCCGGCCACCAACTGGTTGCCTTTTTGCGTGATGCTGACGTAGCCCTGCAACAGCGCAATCGCGACCGAGATGCCCAGGCCGGCGAATATCCCCAGCCAGGGGCTGTGCGTGACATAGGCCACCGCGGCCGAGACGAAGGCGGAAGCCAGCATCTTGCCTTCCAGCGCCAGATCGACCACGCCGCTGCGCTCGGCAAACAAGCCGGCCATGGCGGCAAACATCAGCACCGGCGCATTGCGTATGGTGGACACCAGGATGCTGGAAAACTGAAAATCGTCGAACATCGTTAATCCTTACGCTTGAACAAGGTAGCCAGGGCCGGCGCATACAGGTTTTCCATCGCGCCGCAAAACAGGATGATCAGCCCCTGGATGAAGATGAAAGTCTCGGGCGGGATATTCGCCTTTTCCAGCGACAGGTCGAAGCCGCCCTGGATCAGCGCGCCGAACAGGATGGAAGAGAGCAGGATGCCGAGCGGATGCTGGCGGCCCATCAGGGCGATCGCAATGCCGATGAAACCGGCGCCGGCCGGGAAATTCAGGTTCAGGTAGTGGGTGGAACCCATCACCGAATTGACCGCCGCCAGCCCGGCCAGCGCGCCCGAAATCAGCATGGCGACGACGATGGTCTTGCTGATCGCCACTCCGGCATAGTGCGCCGCATGCGGATTGAGGCCAGTGGCGCGCAGCGCATAGCCCCAGCTAGAGCGCCACACCGCCACGCCGTAGATCGCCAGCGCCAGCAAGGCCAGCACGAAGCTGATATTGAGCGGCGTCTCGCCCAGCATGGGCAAGACGCCGTTCAGCTTGGGCAGCCAGGCGGCGTCGGCGAACACGCGGCTGGCGGTGTTTTGCTGGCCGGCCGGGATCAGGTAGCTGACGATGATGAAATTCATCAGGCTGGCGGCGATGAAGTTGAACATGATGGTGGTGACCACGATATGGCTGCCGCGCTTCGCCTGCAGATAGCCGGGCAAAAAAGCCCAGGCCGCGCCGAATACGGCCGCGCCGCCCAGCGCCAGCGGGATCAGCAGCCAGCCCGGCAAGTGCGCATCGAACGCCAGCAAGACCAGGGTCAGACCGAGGCCGCCGAGATACATCTGGCCCTCGCTGCCGATATTGAACAGCCCGGCCTGCATCGCCACCGACACCGACAAGCCGGTAAAGATGAAGGTGGCGGCGTAAAACAGGGTGTAACCGAGACCCTCGGGATTCAGCAGGGCGGAATCGATCAGGATACCCAGCGATTCGAGCGGGCTTTCGCCCAGCAGATAGATGACGCCGGCCGCCACCAGCAAGGCGGACAACAGGTTCAGCAAGGGCAGGACGAGGGCGGTGGCCCAGCGGGGCAGATCGGCTTGGTTCATGTTTGTTTCAGTTGCATTTTTGGTTTGCTAAGGAATCATTGATTTATTCGAATCTAGTTTCAGATCGCCGGCAATGGCGGTTTTCTCCTCCCCTTTCAAGGGGGATATTTGTGGGGTTTCGCAAAGCATGCTTTGCGCCACAAATATCTAAGCCGCTTGCAAGCGGCGCAGTGGACGGCCGGGTGGGGGATGGGTTTCTTTTGCTACTGAAACCCATCCCCACCCTAACCCTCCCCTTGAAAGGGAGGGAATTCTGGCAACTTCGTCAGCTTCTACGCAGCGGATGGAATAACCATATTTAATCCGGCATGCCCTCAAGTTTTATGCAATCCACCCATCAATAATCCTATGCGGGTCGCATCGAATTCTTCGGCCTTCAGTTCGCCGGTAATCGCGCCGCCCGACATCACCAGGATGCGGTCGGCCAGCGCGCGCACTTCTTCCAGTTCGACCGAGACCAGCAGAATCGCCACGCCGGCGTCGCGCATGGCCAGCAGGCGCGCGTGCAGGCTTTCTATGGTGCCGATATCGACGCCGCGCGTCGGCTGGCCGACCAGCATCAGTTTCGGCTGCGATGACATCTCGCGCGCCATCACGACTTTTTGCTGATTGCCGCCCGATAGCAGGGCGATGCGCAATGCGGGGTTGGCCGGGCGCACATCGAAATTTTGCAAGAGGGCGTCGCAGTGTTGCCGTATCTTTTTGAAATCGAGCAAGCCGAAAGCGCCGGTAAATTTTTTCTGGTAGCCGAGGATGCTGTTCATCAGCACGGTAAACGGTTTCACCACGGCGTCGCGCAAGCGGTCTTCGGCGACGTGGGCGATGCCGAGCGCGCGGAAGGCGGCCGGCAAACCGTCGGCATGCTTGCGGCCGGCAAACGGCAGCGGCTGGTCTTGCAGGTGCAGCGTGCCGCAAGTCGGCAGGCGCATGCCGCTCAGCACTTCCAGCAACTCGCTCTGGCCGTTGCCGGAAACGCCGGCGATCGCCACGATTTCGCCGGCGCGCAGCTTGAAATTGATGTCCTTCAACAGCTGCACGCGCTGCTGGTTTTGCAGGCTCAGGTGGCTCACTTCCAGCACCGTCGCGCCCGGCGCATACGGCGCGCGCGGCAACTGGGTCTGGATAGGGCGGCCGACCATCATTTCCGCCAGTTGTTCCTTGCTGGTGGCGGCGGTCGGCACCGTGCCGACCACGGCGCCGGCGCGCATCACCGTCACTTCATCGGTGATGGCGAGGATTTCCTGCAGCTTGTGGGTGATCAGGATGATGGTCTTGCCTTGCGCTTTGAACAGGCGCAAGACGTCGAACAGCGCAGCGGTTTCCTGCGCCGTCAGCACCGCGGTCGGTTCGTCCAGGATCAGGATGTTCGCGCTGCGGTAGATTTGCTTGAGGATTTCCACGCGCTGTTGCACGCCGACCGAGAGCTCTTGTATCTTCGCCAGCGGATCGACATCGAGCGCATAGCGTTCGCAGATATCGCGCAGCTCCCGTTCGACTTGGCGGCGCTGTGCCGCCAGGCGGAAGCCGCCTTCGGCGCCCAGCATGACGTTATCGAGCACCGTCATGTTTTCCACCAGCATGAAATGCTGATGCACCATGCCTATGCCGAGTCGTATCGCTTGCTGGCTGTTGCGGATTTTTTCTTGCCGGCCGCCGATCAGCAACTGGCCGCTGTCGGCGTGGTAATAGCCGTACAGTATGCTCATCAGCGTCGATTTGCCGGCGCCGTTTTCGCCTATGACGCCGTGGATAGTCCCCGGCGCAATCGCGAAACTCACATCGCGATTGGCATGCACCGCGCCGAAGCGTTTGGAGATGTGTTGAAATTCTACGGCTGGCTGCATACGGTTTAGGCTAATGGGTTCAGGCATTCAGTGCGGTCGGCAGCGCGGGTTGCACCCGCCCTACATCTGCTTCAAGAGTAGGGCGGGTGCAACCCGCGCCGTGGTTTAAGGTCTCACACCGGGCACTTGTTGGCGGCGCGGTAATCGACCACCTTGACCTTGCCGCTGACGATGTCTTGCCTGGCCGCGTTCACGCGCTTTTCGACGTCGGCGCTGACCACGCTGCGGTTGTCTTTATCGAGCGCCCAGTCGACGCCGCCTTCTTTCAAGCCCTTGCTGATTACGCCGGCTTTCCAGCTGCCGTTCTTCATTTGCATGAAGCTGTCGTAAATTGCCTGGTCGACGCGCTTGACCATCGAAGTCAGCATGGTGCCCGGATGCATATAGTTTTGATTCGAGTCGACGCCGATCGCCAGCTTGCCTTTTTCCTTGGCCGCCTGCAGCGTGCCCATGCCGCTGCCGCCGGCCGCCGCGAAGATCACATCGACGCCGCGTTCAAACTGGGCGCGCGCCAGTTCGCCGCCCTTGGCCGGGTCGTTCCAGGCCGAGGTGGTGGTGCCGACCATGTTCTGGGCGATGTCTATCCTGGCGTCGACCGCCTTCGCGCCTTGCGCGTAGCCGCAGGCAAACGCGCGTATCAGCGGGATATCCATGCCGCCGACGAAACCGAGCTTTTTCGTCTTGCTGGCCATGGCCGCGGCTACGCCGACCAGGTAAGAGCCTTCCTGCTCCTTGAACAGCACCGAGCTGACGTTGTCGCCCTGGGCCACGCCGTCGATCAGCACGAATTTCGTCTTGGGGAATTCTTTGGCGATGTTTTGCACCGCCTGGCTCTGGGCGAAACCGATGGCGGCGATCAGGTCGACATTCTTGCGCGCCAGGTTGCGCAAGACTTGCTCGGTCTGGGTGTCGCTGGCGACTTGCACTTCCATAAAGCCTATCTTGGTTTCCTTCTTGAAGCGCTCGGCGCCTTCGGCGGCCGACTGGTTGAAAGACTTGTCGAATTTGCCGCCCGCATCGTAAATCACCGCGAATTTCGGATCGGCCGCATAGGCGCCGGCGGCGGCCAGCAGGCTGACCACGGACACCAGGGAGAGGCAGATTTGCTTGAGTTTCATGTAAGTTTCCTTATTCAGATATTCGGTGGCGACTCGCGCCGGCTGCCGGCGCCGCGCACATCAGGCTGGCGTCCGCAAGCCTAACATGAGGCGGGTCCCAGTCAGCCGGCGTGCCGGCAAAATTTGCATATATCCTGTTTTACGACAGTTCAGCCGCCGCGCGGCTGGCCATGAAATCCAGTACTTCCTGGCGCTGCGGTATCGAAGTCTGGGCGCCGAGCTTGGTGACAGCCAGCGCGGCGGCGTATTGCGCTTCGCGGCTGGCCTCGAACACCGGCAGGCCGTTCGCCAGCCCGACCGCAAACGCGCCGACGAAGGTGTCGCCGGCGGCCGTGGTATCGACCGCCGCTACCTTGACGGCCGGAATGTATTGGCTGCCGCTGGCGTCGGTAATCAGGGCGCCGTGCTCGCCCATGGTCAGCAAGACCGCGCCCGCGCCGCGTTGTAACAGTTTTTGCGCCGCGTCTTGTGCGCTGGCCTGGTCGCCGACGGCGATGCCGCTCAGTTGGGTCGCCTCGGTTTCATTGACGATCAGGTAATCGACCTGGCGCAGCAATTCGTCGCTCAGCGCCTGGGCCGGCGCCGGGTTCAGTATCACTTGCACGCCGTGTCGGCGCGCGATCGCTATGGCGCGGGCGACGCTCGCCAGCGGCGTTTCCAATTGACACAGCAAGAGCCGGGCGGCGGCGATGCTGGCCGTCGCCGCTTCCACCTGCGCCACGTCGACGCAGGCATTGGCGCCGGCCGCCAGCACGATGCTGTTATTGCCGTGGTCGTCCACCAGGATGCAGGCCACGCCGGTCGCCACGCCGGCGACGGTCGTCAGCTGGGACAACTCTATCCCTTCGGCCGTCAGGCATGCACGCGAAAACGTGCCGAAGCCATCGTCGCCGACCGCGCCGACAAAGCTGACCGCCGCGCCTAGCCGCGCCGCCGCCACCGCCTGGTTCGCGCCCTTGCCGCCCGGGATCTGGCGGAATTCATGGCCGTGCAGCGTTTCGCCGACCGCGGGCATGCGCGGCGTGCGGAACACCAGATCCATATTGACGCTGCCGACTACGGTGATGCGTGGCTTCATTGTTCTTTTCTCATTCAATTATAGGTGCGCAATCGTTTGCGCAATCGTTTTCGTATTTAACACTGGGCCGCTCCGGCACGTCAAGCGCATTCTCCGCGATGGCAGAAATTTTGTGTAATTTCAAAGAGTTGCAGATTGTGGACGGGAAGCTTTTTCCTGTCAAATTGAACACTGGTGCGATGTTGTAAAGAGCGCATCAGCGGGCGCCGTCATAGACGTTTTTTCTCGCGCGACCATAAGGTATTTTTATCGAGAACGTCGCCTAAGAAAATGTCACAAATTTTTACAATTGCCGCTGAAAATTGATTAAATTGTAAAAAAGGAATGCAGAACAAGCACAAAAATAGAAAACATGACTCACCATGATGCACAGCACAGCACAGCACAGCACAGCACAGCACAGCACAGCACAGCACAGCCCCTGTTCCGTCCCGAAGTCACTCTCGCGCTTAGCCAGCAAAGCCTGGGCGCGATCCGTTTAGCCCAGCCGCTTTCCGCCAGCCTGATCGCCGCCGTGGCCGTGCTGGTCGCCGCCGCCCTGATCGCCTACCTCACGCTCGGCAGCGTCAGCAAGAAAGCGCGCGTGGCCGGCGTCACGGTACCGGCTGGCGGCAGCCTCAGCATCGCCGCGCCTAACGCCGGCGTATTGCTGCGCAGCCTGGTGGCCGAAGGCCAGCAAGTGATTGCCGGCCAGCCCCTGTTTGTACTCTCCACAGCAAGAGTCGGCGAACAAGGCGAGATCACCGCCTTAGTGGCACAACAACTCGCCAGCCTGGAAGCTGAACAAAGACTGCGCAACAGTCAGTACCGCGACAAGAAACAGGCGCTGAGCCTGCGTCTGGCGAACCTCGCCACCGAGGCTAGCCAACTGGAACAAGAAATCAGCCTGGCCCAGCGCAGACTCAGCCTGGCCAACGACAGCTTGCATAAATTTCAAACCCTGCAAGCCAGCGGCTACGTATCAAGTGCCCAGAGCCAGCAAAAACAGGAAGAACTGCTCGACCTCGCCAGCCGCCTGTCGAATCTGCAACGCAACAAATTACAGCTCAACGCCAACCGGCTCGCGCTGCAAGCCGAACACGCCGAACTCGGCAACAGCCTCGCTGCTGAACAAGCGCAACTGAACCGCGCGCTGGCCAGCCTGCAACAAGAAATTGCCGAAAACCGCAACCGCAAAGCTAGCCTGATTACCGCCGCACAGGCCGGCAGCATTACCACGATTAGCATCCAACCCGGCCAAACCGTGGCCGGCGGGCAAGTGCTGGCGACCCTGATCCCGGCAGCCGCCCGGCAGCAACTCGAAGCCCACCTGTACGCCCCCAGCCGCAGCGCGGGCTTCGTCGCAACAGGCCAGCCAGTCCTGCTGCGCTACCAAGCCTACCCCTACCAAAAATTCGGCCTGCAAAAAGGC
>JACPWS010000076.1 GCA_016196925.1 Burkholderiales bacterium | reverse complement strand
GGCTTTGGCTTCGCCGCCGAACTTCTTGGACAAGACTGTCGCAATCGCTGCGGTCAGCGTGGTTTTACCATGATCTACGTGACCAATTGTGCCTACGTTGACGTGCGGCTTGGTGCGTTCGAACTTACCTTTTGCCATTTTATTCTTCCTTCAAAAAGAACGATTAGATTAACTGCCCACCTCATATGAGGCGGGCTTTCCGATTTTATTACTTAGCTTTTGCAGTCACGATGGCGTCGATAACATTCTTCGGCGCTTCGGAGTAGTGCTTAAATTCCATGGTGTAAGTTGCGCGACCTTGCGTTGCGGAACGCAGGGAAGTCGAGTAACCGAACATCTCGGACAAAGGCACTTCAGCCTTGATGATCTTGCCGCCGCCGCCAGGAATTTCGTCCATGCCTTGCACCATGCCGCGACGGGAAGACAAGTCGCCCATCACGGTACCGGCGTAGTCTTCCGGCGTTTCAACTTCAACCGCCATCATAGGCTCCAGGATGACTGGGCTAGCTTTACGGCAACCGTCTTTAAACGCCATCGAACCCGCCATACGGAAGGCGTTTTCGTTGGAGTCGACGTCATGGTAAGAACCGAAGAACAAAGTGACTTTAACGTCAACCACTGGGTAACCAGCCAATACGCCGGATGCCAGAGTTTCGATCACGCCTTTTTCTACCGCAGGGATGTATTCACGAGGAACAGTACCGCCCTTGATCGCGTCAACGAATTCAAAGCCTTTGCCTGGTTCTTGCGGTTCGATCTTCAGAACAACGTGACCGTACTGACCGCGACCACCGGATTGCTTAACGAACTTGCCTTCGATCTCTTCGCAAGTCTTGCGGATAGTTTCGCGGTACGCAACTTGTGGCTTACCAACTGTCGCTTCCACGCCGAATTCACGCTTCATACGATCAACGATGATTTCCAGGTGCAACTCGCCCATACCACCGATGATGGTCTGGCCGGATTCTTCATCGGTCTTCACGCGGAAAGATGGATCTTCCTGCGCCAGGCGGTTCAGCGCCAAGCCCATTTTTTCCTGGTCAGCCTTAGTCTTAGGCTCAACAGCCTGAGAAATAACTGGCTCTGGGAACACCATTTTTTCCAGAGTGATGATCGCGGATGGATCGCACAGGGTTTCGCCTGTAGTTGCATCTTTCAGACCAACGGCGGCGGCGATGTCACCGGCGCGAACTTCTTTGATTTCTTCGCGTTGGTTAGCATGCATCTGCAAAATACGACCGAGACGTTCTTTCTTGTTCTTGATCGGATTGAATACGGTGTCGCCAGAATTGATGGTACCGGAATACACGCGGAAGAAAATCAATTGACCGACGAATGGATCCGTCATGATCTTGAATGCCAAGGCAGAGAATTTCTCTGTATCTTCAGCTTTACGCTCGGTAGGCTGATCATCTTCATCCATGCCTTTGACCGGTGGAATGTCCACTGGGGATGGCAGGTATTCGATAACGCCGTCCAGCATCGCCTGTACGCCCTTGTTCTTGAATGCGGTACCGCACATCATAGGAACGATTTCAGACGCGATAGTACGTGCGCGCAGAGCAGCCTTGATTTCAGCTTCAGACAAGTCACCTTCTTCCAGGTACTTGTTCATCAACTCTTCGTTGGCTTCGGCGGCGGCTTCAACCATTTTTTCGCGCCATTCGTTAGCCTGGTCTTGCAACTCGGCAGGAATATCGCGGTAGTCGAATTTCATACCCTGGGAAGCGTCGTCCCAGTAGATGGCTTTCATCTTGACCAGATCGACCACGCCCAGGAAATTCTCTTCGGCGCCGATAGGGATTTGCAGAGGAATAGGGTTGGCTTTCAAACGCGCACGCATTTGATCGTAAACTTTGAAGAAGTTCGCGCCGGTACGGTCCATCTTGTTGACGAAAGCCAGACGTGGAACTTTGTACTTGTTAGCCTGACGCCATACGGTTTCAGACTGAGGCTGCACGCCACCGACTGCGCAGTAAACCATGCAGGCGCCGTCCAGAACGCGCATAGAGCGTTCAACTTCGATCGTGAAGTCGACGTGTCCCGGCGTATCGATGATGTTGATGTGATGCTCAGGGAAATTGTTGGCCATGCCTTTCCAGAAGCATGTGGTCGCAGCGGAAGTAATGGTGATACCACGCTCCTGCTCTTGCTCCATCCAGTCCATGGTGGCCGCGCCATCATGCACTTCACCGATCTTGTGGTTTACACCGGTGTAAAACAGAACGCGTTCTGTCGTCGTCGTTTTACCAGCATCAATGTGAGCCGAAATACCGATATTGCGGTAGCGCTCAATGGGGGTCTTACGGGCCATAGTTAATCCTAAATCTTTTAATGGACAAAACCGAGCGCAATTTTTCGTGAAATTGCGCCCGGCCTGATTCAAAAATACCTGCTCGGACTATTGCATCAAGTACATACAATAGCCCCTTACTTTTACTCTTAGAAGCGGAAGTGCGAGAAGGCTTTGTTGGCTTCAGCCATACGGTGAACTTCGTCACGCTTCTTCATTGCGCCGCCGCGGCCTTCTGCGGCTTCCATCAATTCGCCACCGAGGCGTTGCGGCATGGATTTTTCGCTACGCTTGTTAGCGGCTTCACGCAACCAACGCATAGACAAAGCCAGACGGCGAACCGGGCGAACTTCTACAGGCACCTGGTAGTTAGCGCCGCCGACGCGACGGGACTTAACTTCGACCATAGGCTTGGCATTGTTAATTGCCAGCGCGAACACTTCCAGAGGATCCTTGCCGGACTTTTGCTGGATGTGGTCAAACGCACCGTAGATAATGCCTTCGGCAACAGACTTCTTGCCAGACAACATCAATACGTTAACAAATTTTGCAACTTCTACATTGCCGAACTTTGGGTCCGGCAGAATATCCCGTTTCGGGACTTCACGACGACGTGGCATTTCGATTCCTTTTCAATCTTCAGTTGAGCATCGGCAACAAACTTACCGGACACTCGCGGCTAGCCATCATAGCTGACCACTTACTCGGCCCATTGGGGACCGACACTGTTCCGTTTCCGGAAATTATTAAGATGATTAATTAAAAAGCTTACTTCTTGACAGCTTTAGCGCGCTTCGTACCGTATTTGGAACGAGCTTGCTTACGGTCTTTAACGCCTTGAGTATCCAAAGCACCGCGAACCATGTGGTAACGCACACCCGGCAAATCCTTGACACGACCACCGCGCAGCAAAACGACGCTGTGTTCTTGCAAGTTGTGGCCTTCACCGCCGATATACGAAATCACTTCGAAACCGTTAGTCAGACGTACTTTGGCAACTTTACGCAAAGCCGAGTTAGGCTTCTTTGGAGTTGTCGTGTAAACGCGGGTGCAAACGCCACGTTTTTGCGGGCTGTTTTCCAGCGCCGGCGATTTGCTCTTGACACGTGCGGAAACACGCGGCTGGCGAATCAGTTGATTGATGGTTGGCATCGTTTTTAATCCAACAAAATACAACGTTAAACACAAACCCGGAAACGGTTGCCCGGGAGCTAAAATCAATTTTGTCGCCCGACGCGTCGGGCGCACTCGCCTGATGCCCGTTATTTCAGCACAACTTTCTCGCTGCTATTGCACAAAAAAATCGCGGAAATGACCAGCCCAAAATCGAGAACTCGCAATTTTATGCCTTGACATCCAACCATGTCAACGAATTTATTCCCGGTTCCGTTACTCAAATTGCGCGCAGCGAGTTGTTCAGATTAGAAAAAATTCCTGAAAAATCAAGTATTTCCGAACCTCTATGCAATAAAGACAATCTCATCCTGTTATGGACATCTCGCTGCTGCAGCGATTGCCCGCGCCGGCGGTAAATCATTTATATTATCGCCCTCGTTGCGCATAGGCTAAGCGCTATGTTCGCCGCCACACCACCTCTTATTTACGCCACCCCTGATTCCATGCGTTCACTGTTGCGCCCCGCCCCGCTGATTTTGCTTGCCAGTTATCTCTTGATTTCTGCCGTCCCCTTCTTTTCCCTGATATTAGGCAAACCGGTGGAACAAGCCTATCACTTGCTGGCGATGGAAACGATCAGTTGGCTCGGGTTCTGGGCCTTGTTGCAAAAGCCGCGCTGGTTTCATTACCTGTTGCTGCCGGCTTTCTTTGCCTTGCCGCTGGAAATATATCTGCGCCTCAATTTCGGACAAGGCATTTCCACCCATCATCTCGGCATCATCGTCGAGACCAGCCCGAAAGAAGCGCTGGAATTTCTCGGCAACAAGATCTGGCTATTGCTGGGCATCGTTCTGGCCGTTGGCGGCTGGTGGTGGGGCTTGTTAAAGCTGGCGCAAAGGCAAACGGCGCTGGACTGGCAACACCGCTCGCGCTGGCTGATGCTGGCGGCGCTCGGCCTGGGCGCCGCAGTCTGGTTTTACGGCGAGGAAATCGGCGTCGCCAAAGCCGCCGCTGCCAGCACGACCGATGCCAGTAGCGGCTCGGCCGGCGCCGAGGAAGAACCGGATGAGGAAGAGGAGAGCGCCGCCGGCAGCGCTTCTCAGCCTATCTATCAGGCATTGCGCCGGCGGCTGGCGACGCGCGTCGGCAAGTTGCCGCACTGGGCCAGCATCCCGTATGAAGAACAGACTTTCATGCGCAGCTGGCCGTTCGGCCTGGCCTTGCGCGCCGCCGATTTCTGGAACGAACGCGACTACCTGTCCAGGCTGACGGAAAAAAGCCGCGATTTCCACTTTCACGCCCGCCTGGACGGCGACCCCGGCTTGCCGCAGACGATAGTGATGGTGATAGGCGAATCCTCGCGCTATGACCGCTGGAGCCTGAACGGCTACCAGCGCGACACCAATCCGCTGCTGAAGCAGGAAGGCAATCTGGTCAGCTTCAGCGATGTGGTGACCTCGGTGGCGGCCACCCGCCTGTCGGTACCCATCATCGTTTCGCGCAAGCCGGCGGCACAAAGCCTGAAGGCCGGGTTTTCCGAAAAATCGTTTTTGAGCGCCTACAAGGAAGCCGGCTTCAAGACTTTCTGGCTATCGAACCAGATGAGCTTCGGCCAGTTCGACACCCCGACCTCGGTATTCGCCAACGAAGCCGACGTCACGCAATTCCTGAACCTGGGCGGTTTCACCAATAATTCCAACCTCGACCAGGTCTTGCTGGAACCGATGCAACATGCGCTGCAAGACGCCGCACCGAAAAAGCTGATCGTGCTGCACACGCTCGGCAACCACTGGAATTACAGCCACCGCTACCCCAGGGATTACGACAAATGGCAACCTTCGCTGTACGGCGTCGTCAATCCCGCCTATACCGACCTGAAAAACAAGGCGGCCTTAAACAATAGCTACGACAACTCGGTGCTGTACACCGACTGGTTGCTGGAGCAAGTCATTCAGAACCTGAAAGCGAGCGCACAGGTAACCTCCATGCTGTATGTGTCCGACCACGGGCAAACCCTGTACGACGGCAGCTGCAACCTGGCCTTCCACGGCCACAATACCCAATACGAATTCCACATCCCGGCCTTCATCTGGTATTCGGATGCCTACCGCGCGCTGTATCCGCAAAAGATAGCGCAGTTGAAGCTGCACCAGAAAGCGCGCCTGTCGACCGAAAACGTGTTCCACAGCTTGCTCGACATGGCGAATATCCGCTACCCCGACGAAAAACTCGAGTGGAGCGTGCTCAGCAGCAAGCTCAAGCCGCACACCCGCTATGTCGACAGCTACGGCTGGACCAATTACGACAATGCCAGCTTCAAGGGCGATTGCCGCGAAGTGATGGACAAGAAGACGCCGCTGGCGCAGGAAAAGTGAAGCGCCGCCATCCCAAACGGCTCCCGGACGAAAATAATACTAGGGTGGAGTATATTTATAGCCCGTTTAAATACGCGGACAATAACGCGAATTTTCCATATACTCCCCATAAATAGCTGAAATCGTGGACATTTCCGGGACGCCGGCGCGGCTGGCGCCGGGCCGCGTCTGCGCTGCATTGCAAGGAATGCAGCTTCTCCCTTACACTGCTGACATGCCACGAGAGATTCCTCCCACCCTGACGCTCAGCGAGCGGCCGCAACCGGAAGCGCGCGTTGCCGGCGCCTGGCTGGTGCATGCGCTGTGCGCCAGGGCAACCATGCGCGCGCTGGGCTTGCAGTTGCAGCAAGCGGCCGGCCGGCCCGACCTGCACTGGGATTTGTCGCAGATCAGCGCGCTCGACCACATCGGCGCGCAAATGCTGTGGCGCGCCTGGGGCAAGCGGCGCCCGCCGCAACTGCGCATGCAGCCGGCGCACGAAGGCTTGTTCCTGCGGCTGGAGCAGGCCAGCCAAATCGCCATCCCGCGCCCGCCCAGGCCGCGCCTGACCCGCATCATGCAGCTGGGGGCGCAGGTGCTCGGCTTTTTCGAACACTTGCACAGCTTCATCGTGCTGCTCGGGCAGCTGATGCTCGATCTGCTGCGCTTTGCGCGCCACCCGCTGCGCGGGCCGTGGAAAGAACTGTCGGCCAATGTGTATCGCACCGGCGCCCAGGCGCTCGGCATCACGGCCCTGGTCGGCATCCTGATCGGGGTCGTGCTGTCGTATCTGTCGGCGCAGCAATTGCGCATCTTCGGCGGCGACTTGTATATCGTGAATATCCTCGGCATGAGCATCATCCGCGAACTCGGCCCCATGCTGGCGGCGATCCTGGTGGCCGGCCGTTCCGGTTCGGCCATCACGGCCCAGCTCGGGGTGATGCGCGTCACCGAAGAGCTCGACGCGATGCGCGTGATGGGCATCCCGCACGGTTTCCGCCTGATCTTGCCTAAGGTGCTGGCGCTGGCGCTGGCCATGCCCTTGCTGGTGATCTGGACCGACGTAATGGCGCTGGCGGGCGGCATGGTCTCGGCGCAAGCCTTGCTCGGCATGTCGCCGGCGTTTTTCATTTATAAATTGCCGGAAGCGGTGCCGCTCTTGAATTACTGGATAGGCCTGGGCAAAGGCTTCAGCTTCGGCATCCTGATCGCGCTGATCGCCTGCCACTACGGCTTGCGCATCTTGCCGAACACCGAAAGCCTGGGTCAGGGCACCACCAATTCGGTGGTGGTGGCGATCACGGTGGTGATCATCGCCGACGCGATCTTTGCGATCATCTTCAGCAACGTGGGGTATTGATGGGCGCCGACATCATCATCGACATCCGCGACTTGCGCACCCGGTTCGGGCGCACCGTGGTGCACGAACAGCTCGATTTGCAAGTGCGGCGCGGCGAAATCCTGTCCATCGTGGGCGGCTCCGGCGCCGGCAAGTCGGTGCTGATGCGCCAGATGCTGGGGCTGGAAACGCCTGACCGCGGCAGCATACGCGTGTTCGGCGCAGACTTGCATGCGCCCAGGGCCAGGCATCTGCATTATCTGCGCCGGCGTTCCGGCATGCTGTTCCAGCACGGCGCCCTGTATTCGGCGCTGTCGGTGTTCGATAACGTGGCGCAACCGATGCGCGAACTCGGCACGCTGCCGGAAGCCCTGATCGCCGACCTGGTCTACCTGAAGCTGCATATGGTGGACATCGCGTTCGAACATGCGCGCAAGATGCCGGCCGACCTGTCCGGCGGCATGATCAAGCGCATCGCGCTGGCGCGCGCGCTGGCGCTCGACCCGGAACTGCTGTTTCTGGACGAACCGACCGCCGGCCTCGATCCCGACCGTTCCGACAGCTTCGTGCACCTGATACAGTCGCTGCACCGGCAACTGCGGCTGACCGTCATCATGGTCACGCACGACCTCGACAGCTTATTTGCGCTGTCGAGCCGGATTGCCGTGCTGGCCGAAAAAAAAGTGGTGGTGATAGGCACGCCGCAAGCAGTCGTGCGCAGCCAACACCCGTTTATAAGCAGCTTCTTCCTCGGCGAGCGCGGCCGGCGCGCGATGGAAGTGCTGCCCCCACCCCCGGAAAGCTAAGCTATGGAAAGCAGATCACACGCCCTGATGGCTGGATTTTTCACGCTCGCCCTGTTGATATTGGCGACTTTTTTTGCCGTCTGGCTGGGGCGCGACAAAATCCAGCGCAAGGCCTATGAAATCGCCACCAAGACTTCGGTCGCCGGATTGAACTTGCAGGCGGCGGTGCGCTACAAAGGCATCAAGGTCGGCAGCGTGACCCGGATCGATTTCGACCCGGCCGTCGCCGGCCAGATCGTGTTGCGCATCGAAGTCGTCACCGACACACCGGTCACACCGGCCACCTATGCCACGCTCGGCTACCAGGGCCTGACCGGCATCGCCTATGTGCAACTCGATGAAGACGCGAGCGCGAGCGCGGCCGCTGCCACGACGCAAGCGCAGAGCGACGGCGCCCTGGCGCGCATCCCGCTGCGGCCCGGCCTGATGCAAAATCTCGAGCAGCACGGGCTGGCGATACTGACGCAAACCGAAGAACTGAGCCGGCGTCTGAATGCGCTGCTGGCGCCGGAAAGGCAAGCGTCGCTGGCCGCCGCCATCGCCCATGTCGACCAGGCCGCCGCCGCCTGGAAAAGCGTGCCGGCCAGGCTCGATCCGGCCTTGTCCAGGCTGCCGGAACTGGTGGCGCAAACCCAGGACACGCTCGACACGTTCCGCCGTTTTTCGGCCGACGCCGGCCGCCTCAGCAATAATATGGATAAACTGACCGATCGCCTGCAAGCCGGCGACGGTCCGCTGGCGCGCTTCAATCTGGCACTCGACCGGCTCAGCGACGGCGTCTTGCTGGATACCCTGCCGCGCGTACAGGCGCTGGCCGGCGAGGCCCGCGGCAGCCTGCGCGCGCTGAAGCGCACCACCGATAACTTGAACGAACGCCCGCAAAGCATCTTGTTCGGCAATCCGCCGGCGGCGCCGGGGCCGGGCGAACCGGGCTTTGCCTCTACGAAATAAAGGAAACCGCATGCAATCATCGCCTCTTTTGCACGCTATGCACGCCGTGCGCACCGGGTCCGCCGCCGTGCTGGCGGCGAGCCTGCTGGCCGCCTGCGCCGGCAATGCCGCGCTGCAAAAGCAGCAATACGATTTCGGCCCCTACACCGGCAGCGCGCTTCCTTCCAGCAAACTACAAATCAGCCTGGCGGAAATCAACGTGCCGGCCGCGCTCGACAGCAACGCCATGCTATACCGCTTGCAATACGACAACGCGCAGCAATTGCATCCGTATGCCCAGGCGCGCTGGAGCATGCCGCCGGCGCAATTGCTGGCGCAAAGGATGAAACAGCAAATCGCATTGCGCGGCGACCTGATCGTGCATGCGGCCGAAGGCGGCGCCAGGCTGCCTGTGCTGCACCTCGATCTCGATGAATTTTCCCAGGTGTTCGTGAGCGCTAGCGACAGCTATGCGCTGATCAACGCCAGGGCTATCGTCATGACGGGACGCGAGATCCGCGGCCAGCGCAATTTCCTGCTGCAAGTCAAGGCTGCCAGCGCCGACGCCGCCGGCGGCGCCCGCGCCATGCAGCAAGCCGCCGACGCCTTGGTCGCCGACATGCAGCAATGGCTGCAAGGCTTGCCGCTGCATTGACGATGGTTCCATCCGCCGCCGCCCAGAATATCAGCGAACTGCACGCCTCGCCGTTCGCCCGGGCCAGTCTGGTCGCTTATCTGTTCCTGATCGCGTATGCCAGCTGGTTTCCGTTTACCGGCTGGCAAGCCGATAAGCTGTCGGCGCTGCCCGATGTGATACGCCAGTGGCCGCTCTACTGGACCCTGTTCGACGCCGGCATCAATGTGATCGGCTATATCCCGTTCGGCATGCTGGCGGTGTTTGCGCTGTATCCGCGCGTGCCGCGCTGGTGGGCGGTGCTGCTGGCGACGCTGGCCGGCGCGCTGGTCTCGGGCACGATGGAAGTGGTGCAATACTTTTTACCGAGCCGCGTGACTTCGCTGCTCGATTTCCTGACCAACTCCGGCGGGGCGCTGAGCGGCGCCGTGCTGGGCGCGCTGCTGACGCCATTGATCCTGGAAAAAGGCCGGCTGCAGTTGCTGCGCAAACATTGGGTCTATCAGGAAGCCAGCCGCGAATTGCTGGTGCTCGGCCTGTGGCCGCTGGCGCAGATTTACCCGCAAGCCTATCTGTTCGGCCTGGGCCAGATCTTGCCCATCGCCTCGCAGTGGCTGAGCGCGCTGCTCGACACGCCTGTCGATCTCGGCAGCCTGCTGCTGCATGGCGTACAACTGGGGGCGGAAGAATACCTGCTGTCGGAAACCATCATCACCGCTTGCGGCAGCAGCGGCGCCATCCTGATCTGCCTGCATTTATTGAACCGCGACGCCCCCAAGGCCGCCCTGAGCGGCTTGTTGCTGCTGGCGGCGCTGGCCAGCAAGGCGCTCGCCAGCGCCTTGCTGTTCCAGCCGGAATACGCCCTGGTCTGGCTCACGCCCGGCGCGCGCGGCGGCTTGCTGATCAGTTTCATCATGTTGTACGGTTTTTCCTTTGCCCCGGCGCTGGTGCAAAAACGGCTGGCCTTGCTGCTGCTGCTGATCTCGCTGATCGTGCTGAACCTGGTGCCCGGCAACCCTTACTTTGCGGCGACCCTGCAGACCTGGGTGCAGGGCAAGTTCCTGAATTTCAACGGCGCGGCGCAATTCCTCTCGCTGTTCTGGCCGTTTCTGGCGCTCTGGGTCTTGCTGCGGCGGTCTGCAACTAGCGGCGGGCAAGGCTGAATAAGTGTAGCGAGCGGTTCGGGTTGGCGTTGAGAAGCGCAACTGTACGAGAGTACAGTGAGCATCGCAAACGGCAAATCGGGCCGCGCAGTAACTTATTCAGCCTTGCCCTAGTTGCAGTATCATACGGGTCTGAACCCCGCACACAGCAAGCATTCATCATGTCCGACACCCCTTATTACCAGAAGCACGTATTCTTTTGCCTGAACCAGCGCGACGACGGCCGCCCTTGCTGCGCCGAACGCGGCGCCCAGGCGGCGCAGGAACACGCGAAACGCCGCATCAAGCAACTCGACATGAACGGCCACGGCAAGATACGCATCAACAAAGCCGGTTGCCTCGACCGCTGCGACGAAGGCCCGGTGCTGGTTGTGTATCCGCAAGGCACCTGGTACACCTATATCGACCAGCACGATATCGATGAAATCATAGCCGTCGACCTGATAGGCGGCGGCGTGGTCGACAGATTGAAAATCTGAAGCACATGAATCTGCAGACTGAACGTTTCCTGATCACCGGCGCGGCCGGCGCGCTGCAATGCGCGCTGAACCTGCCGGACGCCGAGACTTTCCCGACCCCGCTGGGGCTGGCGCTGGTGGCGCACCCGCACCCGCTGTTCGGCGGCACCATGGACAACAAGGTGGCGCAAACGCTGGCGCGCACCTTCAATGCGCTAGGCTATGTGGCGGTGCGCATGAACTTCCGCGGCGTCGGCCAGTCGCAAGGCGAACACGATGCCGGCCTCGGCGAAACCGACGATATGGAAACCCTGTTAACGCATCTGCGCCAGCGTTATCCCGAGCTGCCGCTGGCGCTGGCCGGATTCTCTTTCGGCACCTTCGTCCAGGCCCGTCTGCAGCAAAGACTGCGCGAACAAGGCCGCCCGGCGCAGCGCCTGGTGCTGGTCGGCGCGGCCGCCGGCAAATGGGCCATGCCGGAGATACCAGCGAATACCATCCTGATCCACGGCGAGCAAGACGACACCATCCCGCTGACGGCGGTGCTCGACTGGCTGCGGCCGCAAGACATCCCGCTGATCGTGGTGCCGGGCGCCGACCATTTCTTCCACCGCCGCCTGCACCATATCAGGCAATGGGTGATGAATCTGTGGCATCAGCCCTGAACCCTTTGCATTTTTACATGCGCAAATCATGAACACACCTCGCCGCAGAGGCGCGGAGTACGCAGAGAAAACCTCGTTCGATCGGCTCTGCGTACTCCGCGCCTCTGCGGCAAATATCGGTTTTTGCATTAACCCCCAAGTATATTTGAGCCTCTTCCTCCCATGAAAAAATTCCTCGCTACGCTGGCAGCCTCGCTGCTGACCGTGTCCGCCGCCGTCGCCCAAAGCTTGCCGGCCCCGACTGTCGCCGCCAAATCCTGGCTGCTGCTGGACGCCACCAGCAACCAGGTGATCGCCGCCCAGGAACCCGGCCTGCGCATAGAACCGGCTTCCCTGACCAAGATCATGACCGCCTACATGGTGTTCTCCGCGCTCAAGGATAAGAAGCTGGACCTGAACCAGAGCGTGAATGTCTCCACCCGCGCCTGGAAAGTCGACGGCAGCAGCTCCAAGATGTTTATCGAGCCGAACAAGCCGGTCACCATCAATGAATTGCTGTACGGCCTGATCGTGCAATCCGGCAACGACGCCGCCGTGGCGCTGGCCGAAGCCGTGGCCGGCAGCGAAGAAGCCTTCGTGGTGCAGATGAACCGCGAAGTCGAACGCATGGGCTTGAAATCCACCCATTTCGCCAATCCGCACGGCTTGCCGAGTCCGGAAAACTATTCGACCGCGCAAGACCTGGCCAACCTGGCCGCGCGCCTGATCCTCGACCATCCCGATTTCTACAAGACCTATTATTCGACCAAGAGCTACACCTACAACAAGATCACCCAGCCTAACCGCAACCGCCTGCTGTGGCTCGATCCTAGCGTGGACGGCATGAAGACCGGCCATACCGAAGCGGCCGGCTATTGCCTGGTCTCGTCCGCACTGCGTGCTAACGGCAGCGGCTCACGTCGCCTGATCTCGGTCGTGACCGGCACCGCCAGCGACCAGGTGCGCGCGCAGGAAAGCCTGAAATTGCTGAACTGGGGCTTCCTGAATTTCGACACCGTCAAGCTGTACGCCAAGGGCCAGGCCATCGCCACCCCGGAAGTCTGGAAAGGCTCGCAGGCGCAAGTCAAGATAGGCTTCAACCGCGACCTGTACGTGACGCTGCCGAAAGGCACGGCCGCCAAGCTGAAACCGGCGCTGGAACGCAAAGACCCGCTGGTCGCGCCTATCGCCGCCGACAGCAAGGTCGGCACGGTGAAAATGATGGTGGACGGCAAGGCCATCGCCGAATTCCCTGTGCTGGCGCTGGAAACCGTCAGCCAGGCCAGCATCTTCGGCCGCGCCTGGGATTCGCTGCGTTTGATGTTTAAGTGAGTTTTGAGTCTGGGATTGCACCAAACCGCGTAGGTGCGATTAGCGCAGCGTAATCGCACGCATGCTAATCGCACGCATGCTAATCGCCACCACGAATCTCGGTAGCAACATCGCCGCACCAATCCATAGGATAGATCCCTGCCTCAACATAGCGATGAAAAGTGAAATATGGCCAATCACCGACACGCTGGACCAAGCCATGTTTCAGCGGATTGACGTGTACATAATCCACGTGCCTTTGAAAATCCGCTTCGTCACGAATCAGATGTTCCCAATAATGGCGCTGCCATATACCGCGCTCGCCGGCTGCCTGCCGCACGGCGGACAAAGCTTCGGTCTTAGGTAAGGCGCGCGAAAAGCCACTCTTGATCAAGCGCCAGCGCAAGCTGAAATCGCTGTCACCGGCAGGCAGGGTAAACACGCAGTGCATATGCTCAGGCAGTACGACCCAGGCATCGATCTGGAACGGGTAGCGCTGACGCACACGCCTCAGCACTTGCCTGAACAGCGCTATCTCGCGCACCAGCAAATCGTTACCGCGCCTCTGGAGTAAATTCACGGTGAAGAACCATGTTGCTCCGGGAACAAACGCGCGGCGGTAATTGGACATGGGACAGGCGTATCTCGCGTGATTAGGACGTTCAGCATGCGTACGATTACGCTGCGCTAATCGTACCTACACGGCCATGCCGTTTTTGCATAGCCCTCGTAGGTGCGATTAGCGTAGCGTAATCGCACGCATTTTCTATTG
>JACPWS010000074.1 GCA_016196925.1 Burkholderiales bacterium | reverse complement strand
TCTGCTGGGCCTGGCGCGGCTGTCCGGGGTGGAGAGCTGGCGCGACCGCATGTTCGCCGGCGAAAAAATCAATTTCAGCGAAGATAGGGCCGTGTTGCATACCGCCTTGCGCCATACCGATTTCACGCCTTTCCCGAACGCAGAACAGGATGTGATGCCGCAGGTGCGGGCGGTGCGCAAGCAGATGCGCGACTTCGTCGAGCGCGTGCGCAGCGGCTTGTGGCGCGGCTTCAAGGGCGACGCGATCCAGAATATCGTGAACATAGGCATAGGCGGCTCCGACCTCGGCCCCAAACTGGCCACGCGCGCCTTGTCGGCCTTCCAGCACCCCGGCCTGAATTTTTATTATGTGTCGAATCTGGACAGCGCCCATCTGGCGCCGTTGCTGGAAAAGCTCGATCCGCGCAGCACGCTGTTCATCGTCGCCTCCAAGACTTTCACCACCCAGGAAACCAGCATCAATGCCCAGACCGCGCGCACCTGGCTGCTGGCGGCGGCGATGGAACAGTGGGCGATCGGCAAGCATTTCATCGCCGTCACTGCCAGCGCCGACAAGGCGCATGAATTCGGCATCCCGGACAGCAATATCCTGCACATCTGGGATTGGGTGGGCGGCCGCTATTCGCTGTGGTCGGCGGTCGGGCTCTCGGTCGCGCTGGCAATAGGCATGAACGGCTTCGAGCGCTTGCTGCAAGGCGCCGAGACTATGGATACGCATTTCCGCCAGGCGCCGCTGGAAAAGAACTTGCCGGTGCTGCTGGCCCTGATATCCGTCTGGAACACCAATTTTCTCGGCGCCGAAACTACCGCCATCCTGCCTTACAACGAATCGATACGCCATTTGCCGGCCTTTCTGCAGCAGCTGGAGATGGAGTCGAACGGCAAGACCGTCAGCCGCGACGGCGAAGCGCTGACTTGCCGCGCCAATCCCATCGTCTGGGGCGAGATCGGCGTCAACGGCCAGCATGCGTTTTTCCAGCTCTTGCACCAGGGCGGCTGGCTGATTCCCTGCGACTTCGTGGTGGCGGCGTCCAGCGATTACCCTTTGCCCGGCCATCAGGCGCCCTTGCTGGCGAATTGCCTGGCGCAAAGCGCGGCGCTCGCGTTCGGCAAGACCGAAGCGCAGGCGAGCGCCGAACTGACGGCTGCCGGACTCAGCCCGGCCGCCATTGCCAGGCTGTTGCCGCACAAGGTATTTGCCGGCAACCAGCCCTCCACCACAATCCTGATGCCCAGCCTGGACCCGTTTCAGCTCGGCATGCTGCTGGCCCTGTACGAGCACAAGGTGTTCGTGCAAGGCGTGGTCTGGGGCATCAATTCCTTCGACCAGTGGGGCGTGGAGCTGGGCAAACAATTGGCGAGCCGCCTGCTACCTGCCATACTCGGCGACCAGGCTTACGACGCCCAGCTCGATACCTCGACCAGCGGCCTGATTGCGTATTTCAGACGGCACGGCCACGTGTAATTACATTTTTCTTTCGATCAATTCGATCTTGTAACCGTCCGGATCTTGCACGAAGGCGATCACGGTAGTGCCGCCCTTGACCGGTCCGGCTTCGCGCGTCACGTTGCCGCCCCTGGCCTTGACCGCGGCGCAAGCCTGCTGCACATCCGGCACCGCGATCGCGATATGGCCGTAGGCGGTTCCGATCTCGTAGCTTTCCACGCCGTAGTTGTAAGTCAGTTCCAGCTCCGCATGCTCGGGATTATTGCCATAACCGACGAAGGCCAGTGTGTACTGGTATTCCGGGTTGTCCGAAGTGCGCAACAGTTTCATGCCCAGCACCTCAGTGTAAAAATCGATGGAGCGTTGCAAATTGCCGACGCGTAGCATGGTGTGCAGGATGCGCATATTTTCCTTTTAGTAATATACTGAGGGGGAGTACTTTCCTTTGCGAGCTTGTACCGCCTGATGGGTAAGCGGCATGGCGATGTTTTCTTGGATACTCCCCATAGCAATTAAAATGTGGGGAGTTCGGAAGTCGCGTGCCGGCGCAGCTGCTGCCTGGCCAGTTCGAATTCAGGAAACACCGACTGCACGGTGGCCCAGAAGCGTGGGCTGTGGTTCATTTCGCGCAAGTGCGCGAGTTCATGCGCAATCACGTAGTCGATGATCACCGGTGAAAAATGGATCAGGCGCCAGTTCAGGCGTATCTTGCCTTGCGAGGTGCAGGAGCCCCAGCGCGTGCTGGCGGCCGACAGGGCCATGCTGTGGTAGCGCACTCCAAGCTTGTCCGCAAACAGCGGCAGCCGCTCATGGAAGATGCGCTTCGCTTCCCCTTGCAGCCAGGCTTGCACCCGGTCTTTCAATTGCTGTTCCCCGGCGCCGGCCGGAAGGCTGACGATCAGTTCGCCGCTGTCGTGCCGGAAAACGATGCCGCTGGTCTGCGCCGGCGCAATGCGCACGGTGATCTGGCTGCCCAGGTAGGGCAGCAGAGCGCCGTCGTCCCAGCGTATCGCCGGTGTCAGCGGGCGCAGCGCGCGCTCGCGCCTTTCACCCAGTTTGCGCAAGATCCATTTTTGCTTGTCGCGGATCGCGCTTTCTATATCCGCAAGTGTGACCCAGCGCGGCGCCGTCACGCGCAAGCCGTTTTCATCGATCAGAAAACCGATGGACCGCCGCTTGGAGCGCTGTAACTCGTAGTCGAGCAAATGATCCTGCAACAAGATGCGGCGTTTGTTCGTTGTGCCGGCGACATCCGCCGGCGGCTGCAGCGGCGCTTGCACTGCATCGGGCGCCGGCTTGGCGCGCTGGCGCTGCGTCACCGGGAAGTCGCTGAACAAATCGAGCTGCAAGGCGCGTTGCAGGGCCTGGGTCAGGGAAGGGGGGCGCGATTTCATCAATCAATCAGGCTGTCGGCGCATGCTTACTTGTGTTTGCCTTGATACACCTGCGGCGAAATCACGCGCATTTCCGCTTCTATCCAGTGTTCGACCTGATGCATCAGGTCGGTCGCGCTCAAGCCTTCGGGGGAAATTGGCCGGCCGACCGAAACGGTGATCAGGCCGGGTTTCTTGATGAAGGAATTCTTGGGCCAGCATTCGCCGGAATTCAGAGCGATCGGTATTACCGGCGTATTGGTTTCCACCGCCAGCCGTGTGCCGCCGCCCTTGTAATGGCCTTTGTGGCCGACCGGGATGCGCGTGCCTTCAGGGAACATGATGATCCATTGCCCGTCGGCCAGCCGCTTGCGACCCTGCACTACGACTTGGGCGAACGCATCCTTGCCCTTGCTGCGGTCGATCGGGATCATGCGCAACATGGAAATCGCCCAGCCGAAAAACGGGATGTAAGTGATTTCCTTCTTGAACACGAACACCAGCGGACGCGGCGTCGCCATCAGCAAGAAAATGGTTTCCCAGGCCGACTGGTGTTTGGACAGCACGATCACCGGGCCGTCCGGGAAATTTTCGAAGCCCTTGGTCTGGTAGCGTATGCCGCACACGACTTTCGCGGCCCAGATCATGAACACGTTCCAGCGCGCCGTGATGTAGTAGCGCTGGTTGTACGGCAGCGGCGCAAACAAGATGCTGATCGGCGCCCAGATCACGGTGACGGCTATCATCAGCAAGAAAAAAATCAGCGAACGCACAAAATGGGTGAAACGAAGCATGGGTTTCCTTTTTCTATGGAGTCGGCAAAATATTGAAGCCGTTTTCTTGCCGATTCGTTGATGCCAACTACCTGACAGGATCGTGCTGGGATTCCGCGGGGGGGGATTCCAGCAATTTATCGACCATCGCCGCCAGGTCGGGGTAGATCTGGGTGCCGGGCGGCAAGCCGCCTTTTTCCAGCGTCTTTTGGCCTTTGCCGGTCAGCACCAGATGCGGCACGCAACCCATCACAAAGCCCGATTGCAAATCGCGCAGGGAATCGCCGACGCTGTGCACGCCTTTCAGGCTGGTATCGTAGCGGCGCGCGATTTCCTGCAATAAGCCGGGCTTAGGTTTGCGGCAATCGCAGTTGTCGTCGGCGATATGCGGGCAAAAGAACACCGCGTCGATCTCGGCGCCGACTTGCTGGGCCGCCGTATGCATCTTCTGATGGATCGCATTCAGCGTCGCCATGTCGAACAGCTTGCGCGCGATGCCGCTCTGGTTGGTGGCGACCACCACCTGATAGCCGGCCTGATTCAGGCGCGCAATCGCCTGCAGCGAACCCGGTATCGCTATCCATTCGTCGGGCGCCTTGATGAAGGCGTCCGAATCCTGGTTGATCACGCCGTCCCGGTCGAGGATGATGAGTTTCATAGGGCTGGAATTCAAAATCTAAACATCGTAAAACCTTTCACCACAGAGGCACAGAGACACCGAGGAAAAGCAAGAGGAAGGCCATATTTTCTCATGTTCCTCTCTGTGTCTACGTGTCTCTGTGTTGAGAGGTTTTTCATTAAGCGGCCAGCTTGGAAATGTCGGCCACCCGGTTCAGCATGCCGTGCAGCTCGGCCAGCAGCGCCAGGCGGTTATGGCGCAGCGCCGGCTCTTCCGCATTGACCATCACGTCGTTGAAGAAGCTGTCCACGCCGGCGCGCAGGGCGGCCAGGGTCTTCAGGGCGCCGCTGAAATCGCCCTGGGCGTAGGCCGCGTCGACTTGCGGCCTGACCTTACCCATCGCCTCATACAAGGCTTGCTCGGCGGCTTCCTGCAACAGGCCGGACTGGATCGCTACCGTCATGCTGCCTTCGGCCTTCTTCAGGATATTCGTGATGCGCTTGTTGGCGGCCGCCAGCGCGGCCGATTCCGGCAGGGCGGCAAATGCCTGCACCGCTTGCAGGCGCTCGACGATGTTGTCCAGCGTATCGGGATTTTGCGCGACCACGGCCTCGACTTCGTTCTGGGAAAAACCTTTGTCGCGCAATTGTCCGCGCAGCCTGTCGTACAGGAAGTTCAGCAGCTCGGCGGCCGGATTGCTGAAATTGGCGTTGCCGGCAAACAGTTGGACGCTATCGGCCAGCAAGGTATTCAGGGACAGCGGCAGACGTTTTTCCACCAGCATGCGCAACACGCCGAGCGCGTGACGGCGCAGGGCGAACGGGTCCTTGTCGCCGGTAGGCTGGAGGCCTATGCCCCAGATGCCGACCAGGGTTTCCAGCTTGTCGGCCAGTGCCACCGCGGTGCCGGTTGCGGTAGCGGGCAAGGCGTCGCCGGCAAAGCGCGGCCGGTAATGCTCGGAAGCCGCCGCCGCCACCTCGGCGTGTTCACCGTCGTGTTGCGCATAGTAAGTGCCCATGATGCCTTGCAGTTCAGGGAATTCGCCGACCATGTCGGTCAGCAAATCGGCCTTGGCCAGCATCGCGCCGCGTTCGGCCAGGGCGACGTCGGCCCCCAGGCTGGCGGCGATTTTGCCGGCCAGGGTTTTCACGCGCTGCATGCGCTCGGCCTGATTGCCGAGTTTGTTGTGGTACACCACGTTGGCGAGTTGCGGCAGGCGCGATTCCAGCGTTTTTTTCTGGTCTTGCTCGAAGAAAAATTTGGCATCGGACAGGCGCGGACGCACCACGCGCTCGTTGCCCTGGATGATGTGCTGCGGCGTGGCCGTTTCCAGATTCGAGACGATCAGGAAGCGCGAGCGCAGCTTGCCGGCGGCATCGGTCAGCGCAAAATATTTCTGGTTGGTCTGCATGGTCAGTATCAGGCATTCCTGCGGCACGGCCAAAAATTCCTGCTCGAAATGGCATTCGTATACCACCGGCCATTCGACCAGGGCCGTCACTTCATCGAGCAAGGCTTCCGGCATCAGCACCTGGTCGGCGCCGGCTTGCGCCAGTAAGGCGGCGCGGATTTGTTCTTTGCGCTCGCTGACGCTGGCGATCACCTTGCCGGCCGTTTTCAAGGTGGCCGCATACTGATCGGCGTGCGCGATACCGACTTCGCCTTCGGACAGGAAGCGATGACCCTGGGTGCTGCGGTCGCTGTTCAGGCCGAGCAGCGCCACCGGCACCACGTCTGCGCCATGCAAGGCGATCAGGCTATGTACCGGGCGCACGAAATGCACGGTGGCGCCGTCCGGACGCTGGTAGCTCATCACCTTAGGAATAGGCAATTTGGCTATCGCTTCTTCCAGCGCAGTTTGCACGGCCGGCGCCAGCGCAGTACCGGCGGCGGTATAGCTGTAAAAGAAGCTCTCGGCCTTGCCGTCGACGGCGCGTTCGAGCGCGCTGAGCGGCAAGTCGGGGAAGCCCAGGACTGCCAGCTTTTTGGCCAGCGGCGCGCTAGCGTTGCCGGCGGCGTCCAGCGCCACCGACACCGGCAAGACTTTATCGCGCATCCGCTTGTCGGGCGAAGTGGCGCGCACTTGCGTGATGCTGACGGCCAGCCGGCGCGGCGAGGCAAAACTGGTGGCGACCGCATCGTTTTCCAGGAAATCGCGCGCCTTCAGGCTTTGTACTATGCCCGCCGCAAAGGCGTCGCCTAGTCTGGCCAGGGCCTTAGGCGGCAGTTCTTCGGTAAACAGTTCGACTAACAGTGTTTGTTTCATGTTTCTTTATTCCGGATAGATCGTAGGCTGAGCGAGGCAGGGCCAGGCAATTTAAACGACGGGCTTATGCTGGTCGTCTGCGGCACACATAGGGAAACCGAGCGCTGCGCGCGAAGCGTAATAGGCGGCGGCGACCGCGCGCGACAGGTTGCGGATGCGGCCTATGTAGGCGGCTCTTTCAGTGACCGAAATCGCGCCGCGCGCATCGAGCATATTGAAGGTGTGCGCCGCTTTCAAGATCATTTCGTAAGCGGGCAGGGCCAGCGATTTTTCCGTCACGTCCAGCAAGCGCCTGGCTTCCGCTTCGTAATTGTTAAACAGCGAGAACAGGAAATCGGTGTTCGAATACTCGAAATTGAAGGTTGATTGTTCGACTTCATTCTGATGGAACACGTCGCCATACGACAGGCGCACGGTCTGGCCGTTTTCCTCGCGTGTGGTCCACACCAGGTCGTACACGTTTTCCACGCCCTGCAGATACATCGCCAGGCGCTCGATACCGTAAGTGATTTCACCGAGGATAGGCTTGCAATCGAGACCGCCGACTTGCTGGAAATACGTAAATTGCGTGACTTCCATGCCGTTCAGCCAGACTTCCCAACCGAGGCCCCAGGCGCCCAGCGTCGGGTTTTCCCAGTCGTCTTCCACGAAACGGATATCGTTTTGTTGCAAATCGAGTCCCAGCGCCTTCAGCGAACCGAGGTACAAATCGAGGATGTTTTCCGGCGCCGGTTTCAACACCACCTGGTACTGGTAATAGTGTTGCAGACGGTTAGGATTTTCGCCGTAACGGCCATCCTTGGGGCGGCGCGAAGGCTGGACGTAGGCGGCGCGCCACGGCTCAGGCCCGATCGCGCGCAGAAAAGTGCCGGTATGCGAAGTGCCGGCGCCGACTTCCATGTCGTAAGGCTGCAACAGCGCGCAACCTTGCGCGTCCCAGTATTCTTGTAGTGTGAGGATGATTTGTTGAAATGTAAGCATCGTGGTGTCCGCCTGTTTCCGCCGGTCAGGGATGGCGAAGAATAAAGTTTGCCAAACCTTAGATTTTAACCTAGAAACAGGCGGCAAACGGGCTGCAGTGTGCGTTTTACGGCTTGAACGCGGGTGGCGGGTTCATGAAATAAATGAAGATCGCTACCATTGTTATATCCCTATTGCATTTATATTTCTTACGGGGTATAAAAATCCACTCGCTGCACTTCCGTCAGCGCTGCCTATGGGGCTGTGATCAGATGATAAGAGTCGACCAACCGGATGCACTGGACGCGGAATCGCGCAAACTGGAAGCGTGGTATCTATTGCTCGGCGAATTGTCGCATTGCCTGTGGTACGGCAAAGACTTGCCCGGCATGCTGCGCGGCTTTTGCCGCATTCTGGTTAGCCGGGCCGGCTATCTGAGTGCGGAAGTCGAGCTCGATCTCGGCGATAAATCGGAAATCTACCGTGCCCGCAGCGAAGCCGCCGCGGACTCTGCGGTGCAGTATCTGAACCTGCCACTGATGCGTTACGGCTTGCCGCTGGCGCAATTGCGCGTCAGCGCCGGCTTCGATCTCAGCGAGGGGCAAGAGGTGCACGGCATACTCTGCCGCTTCGCGCGCGAGCTGGCCGACGCCATCCACGCGCTGAGCACCACGCGCGATCGCCACGATTTGCAAGACAGCGTGGAAATGCTGGCGCTGTCGGTGCAGCAAAGCCCGTTTTCCGTGGTGATTACCGATGCCGCCGGCGCGCTCGAATATTGCAACGACAGCTTTTGCCGCAGCACCGGCTACAAGCTGGCCGACGTGCTGGGCTCGCATCTGTTGTGGAATTCCGGCGATCCGGCAGAACAGCGCAGCATGCGCGAACTGAAGGCGCTGACAGCGGGCCAGCACTGGCAAGGGGAAGTGCAGAGCCGGCGCAAGGATGGCAGCGCGTATTGGGAGCGCCAGCTGGTCAGCCCCTTATGCAATGTCGAGGGCAAGATCACCCATCTGGTGGCGCTCAAGCAAGACATCAGCGACAGCAAATTTCAGTTGAAGGAAGTCGAGCAAACCTTGCTGCTGCGCGAACAGGCGCTGGTCTCGAGCAGCAACGGCATCATGATCACGCGCAGCGACGAGCACGACCACTCTATCGTTTACGTCAATCCGGCCTTTGAGCGCATCACCGGCTACAGTGCGCTGGAAGTGATAGGGCGCGAAGGGCGTTTCCTGGTGCGCGAAGACCTGGCGCAGCCGGACCTCGAAGAAATCCGCGCCGCCTTGCGCGAAAAGCGCGAAGGCCAGGCGCTGCTGCGCAATTACCGCAAGGACGGCAGCCAGTTCTGGAACGAGCTGCATATCTCGCCGGTGAAAGACGCCGGCGGCGCCGCCACCACGCATTTTGTCAGCGTCATCAACGATGTCAGCGAGCGCGTCAATTACCAGAAAGAATTGGAATACCAGGCCACGCACGACAGCCTGACCGGGCTGGCCAATCGCAATCTGCTGAACGACAGGATCACGCAAGCGATCGCCTGGGCCAAGCGCCAGGAACTCTCGGTCGGCCTGATGTTGCTCGATCTAGATCACTTCAAGCTGATCAACGATGCCTCCGGCCACGGCGCCGGCGACGAAATGCTCAAGCAAGTGGCGCAGCGCCTCAGCCATTGCGTGCGTGAGACCGATACCGTGGCGCGCCTGGGCGGCGACGAATTCGTGATCGTCCTGACCGATTTGCCCGAGAGCGGCGATGTCGATGTGGTGGCAGAGAAAATCTTACAAGCGATGGCGCGCCCGTTTGAAATCAACGACCACGAAGTGTTCGTCACCGCCAGCATAGGCATTTCCCTGTATCCGCGCGACGGCGACCATGGCGAAATTTTATTGCGCTATGCCGATATCGCCATGTACCGCGTCAAGGAACACGGCCGCAACAGCGTGCGCCAGTTCGTTCCGGAAATGGGGGTGACGGCGATCAGCCGCCTGAACATGGAAGGCGCGCTGCGGCGCGGCCTGGAGCGCAATGAATTTACCTTGCACTATCAACCGAAGATCGACCTTGCCAAACAAAACATCGTCGGGGTCGAGGCGCTGGTGCGCTGGCATCATCCGCAGATAGGCCTGATCCATCCTATAGAATTCATCCCGCTGGCGGAAGAGACCGGCTTGATCTTGCAACTGGGCGAATGGGTCTTGAGCGAGGCTTGCCGGCAGCAGGTGATCTGGCGCCAGGAAGGGCTGGGCAGTTTGCAGATCGCGATCAACATGTCGCCGCGCCAGTTCCGCCAGGAAGACCTGGCCGAGCGCGTCGCCAAGATTTTTGCCGCAACCGGCGCCGACCCGGCGCATGTCACGCTGGAATTGACCGAGAGCATGGTGATGCAGGATGTCAGCAGCACCCTGGTCGCCTTGCGCGCACTGAAAAACCTCGGCTTGTCGATTTCTCTCGACGATTTCGGCACCGGCTACTCCAGCCTCTCGTATCTGCGCCGCTTTCCCATCGACGAGCTGAAGATAGATAAATCGTTTATCAACGACATCGATGAAAACCCCGACGACGCGGCGATCGCCAGCGCCATCATCGCGATGGCGCTGAGCCTCGGTTTGAGGGTGGTGGCGGAAGGCGTGGAGCGCAAAGAGCAAGCCGATGTGCTATTGAAAATGGGGTGCAGCCATGTTCAGGGTTATTACTTTGGACGTCCGTTGGATGTATCCGATTTTGCGCTGCGTTTTCGCCAACCGAAACAGGTGGTGTAATGAGTAAATTGCTTTGGCATGTGGGCTCGGTGGTAGAACTGTCGCAATTGCTGATGCAGGCGGATCTGGAGCGCTCGCTCGCGGTCGGCGGCGCCACCGTTTACCACTTCATGCACGAGGGACAGGAAAGGCTGGCGATCTCCCTGGCCGATGGCCTGGCCCTGATCGTGCAGCCGGCCGGCAGCGGGCGGCCGCGCCGGCGCCGGCGCGATCCCTTGAAAAGCGCTATCGCTAATTCCACGGAAGAGAGCGCGCAGCCGGCTTGAATTCCGGCCCGGCCTGGCGCAGATGTGCCGGCGGGCGCGCTATTCCGTTATGATCTCGCCCATGACGACAGATCAAGAAATCATTCTCCCGGCTTATCCCGGCATAGCGTACGGCGCGATCAGCCTGGTCAGGAGCGCGGCGGAGGCGGAACACGCGTATGCGGTGCTGAGCGCCAGCGACGTGCTCGGCTTCGATACCGAATCGAAGCCGGTCTTCGCCAAGGGCCAGCAATCGGACGGCCCGCACCTGATACAGCTGGCGACTGATAGCCGCGCGTTCCTGTTCCCGGTGGCGACGACGACGGATACCGGCGCGGTGCAAGCCGTGCTGGAATCGCGCCGGATACTGAAAGTCGGCTTCGGGCTAGGCGACGACCATAAGCGCCTGCAAGCCAAGCTCGGCATCAATACCGAAAACGTGCTGGACCTGGCGCGTGCGCTGCGCGAAAACAAGCATAGAGACATGGGGGCCAAAGCGGCGGTCGCCCGGTTTTTCGGGATGAAATTGCAGAAATCCAAAAAAATCTCGACCTCCAATTGGGCCGCCGCCCAGCTGAGCGAACGCCAGATGCTGTATGCCGCCAACGATGCGCAAGTCGCGCTGCTGGTGTACCGCGCATGGTTGCGGCTGAAACCGCAGCACACATAAATCTTGAACTCTGGTCCGCGCCCGCGGTCAGAGCGGGCACGCCGGGAACGCTGCCGGCACCCACATTTCTAAGAGGTGAACATGCATATGTCTGACAAGATGGCCATGACGGCCGTTACGGCTTTGTTCGGTTTGTCGTGCGGAACGGCGCAGGCCGACGGCTTGAACGATCTGAAGATGGCCTTGACGCGTCTGCAAGGGCAGGCGCCGCTGAAAGCCGTGCTGGAAGCTAAGACCTGGAGCCGGCAAGGCGAGGGCAAGGAGCTGGAAGAAGAGCAGGGCCACGCCAGCATCGTGCTCGAAGATAGCAAGCAGGGCTTGCACGTGCTGTATAGCCGCGAGATGCTGGGCAAGCTGGAGACGGAAGAGCGCGCCAGGGAAAAGGACGCCAAGAGCAAGTCCCCGACCGTGGCGGCCGCCAAGGAATTCAATACGGCGGAATTGCGCAACATGATCTCGGCCGCCGCCAGCCTGGCGCGCAGCATGGATAAGGCCGTGTTCAAGAGCGAAAAAGCGGACAGCTATAACGGCAAGCCGGCCCGGCTGTTGAATTTCGAGTTAACTATCGACAAACTCGGCGAAAAAGAGCGCAAGTACGTCAAGAAATTCGAAGGCAATCTCGACGTCTGGATCGCCGCCGACGGCACCCCGCTGGCCAGCCGCCGCCACCACAATGTGTCCTGGCGTGCGTTCATGGTGGTCAGCGGCGAGAACAGTAACGACGACGAGCAAGTGTACGCCCAGGTCGGCGACCGGCTGGTGGTGACCCGCAAGGAAAACAAGAACAGCGGCTCCGGCGCCGGCGAAAAAGGCGAAAGCAAGGTCGTTAAAACCCTGCAATTGCAATCCTGATACAGATAAGCGGCGATGCCGCCGCGCAGTTGACAGCGCTCCCGTGCTGCACAGATACTGCGCTCTTTCCCGTTGACCCCTGTCCAGGCTGCCGGCCTGGACAGCCAGAAAGGCGTTTCGTGTCTGCACCTACCCTTGCTCTAGCAAACATTCCCGCCGCGCGCCAAGGCGCGCAATCTGTGCGCCTGGCGCTGCTGCTGATGTTTTCCGCCGGTCTGGCCGCGCCGGCCCGGGCCGCGCTGCCAGATGCGGCACCCACGCCGGCATTGGCGGCGCCGGCCGCGCAGGGCAAAAAAGCGATCGGCCACGACGTTTATGCCAACTGGCGCAGCATCCAGGGCAGCGTCCTGAGCCGCGACGGCAACTGGGCCGCCTATGCGCTGGCGGCGCAGGAAGCCGACGGCGAAGTGGTGGTCAGGCACCTGAAGGATGGCCGCGAATGGCGCTACCCGCGCGGCACGGCGCCGGCCTTCAGCGCCGATGGCAGTTATCTGGCGTTTGCCGTCCAGCCAGCCTGGGCCGAACTCGAGCAAGCGAAGAAAGACAAGAAAAAAGGCGAGGACTTGCCGAAGCCCGGCGTCGGCATCATGGACCTCGCCAGCGGCAAAGCGGAAACGCTGGAGCGCGTCAAACGCTACGCCTGGCCGGAAGAAGGCGGCAATTTTCTGGCTGTGCAGCTGGAAGCGCCCAAAGAGAAAAATAAAGACCAGAAAGAAAATGCCGGCGCCGCCAGGCCGCAGCAAGACGAGAGTGCCGATCAGGCGGCCGCGGCCGATGCCGGCAAGAAAAAAACCGCAGGCACGGAATTGCTCGTGATCGACGCCGCCGGCGGAAAACGCAGCAGCTACCGGGACGTCGGCGAATTTGTCTGGTCCAAAAACGGCGCTCTGCTGGCATATAGCGTGGCCGTGCCGGCCAAAGACGCGGCCAAGGCTGGCGCGCCATCCAAGGCCGACGATGCCGGCCGCGCCGGCGTTTACCTGTGGAACCAGGCTGACGCCAGCGTGCGCACGGTGCTGAGCGGCGCCGGCAATTATCGTCACTTGCAATTCGACGAAGCCGGCCGCCAGCTGGCCTTCGTCAGCAACCGCGACGATCTGGCGCAAAAGCGCCAGGCCGCGCAGCAAATAGAAGAAAGCCCGAAGGACAGTTCCGGCAAAGATGCCGCTAAAAATGCGGAAAAAGAGCCCGGCGTCTACCAGCTGTTTTACTGGCGCGCCGGCGACAGCACGGCCACCGTCGCCGCCGGCGCCGCGACGGCCGGCATGCCTGAGGGCTGGGGCGTAAGCGAACACGCGGCGCCGGGTTTCAGCAAAGACGGCCAGCGCCTGTTTTTCGGTACGGCGGAATTGCCTAAGCCGGAACCGAAAGACGTCGCCGAAGCGGTGAAAGTCGACCTCTGGCACTGGAAAGATCCAGAGCTGCAATCGATGCAAAAAGTGCGGGCCGAGAAAGAAAAACAGCGCAGCTATCAAGCCGTCCTGCATCTGGGCGAGCAGCGCATGGTGCAACTGGCGCGCAAAGACTTGCCGCAAGTCGTGGTCAACGAGAATGCGCATTACGCGCTGGGAAGCAGCGATTTGCCGTACCGGATGTTGCAATCCTGGGACGCCCTGTATCGCGACGCCTATGCGGTCGATTTGCAAACCGGCCAGGCGCGTTTGCTGGCGCAGAAATTGCGCTTCGCCCCCAGTCTGTCGCCGGCCGGCAAATACGTGCTGGCCTTCGACGCCGCCAGCAGCGCCTGGCTGGCCTGGGCCTGCGCCGACGGCAAAAAAATCGCGCTGAGCGGCAAGCTGCATGCGCATTTTGAAGACCGCAAGCGCGACACGCCCGAGCCGCGCAGCGCCTACGGCTACGCCGGCTGGAGCGCCGACGACGCCAGCGTGGTCTTGTACGACCAGTTCGATCTGTGGGAAGTCCAGCCGCTGACGCAGGAAAGCCGCAACCTGACGGCCGGCTTCGGCCGCAAGCGGCGGCTCGAGTTGCGCTACGTCGCGCTCGACAACGATAAGAAAACGGTCAGGGACGAAAAGGACGAGGAAGCCTTGCCGCAGGCCGACGGCAAGGCCTTGCCGTCCGGACCGTGGATACTCGCCGCCACCCACGATGACGACCGTTCCACCGGCTATTACCGGCAAGACCGGCAAGGCGGCGCGCCGGAAAAACTGATCCACGCCGACAAATTGATCAGCGGTTTGCAGAAAGCCAGGCTGGCCGACACCGTGCTGTTCACCCAGCAAAGCTTCAGCGAATTCCCTGACCTGTGGCGCAGCGACCTCGGCCTGCAGGCGCCGCAAAAAATCAGCGCGGCCAACCCGCAGCAGGCGCAATACAACTGGGGCCGGCAAGAGCTGATCAGCTACACCAGCGCCGACGGCAAAAAGCTCAAGGCCTTGCTGGCCAGGCCAGAGAATTTCGACCCGTCTAAAAAATATCCGCTGATGGTCTACATCTACGAAAACATGTCGGACAACCTGCACAAATACATCGCGCCGGCGCCGGGCCAGAATATCAACGTCACGCGCTACCTGAGCAACGGCTATATCGTGCTGCGGCCCGACATCGTGTACCGGACCGGGCATCCGGGCCAGAGCGCTTACAACGCCGTGATACCGGCCGTGCAAACCGTCATCGCGCAAGGCTACGTCGATCCCCAGCGGGTCGGCATCCAGGGCCATAGCTGGGGCGCCTACCAGATCAATTACCTGCTGACCCGGACCGCCATGTTCCGCGCGGCCGAGGCCGGCGCCTCGATGGCGAACATGGTCAGCGGCTACGGCGGCATACGCTGGGGCAGCGGCCTTTCCCGCGCCTTCCAGTACGAAAAACAGCAAAGCCGCATCGGCGGCGCGCCGTGGAACAAGACCGCCGCCTATATAGAAAATTCGCCTATCTTCCACATCGACAAAGTGCAGACGCCTTACCTGACCATCCACAACGACGAGGACGACGCCGTGCCCTGGTACCAGGCGATAGAATTCTTCACCGCCTTGCGCCAGCTCGGCAAGGAAGCCTACTGGTTCAATTACAACGGCGAAAAACACGGCCTGAAAGAGCGCGACCACATGAAGCATTACACCGTGCACATGGCCGAGTTTTTCGACCACTACCTGCTCGACAGCCCGCGCCCGCAATGGATGGAGCAGCCGGTGCCCTACCTCGAGCGCGGCAAGCGCGACGTGATGGGGCAGTTCAAGGCGGCGGCGCAGTAAGCGACACGCGGGGCAATCCTGGTCTGGATTGCCCCGTTTCACGACGAGCCGCCCGCCGCAACGTGCGCGGCACGCTAGCAAAGCGCCGACCGCCCTGGTTGAGGGCTGTATTCAGATTTCGTGTTGATGCCGTTACGTTAAAATTTAAAAAAAATGGAGACGTCATTCCGGCGCGCTTTAAGCCGGAATCCAGCGACTTTTGTTGCGTTGACGCGCCTGTCTTGACAGTGGCGATGTTGCTTATGCGGACAAAGGTGCAAGGACTCCTTGCACGGATTCCGGCTAACACTATGCCGGAATGACGTTAATATTGAGTCGGCGAGAAATTGGTTTCATTTTCCTTGTCGCTGTTCTCACCCTCTCCCGCGAGCGGGCCGGGGTGAGGGGAGTCGGCTCCATCTATTCAATTGCCGACTCTGTAGTCCGCGCCGCCGCGCGCCGCCAGCGTCCGGATTTCACCGCGCCGTTTTGTTGGCCGTGCCTATCCGTATCGGAATCCGTATCGGGCCGAACGCCTGGTGGAATTCGCTAAAGCGGCCGGCCAGCGCCGTTCCGCAATGGCGGCAGCGGCCCTGGGCGTCGAGCTGGTAGGCCAGGATACGATGCCAGTCGCGCACGATGACGGGCTGGCCGCAGCCGGGGCAACTGGTGGTGCCGCCCTTGCTGTCGTGCACATTGCCGGTGTACACATAATGCAGGCCGGCCTCGAGCGCGATCTTGCGCGCGCGGCTCAGCGTGCTGGCCGGGGTGGCGGGGATGTCGGCCAGTTTCCAGTCGGGGTGGAAGGCGGTGAAATGCAGCGGCACATCGGGCCCCAGTTCGCGCATGATCCAGGCCGCCATCGCGCGCAATTCGTCGTCGCCGTCGTTCTTGCCGGGGATCAGCAGGGTGGTGATCTCCAGCCAGCAGCTGGTTTCGTGCCGTATCAGGCACAGCAGATCGAGCACAGGCTGCAGATGGGCGCTGCACAGCTTGGTATAAAACTCGTCGCTGAAGCCTTTCAGGTCGACGTTGGCGGCGTCCATCTTGGCATAGAATTCGCGCGCCGGTTCCAGGTGCATGTAGCCGGCCGTGACCGCGACCGCGTTGACGCCGGCCGCATGGCAGGCGTCGGCCGTATCCATCGCGTATTCGGCGAAGATCACCGGGTCGTTGTAGGTGAAGGCCACGCTGCGCGCGCCGTGTTCCAGCGCGGCGGCGGCGATCGCGGCCGGCGCGGCCTGGTCCATCAGGGTATCCATGTCTTGCGACTTGGAGATATCCCAGTTCTGGCAAAACTTGCAAGTCAGGTTGCAGCCGGCGGTGCCGAACGACAGGATGCTGGAGCCGGGATAGAAATGGTTCAACGGTTTTTTTTCTATCGGGTCGATGCAAAAGCCCGAGCTGCGGCCATAGGTGGTCAGCACCATTTGCTGGTCTTGCATGGCGCGCACGAAGCAGGCACCGCGCTGGCCTTCATGCAGGCGGCAATTGCGCGGACAGAGGTCGCACTGTATGCGCTCGCCCTCGATAGTATGCCACCAGCGGCCGGCGTAATTGATCAGCTTTCCTTCCATTTCTGCACCTCGTAGCGGTAGAGCCTGGCCTCGGGCGACCACCAGTCGCGCGGCAAGCCGGCCTTTTGTTTGAGCTCGGCCAGAAAATCGCGCGGGTCGGGCAATTCGCTCCAGACTTGCGGCAAGAACGTGCTGCGCCGCCAGCCGCAATCGAAAATCACGCCGTCCACATGCGGCCGCAATTGCGCCAGCGCCCCGGCTTCATCCTCGAAAGCCAGCGGCAGGTGCGCCGACAACAGCGACACCTCGATGCGCATGTGGCTGAACATCTTGGCCCCGAGCGGCGCAAAACGCCAGTCGCGGCAAGTCGCCGCGATGGCATTCGCCGCTATGTCTTCCCGCAACGGGCGGCGCGCTTCCAGCGAGCCTATGCAGCCGCGCAGGTGACCGTGCAGCGTCAGCGTCACGAAACTCGCGCCCGGCGCCGCCAGGATCGGCAGCCCGGAAAGCTCAGGCAGCGCGGGCGAGCTGGTTTCAGCCGCCGCGCCCAGATGGCCGGCGATCGCCGCGCGCGCCAGCCCCAGCACGGTGGGGCCAAGTTCGTCTGCTTTGGCCTGCGGCTGGTACAGCGCAAAGGCGGCGTAACCGACCACGCGGCTGCGCTCGCCCGCCGTATCGCCGGAATTGCATTGCGCCAGCTTGACGATGTGCAAGCCGCGCCGGCGCGCGACTTCCAGCAGACCGTTGATGGGCGTCGCGCCGCAAGCTTGCTCATGGCTGGCCAGCGGCGCCAGCGCCAGGATTTGCGCCACGCTGGCGTCGTCGATGTGCTGTGCCGCGCGATACGGATGGAAATGCGACAGGTCGGAGCTGATTACGATCAGGGTGTCGTCGCCGCCCCACAGCGTTTCCAGCACCTGCGCGACTTCGGCGTCGCTGGCGTCGCCCACCGCCAGCGGCACCAGGCTGAATTCGTCGAGCACGGTTTGCAGGAAAGGCAGTTGCACTTCCAGCGCATGTTCCTGCGCATGGGCGGCGTCGCTCTGCACGACTTGCGGCAGCGCGGCCAGCGCCGCGATAGCCTGACGATCGAGCGCCACCGTACCGAGCGGCGTGGCAAAGCCGGCGACACTAGGCACGGCCAGGCCGCGCAGCGCGACCCGGTGGCACGGCCCCAGCAATACCACCCGACTTATCTTGCCGCGCAGCGGCGCCAGTTGCGCATAGGCATGCCCGGCCGTGGCGCCGGAATACACGGTGCCGGCATGCGGCACGATCAGCGCCTTGAGCGCGCCAGGCGGGGTTGAAACGACGGGATGGCTAGACAGGCAACGCGCCATCTCGCGCCTGAGCTGATCCGTGTCGGCAGGATAGAAACTGCCGGCGACGGCAGCGGGGCGTAGGTCAGTGCGGGCGTACATGGCAAATTGCGCCAGCCAGCGCCGCAGCGCCGGCTGCGGGTAACAGTCGACAACAGCGATTATTCTACGCCTAAAAATTAAGCAGGTTTGCGTATAATTCCTGCCATTTATTTTGTCGCTAAAACGCCTGTTTCTTGCACGAAATGAGGCTGCGGAATACTGCATAGAATCAGGTCAAATGCGCGCCGGCAGAGGCGACAAGACTTTTGGACGGTCGCGCAGTTGGACGCGGGGAAGGACTGGCGGAAAGTCGGCTAGCTCAGATCTATCTGAGCGGAACCAGCAGGGGTGGGCTGACAGGTGCAATTACCCTATTCCCGGCGAAGGCAAGCCGTCTGGGGATGACGGCAAAGCTGCGCAAGCGGGCAGTCGCTACACGCGACCTGATATTTCAAATGTTGGTAAAATGAAAATCGATACTCGTGACGCTTGGATTAGGCCAGGTTACATGAGGGCTTTCAAAGAAAAAACTTTAAGTAGATTTTTCTGACGCCGTCTGATTTTCCCGCTTGCACGTTAATCACCTTGGACTGCGCTTTGGGCGCGATCCGGGCCTCGCTCCAAACGGAGGGCGGTCAATGTGGTGGCGCGCAATTTTAAAAATGTACGTTCCATGTCCGAAACAAGGAAACCATGAATACTCACCCCCAACTCTTGAAAGCTGCCGCCATCGTCGCGATGGAAGGCCTGCCGAAAGCGCACCTCTTAAATCCCGAAGCTATTCGCGTCTCTAAGTCGTTGGGCGGCGCTACGGGTCTTAGCAGTCTGGGCTTTCACGTGTATACCGTCATGCCCGGCCGGGAATACGCGGAATATCATCGTCATCTATACGAAGAACAATGCTTTTACATTCTGTCCGGTCGCGGTGAGGCGATCATTGATGAGAAGCACTATGCGATCGATGCCGGGGATTTTCTTGGTTTCCCCAAGAATGGGGCGGCGCACACCATCTTAAATAGTGGCGATGAGCCTCTGGTTTTTCTCGCCGCGCGAGTCAACCTGGAGCAGGATGTTTGCGACTACCCGCGCAAGAACAAGCGACTCTACATGAACGGCGCGGAGGAAGCTCTGGTTGATTTTCAAGATATCAGGACAGAAAATCCGGTTTGAAAAATTGTTGAGCGTTAGTGGGCCGTAGCAGTTGAATCGGAAGTGTAGGGCGCGCGCCCAGTAGGCAAGCGTCGGCTCAATAGCGTGATACCGAGAAGTCCGGATAGTATGAGGAGGATCGCTATCATCTCCGCTTGCGTAGCGTGAATGCCGAAAACATTAAACACAGGATTAATGCGGATTTGTTCTATCAATAATCGTTCAACGCCCGCAAGCAGCATGTAAACCGAGAACAGCCAGCCCGTCTGGAAGGGATGTTTTCTGAGCGCCCACAGCAACGCGAAGCAGGCAAAGGCCATTAGCGTTTCATACAAGGGCGCCGGATATACACCAGGCGCCGCAATGACTGCCGCTACGATGTTGTGTTGATAAGTCTGAGCCCAGGTCCACAAGGGTAACCAATCCGGCTTTAGCGACATATTGGAGACTGTGCCCCAGTCCCCGTCTCCGGATACCTGGCATCCGATGCGGCCGATTGCGTAACCGAGCATCATCGCCGGTGCTGCCGCATCGAGGACAGGGCCCAGCGATAATTTCCATCGTCTTACACAGTACAGCCCGGCAAGGGTTCCGAGTATTAATCCACCGAAAATGCTCAGCCAGGAGGTGGTGAATATCATTCCCCAAGGATTCGCCATAAATTCGTCCATGTGTTCGAGGATATGAAACAGCCTGGCGCCCACGATACCGGCAAGCATCACGACTGCTGTCAGGTCGGGGACGACATCCTGCGGCGGTATGTCAATGTGACTGACAATGCCGCGCTTGCCCTTGCGCCGGACCCGTGCGGCGCCGATTCTAGCGCTCTCATATAAGCGGCGCAACTCGCGCCTCAGGCAATGGGAGGCAATCAGCATGGCCAGGGCTACAAATAGACCGAACATCGGCAAAGGCAGCGGCAGCGTGTAGCCGAACAGGCTGCTCACCACATCGCTCAGGTAGGGAAATGACATGTTATTTATTGATTAAAAGGCAAGTGGCATCTTAGCACGCCAGGCGGTTGATACGCTCATTTGTCCGGAAAGAACGTAGTGGGACGTTTTGTGCATAGCTCGATCCTGCGCGCCTGCCACTCCGCGCGCGTCATGTCATACACCGCGGTATCCATCTCGTACCAGCGCTCGATGCCGCGGTAGTGCATGCCGAGTTTTTGCATGACTCTGGCGGAAGCGCTGTTGTCCTGGTGGCAGACCGCGCACAGGCTGGCGCCGTTTAATGTTTCGAAGGCGAACGCCGCCATGCTGTGCGCGGCTTCGGAAGCGTAGCCCCGGCCCCATTTGTCTTGCCGCAGGCGCCAGCCGGTTTCCAGCGGGTTGGCCGGGTCGCGCCCCAGATATTGTATGCAGCCGGCGCCTATCAATTGCTCGCTTTCCAGCTCGATAAAACTCCACCACGAAAAACCGTATTCTATCCAGCGCGCCTTGACGCGCTCTATCATCGCTTGCGTGTCTTCCAGCGTATCGGGTTTGCCTGTGATGTAGCGCATCACGGCCGGGTCGCGGTTGAGCGCGTGCAAGCCTTGCAAGTGGCTGTCGTTGATCGGTTCTAAGCGCAGGCGCGCGGTGCTGAGCAGGCTCATGTGAAGTGGTTTTCCGGAAATAGGGAGGGCCGGATTTGGACTGAAGCTGCCGACCTAGGTTCACGCTGCTTGCGCATGGAAAAATCTTGGTCCACGAAAAAAACGAAAAGCGCGTAAGGAAAAATCTAATCTAACGCGGCGCACACGGCGCAATAGCAAAGTCTTGCGTGGGGTTTCGCCGTGCGCGCCGTGTTTAAATATTTTTTGTAACTGCTCCCCCATTCTGTATGCATCGCCGGCTATCGAACAAAAACGCTCACCGCAGAGGCGCAGACGACGCAGAGAAAAGCTTTTTGACTCCTCTGCTCTGCGGCTAAGGATTTTCATCTCCGGCTGAATAGCTGCTATTTTTTTAAGTTTTTTTTCTAAACTTCGCGGCTCTCGCTGGCAAGTCTTCTTAGTCGCACCTATTGAGTCGGCAAGAAATTAGTTTCATTTTCCTTGTCGCTGTTCTCACCCTCTCCCGCGAGCGGGAGAGGGCCGGGGTGAGGCAGGGCTATCGCATCAAAAGTCGTTTACGATCAAGGACTTAAAAATGTTGTTGTAAACGCCTGAAAGTTTAGGTTTACTGTTCTTCTTTATGAGAGGGATAGTCGATGGAAAAATCAG
>JACPWS010000079.1 GCA_016196925.1 Burkholderiales bacterium | reverse complement strand
CGACGAAAAACAATCGCAACTGACGCGCCTGGCCGATTTCCACAGCCGCCACGCCGACGTCGCCCCGCAAGCGCTGGCCGCCCTGCAGCAAGCCGCGATTGCGAATGAAAACGTGTTCGCGAAATTGATGGACGCGGCCCGTGTATGTTCACTGGGGCAAATCACCGCCGCGCTGTTTGAAGTGGGTGGGCAGTATCGCAGGAATATGTAATCTGGTTTGTGTTCTTATCATGAATCAATTGCACAAGATTAGATTCCTGCTTCGGCGCGCAATATCACTGACGACGTCGGGTTGTCTCGATGCGCTGGATGTTTTGCAGACAATGTCACGTTTAGCGATATGCGGGATAAAACGCGTCGCACGCTGCCAGGGCAATGCCGAAAAGATGTTGGCATTGCTGGAACGCTGTATCCGCTTCGGTCATCGCTGACTGGCGCTGCTGCGCTGCATTCAGGCAGAACAAATGGGAACCGTAGTGACGCCGCACATCCCGTCGTATTACAGGGACGTCGCAGACAGAATACCGTGCGCGGAATCTTAGAAACTCATGCACCAGGCACGCGCTCAGGTCACCGGAAATTACTTGGGGTACCGGCGCAACCGGCTGCCTTCACCCTCCGAGTGCTTGGAACGCATGCGCTGATGGACTGTAACTCGCCTGGACTGCCATTCAAAGTGCTAAATCACCCATTCGGGCGACGCCTTTTATCAATCAACCTGCGATAGTTTCCCTGGAGGTAGTGAGTAAGCGGTTTGACGACTAACTAAAAAAGAGGAGACGGTATGGACTGTAGTGGTAACAATGCGCCTAAGAGTCAAGAGTTGAAACCAAGAGCGATGACGAGCGCCTGCAAGCTGTTGTGCATGACGCTGGGCGTCGGCTATCTCGGCGCAGTCAATGCGGCCGAGTTCAGTCTGGACAACGGGATTGAAGGGCACTGGTCGCTCAACATGTCGTTGGGGACGAGCTGGCGCGCGACCGGCGTGAATAAGGCATTAGTTGCCACAGGCAATGGCGGACTAAGCGGCGGCGCCAACGACGACGGCGATCTCAATTTCGAGAAAGGCAAGACATTTTCAACAATCGGCAAGATGAGTGGTGAGGTTCTCGTGAAACGGGACAACCTGGGTTTGGTGATCGGCGGCACGGCGTGGTACGACTATGCGGCAAAACATGATGGTGTTCCACATGGCAGCTTCGCCAACGCCTATGTTCCTGGCGCCAGGCTTGACGACTCAGGCTTTGATTCGCGGTCGAAATTCTCCGGCGCTGCGTTAGGAAATGCTTATGTGTTCGGGAATTTCGACCTGGACGCAAACCATCCGCTCAATGTAAAGCTCGGAAACCAGGTTGTGAATTGGGGCGAGAGCCTTTTTATTCCGGGTATCAACCACTACGGTACGTTTGACATCACCGCTGCGCATCGGCCGGGTGCAGAGGTTAAGGATATCCTGTTGCCCATCCCACAGATATTCGCCAGCCTCGGCCTTGCCAAGGACCTGACGGTAGAAGGATTTTACCAATTCAATTGGAAAAAAAGCGTACTGGATGGTTGTGGCACTTACTGGTCGCCCGCGAACGTCGTCAATTGCTCCAACGGAACCCTGGTAGGCGGGGATGCTCTGCCAAGTATGACTCAGTACAATGGTGATCCGGCACTCGGCGGGTTGAACTACAGACTGGGTCGCGCATCAGACCAGGAGGCGAAGAACAGCGGGCAGTTTGGCCTGGCAGCGCGCTATTTCGCATCCAGCATCAGCACTGAGTTCGGTGCCTACTATGTCAATTACCATCAGCGTTTCCCGGTCGTTAGTCTGTCCAAGACACCTTCGGCAGGAAACTCGATCTGGTCGGGCGCACTGGCGCCGTTTGGCGGACCATCTGCGGCGCAGTACTTCTTCGACTACTCCGGTGAAAATATACATGCACTGGGACTGAGCGCAGCGACACAAGTTAAAGGTTGGACGGTATCGGGCGAGGCTAGCTATACAGAGGGCGTGCCGGTGCAAATTAACGGTCCCGATCTGTTTGTCGGGAATCTTGCTGGCGTGGGGCCGATGGCATCCCTCAAAAATTTGCCGGCTGGAAGTGTTATTCATGGCTACGACCGCAAGAACAAATCGCAACTGCAAGTTTCGACCCTGAAAATATTTCCCCAGGTAGCAGGCGCCGAATCGCTCACCATGGTGGGAGAAATCGGCTTTCAGCACTGGTCAGGGATTGGCGATTCGGCGACGTCGACGCGCTACGGCCGCGATTTTGTCTACGGCTTCGCGCAGACTGCCGCTATTCCTTGCGCATTCACCGGCAATGCGAACAAAGACTTCTGCGAGAACAAGGGCTTTGTAACCTCCAATGCTTGGGGCTATCGCCTGCTAGCTGAACTCAGCTATCCAGATGCATTTGCGGGCGTGAACCTTAAGCCGCGATTGTTCTGGGCGCATGATGTTAAGGGTTATTCGGCTGACGTCGTGTTTTCCGAGGGGCGCCAGGTGCTCGGGTTGGGCGTGCGTGCCGACTATAACAACAAATATTACGCGGATTTCAGCTATACCCGCTTCAATCACAACGCCACCTACCACGTCCAGAACGATCGGGATTATTTCTCGATGGTGGCCGGGATCAAATTTTAAAATACTAATTATCAAGGAGACCAATTCGTGAAAATGCAATTGAAATTGAAATCAGTATGCTTGATGAGCGCGTTCACCTGCATGGCTCTCGCGTCGGGTGCTGTACTGGCGGCATTAAGCGCCCAAGAGACGGAGCGACTCGGTAAGGATCTAACGCCGATGGGTGCGGAGAAGGCGGGCAACAAGGATGGCAGCATCCCTAGTTGGGAGGGAGGCCTGTCCAAGGCGCCAGCCGGCTTTGATCCCGCAAAGGGTTACGTTGATCCGTTCGCGGCTGAAAAGCCGCTATACACAATCACTCCGGCCAACGCGTCACAGTACAAGGACAAGTTGGCGCCTGGTCAGATGGAGATGCTCAAGCGCTATCCCAACTATAAGATGAATGTGTATCCCAGCCATCGTACCGCAGCATTCCCGCAACGTGAATACGAAAATATCAAAGCAGAGGCGGGTAAAGCTGAGCTGGTAGCCGGCGGGAACGGCGTGTTAAACATTGTGAAGTCTGCCGTGCCTTTCCCGATACCGAAGACCGGCATCGAGGCGATCTGGAATCATTTGACCCGCTATCGCGGTGGCAGCCTGGAACGTTATTCTGCAGAGTTTCCGGTCCAGGCCAACGGCAACTTTACACCGGTTACACGTACCGAAGTAGCGTCCTTTTCCAGCGCGATGCCGGACGCCGAGCCGAACCGTCTGCTGTACAAGCGCGATATCATCACCGGCCCGTCCAGCATGGCGGGTGAAGCTCTGGTGATCCACGAGCCGATGGACCAGCTCAAGGAGCCGCGACTTGCGTGGCTATACAACCCGGGTCAGCGCCGTGTCGTGCGCGCACCCGATTTCGCACATGACATGCCGGGGCAGGGCTCCGACGGTCTGCGCACCATCGACGACTACGACGGGTTTGGCGGCTCTCCCGAGCGCTACGACTGGAAGTTGTCCGGCAAGAAGGAAATGCTCATTTCCTATAACAACTTTAAGTTCGGCAGCAAGAGTGTCAAATACACCGATATCGTCAAGCCGGGTCACCTGAATCAGGATCTGGTGCGCTATGAGCTGCATCGAGTTTGGGTGGTCGAAGCCACACTGAAGCCCGGCAAGCGGCACATCTACGGCAAACGCGTATTCTTTATCGATGAGGATAGCTGGCAAATTGCGCATGCCGATAAATACGATAACCGTGGTGAACTGTGGCGCGTGCATGAGATCGAGGCGATGCAGTTCTACGATGCCCCAACGCCATTTTATTCGGGTGAAGTCCTCTACGACTTGCAAGCAAGACGCTATGTGGTTGTGGGTCTGACCAACCAGGAGAAGCCAATAAAATTTGGCGGCAAGTTCGCTCTCGGCGTCTATTCGCCGGACAACTTGCGTCGAATGAGCAATTGAGCCAAGCGGCAGCACAGGGTCGCAGCTCTTTTCGCCGAAGTGAGCGGAGCTGCGGCTTCCCGGCAACGAACCAGGCACGCAAACGAGTCGTATTGCTGCTGATCCAGCACATACCGTATCGATTGCGTGTGCGGAAAACAGTCCCGGAATTTCTGAAAACGATAAAGAATCATGCTTGAGAAAACAAACATGGCCGAAAGATTTGCACGAATTCGAAGGCGCGGCTTCGCTGTGTTGCTGGCTGCTTGCATTGTGCAGCCTGCGATTGCGGCTAGCGCAAGCGCCGTAGCCAAGGATCCACTGGCGCTTGCGGCACGCAAGTCGGACAAGGCGTCCAGGTCCTTGCTGCTGGCAGCGACCGTGGCCGGAAAACGGATGGTTGCAGTGGGTGAGCGCGGGATCGTCATCTATTCCGACAACCAAGGGAAAACATGGAACCAGAGCGACGTTCCGGTTTCGGTGACCTTGACATCCGTGTACTTTGCTACCCCGAGCAAGGGCTGGGTAGCCGGGCACGACGGTGTGATATTGCATAGCGTCGATGGCGGCCAGACATGGAAGAAACAGTTTGACGGCAACCAGGCCAATGTCATGGTGTTGGCGGAGGCGGAACGGCGGCTGCGCGATGCGGATAGCGCATCCGAACAAGTGAAAAAAGTGGCAGCTGCCGCATTGGACGATGCCAAGGCGGCTGGAGAATTCGGTCCATCGCGTCCCTTGTTCGGCATCTGGTTCAGCAACGACCTGGAAGGTTATGTCGTTGGCGCGTTCGGACAATTCTTTCATACCAACGATGGCGGCGAACATTGGGAATCCTGGGCGACCCGATTGGATACTCCGGACGGCCTGCACTACAACGCTATTTCATCGACACCTGGCGGTCTGCTGACCATCTCCGGCGAAGCCGGCAAAGTCTATCGTTCACGCGATGGAGGGAAAACGTGGCAGGCGCTCGATACCGGCTACCGTGGTCAAATCTACGGTGTGCTCGGCACACCCAACGGATTGGGTGGGGAAGCCTTGGTCGCGTTCGGCTTTGCGGGACATATGTTCCGCTCCGCAGACGGCGGCGTGAGCTGGCAAGCACTTGACAAGCAGACCGCGAAATCCTTGACCTGCGGGATTGCGTTGCCGAATGGATCGCTGGTGCTGGTCAGTCAAGATGGACGGCTGCTGCAAAGCGATGACCAGGGGCGCAATTTCACAATGACCAGAACCGGTACGGACATGTCGGTGGTTGCGATAGTACCGGTCATGAGTGAGAAGAAAGCGGCGTTGTTCGGCTCGGGTGGCGCTCGTTTTGTGTCTTTGAATGACCCGGATAAGGTGGGGCATCAATGAAACGAGAATCAGAATTTCTTGGGGGGGATGGCGCCGTGATAGACCACCACAAAAAATTTGGCGCCCTTGGACGGTTTCTGGAGTTGCGCCTGTTCCGTCATCGCTTGCCGGTGCTTTTTTTCTTTCTGATCGCTTCCTTGTTCTTCGGCTACCAAGCGTCACAGCTGCGGCCGGATGCCAGTTTTCAGAAGATGGTGCCGGTGTTGCATCCCTACATCGCCAACTACCTGAAGTATGAAAATGAGTTGCGACCACTCGGCAATATTGTGCGTATTTCCGTGGAAACGACGACTGGCGATATCTACAGCAAGGAGTACCTTGAGACGCTGAAGAAGATAACGGATGAAGTGTTTTATATTCCTGGCGTTGATCGCGGCAATCTGAAATCACTGTGGACGCCGAATGTCATCTGGCTCGAGGTCGGCGAGGCCGGCATGAATGGCGGACAGATCATTCCGCAAGGATTCGACGGCACGCCGTCCAAGATCGAACAGGTACGTACGAACGTGGAGCGCGCAGGCATTGTCGGCAATCTGGTCGCCATGGACCATCGCTCGGCGATCATCTCAGTGCCGCTGCTGGAAACCGATCCAGACACCGGCGTGCGACTTGACTACGGACAGTTCTCGGAGCGTCTGGAAAAATTGATCCGGAAAAAGTACGAGACAGGCAATATCAAAATCCGTATTACAGGCTTTGCAAAAATCGTCGGTGATTTGATCCACGGCGCAAAAGCCATAGGCTTGTTCTTCGCTGTGACATTCGTCTTGACCATATTGCTGTTGCTTGTTTATTCGCGCTGCTGGCGCAGTACGGCGGTGACCGTATTGTGCTGCAGTCTGGCGGTCATCTGGCAACTGGGAATCGTTAGGTTGCTTGGATTTGGACTCGATCCCTACTCCATCCTGGTGCCATTCCTGACGTTCGCGATCGGGGTCAGTCATGCCGTTCAAAACATCAACACCATGGCTATCGAACGCTTGAGCGGACGTTCCAACATCGAGGCGGCACGACAAACCTTTCGCATGTTGTTCATACCGGGAACCATCGCGTTGCTATGTGATGCGGTTGGATTTTCGACGCTGTTGGTGATCAAGATCGGCGTCATTCAAGAGCTGTCCATCAGCGCAAGCATTGGTGTCGCGGTCATCATTTTGACGAAAATGCTGTTGCTGCCGGTGATGATGTCTTATGCAGGCGTCTCCGACGCTTGCCTGCGGCATCAGGAACGCAAGCAGCACAGCAAGCACCGGATCGCTCGGATGTTATCTTGCTTTGCTGAACCGCGTTATGCACGCGCGGCGGTTGCCGTCGGCTTGATACTTTTTGGCGCGGCGTGGACCATGAGTCGTGATCTGAAAATTGGCGATCTCGATTCTGGCGCGCCTGAGTTGCGCATGGAATCGCGCTACAACCGCGACAATGCGTATATCACTTCGCATTATTCAACCAGTCCCGATGTGTTTGTAGTGATGGTCAAAACGGTGCCCGGCGAATGCGGATCATATCCGGTAGCTGAAGCGGTCGACCGCTTTCAGTGGGAAATGGAAAATCTGCCGGGAGTCGAGTCTACTGCATCGCTATTCAGTGGGATGAAGAAAGTTATTTCAGCTACCAATGGCGGCGATCTCAAATGGTATGCACTTACTCGTAATCGCTACATTTCGAATGCCGCGCACAAGGCCCTGCCCGCCGAGCTGTATAGCAACGACTGTTCGATGGTACCGGTACTGCTATTTCTGACCGACCACAAAGCGACTACGCTGTCTGCGGTAGTCGCCGCAGCGGAAAAATTCGCGTCTGCCAATAACGACGCCACGACGCAATTCAAGTTGGCCGCCGGTAACGCCGGCATCGAGGCAGCGACCAATATCGTCATTAAACAGGCCGAGATGCAGATGCTGCTCCTGGTCTACGGTATCGTCGCCCTGCTCGTATGGTGGGAATTCCGATCCTGGCGCATTGCCTTATGCATCATGCTGCCCTTGTATATTACCTCGGTGCTGTGCGAGGCCATCATGGCGAAGCTTGGACTCGGCGTGAAAGTTGCGACCTTGCCCGTGATCGCGCTCGGCATCGGGATCGGGGTCGACTACGGCATCTATATTTACAATCGGCTTGAGCATTTCCTCGGTGCTGGTTTGCCGCTCAAGAGCGCCTATTTCGAGACGCTGAAAACCACCGGCGCTGCGGTCGGACTGACGGGTGTAACGCTGGCGTTGGGCGTATTGACATGGGTGTTCTCCGATATCAAGTTCCAGGCCGACATGGGGTTGCTGCTGACCTTCATGTTCATTTGGAACATGATCGGGGCAATCGTCATGATTCCCGCGCTGGCGGCATTGCTTGTGCCGCATCGAGTAGTCCCGCTTCATGAGATCAAATTTGGCCAGCTTGTGCAGTGACCAAGCATCCGCTACGCAATCACTAATCAACAGGAGATGAAGACATGAATAACTTTGACGCGGATCAATTCTATCGGCATCTGGACGAGCTGAACCTGGACGCCTATATGGCGTTCTTTGCCGACGATGCGACTCTCCGATTCGCGAATTTCCCGCCTTTGGTGGGAAAAATCGCAATTGGAGAAAATTTTCGGTCGCTTGCGGCGACTGTCGTGCGCGGCATGCAACATCGATTTGTGGATCGTTGGGAATCAAAGGGAAGTATCGTACTGGAGTCGAATGTGACCTACGACCTGTTCGACGGTCGGGTCGTCACCGTTCCGGCGGTAACGATATTGCGCGTCAATAGTCTCAACAAGGTTGCGGATATGCGCGTCTATGTCGACGCGTCGGCTGTCTTTGGGTTGCCGCCGTCCGATCAATGACTTAGCTGCATTTATCGTAAAACATCAAAATGTAACCTTCATGATTTCAACGAATACTTCGCTTGATTTTGGCCTGAGAAAGCTGCTCGCACATCTGGTTCCGCATGCAACCGGGCTGACCGGACTGCATGCCCTTTCCGGTGGCGCGAGCCAGGAAACCTGGGCATTCAACGTGCAGGGGCTGGCGGGTGAAACACCGTTCATTATGCGTCGCACCGGCGCGGGTAGCGCCGCGCAATTGACCGACAGTCCCGGCATGGAAGTCGAAGCCATGCTGATTGAGCTGGCCCGGGCTGCCGGCGTACCGGTGCCTGGCGTGCGGTATGTGTTGCGGCCGGAAGACGGACTCGGTTCCGGCTTCATCATGGATCGAATACAAGGTGAGACCATTGCCCGAAAGATATTGCGCGATCCGCAGTTTGATGCGATTCGGCCAACGTTGGCGCGCGCTTGTGGCGGCTACATGGCGCGCATTCATGGCATTGAGCGCAAGCTGCTTCCGCCGCTACGAGTCGTGTCGGCAAGCACCGAGGTGGAGCGCTATTTTGGCGTATATCACCACTTCAAACAACCGAGGCCCGTGTTCGAACTGGCATTTCGCTGGTTGCAGGACAATGCCCCAACCGATGAGCATGCACTGACTCTGGTACACGGTGATTTTAGAAATGGCAATCTGATCATTGGGCCGGATGGGGTGCGCGCTGTGCTGGATTGGGAGCTTGCGCATATTGGCGATCCGATGGAAGACCTGGGATGGATCTCAGTCAATTCCTGGCGTTTCGGGAACATCGATTTTCCTGTGGGCGGCTTCGGTTCGCGCGAAGAGTTGTTCGCAGGCTATGAGGCGCAAAGCGGGCAGCCTGTCGATCCGGAGCGCGTCAAATTCTGGGAAGTGCTTGGAACCATCAAGTGGGGGCTGATGTGCCAGATGATGGCCGAAACCTTTCAAAACGGAGTGACGCGTTCTGTGGAGCGCGCAGCGATCGGACGTCGCTCGTCGGAGACCGAAATCGATTTATTGTGCCTGTTGGCACTACGGGCAGGAGAGTAACGATGCTGGATCAACCAAGCAAGGCCGAATTGCTGCGCGCCGTCATCGAGTTCATTCGCGAGCAGGCCATCCCGGAGCTATCCGGCCAGACCGCGTTTCACGCCCGCGTTGCCTCCAATGCGCTCGATATTGTGCTGCGAGAAATCGAACTGGCGCCGGCCGCGGATGCCGCCGAATTGAAACGTTTACGCGCGTTATTTGGCGGCGATGGCGATCTGGATGAGCTCAACTTGGAACTTTGCCGCCGCATCGAAGGCGGTGCATTCACGCTCGATACCCCAGGTCTATCCGATCACCTGTGGGCAGTTGCAGTAAGCAAGCTGGCGATTGACCAGCCGAATTATTCCACTTACCGCCGGATTGTGGAGTCTCATAAAGGAGTCGCATAAGCATGGATTTCAATTTACCGCCTGACCTGGTTGTCTATCTCGCTGAACTTGATGCGTTTATCGAAGCAGAAATCAAACCCTTGCAAGCGCAAGACGACAATGAACGCTTCTTCGACCATCGCAGGGAATGGGCTCGTACAGACTTCGAGAATGGTGGGCTGCCGCGCCACGAGTGGGAAGAATTGCTGGCCGTCGCACGCAGGCGGGCGGACCAAGCAGGGCATCTGCGCTTTGCCTTGCCCAAGGAATATGGCGGGCGTGATGGCTCGAACCTGTGGCTGACCGTGATTCGCGACCACTTTGCCGCCAAGGGCTTGGGCCTGCACAACGATTTGCAGAACGAGCATTCGATCGTCGCGAACAATCCATTTGTTCTCGTCATGCGTGATTTTGGCACGCCAGAACAACGCGCTGAATTCGTCAATGGCATGCTGGATGAAACCCGCCGACTGGCATTCGGACTTACCGAGCCGAACCACGGTTCCGACGCTACGCACATGGAAATGCGGGCAGTGATGCAAGCCCGCAATGGTGTCGACGGTTGGTTGATCGATGGCGAAAAAATGTGGGCCACCGGCATGCACACGGCCACCCACGGTGTTGTTTTCGCTCGCACAAGCGGCGAGGACGGGGACGCGAAAGGCATTACCGCTTTCATTGTTCCGGCTAACGCTCAAGGCGTGAAAGTCGAAGAATATCTGTGGACCTTCAATATGCCTACCGATCATCCGCGCGTTAGTTTCACCTCGGTATGGGTCGAGGATAGCGCGGTGCTCGGCCCTCTGGATGGAGGGCTCGCTATTGCGCAGTATTTCGTGCACGAGAACCGGATACGCCAGGCAGCGTCCAGTCTGGGCGCCGCGGATTACTGCGTGCGCGAAAGTGTGAAGTATGCACGCAGCCGCAAGCCGTTCGGCGAACCGCTGGCGAATAATCAGGGCATCCAGTTTCCCTTGGTCGAACTTGCCACGCAAGTGGAAATGCTGCGCTTGCTGATTCGCAAGACAGCGTGGGAGATGGACCAAATGCCGAAGAGAGACGTGGAAAAATTTCTGTCTGACAAGGTGTCGATGTGTAATTACTGGGCCAATCGCTTGTGCTGCGACGCAGCCGATCGTGCCATGCAGGTACACGGCGGGATCGGATATTCAAGGCACAAACCGTTCGAGCACATCTATCGGCACCACCGCCGCTATCGTATCACCGAGGGCTCCGAGGAGATCCAGATGCGCAAGGTGGCGGGCTTCCTATTTCGCTACATGGGGCCGGACAAGATTCCAAGTTGATCTGGGCCGAAAAAATAGCACAGGTCACCTCGATGAGAGTCAATTCAAAGGAGAGTAGTTTGATACGCAATTTGTCAATTAAGCTAAAGCTGGTCGCGTTTGCTGGAACTGCCATCATCTTGCTGTTGATTGTCGCAATATCGGGTTGGATCGCTACGTTGAGCGTTGGCGAGCAACTGACCAATCTAAGCGAGCAAAGTCTTCCTGCTGTCACTAACCTGATGCGTATGAGAACCTACCAGCTCGCGTCGATTTCAGAAAACAGGAATGCGATGAGTTTTGATGTGGCAACCTATGACTCGATGCCTGACACAGCGGCCGCAGTGGACGAAGGAAACGCATTTTTTGGCGACATTCTTAAGAGTAAGGCCGATGCTGACGCCAAAGCGCAGACTTACTTCAATAACTACACCAAGCTGCCAAAAGCGGCGGAGGAAGCCCAAACTTGGAAAACGCTGCAGTCGGCCTGGCTAGTCTATTTGGACTCAAATGCGGTGGCTGACAGCACCCTCAAGCGTTTGGCCGAGGAGCGCGACTGGAGACGAATGGTAATGGCAATGACGGATTTTAAACGTTTCGACGACCAGGTTCGAGGAGCGAGTCAACAAATTCAGACGTTGCTTGACACGCTCATCGCGCGTAACCAAACTTATGCCAAGCAAGCGGCGGACGATGGACGCAAGGCACAAGAAAGAGCACGCCTTCTGACTTTTTTAATGACCAGCATGGCTTTATTGTTGTGCGCCGGGGGCGCATGGTGGGTGACGCGCAGTGTCACGGTGCCGTTGCGCGCAGCAGTAAAGGTGGCGCGCCTCGTCGCCGACGGTGACCTGACCGCCACGGTGGTGGTGCATTCCGCAGATGAGACTGGTCAATTGATGCAGGCGCTCAAGGACATGAACGGTAGCTTGGAAAAAATTGTTGGCCGGGTGCGTTCCGATACCGATACTATCGCAATCGCGTCTCATGAGATTGCCAGCGGCAATTTAGACCTGTCGTCACGAACTGAGCGGCAAGCCAACACCTTGGCAGAGACCACGACGTCGATCCTCGATCTGACATCGACGGTGAAGCAAAATTCCGACAACGCGCGCCGGGCAAACCAATTGGCTATTTCCGCCTCAGAAGTTGCTTCCAAGGGCGGCACGGTCGTATCACAGGTAGTCGCGACCATGGCCTCGATAAATACCTCAGCCAAAAAAATCGTCGATATCATCGGTGTCATTGACGCCATTGCGTTCCAGACCAATATTCTGGCGTTGAACGCGGCGGTCGAAGCCGCACGAGCCGGCGAACAAGGGCGCGGCTTTGCGGTGGTTGCCGCCGAGGTCAGAATTCTGGCCCAGCGTTCGGCTGGCGCTGCGAAGGAAATCAATGCATTGATTGGCACCTCCGTAGAAAACATAGACGCGGGTAGTAAGTTGGTAGAACAAGCTGGCACTACCATGGACGAGATCGCCGTCAGCGTCAATCGAGTAACGAACATCATGAGCGAGATCAGCGCAGCGAGCGAGGAACAGACTTCCGGCCTCGATCATATCAATGAGGCTATCAAGCAAATGGATGAAGTTACGCAACAGAATGCGTCGTTGGTGGAAGAAGCGGCAGCAGCGTCCGACTCGTTGCAACAACGGGCAACTGAGCTGATGGCTGCCGTCAGTGTGTTCAAGCTGAATAGCAACACCTAGGTGATCCGTTTCATAACTTTAATGCGGTTGTTGATGTCTTCTAGCTGGCCGGTGTGCATCGGCCAGCGCACCCGTGCCACGATGCCGCGCTTGCTCAGAGCGACCTGGGCAATGCGTTCGTTTATTATCTGGGTTTCGGCTGGAGTAAGAGCGTGGTCTTTCCTACTGTGGGGAGCTGAGAGTACCACGTTAGTGAGTATACCTTACGGCAAGAATCTCCCTTGCAGGTAACGATCGGAGTCCGACGATAACTCGTGGCGCCAATTCAAAGTGGCACCGTAAGAATGGGAAATATTTTGACGATGGCTTTGGCCAGGTGGCATCCGTACATGGTTTTCTGGCACGTCTGTATGAGTCAGTTCTGCATGGTCTTTAGTCTTGCTCTCTCCATTGCATTTCCCTTACGAAAAACTTACGCCGCGTATGCCCCAGGCAGGTGAATTCAGTGATGCAGTAATCACCCTACGTATTCTTCGGATGGTCACGATAAAAGAGAATGCCAAAAACTAGGAATTTGTTACGTTTCTCTACAAATGCGAAGACAGAAGGAGCAGCCAACCCAAGCTAAATATTTAATTCGCAGCAACAGGGGAGGGTTTAAAGCGATTTAACAGGAGAGGAAATGTTGCAAAAAACCATAATGACATTGATGTTGCTGGGCTTGGGTGCCTGTTCGTCCATGCATTATCCGGTCAATCAGCCTTTACCGGTAGCGCCCTCGACACGTTACGATTTACATGCATTGCAAAACGAAGATAATTCCATGTCTTTGTTCATTTTCGTGTCTTTCTCCGGTGGTGGAACGCGTGCCGCAGCAATGGCCTATGGCGTATTGGAAGCTTTGGCGAATACGCCGATACGGTGGGAAGGGCAAGACAAAAATCTGGCGCAAGAAATCGATGTGGTCTCCGGGGTTTCCGGCGGCAGCATAGCCGGCGCCTTTTTTGCCTTGAAAGGGGGGCGTTTTTTTGAAGAGTTTCCACGACGTTTTCTGAATGTCGATTTTCAGGGGGGTGTGATACGCAGCATTTTCAGTCCATCGGGTTTGCATCAATTGACTTCGCCGCGTTTCGGCCGCAGCGATATCATTCAGCAATTACTGGATCAGCATTTATTTGAAGGCAGCACTTATCAAACCCTCGTGCAGCAAGGGCGTCGCCCCCTGTTCATTGCTACGGCTACCGATATTACCGACGGTCACCGTTTTGAATTTATTCCCGAGCAATTTGATTTTCTGTGCAGCGATTTGAATGCTCTACCATTGTCGCGTGCGGTGGCGGCTTCGATGGCCGTGCCTGTGGTGTTCAGTCCGATTACTTTGTGGAGTTATGCCGACCGATGTCAGCACAGGGTGCCGGAGCAAGATGTTTTCGGTTTAATCTCAGCCAGGAAGCGTAACTATGTGCATCTGGTCGATGGCGGTTTGTCGGACAACCTGGGATTGCGCAGTCCGGTAGCCTACTTGAAGCGTGCCGGCGGCATGCTGGGGGCTATTCAGGGGGCAGCTAAAGACATGCGTAAAATGGTGCATATCATCGTTAATGCGCAAGTGTCACCGCGCTTCCCCGAAGACCATAGCGCAGATACTCCAGGAATGATACGGACGATCAACGCAGTGTCTGATATTCCGATTAGTCTGGTGTCGCGCGGTAGCCAGGTTGAATTTAACAATGCTATTGCACAAGGTGAATCCGAAGTCCGGCGATATGAAGCAGAGCACCCGGTGCCGGGGCGCGCTTTGTTTTCCACCTATGTAATTGACGTGAATTTCGACAAGATCACAGACCGCGAGGAAAGAGCTTACTTATTGGGTTTGTCGACGTCGCTATCCTTGCCAAAGGCGGACGTGGATAGGGTGCGCAAGGCAGCCCGGGATCAATTGTATACTGATCCGGACTTCCTGCGTTTACTGGCCGAGATAGGACGTAAATAAGCGGGACGCCGCCCGCTCTATATCGTAGGGAATGCAGGTTAAGCACTGGTCTTAGGTTGCAGCAGCCGCAAGATAGTTAATACGCTGGCGAACAACATGGTGTACAGCACCACGATTGCCGCCGTTTCGTAGATATCCTTGTTACGCCAGACATAATTCATGGCATCGGTACTGCTGCCGGAGGGCGCAATCAGATAGGTCACAATCCAGCCCAGTGCGACCGACAGATATAGTAGCACTGGCGGCAGCCAGTAAGCTTTTCCTTGCCCTTCCGTTTGTAGTGGCGTGTGTTTGGCACGCGCTGCCAGATACAGGGTAAACGCCTGGAAGAACAGGTAGACCACAAAATACCAACCGACAAAATTGGAAAATGGTACGCCGAAATAGCCGCCTGAACCATGCCAGATCCACGTTTTGTTGATGGTTGATGTGGTCGGGTCCAGCACCACATCCCACATCGCCATGATGAAGGCCGCTACCACCGGCAGGGCGATCAGGTTGAAGCGCTGGTGTAGGCGCTGGTCGGCCAGATCGAACAGAATGTTGCTCATGACCCAGGCGTTATAACCCATGGCGAAATACAACGTGCCGACATCCAGCGGCACCCCAGGGCTAACGCATCAAATGACCAATGGGCATAAGCCAAGAACCTCTGCGAGGTATTTGTCGTGAAGCGCTGCGTAGAGTCGTTTCTTTGGAATGCTG
>JACPWS010000001.1 GCA_016196925.1 Burkholderiales bacterium | reverse complement strand
TCGACCACGGTGACCACGCCTTCCTTCAGGTTAGGCGTGGCCAGCACCGGCTTGCCGTGGTAATCCCAGGTGATGCCGGAGCCGAGGTGCGGCATACCGGGCAGGCTGACGCTGGCGATCTTGCGGCCGATGTTGAGGTTGACCACCTGGCCTTGCGCATCGCGCGAAGAGCCGATCAGGTGGTCGTAGCGCGCATCGAAGAAAAAGTCGTCGAGGTAATCGTCGAGGCGGATGCGGCGCGCGGCAAACTGGCCCGGCGTGGCGACGCCCTCGCCCATGCGGTGGTCGTGCACCAGGCCGGCGTACAGCGGCGGCGCCTTGTCGTCGTAGCTGAGTTCCCACACTTCCGGGATGTCTTTCAGCGCGGCGATGAAGCTCTTGCGCGGCGCGGCGTCATACACGGCCGAGACGCGCGAAGATTTACCGCTGTCGTCTTTCACGTCTATCACCTTGAGCGGCGTCAGCTCGCGCGTATCGAGCAGCACCAGCGTGTGCGGCAGATAATTGGCGACCATGACGAAGCGGCCGTCGCTGGAGACCGCGAGGTTGCGGGTGTTGATGCCGGCGCGGATTTCCGCCACCAGCTTCAGGTTCCAGATATCGTATTTGGCGACCCAGCCGTCGCGCGAGGCGAAATACACATAGCGTCCGTCCGGCGAAAACTTGGGGCCGCCGTGCAAGGCGTAGCGGGTAGCGAAGCGCGCGATGACTTCGAACTTGTCGCCGTCGAGGATAGAGGCGTGATGGTCGCCGAGTTCCACCACCACGAATAAATTCAGCGGGTCGGCTTTAAACACCGGCTTATCCGGCAGCGTACCGGGCGCCTGGTGCACCACGCGCGAATCCTGCATTTCTTCCATGCCCCACTGCGGTTGCTGCGCGAGCGGCGTGTAGATCAATTGCGTCAGCGCCAGTATTTCATCGGCGCTCAGTTTGTGGCCGAAAGGCGGCATCTGGGTCGCGATGCGCCCCTCCGCTATCGTCTTGACGGCTTCCGGTTTTTTCAGCCTTTCCAGGTTGCCCGGCAATAGCGCCGGCCCGCGCCCACCGAGGCGCTCGACGCCGTGGCAGGCGGCGCAATGATCCTGGTACAGCATATCGGCGTTGATGGCGCCCGGCGCAGCATAGGCGTGCGCGGCCAGCAAGCCGGCGGCCGCGAGCAGGAATCGGGTAAGGTTTTTTCGCATCACGCCACCTTAACAGATTTGACTTTGATAAACGGCGCGAGCTGCACCCGTTCGCGCGCGCCGCTGAGGCCGATTTCTTCATCGAGCATATAGCAAGCCGGGTCTTCCTGCCACGGATCGCCGGTCAGTTGCAGCGCACGCACGCGGGTGTTGCCGCCGCACACGTCGAAGTAGCTGCATTCGGCACAGCGGCCCTTGATGGCGCGCGGGAAGGTTTTCAAGCCGGCCATCAGCGGGTCGGAAGTGTCGCGCCAGATGTCGGAAAACGCGCGCTGGCGCACATTGCCGAGGTTGTAGTGCCACCAGAAGGTATCGGGATGCACGTTGCCGAGGTTGTCGATATTCGCCACATTCACGCCGGAAGAATTGCCGCCCCATTGCGCGAGCTTGGCGCGCAGTGCCGCCTCTTTCTCGGGGAAACGCTTGCGCAGCCAGTGCAGCAGGTACACGCCGTCGGCATCGTTGTTGCCGGTCACGAATTCTTTTTCCAGGCCGCGCTGCAGGTATGCCCAGCAAGTATCGAACAGCAAATCCATCGCATGGCGCGTGGTCTGCAAAAAGGCGTCGTGGCCGCGATTCTTATTGCCGCGGCCGGCGTAGTTCAGGTGCGACAGATAGAACTTGTCTATGCCTTCGTCTTCCACCAGTTGCAGCAGCGCCGGCAGGTCGTGCGCATTGTCTTGCGTCAGCGTGAAGCGCGTGCCTATCTTGATGCCGGCGTCGCGGCACAGGCGCACGCCATGCAGCGAGGCGTCGAACGCGCCTTGCTTGCGGCGGAACTCGTCGTGGGTTGCGCGCATGCCGTCCAGGCTGATGCCGACGTAATCGAAACCGATGGCGGCGATCTGTTCGATATTGCTTTCATCCACCAGGGTGCCGTTGGTGGACAGGCCGACATAGAAACCGAGTTGCTTGGCATAGGCGGCGATCTGGTAAATATCGGGGCGCAGCAGCGGCTCGCCGCCGGACAAGATCATCACCGGCACGCCGAAGCTGCGCAAATCGCGCATCACTTCTTGCACTTCCGCCGTGTTCAGCTCGCCGGAAAAATCCTTGTCGGCCGAAATCGAATAGCAATGCTTGCAGGTGAGATTGCAGCGGCGTATCAAATTCCAGATCACCACCGGTCCGGGCGGATTGCGCTTGGGGCCTGGCGGCGTGGGGTGGGCGATTTCACGCATGGTTTGGCTGATGCGAAACATGATTTTCCTCTATCCGGCAAAGTTAAATTTCTGCGCTTGTGCAAACCTTGCTGTACCCGTTTTAGTCCCTTCCCCTTTTGAGGGGGAAGGTTAGGATGGGGGTGCAGCGGTCAGGCAACGGCAGTCTGTTAATCAACCGTTCGACCCCCATCCCAACCTTCCACCGCGCAGCTTGCAAGCTGCTTGGATGTTTGTGGCGCGAAGCATGCTTCGCGAAACCCCACAAACATCCCCCTGCCCGGGGGAAGGAGCCAAAAACCGGCTGCAGCATCAGTCACGTAGTCGCTGTGCGGCTGGCCTCCTGCGCCAGCCGCAAACCCGTCTTCTTCAAAATTTTCGTGCTATACAAAATCTCGTGCGCACGCGCCTGTCGGCCCAGCAGTTCGGCGATGACGGACACCTTTTGCTCGACTTCGCTGCGGCTCTTGCCGTGCACCATGGCGAACAGGTTGTACGGCCATTGCGGCAGGCGGCGCGGGCGGCGGTAGCAGTGGCTGACGAAGGGCAGCTGGCCGACGCGCTCGCCCAGCGCATCGATGACTTCATCCGCCACATCCCACACCGACATGCCGTTGGCGCGGTAGCCTAACGCGTAGTGATTCGGCACCACGCCTATGCGGCGGATCAGGCCGCGCTGCTGCATGGTTTCCATCCTGCGCATGACTTCGTCGGCGCTGATATTCAATTGTTCGGCGACGGCGTGGTAAGGACGCGCCACCAGCGGCAAGCCGCCCTGGGTGGCGACAATGATGGCGCGCTCGATGTCGCTGATGGCGTGGTCTGACATGCTCAAGCTTCCAGTTTCAGTTCGACGAAATATTCGCGGCTCTTGGGGAAATTGCAGACTGCGCAGCCGGTGGCGCGCTCGATGTCCGCGATCGCAGCGGCGATGCCGTCCGGCGTTTCGGTGGCCAGCACGAACCACATATTGAGCGCGTGTTCGCGCCAGTAATTGTGCGCGACTTGCGGCATGGCGTTCACGGCGGCGGCGATTTCCTCATAGCGCTCAGGCGGCGCGGCCAGGGCGGCCAGCGTGAAAGCGCCGCCCATGCGTTCGATCTGGAACAGCGGACCGACCCGCGTCAGCACGCCGTCCGCCAGCAAGCGCTGCAGGCGCGTCAGCAACTCGTCTTCGCTGCAGCCCAGGTCTTGCGCGGCGGCCAGATACGGGCGCTCGCACAGCGGTAAATCGCCCTGCAGGCAGTTGATGATGGCTTTATCGAGTTCATCCATACGCAGCCTCTTTTTGCGCCACATAATGCGCGCCGCGTTGCTTGAAACGGCGCTGGCTGAACAGCGTGTCGCGCGGGAATTCCCGCACTCCGCAGGCGGCGCTCAGGCGAGCGATGCGCGCCTCGACTTCTTCCCTGTCCCTGCCGTGCATCATGCAAAACAGGTTGTACGGCCACTGCGGCAGCTGGCGCGGGCGGCGGTAGCACAGGCTGACCAGGCCGCTGGCGGCGATGCGCTGTCCGACTGCGCCGACGATCGCATCCGGCACATCCCACACCAGCATGGCGTTCGCGTTAAAGCCCAGTTCGTGATGGCGCACGATGACGCCAAAGCGTTTGATCACGCCATCGTCGACCCAGCGCTGCAGTATTTGCAGCGCCTGCTCCTGCGGCAGCCCCAGCTGGGTGTACGGCTGCGGCGCCAGCGGCAAGCCATGCTGCAGGGCCGCCAGCAAGATTTTCCCGCTGGCGTTCAGGGCGGCGCTTGCGCCCGCGCTGTGGGCGATGCGGACCGGCACAGTAGGCGGCGTCTCCGCCGCCAGATCGAAGCCGAGGTCGATGTGGAATTCTTCCAGCATGGGCAGCACCAGCATCTCGCCGCTAGCGCAGTCTTGTTCGATTTCTTGCAGGGCTAAGCGCAATGCGCCGCCGCTGGCTGCGGCCGCTACGAACCACAGATTGAAATGGTGTTCGCGCTGATAGTTATGATTGATCTCGGCGCGCGCGCTGACATAGGCCGCCACTTGCTCCAGCCTGTGCGGCGGCACGGCCAGCGCGGCCAAGGCGCTGGCGCCCACGGTATTCGGACGGAACACGGCGCCGACCCGGCTGATCAAACCGCGCTGCTGCAAGTCTTGCAAGCAGCTCAGCACCGTCGCCTGGTCGCTGCCGAGCCGGCCGGCGATCTGCGCGAACGGTTCCGGCGTCAGCGGAAAATTGCGCTGAAACGAATTCAGCAGGCAGAATTCGAACACCTCGGCATCGTACTGCGTGTCGGTCGCCACACGCATATCAGAATCCTATGCGCGTCGCGCGGCTGGTGAAGAAGATGCCGCTAGGCGCGGCGGCTGGCAACACGGCGCGCTGGCTGAAGTTGGCGGTGTCGACCACCAGCACCCGGTTGTCGTCGCGCGCCGAGATCCAGACCGCTTCGCCGCGCGGCGTGAATTCCATGTGCAGCACCGCCTTGCCCGGCTCCAGTTGCTGGACGATGCGGCGCGTTTCGACATCGATCACTTCGACCTTGGCGTTATCGGGAAACGCGAAATTGACCCAGACCTGGCGCCCGTCCGGCCGCGCGATCACGAACACCGGCTGCCCGGCCACCGCGATGCGGCCCGCTTCGCGCCAGGTTTCGGTATCGATGATCAGCACTTCATGCGCGCCTATCGCCGGCACATAGGCGTAGCGCCCGGCCACGGCCCAGCCGCGCAGATGCGGCATCTTGTACACCGGCAGTTTTTCCCTGCCCTGGCCGTAACCGTCCAGGATGCGGCGCACGCCCTGCTCCGGGCGCCACAGGTCGAGCAGCGCCATACCGTCTTCGCCGAACAGGCCGGCCAGGTAATAGCGGCCATCCGGCGTGATCAGGCCGTCGTACGGTTGCTTGCCTATGTTTTTGAATTTTTCCACGCGCGGATGTTGCGGGTCGCTCAGTTCGGCCGTCCAGATTTCGCCGGCGTCGAACAGGCTCCAGACGAAGCGCTGGCCGGGCGCATCGGCCAGCCCGACCACCTTGGAAAATTGCCCGTGTTCGCCGTAAGCGGCCGGGATATCGGCCACCAGTTCCAGCGTCTCGGCGTTGAAAATTCTGACGCCGCCGGGGCTATAGTTTTGCGCGGCCACCAGCTTGCCATCTTGGGAAATCGCGCCGCCTATGCTGTTGCCGGCTTGCAGCACGCGTTGCACGATCGCGCCGCGCAGCAGATCGACCTTAGTCAGGCCGCCGTCGCGCCCGAACACATAGGCGTAGCGGCCGTCGCGCGAGTACACCAGCGAAGCGTGCGACAGATCGCCGAGACCCTGCACCGTTGCGATAGCCTTCATCTGCGTGCTGTCGATAATTTGCAGGCTGCCGCTGGCGCGCTGTATCACCACGCCGAGGTCGCCGGTGCCGCGCAGCGGCGCATTGCTACAGGCGAGCAAGCCGGCTGTCATCCAGGCCAGCAAGCCCAGCCGCATCAGTTTATTTTTCAAGGGGAAATCCTTTCTGCAATTGCGCGACTATCCACGCGGCTTCGGCTGCGCTGAGGAAGCGCTGCCAGGGCGGCATCGCGGTGCCGGGTCGGCCGTACAAAATCACGGCCTTCAGGCTGTCGGCCGGTTTATCGTTCAATGTCCGCGGCAGCAAGGCCGGGCCGAGGCCGCCGTTCAGCGTCAGGCCGTGACAAGAGCCGCAATCCTGGCGTACCAGAGCGATCAGTTCGGCGCGCCTGGCTGCCGCCGGCGCCGCCTCGGCCGCGTCGGCGCACGGGCAGAATGTGCCGATTGCGCAGGCCGTCAGCCAGCTCAACGCAGGGCGAGAGACAAGCCTGAGACGGGCGGAAAATTTCATCTGGTAGCGATTCGGCATGGACGTGAAGTAGCGCCAGCTTACCTGCCGGCATATTCCGGCTCATTGAGGAAGCTCAATAGTTCTGGGACTGGGCGCAGCTAGAATCGATTCATTCCGAATAGCCAGCAGAGAACCGTCATGAACCAGCCAGCAAGGCCCTCGTCAACTTCCAGCGCGGCGCTGATCAGGCCAGATAGCGGCATCGTGTATCTGGTCGGCGCCGGCCCGGGCGATCCTGAGCTGCTGACCTTGCGCGCCGCGCGTTTGCTGGCGCAGGCCGATGCGCTGGTATACGACCATCTGGTCAGCGCCGACATACTCGGACTGGCGGCGGCGCAGGCCGAAAGAATTTATGTCGGCAAGCAGGAAAGCCTGCATACCTTGCCGCAGGAACGGATCAATACTTTGCTGGTGCGCCTCGCCCGGCAAGGCAAGCGCGTGCTGCGGCTGAAAGGCGGCGACCCGTTTATCTTCGGGCGCGGCGGCGAAGAGGCCGAAGTGCTGGCGGCGCAGGGGATACGCTTTGAAGTGGTGCCCGGCATCACCAGCGCGAACGGTATCTCGTGTTACACCGGCATCCCGCTGACCCACCGCGATTACGCGCAATCGTGCAAGTTCGCCACCGGCCATCTGAAAGACGGCAGCCTGCATCTGAATTGGAAGAGCCTGGCGCAGCCGCGCCAGACCGTGGTGATTTATATGGGGCTGGGCGCCTTGCCTGAAATCAGCCGGCAATTGATCACGCATGGGCAATCGGCCGCGATGCCGGTGGCGCTGGTGGAAAACGGCACCACCGCGCGCCAGCGCGTCGTCATCGGCACGCTGTCCGACATCGCCGAGCTGGCCAGCGCGCAAAGCGTGCAATCGCCGTGCCTGATCATCGTCGGCGAAGTGGTGACCCTGCATCAAAAATTGCAATGGTTTACCGGGGCGCCGGCGGCCGAAGAATAACGGTTCGCGCTGGCGTACAGCGCACCCGGGGCTGCGGCCTCAGGCCGCCAGCGCCTGTTCCAGCAAGGCGTGCAATTCCGCAAAGGAAGGCTGGCCGACATAGCGTTTCAATATCTTGCCCTGCTTGTCGATCACGAAGGTGGTCGGGGTCAGCCTGACGTCCCCGAAGGCCTGCGCCAGTTTGCCCTGCACGTCGAGCGCGACATGGAAAGGCAGGCGGCGCGTTTCGCTGTAGTTCACGACATAATTCGGCGCATCGTAGCGCATCGCCACCGCGACGAATTCCAGCCCTTGCGCGTGGTACTTGTTATACGTCTCCACCATGTGTGGCATTTCGGCAACGCAGGTAGCGCAGGAAGTGGCCCAGAAATTCACCAGCACGACCTTGCCGCGCAAGCTTTGCGTACTGATCTGTTCGCCTTTCAGGTTGGTGAAACTGACCTCGGGTACGGCTTGTTTGGCCGATAAGGACTGGTAAAACAAGCCGCCCAGCACCAGCAGCAAAGCCGCCGCCAGCACGGAAAAAATCATGAACTTACGGGGGGAGGATGGCGCCAACATGAGACTTCCGATACATTATCCAGACTAGAAGCGACATTATACGTGCTGTGCGGCGCACTTGCGGCTGGCCGCTATGCCTGAGCTGAAAGGCAATATGACAAAAATCAAAACGGCGTTGCCGGCCAGCATATGGATGCTGGGCCTGGTCAGCATGCTGATGGATATCTCTTCCGAGCTGATCCATAGCCTGTTGCCGCTGTTCATGGTCGGGACGCTGGGCGCGAGCTCGTTCACGGTCGGCCTGATCGAGGGCATGGCGGAAGCGACCGCCCTGATCGTCAAGGTGTTTTCCGGCGCGCTCAGCGATTACCTCGGCAAGCGCAAAGGCTTGGCGCTGTTCGGCTACGGCATGAGCGCCCTGACCAAGCCCTTGTTTGCGCTGGCGAACAGCAGCGGCGTGGTGCTCACGGCGCGCCTGCTGGACCGGGTCGGCAAAGGCATACGCGGCGCGCCGCGCGATGCGCTGGTGGCCGATCTGGCCCCGCCCGGATTGCGCGGGGCGGCGTTCGGCTTGCGCCAGTCGCTCGATACCGTGGGCGCCTTCATCGGCCCGCTGCTGGCGGTGGCGCTGATGCTATTGTGGGCCAATGATTTCCGCAGAATATTCTTGCTCTCCGTGATTCCGGCTTTGCTGGCGCTGGTTTTACTGCTGTTTGGGGTGCAGGAGCCAGAACGCGCGCATACGACTAAACCGCACAACCCGGTCAGCCGGCAAAATCTGCAGCGGCTAGGCAGCGCTTATTGGTGGGTGGTCGCTATCGGCGCGATTTTCACCCTGGCGCGTTTTTCCGAAGCGTTTCTGGTGCTGCGCGCGCAACAATCCGGCGTGCCGCTGGCGCTGGTGCCGCTGGTGATGGTGGCGATGAACCTGGTGTATGCGGGCAGTGCCTACCCATTCGGAAAATGGTCGGACGGCAACAGCCACACGCGCTTATTGATGGCCGGCCTGCTGGTGCTGATCGCGGCCGACCTGGTGCTGGCCAGCAGCACGCACTGGGCCAGCCTGCTGGCCGGGGTCGCCCTGTGGGGCGTACACATGGGCATGACGCAAGGCTTGCTGGCCAGCATGGTGGCGGCCAGCGCGCCGGCCGATCTGCGCGGCACGGCTTACGGCTGCTTCAACCTGATGAGCGGTCTGGCGCTGTTGCTGGCCAGCGCCGTGGCTGGCTTGCTATGGGACAGGCTGGGCGGCGCCTTTACCTTTTACGCCGGGGCCGGCTTCTGCCTGCTGACGCTGCTGCTCTTGCTGCCGGCAAGGCGGAATTTTCCATCCTGAGACGCAAGTCGCTCAGGCATGACAGCGACGGCAGCCGGCGCAATGTTAGGCGGCTGGCGGCGCCGCGATCGCCTTGCCCGCCACGTGGGTGGTCAGCACGATCGCGGTCGAGGTCGAGCCGTAGGCGTTCAAGTCGTTGATGATGCGTTGCAGGTGCTCGACATCGGTCGCCAGCACCCGCATCACGGCGCCGTCTTCGCCGGTGACGGTATAGCAATCGATGATCTCGGGCCGCTCGGCCACGTATTGCGCATACGGCCGTCCCTGTTGGGTGGAGAGGCGTATCATGGCCGTAATCTGGTAACCGAGCGCTTTCGGGTTGATCTCGGCGCGGTAGCCGCGTATCACCTGGGCCGCCTCCAGCCGCTTGATGCGCTCGGACACGGCCGGCTGGCTCAGATGCACCTGGCGGCCGATTTCGGCATGCGAGATGCGCGCATCTTGTTGCAATAAGGCCAGGATTTTCTGGTCGAAACTGTCGATTTTTTGATTCATTCGTGTTTTTTCCTAAATTCGAATCAAACCGTCGGTGTTCGCCTGAATTGCTTATGGAATCCCATTCTATCCCGGCAAACTGCTTGTTACAGTGGAGTTTATCTTAAGCCTACCGTCGCGAGAATTCAAAATGACCATCAACCCTACCCAGATCGCCCGGATCGCCGCCGAATTCCAGACCCCGTGCTGGGCCTACAACGCCGCCGTTATCCGGCGCCAGATCGCGCGCCTGCGCCAGTTCGACGTGATCCGCTTCGCCCAGAAGGCATCCAGCAATATCCACCTGCTGCGCCTGATGCGCGAACAAGGCGTGCTGGTCGATTCGGTCTCGCTGGGCGAAGTCGAGCGCGCGCTGGCGGCCGGCTATACCCCTGGCAATGGGCTGCATGCCGAGATCGTGTACACCGCCGATTTGCTGGATCAGCATGCGCTGCAGCGCGTGGTGGAATTGAATATCCCGGTGAATTGCGGCTCGCCCGACATGCTGGAACAATTAGGGCAGGCGCAGCGCGGCCACCCGGTCTGGCTGCGCATCAACCCCGGCTTCGGCCACGGTCATAGCCGCAAGACCAATACCGGCGGCGAGCAAAGCAAACACGGCATCTGGCATGCAGAGCTGGCGCATAGCCTGGCCATCATCGCGCAATACGATTTGCAGCTGGTCGGCTTGCACATGCATATCGGTTCCGGCGTCGATTACGGCCATCTGCAGCAAGTCTGCGAAGCGATGCTGGCGCAAGTCAAGGCTTGCGGGCGCGACTTGCAGGCGATCTCTATCGGCGGCGGCTTGTCTATACCGTATCGCGAGGGCGATGCGGAAGTCGACACCGAACATTATTTCCAGATCTGGGATGCGGCGCGCAAGGAAATCGAAGCGCATCTCGGCCATAAGATCAGCATGGAAATCGAGCCGGGGCGCTTCCTGGTGGCGCAAAGCGGCGTCTTGATTTCGACATTACGCGCGCAGAAACAAGTCGGGAATAATTTCTTTGCCCTGGTCGACGCCGGCTTCAACGACCTGGCGCGCCCGGCCATGTACGGCAGCTACCACCGCATCACGGCTTGCACGGTAGACGGCAACCCGCGCACGGGTCAGTTGCGCGCTACCGTGGTGGCCGGACCGTTGTGCGAATCGGGCGACGTGTTCACCCAGGAAGAAGGCGGCGTGGTCAGCACCCAGGATTTGCCGGCCTGCCAGATCGGCGACCTGCTGGTGTTCCACGACGCCGGCGCTTACGGCGCCAGCATGTCGTCCAACTACAACTCGCGCCCGCTGCTGCCGGAAGTGCTGGTCGACGGCGACGCAATCCGACAGATCAGGCGCCGTCAGACGGTGCAGGAATTGATCGCGCTGGAGCTGTAAAATCGGAGTTTTTTTGTGTTTTCGATCGTAAAAATACTGAAGGGGAGTATATTTGCAGAGCCTTTAAATACGCTGACGATAGCGCGTTTTTTGCACATACCCCCATTAAATTACTAAAAAACGAGTAAGAAGCGAGGCGGCCCGCCTATTCCAAAGGGATTTCCGCCAGCGCCGCCGAGCGCGAACCGGGTTGCGGCATATTGTCGGCGGCGCGGTAAGTGAAGACCAGCGAGAACTTGGTGGCCTCGGTCTGGTTCTTGCCGGCCGCGTGGAACAGCTTGCTGTGGAATAGCAGCAGATCGCCCTGCTGCAGCGGCACCGCTTGCGCGCTGGCCAGCAAAGCCCGGTTCTGCGCCGCGTCCGCGCGCAAGAACTGCGCCGCATCGAGTTGCGCCGCCTCCAGCTCCAAACGGTGCGAGCCTGGTATCACCAACAGGCAACCGTTCTCCACCGTTTCGGCACGCAAGGCCAGCCAGGCCGACACCAGTTCCGCGCGCTGAAAATTCCAGTAGCGGCTGTCGCGATGCCAGCCGGTGGCGGTCGAATATTCCGGCTGCTTGCTCATGATGCAGTTGTGGTGCGCCTGCGACAGCAAGGCGCCCGGCCCCAGCAATTGCCGCAAGGGCTGCGCCAGTTGCGGGCCAGTCGCCCAGTCCGCCAGCAAGCGGCTGCGCGCATACGCCTGCAACAGGCGGCGCGCGGTGTGCCCGCCTTCCGCCTCGCGGCTGGCCGGCGCGCCGGCATAAGCTGTATCGGCTTCGTATTCTATCGGCAGCGCGTGCGCCGCCAGCGCTTGCCGGGCGAACGCGATCACCTGCTCGCAATATTCCGGCGTGGCGTATGCCGGCAAGACCAGGTAGCCGTTGTGTTGAAATTGTTCGACTTGGATGGAAGTGATCATAGTTAATTTTAAAAAAAATTTTGCCCACGAAAAACACGAAACTCACGAAAATAAAATCAACGTCCGGCACGCCTGAAGGTTAGGATAGGTTTAGTCTTTTTCGTGCTTTTCGTGTTTTTCGGGGACATGGTTTTGATTGCTTTTGCGCATGGCCGCATGCTTGCTATTGTGCCATGCCTGGCGCCGATAAAAATTGCGTCATAATGGCAGACATTCTTTCTGCTTCATTCACTCACCATGACACTTACCGTACTCGAAAATATCAACGTCACCTCGTTCGACAGCATGCCCACCCCGGAAGACTTGCACGCCCGCTTGCCGCTGTCCGAGCTGGCCGGCGCCGTGGTCGAGCACAGCCGCGAAGCCTTGCGCAATATCCTCGAGCGCCGCGATAAACGCCTGTTCGTGGTGGTCGGCCCCTGCTCTATCCACGACCCGGTGGCCGGCCTCGATTACGCGCGCCGCCTGAAAGCGCTGCAGGAAGAAATCAAGGACGTGATGCTGCTGGTGATGCGCGTGTATTTTGAAAAACCGCGCACCACCACCGGCTGGAAAGGCTATATCAACGACCCGTATATGGACGACTCTTTCCGCGTCGACGTCGGCATGGAAAAAGCGCGCAAATTCCTACTCGACGTATGCGAGCTCGGCCTGCCGACCGGCACCGAAGCGCTGGATCCGATCTCGCCGCAATACCTGGGCGACCTGATCGCCTGGACCGCCATCGGCGCACGCACCACAGAATCGCAAACGCACCGCGAAATGTCGTCCGGCCTCTCGACGCCGGTCGGCTTCAAGAACGGCACCGACGGCGACATCAGCATCGCGATCAACGCCATCCTGTCGGCCTCGCACCCGCATTCTTTCCTCGGCCTGAACGGCCAGGGCAAAGTCGCCATCGTGCGCACCAGCGGCAACCGCTACGGCCACGTGGTCTTGCGCGGCGGCGACGGCCGCCCGAACTACGACACGGTCTCGGTCGCCATCGCGCAGCAAGCCTTGGTAAAAGCCAGGCTGGCGCCAAACATCGTGATCGACTGTTCGCACGCCAATAGCTACAAGAAACCGGAACTGCAGACGCTGGTGATGGCCGACGTAGTGAACCAGATCGCCAACGGCAACGACGCCATCGTCGGCGTGATGATAGAGTCGAACCTGGTGGCCGGTAACCAGGCGATACCGGAAGATTTGTCGCAATTGAAGTACGGCTGTTCGGTGACCGATGCCTGCGTCGATTGGGAGACGACGGAGCAGATGTTGCGCGATGCGGCGACACGCTTGCGGGGGAAGTAAACCGTAGGGTGCGCACGGCGCACCCTACAGCACTCATTTTCGACGATAAAAAATAGCGCAGAGCTTACCGCTCTGCGCTATTTTTATCGCGATGATCGCCTAAGCAACAGCGATAAAAGCTAGCCGCTTATTTCACCGCCTTCTTGGCCGCGCCCACAAAATCACCAGCATAGAAATGCGCGAAGCTTTCCGGCTTGATGTATTTGCGTATCGCCGCATTGACTTCCTCCAGCGTCATGGCTGCCAGCTTGGCATCCAGCGCTGCGTCGAAGTCCATGCTGCGGCCCAGGAACAGCTGATTGCGCAGGCTGCCTGCCAGGCCGGCGTCCTGTGCGCGACGGATATTATTTTCCTGCGCCAGCGCCTGCTTGGCGTCGGCCAACTCGGTCGCCGTCACACCGCCTTTGACCAACAGGGCCAATTCTTCCTTGACGCCGGTCTGCAATTTCTCCAGGTTTTGCGGGGCATACATCGCATACAGGGTGACGCGCGCATTCTTGTCCAGCGCCGGAACCGACAGGCTGCTGCCGGCGCCGTAGCTGATGCCTTCTTTCTGACGCAAACGGCCGAACAGACGCGACTTGATGCCGCCGCCGAGGATATTATTCGCCACCAGCAAAGCCGGATAATCGGCGGCCTGGTCATCGAGTTCTAACGGCAGGGTCGCCAGATAAAATGCATTCGCCTTGTCCGGTGTTTCTATGGTCTTGGCCTGGCTTTCCGCCTTGAGGTTCAGGTCAGGCGCGCGCACGAATTTTGCCGGGCTGTTCCAGTCGCCGAGCACGTTCGCCAATTGCGCTTTTACCGCGGCGGCATCGAAATCGCCGACCAGGGACAACTCTGCGCTGCCGGCACCGTAAAAATTCTTATAGAAGTCTTTTACGCTGTCCAGCCTGGCTGCGCTGTAAGCGGCGATGGCTTCGTCGGTCGAGGCTGTATAACGGATGTCGCCCTTCTGATACGGCGCATTCTGCAAGACGCTGTTCGCTTGGCTGGCGACCGTTTGCGGCTCGTTGCGCGAGGCTTCCATGCCGGCCAGATTTTCCTTGACCAGCATATCGAATTCGCTTTGCGGGAAGCTGGGCGCGCGCAAGACTTCACGCAACAAATCGAGCAGCGCCGGCAGGTTGGAACGCACGGTATCGAAGCCCACCACCAGATTTTGTCCGGCGCCGGAGATCGTCAGTTTCGCCTTCAGCTCGCCTAATTTCGTGTCCAGCTCGGAGCGCGTGAATTTACCGGAACCGCGCATCAGCATGTCGGCTGTCAAATCGGATTCCGCGACTTTTCCGAACAGCGATTTTTCATCGCCGAAATGCAGGCTCAGGCGGCCGTTCACGGTTTCGCCGCGGGTTTTTTTGCTCAGCAAGGCGACCTTGGCGCCGTTTGCCAGCGTGAGTTTTTCGGTGCGCTTGTCGATATTCGCCGGGGTGGCGTCGAAAGTTTCGCCGGCGGCGACGCTGGCGCGGCCTTTATAACCGTCCACCAGTTTCGCGACATCCGGCGCCGCCGGGATCTCGGCGCGATCGGGTGCTGCTACCGGCAAATACTGGCCGTAGCTGCGGTTGTCCGGCTTGAAGTAATTCTGCGCGACGCGCTGCACGTCGGACAGGGTCAGCGCTTCGATGCGGTCGCGCTGGATGAAGAACAGGCGCCAGTCGCCCATCGCTATCGATTCCGACATGCTGACGCACAGGCGTTGCGGGTCGTTGATGGTTTTTTCCAGCGCGTTCAGCAGATGCGTTTTAGCGCGTTTCAGTTCCGCTTCCGTGACCGGCGTCTGCGCCAGGCCTTCCACGGTGGCGATCAGGGTTTTCTTGGCCTGCTCTATGTTTTGTTCTTTATTCAGATTCGCCAGGAACATGGTGTAGCCGGGTTCCGCCAGCTGGAACGCGATCTCGCCTACATTCACCGCTTGCTTGCTCTCCACCAGTTGCTTGTACAGACGGCCGTTAGGCTCGGCGCCCAGGATCTGCGCCAGCGCGGAAATCGCCGCCGCATCGGCGTGGCTGCCCGGAGAAGTCGGATACAACACCGCCGCCAGTTGCTGATCGCCGACCCGGCGCACGGTCACTTCACGCGTGCCGTCGCGCTGCGCTTCGCGGGTCCAGGTATTGCTCAGCGCGCGTTGCGGCTTGAGCACGGCGCCGAAAGAGATGTTGTAGGGAACCAATCCAATAGCGAAAGCGGGAAAGCATCGTGCATATCTGAACATCATCCGGTTTCGCTTGCCACTCCTTTGGAATTCTCGTTTGATTCGTTTGCCAGCAGCCATGCGGCCGTTCCAGTTCGGCGCGCTGCGGCGATGCGCCAACCGGGGCGGACAATTCTGTCTGCGCTCACCACTTGAGCCAGCATCGCAGCCCCAAGTGGCATGCACACGAGAATGGCTATTAGCGAAGCCTCCACCCCGAACTGGCCGCCAGTGAGCCAGTCGGGACCCGTAAGTTGCATTTCAAACAGTCCTTTCTGCTTATGACCCGACACTGCGATCGAGAAGATGCCGCCCTGCGCAAAGTTCCAGGCGAAATGCAGCGCCGCGCATAACCACAGCCGACGCGTCAGCATGTAGGCAGCGCCGATCATCGGGCCGGCTTCGATGGAAATCGCGAGCGCACTGAGCAGTCCCGCATCCGGATTCCCGAGATGCATCAAGCCAAAGGCAAGCGACGAAATGGCCAGTGCGTTCCAACTGCCTAACGCTGATTCGAGGATGCGAAATATGATCATGCGAAACAGTACTTCCTCGAACACGGCCACAACCAGAAAGCCAGGTATCGTTGCCAGCATGACCGACAAGTCGTTCCGCCCCGTAATGCGGTAGGCACCCACACCGGTCAGGATGCCGATCACGAGCGCAAACACGGCCAGTCCGAGGCACATTCCCAAGCCGAATTCGCGCCCGGCGCCGGGCAGCGACAGCTCGCGTGCGGGTCGCTGCTCGATCCAGCGCACATAGCCACTGTAGCAGGCCAGTACCACCGCGATCCCGACCCCAGCCATCGCCATGCGCGGTGCGGAGCCTGGCGTGAAGGATCTGGTCACCGGCCCGAGCAAGGTGGTCGACAGCACCATGCAGGCGCTTGCCAACGCGATACGGAACAATGTCCATTGCAGCAGCCAGTTTTTTATTCGTGAGTAGCGGCCTGGTCCACCCTGTGTTGGCATCGTTTAATCGGCAATCAGGTCAAAGGATTGTGGGCGTTGTGACAATGTCACTTGGGCGTTTGCCGCGAGCAAGGATTCTTCGAACATCAAGCGCAGTACGCCGTTGGCGTCGGCACTGATGGTTTTCTCACCTTGACGCGACTGGATGTGTGCAGTGGCCGCTTCGCCGCGCGGGTAATGCAATGCCAGCCCGACGAAGGTCGGCATCATGAAGCGCATGATACCGGCTTGCGCCTTGATCAGTGCGTTACCTTGCGGCACACTACCCATCAGCGACTGGTAATCGAACTGCAGGCCTGCCGGAACAAGCGGCGCCGCGCCAAATGAGAAGCCGGCCTTTTCGCCTTCAGGCATATTGGTCAGTACTTTCGGGTTGTCTTTGGCCCATGCCGGATCGATCGCAGGATCGAATGTGCCGTCGGCGCTGACCGAGATCCGTTTGCGCTCGGCACCATGCACCACCGTGAATACGATGCCGGCAGGCGCGATGCCGGCGTTATTGGGTTTGACCGTGCCGTACATCCTGACTTTGTCGCGCAGCGCTACGGGTGCCGCGTAGAATTTGTCGAGCCGGGTAATTTCGAGAAGGTGTTTGTAATCGACCCAATCGCGATCAGCGCCGGTGGCGCCGGTGGCGCCGGTGACGGCGGTGGCGGTGGCGGCGGTGGCGGCGGTGGACAGGCCAACGCACAGCGACAGCAGGAAGAGTATTTTTTTCATTAAGAGTATGCCTTATGTGGTGTGGGAAGGAGTTGACTCGCAGCGGATCGCCGCCGGTTCTCTGTACTGTGCATGGCCTTGATTTCCCGTAGCGCGTCGGGCCAGTCCGGTAGCATGGCGTCAATCTGCGACGTGGCGGCATCGAGCGCGGCGAGCCAGTCGTCCGTCTGCCCGGTGCCTAGGATGAGTCGACCGCCCAGCAAGTCGCCGATGCCCCGCAGGTAAATCCAATGCTCAGGCGATTGACGGATTTGCGCTTCGAGCTCGCGAAAAATCGCGGCTGTCAGGGCGGCAATATCCTCGTCGAGCTTGCCGCTGCGTTCGAACACGAGCGGCTTGCCCAGTTTCAGGGTCGATTTCAGCCCCTCGCCAGGACAGTTGTAGCCCACGATGATCGTGGCGCGGCTCTTGAGCGCGAACAGCGCCGTACCCGCCATGGCCGGGATCAGACGTCCGAAGAAGGGGACGTACAGCACATGGCCGCTGATATCAAAGACATCCGGCATCATTGTCAGCGCTTCACCGCGCTTGAGAACGCGCAAGGCTTTCAGCACCGCTGTTTCGTCATTGAAGAGCGCGTTGAAGCCGTAGCCCAAGCCATGGAACAGTTCCTCGAAGCCTTCCGAACTGCGATTTTTCGACGGCGGGTTATAGAAAGCGTTGATGGTCTTGGTGCGTCCGATTTCCTTGATTAGCTTCAGGCAGCCTGCGGGAAAATTGCCATAGTGTGGCGTGACAAAAATTACCGGCGCCTTGTCCGCCTTGACTGCGTCAAGGTGTTCCTGCCCTTCGACGTCGACGTGGCGGTCCAGGAATCTGCTCAGTTGACCCTCATCCAGTGCCGACAGGTGGTTCTTGAGCAGTCCGAACTTGCGCATCGACAGCCGGTAGCGCGCATACAGACTGCCCGTTTCTCTGTCGGATAGTGCGGGAAAGGCAATCCGCACCGATTGGGTAAACTGCGCGAGAGCGGATGGCGTATCCTGGCTCACCAGTTGTAAGCGAGCCAGCGCGATGCGCTGGCGCAGCAGTGCTTCTCGGATTGCGCTGATCATGCTGCCGCTCCTGGTGGTTTGTGATCGCGCATCGCTGCAAGGCGCGCCAAGGCAAGCTGGTGGGTGTCGGCAGACAGAGCGGCAGGCGAACGCCTCCATGCTTCGAAATATGCTTCGAGCTGCTTGATCTGGTTCTCCCGCTCAATGTGGCGGCAATGTTCGCTGGCACGGTAAAGTGCGTGCCACGAGAGCATCTCGGCAGGCGCCACGCTTGCCACCGCTTGCAAGTGCGACCACAACCAGCCGAGCGCGACAGAGATGGCGCGTGTCTGATTTTGCGCGAAGACCGACCGGTTCCAACTGACCACCATAAGATGGGGATGGCTGGCGTCGTCGCGGCTGCCAAGTGTGAGCAGAGTATTGAGCCCGGACACGCATAGCAGGGATTCGAGCACCGACACACGGCACGCTTTTCCAAGAAAAAGGATGGTGGCAGTGGTGCCATGGGTTAAGGAATGCAACTCCGGGAAACTGATATAGACGGCCTGAACATCTTCAACGTCAGCGCGCTTCACACGCTTGACCAGGTCCTGCGTTGCACAGCGCTCGATGTGGCGCCCTGCGAAGGCTTCGTCGCTCAACGTGCGGGCGGCCGGGCTATCGACCAAAACCAGGCGCAAGCTGGCGTCGTGCGCGAGCGCCCGCAGCAGAAGTAGCGCCTCGACGTGGCATGGTAACGCCATGAGGCAAGAACCGTGCGCTAGCGCCGCATCGATCGCCGCGCGGGTCTCTGCCAACAACGCCGCAGACTGGGCGACTTCGGGGCTATGTAGCTGGTGGCGCTTTTCCAATATTGCGTCTGCCATGTTGGCTGTCGATTCCTCGGTCTGGCCGAGGAAGTAACCAATTCCCAGTGCCGTGTGATTCTGCATGCGCTGGTCGGCACGCTGGGGGGCGGCCGTCGTCTTGCGCATGTGAAAACTGAATAGATGAGGCATTCGCATCAAAGTTTCTCCAAGGCTACCGTATCGCCAGGCGCCGCCGCGCGGGTCGACCGCACGATGCTGACAATTTCCATCAGCGAGCGGCGCAATTTATCGAAGAAGAACACGCAGGCCAGTAGGAGGATCAGCGGCCAGAGCAGCGTTTCGCAGAGCTGGCCGAAGGCAACCACACTACCCCAGCCCGGATCTGCTGTGGTACCGCCCAGCACAGCCAAACGGCTTGTCACGTCGTCCGCGAGCGTGCCGACCAGCCGGGCTATGGCGCTTACCAGGAAATGGGCGAAGTAGACCAGATAGCCGACGCTGAGAGCGGAGTAAGCGTACAGGATGGCACCACGCAGAGTTGATGCCGCAGCGGGGCGTTTGCCTAGCATCGTCGCAATCAGTGCGGCGGTCGAACGCCGCACCTGCTGGTGTAAATTGTGTAGTCCACTCAGATCGGACAACAGCCAGTAGCCGTCGAACTTGAAAACGGGGTTTAGCGTAAACAACATCGTAAAGGTGATGATGAATACCAGCTTAAACGCGAGCGGACTGTTTGTGGCAAGCGCCCAGGCATCGATGACGATGAGGAAAATGGATTGGAAATAAACTCCGCCGAGGTCAACCACGGCGCGCTGGCGTCCAGGCAGGCCCCAGGCCTGTGTCACGTCGGAGTACCAGGCGGGGAATATGTAATAGAGTCCGAACCCGATACCGCCATGTGGACACTTGAAGTAGCGGCAGGCTGATGTATGTCCAAGCTCGTGGAGCAACCCGCTTAACATGTACAGACATACCAGTTGCATGCTTTCCCTGACAGTGAAGACACTGCTGGCCTGATCCATCGCCAATGGTAACGCGAACAGGTGCAGCAGTCCGAAGATCGCGACCAACGGCAGCGCCAGTGCAGGGGTAAAAAACCAGGCCATGCACGCCGTCACCCGGGTCGCGATGCGCGGTCCGAGCAACGTGAGGCTGATAATGAATGGCATCTCGCGCGCCGCATCGGGCGCGTCGTGGAACAAGACCGGGGGCAGTGTTTTGGCGGCAAGCGCGAGCAGATACTGAGCCGGAAGGCGCTGGCCGCTTTCGGCTTCGAAACCGACTTCAAGCTCTTCTATATTAGCTGGTGCGCCCAACAGTGTCAGGATGAGGGCGCGCGCTTTCGCGGAAACAAGGAAATAACGATCGCCAAACGCCAACAAGAACCGCGGCGTCGCTGATACGACATCATCCTGATATGGGGCGATCGTGATGCCCGGCTTAAGCAGGGGAATCGATGCTGTGGTGGGCAGTAACATGAGGGATGATCCGGTGCGAGCTGGCGCGAGCGAGGTGCGCTGCGTGTCAAGGTGGAATTTGTTCGGGAGCGCGATACGGTGACCGCACTCCCGAAAACTTGAGTCTTAATTCTCAATCGTGCAGGTGGACTTCCAGTCAGGCACTACATCGATCGGCGCCGCTTCCATTTCGAAACGCGCTTCCAGGGCTTCGATTGAGAATTCTTCGGTGATGATGTCAAACTGTTGCATGTGGGACTCCATTAATTTTAGGTTAGGAAAAACTTACTTTTGCCTTCTACTGATGCTTGGCTGCCGCGCCCTGCAGAGCAGTGGCGCCTCCCACCGATAACGCGCCGGACCTTGCGCTCTCCTCCGAATACCAGATTCCGACTTGCGTGCTTTGAGCTGATGCTTTTGGCACTCACGAGAACTTGTTTTCAGTTGATGCAAAACAGTCTACCTGAGATTATTTTTATCGTCAATAAATAATTTTTTATTATATAACGATAATTTTATTTTTTATTTTGCCCCTTTATTTAGCCAGCGATGTCCGAGAAAAAAAGGGGGGAGGAAAGAGGTAGGTCTCAGATATAATGCATATGCTACAACAAAAATACTGTCAAACACTAATTTTTCCATTATTTAATGAATACTAATATAGAAAGTTCCCTGGCCGGCCAGAAGTTCAACCAACTCTTTCGCATGTGCAATGTCATCCGCTGGATGCTGCTCATTTTTTGGCTAGTTCAGATTGGCTTCTTCATCCTGTCCTGGGCGTTGCAGGGGCCGATAAAGATAGGGTCGATACACATGCAATTCGATCTCCAGGTCTTGCCTTTCGGCGAAACCGTTGAGTTGGACGGTATGCAGAGGACGATCGGAGTCCTGATTGGACTGCCAGGCTTGCTAACTCTGACGTACGCCGTGCGGCGGCTTGGCCAGATGATCAGCCAATTCCAGAAAGGGAATATCTTCGCGACTCTGACAATCAACCATGCGCGCACATTTACCGGCGCGGCGCTGATTACTTCAGTGCTGTCAAATATCGAAAAGCCGTTGCGCAACCTGATTTTGAATCTGATCAGCAGTGGCGACACCGGCTACCGAACCCCGATCGAGGTTACGTCGAACGAGTTGCTGTTGCTGCTTGTGTGCGGGCTGTTTTACCTGGTCGTCGGCGTTATGCAGGAAGGGCGTCGTCTGAGCGAAGAAAACGAGGCTTTTATCTGATGGGGATCATCATCAATTTGGACGTCATGCTTGCCAAGCGAAAAATCAAGTCGAAGGAGCTGGCGAGTTATATCGGTATCACTGAACAAAATCTCTCGCTGCTGAAGTCGGGGAAGGTGCGAGGGATCCGGTTTTCAACACTTGAGAAGATTTGCGAACGGCTCGCGTGCCAGCCGGGGGATATTCTGGAATGGCACGCGGACGTATCGGCAACTGATAGGGATGAGTTGGGAGATGCATGACAGAGGCATTGCCCCGGGTGCTGACCGGCGTGGACGCCGCGCCTAATCAGCCACCGTTCACGCAGATGTGCCTCGCGCCTGCGGCGAATCGGGTTTTATATGGAGTATTTCATCCCTATCTGTCGCAATGTAACTGGAGGCAGCTGCAAGCTGATTCGCTACAATAAAAACAATAAAACCGCTGCCCTGCTAGGTTCCGTGCCGGGTTCCGCCGGCATACGGATAGAGCTCACCCCTAGCCGTGTCATTTTAAGCGATCAGATCAGCGGCGACATCTTCGCGCTGGCGAGATCCGGCGGCAGCGCCCAGAAAATTTTTACCGGCAGTATCCAGTATCGCTGGCCTCAGCTGATTATGGTGGGCGAAAAAATATGGCTCAGTTTTTTAATCAGCAATAATCTGCTGGCGCTCAATAGCGATGGCTCGAATCTGCAAACCTTTAGCAATACCCAGTTTGCCGGCTGTCTTAACCCTGCCAGCCTCAGCATTAACACGGACAGTTTTTGCGCGCAGCTGATGGTGGTGCAAAACGACAAGGTGCGCAGCATCGATGCGGTAAGCGGTGCGCTGCGGCTTGAGTACGGCAGCGTCTCAGCCATTCCAGCCGGGTATGCCAGTAAATTTGGCTTTAGCCCCTTGCGCACGTTTGGGCAAACCGGCGTGTTAAGTCAATATGTGTATACGCTCAACGATCAAAATTCGGCGAGTGTCGTCAACTATGTGATTAAGACCGACCGCGCCGGCATGACGCTGCTCACTACGCCATAGCAAGCTAAGAAGAAAATCAAAACGCGCTGACACCGGGGCACAGAGCGACAGAAAAAAGCAGCCGTTCCCGGCTCTGCCTCTGTGCCTCGGTATTGCGCGGTTTTTGGTTGGTAAAAAATTGGCGCTGGACTGAAATAAGGAAATCCCCTCACTCGCAGTGCGCATACTCGCTTGCAAGCGAGTATCGCTCCGCAGGCTCGCAGCATGCTGCTCGAATTCCCTGCTACGCCCCCAACCCATCTCCCGCAAGTGAGCGAGGGGCTACTACAAAGCCCGCAGCGTCCGCATGCAATGCCCGTACGCCGCCTGTATCTGCGCCTGATGGATGTGCCGTCCGTCCTGCACCACGCGCTGCCCTCCGACGTACACATCGCGCACCAGGTTGTCGTTGCCGGCGAAAATCCAGGTGTTCAGCAGATCGCGGCTGGCGACGCCGTCCAGATTGGGGTGGTTTTCGTCCAGCACCAGCAAATCGGCGCGGCAGCCGCTGGCCAGTTGCCCGATTTTGCGGCCGCTGGCTTGGGCGCCGCCTTGCAGCGCGGATTGCCACAGGAAATCGCCGACCTGGCGCTGACCTGAGGTGCTCGCGATGTTGCGGCCTTGCAGACGCAGGCGCTGGCCGTATTCCAGCCAGCGCAATTCCTCGATCGGACTGTGCGAGACGTGGCTGTCGCTGCCGATGCCGAAGCGGCCGCCGGCGGCGATGTAATCGGGCAGATCGAAGAAACCGTCGCCGAGATTGCCTTCGGTCGTGCTGCAGATGCCGGCCACCGCGCCGCTGACGGCCAGGCCCTGCACTTCCGATGGATGCAGATGGGTCGCATGCACCAGGCACCAGCGGCTATCGACCAGCCCGCTTTCCAGCAACAGCTCGACCGGCCGTTTGCCAGTGGCGGCCAGGCAGGCCTCGACTTCTTTTTGCTGTTCTGCGATGTGGATGTGGATGGGACGGCCGACCGGCAGGGCGGCGTGCAGCGCGCGGATTTGCTCTATGCTGGCGGCGCGCAGCGAATGCGGCGCCACGCCGATTTCCACCTGGGCGTTGCGCGCACTTTCCAGCGCCTGCACCAGCTTCATAATTTCCTGCACATCGCTGGCGAAGCGGCGCTGGTCGTGGCGCAGGGCTTGCCCGCCGAAATCGGCGTAGCTGTACAAGACCGGCAGCATGGTCATGCCTATGCCGCTCTGTGCCGCAGCGGCGATTATGCGTTGCGCCATCTCGGCCGGATTGACATACCAGGCGCCGTCGCCGGCGCGGTGCAGGTAATGGAATTCGCACACAGCAGTATAGCCGTGGCGCAGGCATTCCACGTAGAGTTGCGCGGCGATGGCCTGTATCTGCTCGGGCGTGATGTGCAGCGCGTAGCGGTACATCAAGTCGCGCCAGGTCCAGAAACTGTCTTTACTCTCGCCGGCGCTCTCGGTCATGCCGGCCATGGCGCGCTGGAACGCGTGCGAGTGCAGATTGCTCATGCCGGGCAAGACAAAATTCTCTTGCGGCTCGCCGGGACGAACTTGCGCATGCAATTCTATGCCGGAAAGATCGCCGTGCGCATTCCAGTGCAGCCGCACATTCTCGCTCCAGCCTTGCGGCAGATAGGCGTGCCGTGCGTACAGGCTGTTCATGCTGCGCCTCCATGCTGGACTACCCAGTTCAGGCCGCCTTGCAGTAATTGCTTGAGCAGCGGCTGCAGCTGTTGCGCGAGTGCAGGCCGGTAGGCATACGGCGCCGCTTCATCCATGTACAGACATTGGCTCATTTCCAGCTGCACCGCATGGATGCGGCGCGCCGGCTGTCCGTAATGGCGCGTGATATAGCCGCCCTTGAAGCGGCCGTTGAACACATGGGTATACGCTTGCGCTGCTGGCGACTGCTTCAGCACTTGCATCAGCGCGTCCTGCAAGCCGAGGTCGCAGGAAACACTATCGGCGGTGCCGAAATTCAGGTCGGGCAGTTTGCCGGCAAAGAAGCGCGGCACTTGCGAGGCGATCGAATGCGCGTCCCATAACAGCACGTGTCCGTGCACGCTCAGCAGGCGCGCCAGCTCGGCTTGCAATTGCTGGTGATACGGTTGCCAGTAAGCCGCGATGCGCCGCTGCACTTCAGCGGCGGACGGCAATTTGTCTGCGACGTACAAAGGCTGCTTATGAAAAGTGTCGACCGGGCATAAGCCGGTGGTGTCCTGGCCCGGATACAGGTTGGCGTTATCGGGCGCGCGGTTCAGGTCGATCACATAGCGCGAATATTCGGCGCTGATGACCGATGCGCCCAGTCCGTCCGCCATGTCGTACAGCAGCGGCAGATGCCAGTCGGTGTCGGCTTTAGCTAGCGCGACCGGCAGCATTTGCGCCGCGATATCGGCGGGAATGGCGGTGCCTGCATGCGGCATGGAAATCAGCAGCGGCGCGCTGCCCTCGCGAAAGTGAAATGGCGTGGTCATGGTCTGTCCTCGTGGTATCTGTCATCGTTACTGCAGTTTGCGGCTGAGCCGGTCGGCCGCAGCCAGCGTCATGGAAATCAGTTCGGTTTGCCGCGCCTGGGCGCGCGCGGCCGGCGCCATCAGCGAGATGGTCGCTTCCAGCTTCCCCCTGGCGGAAAATACCGGCGCGCTGACGCCCCACACGCCCTGGTCGATTTCGTTTTCGCTGGTGGCATAGCGCTGGGTGCGTATGCTTTGCAATTGCTGCAGCAAGGCTAGCCTGTCGCCGGTATCCGCTTGTTCCAGGAAATTCTCGGCGATCAGCGCCTGTTGCACCGCTTCCGGCAAAAAAGCCAGTAAAGCCTTGGCGGAGGCGCCGCGCACTGCCGAATTGGCGCGCCCTCTGGCGAACGAGCAGCGCAGCGCGTGCGCGCTTTCCTGCATATCGAGGCAGATCACCTGCCCATTCAGGTAACTGAGCAAGCCAACGCTCTCGCCGGAACGGGCCACCAGTTGCTCTATCTCCGGCCGCGCTTGCGCCATCAGCCAGGAATGCTGGTCGAAGCCCCAGGCCAGTTGCAGCGCCACCGGCCCCGGCTCGTACAAGCCGGTTTGCGCATGTTCTTGCACCAGGCCCCATTTTTTCAACGGAGCCAGATGGCGATACAAGGTGCTGAGGGGCAAACCGGTCTGATCCGCCAGCGCGCGCGCCGAGACCGCCTGTCCGCAGCACGCGATACAGACCAGTAACTGCAATGCCCTTTCGTTGACGGGAATAGTGGCGGCGGGGAGTGGGCGCATGAAGTTTGCCGGGCGGGAGAAGGGATGGTCCCCTTATCCTAACAGTTCATTCCAGCTTTTCAAGCAATCATTCCCGCAAAATGAGAATGACGCCAGACTTTTGTCCGCGCATGCGCCCGCGCTTCAGTTTTTGCTGTACGCCGTAGTCTGGCAATTGCGGCTTTCCTGCTGCGGGAAATCGGCCCTGATCGCATCCAGCTTGCTTTTTTCTTCCTGGCTCAGGGCGCGCAGCTGATAGGCGAACTTGGTGGTGCTGACGCTGCGCGGGCCTATGCGGGCAGACTTGACGCCTTTATTATTGAGATTGTTTAAATGCAGCCTGGCCGCTTCTTCGGTTTTAAACACGCCAAGCGAAATGCCCCAGCGCAGATTGGACTGGTCTTGCACGATGAAGAAATCGCTGATGCCGAGCCGGCGCAATTCCCCGGCTTTCTTGTCGGCGCCGTCCTTGCTGCCCTGCGATGGGATATACACCATGTGCGCCGCCACCTCGACCACATTGATGCGCGACTGGCGTTCGCCCAGCGCGAGTTGCTTGAGTTTTTCTTCTATGCGCGTCGCATCGGTTTGCGCAAAATTGCCGACTTCCAGGCAGGCGATCACTTCCGGCTTGCTGGCCGGCTCAGGCTCGGCCGGCGCGATGGCGGCGCTGGCGGAAATCAGGTTCAGCTGATCGGCGTGATGCTGCATTTTCAGGCGTTCGGGTTCGTGTGCATCTAAAGACCAATGGCCGAGGTAGCCGAAATTAAATGCCAGCAACAAGGCATTCAGTATCAGCAGGCTCCAGAAGATAAATCGCAGCATAGTGAATGATTAAGAAATTCAGTGTGATACCGATTGTGCCACGACATACAGGCCGGTCAAGACCAGATTGTCGATATGCTGGCAAGTAAAGCCCAGATGCGGCAACAGATAGGGCGCGGCGCCGCCGGACAAGACGCAGGTGACGCTTTGCTGCTGGCGCTGCGCCAGCGCCGTTACCGCGCGCGCGATGGCGCCGACCTGGGCGCTGATGCAACCGCTGACGATGGCCAGCTCGGTATTGTCCGCGAACGGATTTTCCGGCGCGACGCTGGCCGCGACTTGCGGCAGTTGCGCGGTATTGCGCGCCAGCGCTTGCGCCATCAGTTGCAGACCGGGCAAAATCATGCCGCCCAAAAATACACCGTCGGCCGTCACCGCATCGACGGTGGTGGCCGTGCCGCAAGTCGCCACCACCAGCGTCTGTTGCGGGAACAGGGTGTGCGCCGCAATCGCCGAGGCAAAGCGGTCGCAGCCTAGCTGCGCCGGATTGCGGTAGGTATTCAGCACGCCGGCCAGCTTTTCCGTCGACGCCAGCCATTCCGGCACGATGTACGGCACCGCCGCCGCCAAAATCGTGCTCAGCTTGTTGTGAATTTCCGCCCCGGCCACATTCGAAATCAGCACCCGCTTCAGCGTTAACGGCTGCCACTGGCTGGCCAGTTGGGCGATCTCGGCGTGGCTGACCGAGTCGAGCTGCAGCCACAGCGGCGCCGGCCCGCTACGCTGCGCGCGCAGGTCGGGTACGGCCCATTTGATGCGGGTATTGCCGGCATCGATCAGTAATAACATTTCAGCTCCTTTCATGCGCCGTCGTCCGGGCGCAGCGAGACATCGCCCGCCAATACACTCGCTTGTCCATGGGCGGTTTGCAACACCAGGCAACCGGCCAGATCGACGCCGAGCGCGATGCCGCGTTGCACGATTTGTCCGTGGTCGAGTATCACTACCGCTTGCCCGGCGTAGGCGTGCAAGGCATTCCAGCGCGGCAAGAAGGCGGCGAAACCCTGGCGCTGGAACTGGTCGAGCGCGCGCGCCAGCGCATTCAGCAACTGCGCCATCAAGGCGTTCCTGTCCATCTGCGCCAGCCAGGGTGCATCGGCCACGGCGCGCCCGATCTCGCTTTCCAGCCGGTCCGGCACCTGCAGGTTCAGGCCGACGCCGGCCACCACCCAGGTTCCGCCGTCTTTTGCGGCGGCGGTTTCTATCAAAATCCCGGCCAGCTTCTTGCCGCCGCGCAGGATATCGTTCGGCCATTTCAATTGCACCGCCACCCCGAGCCCGTTCAGCACTTCGGCCACTGCCACGCCGACGGCCAACGGCAAGCCCATCAGGGTATGCGCCGCTTGCGGGAAGCGCCATGCGAGCGAAAACGTCAGCATGCCGCCGCGCACCGTATGCCAGCTGCGGCCGGCGCGGCCGCGCCCTGCGGTCTGGTGGATGGCGACCCGCAGCAAGGCTTGCTGCAAATCGCACAATCTCGCCATCAGATCGGCATTGGTGGAGCCGGTTTCCGGCACGACTTCGACGTCGGCCAGCATGCCAAATGCGTCGCGCCGCATTTCTATGTCGACCGCATTCAGGTCGCGAGTCGATTTCAGATTCTGTGATGCGTTCATTTCATTTTTATTTCTACCGGGAGCAAGGACCTGCGCAGCAGGGCGTGCTGCCTCGATACCACGCCCGGTACGGATACAAAAAAAGCGGCACCATGCTACGGCGCCGCTTTTTAACTTACTTCAGTTGCTGTCAGACTTCGTCGCCGCTGACGTCGGAAGAGATGACTTCAGACACCGGAGCAAAGACTGCTTTTTCCGCTTCCAGCAAGGCGGAACGTTCGTCCGCTTCCCAGGTCTCTTTCAGCTTGCGGGCGCGATGGAAGGCCAGACCGGTACCGGCAGGTATCAGACGACCGACAATCACGTTTTCCTTCAAGCCGCGCAGGGTGTCTTTCTTGCCCATGATCGCCGCTTCGGTCAGGACGCGGGTGGTTTCCTGGAACGACGCCGCCGAGATGAACGAGTCGGTCGACAAGGACGCCTTGGTAATACCGAGCAAGACGTTTTCGTAAGTTGCGGGGATACCGTTGGCAGCCACGACGCGATCGTTCTCGTCCAGCAATTCGGAACGCTCTACCTGTTCACCGACGATGTAGTTCGCATCGCCAGGATTGACCACGACCACGCGGCGCAACATCTGACGCACGATCACTTCGATGTGCTTGTCGTTGATCTTAACGCCTTGCAAGCGGTACACGTCCTGTACTTCGTCGACGATGTAACGCGCCAGCGCTTCGATACCGAGCAAGCGCAGGATGTCTTGCGGATCGGCCGGGCCGTCCACGATCATCTCACCCTTGTTGACCACCTGGCCGTCATGCACCAGGACTTGCTTGTCCTTGGTGATCAGGAACTCATGCTTCTCGCCGTCCATGTCGGTGATTTCCAGACGCTGCTTGCCTTTGGTTTCCTTACCAAAGGCTACCGTACCTGTGACTTCCGCCAGCATACCGGCATCTTTCGGCGAACGTGCTTCGAACAACTCGGCCACGCGTGGCAGACCACCGGTAATATCGCGTGTCTTCTGCGATTCGGTCGGGATACGCGCCAGTACTTCACCGACATGTACTTGCTGACCGTCTTTCACGGTAATCAGCGCGCCGACCTGGAAACCGATCGTCACTGCATGTTCGGTGCCGGCGATCTTGACTTCTTCGCCTTGCTCGTTCAACAGTTTGACTTGCGGACGCAGCGATTTGCCGGCAGCAGTGCCGCGACGCTTGGCGTCGATCGCCACCAGCGTCGAGAGACCGGTCACTTCATCGACCTGCTTGGCCACGGTAACACCTTCTTCCACGTTCTCGAACTTCACGGTACCGGTGTATTCGGTAATGATAGGACGGGTCAGCGGATCCCAGGTTGCCAGGGCTGTACCAGCCTTGATTACCATGCCGTCTTTGACGATCAGGGTGGCGCCGTAAGGCACTTTATGACGCTCACGCTCACGGCCATGGTCGTCCGTGATCAGGACTTCACCGGAACGGGAAATCACGATCTGATCGCCTTTGCCATTCGTCACATAACGCATGGTGGCGGTGAAACGGATAGTACCGTTCGATTTGGCTTCCACGCTGGAAGCGATTGCTGCACGCGAAGCCGCACCACCGATGTGGAAGGTACGCATGGTCAGCTGGGTACCTGGTTCACCGATGGACTGCGCAGCGATCACGCCGACCGCTTCACCGGCATTCACCATGGTACCGCGGCCCAGATCGCGGCCATAGCACATCGCGCACAGACCGTAGCGCGTATCGCAAGTCAGCGGCGTGCGGACCTTGACTTCATCGATGCCGAGCGCCTCGATTTGCTCTACCGCTACTTCGTCCAGCAAAGTACCGGCGGCATACAGAGTTTCCTGAGTTTCAGGATTCACGATATCGTTGGCAGCCACGCGGCCCAGGATCAGCTCGCGCAGCGGCACGTTAACTTCACCGCCTTCGACGATCGCCTTCATGGAAGCGCCGTTGGAAGTACCGCAATCGTCTTCCACCACCACCAGATCCTGCGTCACGTCGACCAGACGGCGGGTCAGGTAACCGGAGTTCGCTGTCTTCAACGCGGTATCGGCCAGACCTTTACGCGCACCGTGGGTGGAAATAAAGTACTGCAACACGTTCAGACCTTCGCGGAAGTTCGCGGTGATCGGTGTTTCGATAATCGAACCGTCCGGTTTCGCCATCAGGCCGCGCATACCGGCCAGCTGGCGAATCTGCGCTGCGGAACCGCGCGCACCGGAGTCGGCCATCATGTAAATCGCGTTGAACGATTCCTGCGTGCCGACCGAGCCGTCACGGCGTGTAACCGGTTCGACTTTCAGTTGTTCCATCATGGCCTTACCGACTTCATCACCGGTCTTGCCCCAGATATCGACCACCTTGTTGTAACGCTCGCCGGCAGTCACCAGACCGGAAGCGTATTGCTGTTCGATCTGTTTGACTTCGTGCTCGGCAGTTGCCAGCAAGGTGACCTTTTGCGGCGGTACCAGCATGTCGTCGATACAGATAGAGATACCGGCGCGTGTCGCCAGGCGGAAACCCATCTGCATCAGTTGATCGGCAAACACCACCGTGGCGCGCAGACCGCACTTACGGAAGGAGGTGTCGATCAGCTTGGAAATTTCTTTCTTCTTCAACGCACGGTTCAGTACGGTGAAAGGCAGGCCTTTAGGCAGGATTTCGGACAGGATCGCGCGGCCGACCGTGGTTTCGTAACGCTTGATAGTCTTGACGAATTCACCGCTGACTGGATCTTTCGGATATTCGGTAATACGGACCGTTACCCGTGTCATCAGTTCGACTTCCTTGTTGTCCCAGGCGCGGATCGCTTCCGAGACGTCAGGGAACATCATGCCTTCGCCCTTGCCGTTGATTTTTTCACGGGAAGCGTAGTACAGACCCAACACGATATCCTGGGAAGGCACGATAGACGGTTCGCCGTTGGACGGGAACAGAATATTGTTGGAGGCCAGCATCAGGGTGCGGGCTTCCATCTGCGCTTCGATAGACAGAGGAACGTGCACCGCCATCTGGTCGCCGTCGAAGTCGGCGTTGAACGCCGCGCAAACCAACGGGTGCAACTGGATCGCCTTACCTTCGATCAGGACCGGCTCAAACGCCTGGATACCGAGACGGTGCAGCGTAGGCGCACGGTTCAGCATGACCGGATGTTCGCGGATCACTTCTTCCAGGATGTCCCACACGACAGGTTCCTGGATCTCGACCAGTTTCTTGGCGGCCTTGATGGTGGTGGCCAGACCCATCAATTCCAGTTTATTGAAAATGAAAGGCTTGAACAGTTCCAGCGCCATCAGTTTCGGCAAGCCGCACTGATGCAATTTCAGTTGAGGACCCACCACGATAACCGAACGACCGGAGTAGTCGACGCGCTTACCGAGCAAGTTTTGACGGAAACGACCGCCCTTACCTTTGATCATCTCGGCCAGCGATTTCAGCGGACGCTTGTTGGCGCCGGTCATCGCTTTACCGCGACGGCCGTTGTCCAGCAGCGAGTCTACCGCTTCCTGCAACATACGCTTCTCGTTGCGCGTGATGATTTCAGGAGCGCGCAATTCCATCAGGCGCTTCAGACGGTTGTTACGGTTGATCACGCGGCGATACAGATCGTTCAGATCGGAAGTCGCAAAGCGGCCGCCATCCAGCGGGACCAATGGGCGCAATTCCGGTGGCAGCACCGGCAACACTTCCATGATCATCCAGTCCGGCTTGATGCCGGAACGCTGGAATGCTTCCAGCACTTTCAGGCGCTTGGCGTATTTCTTGATCTTGGCTTCGGACTTCGATTCTTTCAGTTCGGTGCGCAGGGTTTCCGCGTCGCGGTCGATGTCGATAGCGCGCAGCAATTCGCGGATACCTTCGGCACCCATGAAGGCGGTGAATTCATCGCCGTATTCTTCGTATTTGGCGGCGTAGTCGTCTTCCGACATGATCTGGCATTTTTTCAGCGGAGTCATGCCGGGGTCGGTCACGACGTAGGCTTCAAAATACAGAACGCGTTCGATATCGCGCAGGGTCATGTCCAGCACCATGCCCAGACGGGATGGCAGCGATTTCAGGAACCAGATGTGCGCAGTAGGAGAAGCCAACTCGATGTGGCCCATGCGCTCGCGACGCACTTTGGCCAGGGTGACTTCGACGCCGCATTTTTCGCAGATGACGCCGCGGTGCTTGAGGCGCTTGTACTTGCCGCACAGGCATTCGTAATCCTTGATAGGACCGAAAATCTTGGCGCAGAACAGGCCGTCGCGCTCAGGCTTGAAGGTACGGTAGTTGATGGTTTCCGGCTTCTTGACTTCGCCGTAGGACCAGGAACGAATTTTTTCCGGGGACGCCAGACCAATCTTGATCGCGTCGAATTGTTCGTTCGGTTGAACTTGCTTGAATAAATCGAGCAGGGCTTTCATGTGTATCACTCCAGTAAAGCGTCAGAAAACGCTAGTTGGCTGAATAGTGCTGCAAGGGATGAGTCTGTTCGTCTGACCCTGTTCGCATCAGCGGGAGAGCCCGGTCTTTCAACACGGGTGCCGCGGATACCGGGAACGAAAATCCTCTTCCAAACTTCCGGCTAGCTGAAGGGCCTTCGCCCGAAACGCATTCGGGCGAAGGCTTTACTACTAAATGACTAAACTACGCTCAGTCGCGTTCCAGATCGATGTCGATACCGAGAGAACGAATTTCCTTGACCAGCACGTTGAACGATTCCGGCATGCCGGCGTCGATCACGTGGTCGCCCTTGACCAGATTTTCGTACACTTTGGTACGGCCATTCACGTCGTCGGACTTGACGGTCAACATCTCTTGCAAGACGTAAGACGCGCCGTACGCTTCCAGTGCCCACACCTCCATCTCGCCGAAACGCTGGCCACCGAACTGCGCTTTACCGCCCAGTGGTTGCTGCGTCACCAGCGAGTAAGGACCGGTGGAACGCGCATGCATCTTGTCGTCGACCAGATGGTGCAGCTTCAGAACGTGCATGTAACCGAGGGTTACCTTACGTTCGAACGCTTCACCGGTGCGACCGTCATACAGCGTTACCTGGTTCTTGGATGGCGTCATACCCAATTGCTGTGCAATATGGTCAGGGAAGGCCAGATCCAGCATGCGGCGGATTTCGCTTTCGTGCGCACCGTCGAACACCGGTGTCGCAAACGGCACGCCGTTTTTCAGATTGCTGGTCAGTTCCAGAATTTCAGCATCGCTGAAGCTGTCCAGATCTTCCTGTTTGCCCGATTCGTTGTAAATCTGCTTCAGGAAGCCGCGCAGTTCTTCGACCTTGGCCTTGGCTTTCAGCATTTCGCCTATGCGCAGACCCAGGCCTTTCGCGGCCCAGCCCAGATGCACTTCCAACACCTGACCGACGTTCATCCGGGACGGAACGCCGAGCGGGTTCAGCACGATGTCGGCTGGCGTACCGTCGGCCATGTAAGGCATGTCTTCGATAGGCACGATGCGGGAAACCACACCCTTGTTACCGTGACGACCGGCCATCTTGTCGCCTGGCTGCAGACGACGTTTCACCGCCAGATACACCTTGACCATCTTCTGTACGCCCGGCGGCAATTCGTCGCCCTGGGTCAGCTTGGTGCGCTTCTCTTCAAACGCCAGGTCGAACTGGTGGCGTTTTTCAGCGATGGAATCCTTGATCGCCACCAGCGCATTCGCCGCATCGTCTTCTGCCAGACGGATGTCGAACCAGTGATATTTGTCGATGCTGGCCAGATATTCCTTGCTCAGTTTGGTGCCCTTGGCCAGCTTGGCAGGACCGCCGTCGGCGACCTTGCCGGCCAGCATACGCTCCAGACGTTCGAACGCGTCGCCTTCCACGATACGCAGCTGATCGTTCAGATCGAGACGATAGCGCTTCAGTTCATCGTCGATAATCTGTTGCGCACGTTTGTCGCGCTGTATGCCTTCGCGGGTAAACACTTGCACGTCGATCACCGTGCCGACCATGCCGGATGGCACGCGCAGCGAAGTGTCTTTCACGTCGGAAGCTTTTTCACCGAAAATCGCGCGCAGCAGTTTTTCTTCCGGAGTCAGCTGGGTTTCGCCTTTAGGCGTCACTTTACCGACCAGGGTATCGCCGGCAGTCACTTCGGCGCCGATGTACACGATACCGGATTCATCCAGACGCGCCAGTTGGTTCTCAGCCAGATTCGAGATATCGCGCGTGATTTCTTCGGCACCGAGCTTGGTGTCGCGCGCCACGACCGACAATTCTTCGATATGAATCGAAGTGTAGCGGTCGTCCGCCACGACTTTTTCCGAGATCAGGATCGAATCTTCGAAGTTATAGCCGTTCCACGGCATGAACGCGACCAGCATGTTCTGACCCAGGGCCAGCTCGCCCATATCGGTCGAGGCGCCGTCGGCCAGCACGTCGCCCTTGGCAACGATGTCGCCGACCTTGACGATAGGACGCTGGTTGATGTTGGTGTTCTGGTTGGAACGGGTGTACTTGATCAGGTTGTAGATATCCACACCGACTTCACCGGCTTGCGCTTCAGCGTCGTTGACGCGAATCACGATACGGCCGGCATCGATGTAATCGACTTTACCGCCACGCAGCGCTTGCACCGTCGTGCCGGAGTCGACCGCCACCGTGCGTTCGATACCGGTACCGACGAAAGCCTTCTCAGGACGCAAGCAAGGCACTGCCTGCCTTTGCATGTTGGCGCCCATCAAGGCACGGTTCGCATCGTCGTGCTCGAGGAAAGGAATCAGCGAAGCCGCAACGGAAACCACCTGACCGGTCGCGACGTCCATGTACTGGATGCGTTCCGGCGAGACCAGGATGGTTTCACCGGCTTCACGTGCGGAAACCAGTTCGTCGATCAGCTTGCCGCCTTTATCGATCGTGGCATTCGCCTGAGCGATGATGTAGCGGCCTTCTTCGATCGCGGACAGATAATCGATCTGGTTCGTGATCTTGCTGTCGACCACCTTGCGATACGGTGTTTCCAGAAAGCCGTATTCGTTCAGGCGGGCGTACAGCGCCAGCGAGTTGATCAGACCGATGTTCGGGCCTTCAGGCGTCTCGATCGGGCACACGCGGCCGTAGTGGGTAGGATGCACGTCGCGCACCTCGAAACCGGCGCGCTCGCGGGTCAGACCGCCGGGTCCCAGCGCGGAGATACGGCGCTTGTGCGTGATCTCGGACAGCGGGTTGGTCTGGTCCATAAACTGCGACAATTGCGAAGAACCGAAGAACTCGCGGATCGCGGCCGAGATAGGCTTGGAGTTGATCAGATCGTGCGGCATCAGGTTATCGGCTTCCGCCTGGCCCAGACGCTCTTTGACGGCGCGCTCGACGCGCACCAGACCGGCACGGAACTGGTTCTCAGCCAGTTCGCCGACGCAACGGACGCGACGGTTACCGAGGTGATCGATATCGTCGACTTCGCCGCGGCCATTGCGCAACTCGACCAGGATCTTGATCACGGCCAGCACGTCTTCATTCGACAAGGTCATGGCGCCGGTCAGTTCATCGCGGCCGATACGGCGGTTGAACTTCATGCGGCCGACAGCGGACAGATCGTAACGATCCTCGCTGTAGAACAAGCCGTTGAACAGGGCTTCCACGGAGTCTTCTGTCGGCGGTTCGCCAGGGCGCATCATGCGATAGATCGCCACGCGTGCGGCCATCTGGTCGGCGGTGTCGTCAGTGCGCAAGGTCTGGGAGATATACGAACCCTGATCCAGATCGTTGGTGTACAGAGTCTGGATGTCGGCAACTTTGGCGTCGCGCAAGCGACCGAGCAACTCTTCAGTCAGCTCGTCGTTGGCGTTGGCGATCACTTCGCCGGTATCGGCATCGATGATGTTCTTGGCCAGCACGCGGCCGAGCAGATAATCTTCCGGTACCGAGATATGCTTGATGCCGCCGGCTTCGATCTCGCGCACATGCTTGGCGTTGATACGCTTGTCCTTGGCCACGATGATCTTGCCGGACTTGTCGGCGATATCGAAACGCGCAACTTCACCGCGCAGACGCTCGGCCACAAATTCCATTTCCGCGCCGTCGGCATGCAGGTTGAAATTATCGAAGACGAAGAAGTTCGCCAGGATCTGCTCATTGTTCATGCCGATAGCACGCAACAAGATCGTGACCGGCATCTTGCGACGGCGGTCGATACGGAAGAACAGGATGTCCTTAGGGTCGAATTCGAAATCGAGCCAGGAGCCGCGGTAAGGAATGATGCGGGCCGAGAACAGCAACTTGCCGGAAGAATGTGTCTTGCCGCGGTCGTGCTCGAAGAACACGCCTGGCGAACGGTGCAACTGGGACACGATAACGCGCTCGGTACCGTTGATCACGAAAGAACCGGTAGTCGTCATCAAAGGCAATTCGCCCATGTAGACTTCCTGCTCTTTCATTTCTTTGACGACAGGCTTGGTCGGCGATTCTTTATCCAATATCACCAGACGCACCTTGGCGCGCAGCGGAGATGCGTAAGTCAATCCACGCAGTTGACATTCCTTGACGTCAAAAGCCGGATCGCCTAAAACATAAGACAAAAATTCAAGGCGTGCGAACCCGTTATGCGAAACAATCGGGAAAATCGAGGTGAAGGCAGACTGCAAGCCCTCATTTTTGCGCGTAGACGCTACTCTGTCTTCTTGCAAGAAACTCTGGTACGACTCGATTTGAGTCGCCAGCAGGAACGGAACGTTGTGGACGTTGGCGCGTTTCGCAAAAGATTTACGAATACGCTTCTTCTCAGTAAATGAGTAGTGCATGGACACTCCGTGAGTGACAAGGAAGGATGGAGAATTCAGGATTCCTGACGCTAAATTTCAGCAACTCGGCGACAAAAAACCTCAAGTCTCAGCCCTCGGTCTTAATAAACGACTAAACAACCCTGAACGACAAAGAAGCCAAAGAGGAACCCTCTCTTGCGAGAGGATTCCTGTCTTTGACTTGGGCAAATCCAGAGATTTGCCTGATACTGCGATATTACTTAACGTCGACTTTCGCGCCGGCTTCTTCCAATTTCTTCTTGGCAGCGTCAGCGTCAGCTTTCGAAACGGCTTCCTTAACTGCTTTAGGTGCGCCATCAACCAGGTCTTTAGCTTCTTTCAAGCCCAGGCCGGTGATTTCGCGAACTGCTTTAATGACGCCAACTTTGTTCGCGCCGACTTCAGCCAGAATTACGTTGAATTCTGTTTGTTCTTCAACTACAGCAGCAGCAGCACCAGCGGCTGGGCCGGCGGACATTGCAGCAGCGGAAACGCCGAATTTTTCTTCGAATGCCTTAACCAGGTCGTTCAGGTCCATTACGGACATCGCGCCTACGGCTTCCAGGATATCGTCTTTGCTAATTGCCATTTGAAACTCCAATTATTAAATTACATTGATACGGTATTTGACGAAAAAATCTTACTCAGCTGCGGCTTCAGCAACTTCCGCTGCCGGTGCTGCAGGTGTATCGGATTCTTTCTTCGCTGCCAGAGCTGCCAGAGCGCGGGCAAAGGCGGATACAGGAGCCTGCATCATACCCAGAACTTGCGCCAACAGTACTTCACGGCTAGGAATGCTTGCCAATGCCACAACGCCAGCTTTATCCAGCGATTTGCCTGCATAGTTACCTGCTTTAACAACCAGCTTGTCGTTGGTTTTGGCAAAGTCTTGAACGACTTTAGCCGCTGCAACAGCATCTTCCGAGATCGCATAGATCAACGGACCGGTCATTTCAGAAGCGAGGCTGGCAAAGGCAGTTCCCTCAACGGCGCGGCGTGCGAGTGTATTTTTCAACACGCGCATGTATACGCCCTGAGCACGTGCGTTAGCACGCAATTGCGTCAAATGACCGACCTGGATGCCACGATATTCAGCCACGACGATAGTCTGTGCATTTGCTACAACTGCAGAGACTTCAGCGACGACGGCCTTTTTGTCATTCAGATTGAGACTCACGGTCAACCTCCATTAATGATATTCAGTCACCACATCGGGATGATGCGCTTCCCTCATATCGTTTCGAACACGGCGTCCGAAGTTAGGAGTTCAACTGGCGAACCAGGAGCACTACAAAACTTGTTCGGGTACACCATCTGCGTTGGGTTCCGTCGATTGCTCTCCAGAAGTTTAACTTCGCGTTATTAAGCGCTAGGCCCAACGGTCTTTGACACTCTGAATGATACGGAATGCATCATTCAGCCCAAAGATGCGCCCTGGTCATAGACACAGGGACTTAATTCTTACGCAGCCAGGTTGCCGTGGTCTACGCGTACGCCTGCACCCATAGTGGATGAGATCGATACTTTACGCAGATACACGCCTTTGCTGGATGCTGGCTTAGCCTTGTTCAATGCATCGATCAAAGCAACCAGGTTGGATTTCAACTCTGCATCGCCGAAAGACTTGCGGCCGATAGTCGAGTGGATGATACCAGCCTTGTCGGTACGGTATTGAACCTGACCGGCTTTTGCATTTTTAACTGCATTCGCTACGTCAGGAGTCACAGTGCCGACTTTAGGGTTTGGCATCAGGCCACGTGGGCCCAGGATCTGGCCCAGAGTACCGACGATACGCATAGTGTCAGGCGAAGCGATGACGATGTCGAATGGCATGTCGCCAGCTTTGACGCGCTCGGCCAGATCTTCCATACCGACGATATCGGCGCCGGCTGCTTTTGCTTCTTCGGCTTTCGCGCCTTGAGCAAATACGGCCACGCGTACGGTCTTGCCTGTGCCGGCTGGCAACACGACGGAACCACGGACAACCTGGTCGGATTTCTTAGGATCGACACCGAGTTGTACAGAAACGTCGATGGATTCGTTGAATTTTGCGGTTGCGCATTCTTTGATCAAGGCAATCGCATTGTCGAAAGAATAAACCTTCAGACGATCGACTTTAGATGCCAGCAATTTTGCTTTTTTGGATAACTTAGCCATTACAGACCCTCCACCGTGATGCCCATGGAACGGGCGGAACCGGCGATAGTACGCACTGCGGCGTCCATATCGGCGGCTGTCAGATCGGCGCGTTTAACGGTTGCGATCTCTTCGGCTTGCTTACGGGTGATTTTGCCAACTTTGTCTGTATGCGGCTTGGCGGAACCTTTAGTGATGCCGGCTGCTTTCTTGATCATGTAAGTTGCAGGAGGCGTCTTCATCACGAAAGTGAAAGACTTGTCCGCAAACGCAGTGATCACGACAGGGATAGGCATGCCTGGCTCAACACCTTGAGTCTGCGCGTTAAACGCCTTGCAGAATTCCATGATGTTCAGACCGCGCTGACCCAGAGCCGGGCCAATCGGTGGGGATGGATTTGCTTTACCAGCTGGCACTTGCAGCTTGATAAAACCGATAATTTTCTTTGCCATGATGGCTCCTTCATAAATTGAGTAATAGCGCCCACTAATGCATACACATTAATGGGCTCCTCTTCTTGCTAGCCTCAGTTTCGATAAAATTGCTTTTATCGCGCACCGAGCGGCGCGTATTTCTAAACCTTTTCGACCTGTGCAAATTCCAGTTCAACTGGAGTCGCACGACCAAAAATGGTCACAGTGACGCGCACTTTGGACTTCTCGTAATTCACTTCTTCTACGTTGCCGTTGAAATCGGTGAACGGACCATCTTTAATGCGAACCACCTCGCCAACCTCATACAACACTTTCGGCCTTGGCTTCTCGACGCCTTCTTGCATTTGCTGCAAAATCTTGTCGACTTCGTGCTGAGGAATCGGCGATGGCTTATTCGATTTACCACCGATAAAGCCGGTAACCTTACTGGTGTTTTTCACCAGGTGCCAGGTATCGTCGGTCATTTCCATTTCGACGAATACATAGCTAGGAAACAGACGACGCTCGGTGACAGCCTTCTTGCCGTTCTTTACCTCGATCACTTCTTCGGTAGGAACCAGAATCTGGCCGAACTTATCCTGCATCTCTGCGCGCTCTATGCGCTCAGTCAAGGCGCGCTGCACACTTTTTTCCATGCCGGAATACGCATGCACGGCATACCATCTTTTAGCGCTTTTAGGCACAGACACCGTAGGCGCTGCACCTTGTTCGTTTTCCTGAATGTTCTCGCTCATTATTTTTTCCATCCAAGGATTACGTCATACAACATGAATTCCAGAAACTTGTCAGTCCCCCAGAGAAATATCGCCATGATCAGCACGAAGCCGAACACGACTGCAGTAATCTGACCGGCTTCCTTGCGGGTAGGCCAGACAACTTTCTTGGCTTCACGTACAGATTCTTTAGCAAACGCAACAAAATCGCGACCCATATCCGAAGTCGCGATCAGCACCACCGCCACGGCCAGACCAGCCAGCAAAGCGGCAGCGCGAATCATCGTAGATTGACCAACGAGAATATAAAAAGCAGCAACTCCGGCAACCACAGCCGCTACCGCCAGCATGACCTTGTATTTGTCATTGGAAGTACTGACTGTTTGAACTGGATGATTAGACATACTTGTTACTTTCGGTGCCCTGCGGCCTTGATGGTGGCAGGGGCGGAGGGAATCGAACCCCCAACCTTCGGTTTTGGAGACCGACGCTCTGCCAATTGAGCTACACCCCTACGCCTTTGAAACTACTCGAATTGTCACGGCGACCCGGAACGAGTCGCCGCACTTGATTCTTTATTACTTAATTACTCGATGATCTTGGCAACCACACCGGCGCCGACAGTACGGCCGCCTTCACGGATAGCGAAGCGCAGACCTTCTTCCATCGCGATCGGGTTGATCAGCTTGACGGTGATCGAGACGTTGTCGCCTGGCATCACCATT